>NZ_DASWWG010000001.1:0-31214 GCF_036400995.1 Brevundimonas sp.
GCCTGGGTCTGGCCGACGCCCGAGATGTCGTCCCGGGCTCCCTCGACGGTCATCAGGCCGATATCCTTGATCTTCGCCAGATCGACCTTGCGCCCGCGATGCTCCAGCAGGCCGCGCGGCAGCAGGTGCTGCTGGAAGACGATGTCGATGGTCTGGAGATAGAATTCCTCGGTCAGGTCCAGCACCGACAGGTATTCGTTGTAGAATTCCTCGTGCTTCTCGACCTCGTCGCCATCGCCGTTGACGAGGTTCTGGAAATACTCGTGGTGGGCGTCGCGGTGCCGCTCCTCGTTCATCGACATGAAGCTGTAGAGCTGGACGAAGCCCGGATAGACGCGTCGCCCGAAGCCCGGATAGGGCCAGGGCGCGGTGTGGATCATGTTCGACTTGAACCATGCGAAGGGCTTTTCCTCGGCCAGTTCGTTGGTCACCGTCGGCGACAGGCGCGCGTCGATCGGCGAGCCCATGAAGGTCATCGAGGCCGGGCGGTTCGGGTCGTTGTCCTCGGCCATCAGGGCGCAGGCGGCCAGCACCGGCGGGCCGGGCTGGCAGACGCCGACGACGTGGGCGCGCGGGCCGATCTGGGCCAGCATGGTGCGGACGTGGTCGATATAGTCGAAGAAGTCGAAGCGGCCTTCCAGCATCGGCACCTGACGGGCGTTCGACCAGTCGGTGACATAGACGTCGTGGTCCTGCAGGAAGCCCTCGACCGTACCGCGCAGCAGGGTGGCGTAGTGGCCCGACAGCGGGGCGACGATCATCACGGCGGGGGCCACCGTCGGCTTGCCGGCGCGCTTCAGGTCGCCGATGTGGCGGGCGAAACGGACGAGACGGCACCAGGGCGAGGACCAGACCACCTGCTCGGTCGTGCGCACGGGCTTGCCGTCGATGGTCACGACGTCCAGGCCCCATTTGGGCTTACCGTAGCGGCGCGTGACGCTCTCGAACAGTTCAGCCGAGGCGAAGGCCGTCCGCCCGATGGCGGAGTCGGCGGCCGGGTTGAGCGGTGAGGTCCAGAAATCCCGGGCCATCTGGGCCCCGATCCGGAAGGGAGCGGCCGAGGCGTAGGCCAGCTCGTGAAGCGTATACAGCATGCGTGTCCTGAGACGGCCCCCGCCGAGAGTGCGGCAAGGCATCATAGATTATACCGCACTGCAAAAAGATAATCACCGATCACTGAAATCGTGAACGGCGGGCGGCGAGCCGGAAAAAGCGGTCCGAAGAGTCCGGAAAGGCCGGCCCGGGCGCTTCACCGCGCGACGCCGGACGCGGTGAAATCAAAGTCTAACCCGGCGCCCCGTCATTATCGGTCGTATGCGGTGATTATCGTCGCTGCATGTTCCGGCGGATGACGTCGGCGATGCGGGTCGGGCCGAGGTCATGGCCCAGCGGCGCGCGGAACTGCCCGTCCGGCCCCATCAGATAGATCGTGAGCGAGTGGTTCATCGTGTAGTTCTCGCCCTCGCCGACCTTTTCGTAGACGGCGCGATAGGCGTCGGCGGCGGCCTTTACCTGCTCGGGCGTGCCGGTCAGGCCGGTGACGTCCGTCGACCAGGTCGACAGATAGTCCTTCATCGCCTTGGGCGTATCGCGCGCGGGGTCGACCGAGATGAAGATCACCTGCAGGTCGTCGGCCTGGGCGCCCAGCTCGCGGCGGGCGGCTTCCAGCATGTTCAGGGTCGTCGGGCAGTAGTCCGGGCAGTAGGTGAAGCCGAAGAAGACCAGCGACCATTTGCCGTTCAGGATCGTCTGATCGACCGTCCGGCCCTCTTCATCGACCAGCTGGAACGGGCCGCCGACCTGGGGCTGGCCGGTTGAGGTGACCTCCGCGCTGATCGGCGCCGAGGGCGGTCGGCTGACCACCACCAGGGTGACGATCGCGAGGGCCGCGGCGATCGCCACGCAGGCGCCGGCGAAGATCAGGATGGAACGGCGCGGCATCGCGTCTCTCTCGTTGTGGTCCAAAGCGAACCGAACGGGTCTATAGAAGAGCCGTGAGCGCCACAGAAGACCATCCGTCGCCGCAGTCCGCGGACCTCGCCGAGAGCGGCGGCCGCTTCGCCGGCTGGCGCAATCTGCCCCGACGCAGCCGGGGCCTGTCGCTGCGCACCCTGGTCATCGTGCGGTGGCTGACCATCTTCGGCCAGAGCGCGACCATCTTCGTCGCCACGGCCTGGTTCCATTTCGACCTGCCGATCTGGATCTGCCTGGCCGTCATCGCCGCCAGCGTGCTGATGAACCTGAGCGCCACGGCGCGGTTGAAGCGCAGCGACGGCTCGGCCACCGACGGCGCCCTGACGGCGGCCCATCTCGGCTTCGACATTCTGCAGACCGCCATCCTTCTGGGGCTGACCGGAGGGCTCCAGAACCCCTTCTGCCTGCTGCTGGTGGCCCCGGTGACGGTGGCGGCGGCGTCGCTGCCCGCCCGGCAGGCGGTGCTGATGGGGCTGCTGGTGCTGATCGCCACCGTCTGCCTGTTCTTCGTCTCCCTGCCGCTGCCTTGGCAGGCGGGCACCGAGCTGAACCTGCCGCCGCTGTACAAGTTCGGCATCGGCATGGCCCTGACCACCGGGGTGGTGTTCACCTCCGCCTACGCCTGGCGGGTGGCGGCCGACGCCGAGAAGCTGGAGCTGGCGCTGGCGACCACCCAGGACGTGTTGCAGCGGGAGCAGCGGATGGCCGCCCTCGGCGGTCTGGCGGCGGCGGCGGCGCATGAGCTCGGCACGCCGCTCGCGACGATCCAGGTGGTGGCCAAGGAGCTGCTGCGCGCGTCGGACGGACAGGGGGCGGCCGCCGAGGACGCGGCGCTGATCCTGCAACAGGCCGAGCGGTGCCGGGACATCCTGAAACGGCTGTCGCAACAGCCGGAGGAGGAGGGCGGCATCGTCTTCGCCGAGGTGGGGCTGAAGGCCCTGCTGGAGGAGGTTGTCGAGCCCCATCGCGGTTTCGATCTGGACTTCGAGGTGTCGGTCCGCACGGCTTCGGGCGAGAAGCCGCCGCGCGTCCGCCGTCTGCCGGAGGTCATCCACGGCCTGTCGACCCTGGTCGAGAACGCCGCCGACTTCGCCGCCGGCCGGGTGCGGGTGCGGGCGCTGGTCGACGCGGGCTTCATCGAGATCGAGGTGGTGGATGACGGTCCCGGCTTCCCGCCGGACATCCTTCCGAGGCTCGGCGAGCCCTATGTGACCAGCCGCCCGCAAGGGAAGGCGCGCCGCGCCCTGACCGCCCAGATCGCCGCTTCGGTGGCGGCGGCCACGCCGGGACGCAAGGCGCGCAAGTCGGCCGCGCCGCCGCCGGCGGCGGAGGTCATCGCGCCCAGCCAGGGCGGCATGGGGCTGGGGTTCTTCATTGCCCGGACGCTGCTGGAACGCACCGGCGGCAAGGTCAGCGTCGGCGCGGGCGACGGCGGGCGGGGGCAGCCGCGCGGCGCCCGGGTGGCCGTTCGCTGGCCGCGCCCCGCGCTGGAGGTGGCGGCCTGAGCCGTGGTGTCGCACCCCCGGTCTGAACCTTGACCGGGGGACCATCGTTACCGACTTGAGCGGGATGGAAATTACCAAGATGTCCGAGACCGAAGCCCGGATCGCCGCGCTGGAGGACAAGACCCTCCTGCTGTTGGACGACGACAACGCCCTGCGCACCCGGATGGGTCGCGCGCTCGAGACCCGCGGGTTCGAGGTGACGACCGCCGGATCGGTGGCGGAGGCGACGGACGCCCTGCGCGCCTCGGTCCCGGCCTTCGCCGTGCTGGACATGCGGCTGGAGGACGGCAACGGGTTGAAGGTGGTGGAGATGATCCGCGACCGTCGCGAGGACAGCCGTATCGTGATGCTGACCGGCTACGGCGCCATCGCCACCGCCGTGGCGGCGGTGAAGGCCGGAGCGGTTGACTATCTGCAGAAGCCCGCCGACGCCGACGACGTGGTGAAGGCCCTGCTGATGACCGGCGAGGCCCCCGAGCCGCCGGACAATCCGATGAGCGCCGACCGGGTCCGTTGGGAGCATATCCAGCGCGTCTACGAACTGTGCGACCACAATGTCTCCGAGACGGCCCGCCGCCTCGGCATGCACCGCCGGACCCTGCAGCGCATCCTCGCCAAGCGCGCGCCGCGCTAGGTCGCGCCGGGCCGCGTCGGGTCGGGAAGGCGAAGCCTTCTGACCGCGGGCCGCAACGGAGATGTCCGTTCGCGTATCGCGAATGAACAGCCGTGGCCGTTGGCGAACGGGCGGCGCCGCTTCCTGCAAACGGCGTGGCGACGGGTGAACGTCGTCGCCACGGTCGGGTCATCGGAGGCCCGGTCGTCGGGTCTCGAACACGAGGACCCGGACCATGATCCGCATCGCCACGCTCGCCGCCGCCCTTCTGGCCCTGACTGTCGTTCCGGCGCGCGCCGGCGCCGACGACGCCACCGTCACCCTGACCTTCGAGACCGGCGCCCGCACCGGCAAGGTCATGGTCGCCCTGTACGACTCCGAAGCTGCCTACCAGTCGGGCCGCCCGGTCGCGGCGCGTGAGGTGGACGCCTCCGGATCGGTGGTGGCCGTGTTCGATCACCTGCCCGCCGGCGACTATGCGATGCGGGCGTTCCACGACGTGAACGGCGACGGCCAGATGAACACCAATCCGTTCGGCATGCCGGTCGAGCCCTATGCCTTCTCCAACAACGCCGTCGGCAACATGGGCCCGGCCAGCTGGGAGCGCGCCCGGTTCAGCGTGTCGGGCGACACCGTCCAGACGATCAGCATCCGCTGACGGCTTCTCCGGGGGCTGACACGCCTTGCGCTGTTTGGGCCCCCGAACCCGTGACCTCAAAGCTCCATCCGCCGGTCGTTCGGAGACCCACCATGCTCGCCTCCCGCCGCAACTTCCTGATGGGCGCCGCCGCCCTGTCGGCCGCCGTCGTCACCCCCGAGACCGTCCGCGCCATGACGGCGATGCAGGCCGCCGCCGACTGGTCGCTGGCCACCGCCGACCTCGAAGCCGACGTCGCGCCGCGGGCCATGCGACTGGTCCACGGCCGGGCGCCGGCGGGACTGGAAGGGGCGCTGTTCCGCAACGGGCCGGGCAAGTTCCGCCGTCCCGGCGGTTCGGCGACCCACTGGTTCGACGGCGACGGCCTGATGCGGGCGTTCCGGGTCCGCGACGGGCAGGCCAGGCTGGAAGCCCGTTTCGCTGACACGCCCAAGCGGCGCTGGGAGAGCGAGATCGACGCCGTGGTCACCCCGGGCTTCGGCACGCCCGGCGACAGCCGCGCCCGCATCGGCTCGCCCAATGACGCCAACAGCGCCAACACCGCCGTCATGGCCGCGGGGGACGAGGTCTGGGCCCTGTGGGAAGGCGGTTCGCCGCTGGCGATGGACGCCTCGGACCTGTCGACGAAGCGGTTCGTCACCCTGCGGGACGACCTGAAGGGCATGCCTTTCCAGGCCCACCCCCGCTACGATCCGGACGGGACGATCTGGAACATCGGCCTGTGGGGCGACCGGATGATCGTCTGGCGGCTGAACACTGATCGCAGCCTGCACACGGCGGAGGTCGTGACCCTGCCGCGCGCCAGCTACATGCACGACTTCACCGCCAGCGCCCGCCATCTGGTCATCGTGCTGCAGCCCTGGGTCTTCGACCATCGCGGCATGCCCTATGCGACCCAGTTCGCCTGGCGGCCCGAGATGGGCACGCAGGTGATGGTGATCGACAAGGCCGACCTGAGCCGCACGCGGATCTTCGAGTTGCCGGGCTTCAGCTATTTCCACCTCGGCGACGCCTGGGAGGACACGTCCGGTACGATCCGCTTCGACGTGGCGGCGGGCAAGGACGTCAATTTCGCGGTCGAGGGCGCGCGGGTCATGGTCGAAGGGCGCGGCACGGTGCCGGGCGAGCCGGCGACCCTGTCGCTGGTCACCCTGCATGCCGACGGCCGGGCGGAGATGGTCTCCTCCGGCGTGGCGGCCGAATTCCCCAAGAGCGATCCGCGCCGCGCGGGCCTGGCCCGGCGTCGGACGGTCCATGTGGCGGGAGAGCGGGGCGGGCGGCCGCTGCCGACCGGGCTGGCGGTGCAGGACTGGGAGACCGGGCGGTCCGACGCCTTCCTGTTCGGCGAGGACATGATCATGGAAGAGGCCAACTGGGTCCCCAAGCCGGGCCGGTCGGACGAGGCCGACGCCTGGCTGGTGGCGCCCGCCATCAACCTGCGCGAAGGGGTGACCGAACTGCACGCCTTCGAGGCGGGCCGGGTGGCTGACGGGCCGATGGCCAGCTGGCGCGCAGACGTGGCCCTGCCGGCCGGCTTCCATGGCGTCTGGGCGGGGTAGGGCCGTCCGGTCCTAGTACCAGCCGGCGTCGCGCAGGGCCTTCGCATAGCGGCGACTGACCGGGGCCTCGACGCCGCCGTCGAGGGTCAGGGTGGCCCGGCCCTCGCCACGCGAAACGCTGCGGACAGCGTCGCGGGCGACCCACCAGCTGCGATGGGTCTGGGCCCCTTCCAGACCCTCCAGTTCGGACAGGGCGTCGGACAGGCGCATCAAGATCAGGTCCGATCCCCGGTCGGTGTGGACGCGCAGATAGTGGTCCTCGGAGACGACGGCCCGGATGGCCGCGCCGCGCAGCTTCGGCGGCAGGCGGTCGGGGAAGCGGGACGGGGCGGTCCCGGCCGGGGCGGCGTGGGTCTGCACCGGCTGACGCTGAAGGAAGATGTTGAGGACGCTCATCACCGCGGTGACGACCGTCACGGGCAGGAAGAACTGGGCCAGTCGTCCGGGCTCCGCATGGCGGCCCTGCTCGAAGATCCAGACCGTGTAACCCCAGACCACCAGGGTCAGGGGCACGGACATGGCGGCGGTCAGGACCAGGGCGCCCAGCCAGGGGCGGCGGTCGAAGTCGATCCACCGCTCGACGACCCGTGAGCAGACATGCCCCCAGGCCGCCCCCGCCAGCATCAGCGGCAGCCAGTACAGGAGACGGTCGGTGAAGCTTGAACCGGTCATGCCGAAGGCGCCGGAGAAGGCGAGCACCACGCCCGCGGCCAGGGACACGGCGACGCCCTTCAGCAGGCTCCGGTCGATGGACAGCGACAGCTGGAGCGGGCGGTCGCTCATTCCGGTCTCGGCGCGCAGACGGCGCGGAAGCCGGCCGCGGCGAAGCGCACCATGTAGTCGCCGGCGCTTTCCAGATCGCCGGACCGGCACAGGCCGCCCGACAGGCGGTCCAGTCGCCCGGTCTCGCCCAGGGTCAGCGTCAGGGCGCCCGAGAGGTTGTGGTAGGCCCAGTACAGATCGACGTCGCGGGCGTCGGGCAGGACCTGTTTGATCAGTTCGATCAGACGGCGGATGGCGGGGTCGAAATAGCGGGCCATGGTCTCGCCGCCGAAGGCCGGGTTGGCGTTGGTCTGGGCGACCAGGGCGGCGTAGTGCTTCCAGCCGGGGCCGCCCTTCAGCGACCATTCGAACGGCGGCCGCAGGAAGGCCTCGAGCAGGCCCTCCAGCGTCATGGTCTCGCCCGCCTCGCGGGCGTAGCGGTTGATGGCGTCGACGCGCTCGTTGTTCCAGACCTCGGCCCGGCGCAGGAAGACCGCGTCGAACAGGCCGCGCTTGGCGCCGAAATAGTAGTGGACCAGGGCGGTATCGACCCCGGCCTCCCGGGAGACCTCGCGGATCGTGACGCCGTAGAAGCCGTGCTTGGAGAACAGGTCCTCGGCGGCGTCCAGGATCGATTCGCGGGTGTCCCCCGCGCTGCCGGCCTTGGCCTTGGGCGGCCGTCCCCGACGGGCGGGGCGGGCGTCTTCGTCGGTCGGGCTGTCGTCGCGGTTGCTCATGGGCGGCAAGCTAGGCCGCCCACCCCCGACTGTGCAACGGCGCCACAGGTTTCCCGCCATCCTTACGCCACGGAAGCGCCACGGTTTGACAGGGGGCGTAAAACGGTTACGGTCCGGGAAAATCATTGAACGCTGAATAAAAGCGTCTGGATCGGAAACATCAGGGAATAGGGCTGCAATGAACAGACTCGTGAAATCCGCCTTGCTCGCCGGCGCCGCCTGGAGCGCCATGTCGACCATGGCCCTGGCGCAGGACGCCGCTCCGCAGGACGGCGCCTCGGACCTCGGCGAGGTCGTGGTCACCGCCCGTCGTCGTGACGAAGCGCTGAAGGACGTGCCGATCTCGGTCTCGGCCCTCGGCGAGGAACGCCTGGAACAGACCGGCGTCGCCGACATCACCGCCCTGCAGCAGCAGACCCCGAACGCGACCGTGCAGGTCGCCCGCGGTTCGAACTCGACCCTGATCTCCTTCATCCGCGGCATCGGCCAGCAGGACCCGCTGTGGGGCTTCGAGCCCGGCGTGGGCCTGTACGTCGACGACGTCTACATCGCCCGCCCGCAAGGCGCGGTGCTGGACGTCTATGACGTCTCGCGCATCGAGGTGCTGCGGGGTCCGCAAGGCTCGCTGTACGGCCGCAACACCGTCGGCGGCGCCGTGAAGTACGTGACCTCGCGCCTGTCGGACGAGCCGGAACTGACCCTGCGCGGTTCGTACGGCAGCTACAACCAGATCGACCTGCTGGCCTCGGGCAGCGTGCCGCTGGCCGACAATTTCCGCATCGGCGCCGCCATCGCCAGCTACCAGCGCGACGGCTACGGCTCGAACCTGAACACCGGCGCCGAGCACTACAACAAGGACATCCTGGCCGGCCGCGTCAGCGCCGAGTGGGAGCCGCAGGAAGGCGTCCAGCTGCGCCTCGCCTATGACCGCACCGAGGACAACTCCAACCCCCGCCACGGTCACCGCGAAGTCGCGGGCGTCGGCGTCGGCGCGGGCATCCCGGACAGCGTCTATGACACCTACGCCGGCCTGGGCGACGACAACTCGGTCGTGAACCAGGGCCTGTCGGCGACCGTCCAGATCGACCTGAACGACGCCTGGACCTTCAAGTCGATCACTGCCTGGCGCGAGGGCGACACCGACACCGTCATCGACTTCGACAACACCCCGGCCCCGACGCTGGACATCCCGGCCTACTATTCGGACGACCAGCTGACGCAGGAATTCCAGTTCCTGTTCGACTACGAGCGCATCCAGGGCGTGATGGGCTTCTTCTACCTCGACGGTCATGCCGAGGGCGCCTTCGACACCATCGCGGGCAACCTCGGTCTGGTCATCGGCACCGCCGGCTACGTCAACACCACCAGCTACGCCTTCTTCGGCGACGTGAACCTGGACCTGACGGATCGCCTGCACTTGGGCCTGGGGGTGCGCTATACGCTGGACGAGAAGACCGGCAGCGTGTTCCGCGCCAACTACGCCGGCGCGACCCGCAGCCCGCTGCTGGGCGGCACCGCCCGCAACCCGACGCTGGTCCGCACCAACTACGTCCGCAGCAAGGACTTCGACCAGTTCACCCCGAAGGTGTCGCTGTCGTATGACCTGACCGACGACCTGACGACCTACGCCTCGTACTCGCGCGGCTTCAAGTCGGGCGGCTTCGACATGCGCGGCGACGCGATCCTGACGCCGAACACCGTCAACGGCTACAACCCCGAGACCGTCGACTCGTACGAGATCGGCCTGAAGGGCGCCCTGAGCCGCTTCTCGTTCTCCTCGTCGATCTTCTACAACGAGTACAACGACCAGCAGGTCACGACCCAGGTTCCGGCCGTCGGCGGCATCGCCTCCTTCGTCGACAACGTCGGCTCGTCGACCTTCTACGGCGCCGAGTTCGAAGGTCGCCTGCAGATCCTCGACAGCCTGTCGGCCAACTTCGCCGTCGGCTACCTGCACTCCGACTTCGAGGAGTTCCTGCGCTACAACCTGACCACCATGTCCTACGAGGACATCTCGGATCAGGTCGTCCTGCAGAACGCCCCGGAATGGACCGGCTACCTCGGCCTGACCTGGCTCGGCAACGTGGCGGGCGGCGAACTGGCGGTGACCCCGTCGGTCTCGTACCGCGGCGACTACAGCCAGTTCGAGTTCCCGAACCCGATCCTCGACCAGCAGGCCTACACCCTGGTCGACCTGTCGGTGGTCTGGACGGACCCGAGCGACCGCTGGACCCTGGGCCTGTACGGCAAGAACCTGACCGACGAGGAATACAAGGTCGGCGCCTACAACTTCGCGGGGGCGGCCTTCAACAACTCGCTGATCGCCTACTACGGCCCGCCGCAGACGGTGACCGCGACGGTCCAGTTCAAGTTCTGATCTCCTGAAACCTGATCGGTTCTGATCAAGGGCGGCGGTTCAAGCGAGCCGCCGCCCTTTTCTTCTGGCGTCGGCCCGTGACGCCGCTACGGTTCGAGCAACGAAAAAGTACAGTCGAGGGAAACGCCATGACCGACACGGACGCCGCCGCCTCCGGGCCGTCGACCGAACGCACCGGGTATCGCTTCTACGTTCTGGCGGTCCTGATCCTGATCTACATGCTGAACTTCCTGGACCGGCAGATCATCGGCATTCTCGCCGCGCCGCTGAAGGATCATTTCGGCATGTCGGACACCCAGTTCGGCCTGCTGGGCGGCATCGCCTTCGCCTCGGTCTATTCCACCCTCGCCATTCCCCTCGCCTGGCTGGCCGACCGGTTCAGCCGGGTCTGGATCATGACGGGCGCGCTGGCAGTCTGGTCCGGCTTCACCGCCCTGTGCGGCGTGGCGGGGTCGTTCACCCAGTTGTTCCTGTTCCGCATGGGCGTCGGCGTCGGCGAGGCGGGCGGGGTGGCCCCGGCCTATTCGCTGGTGGCCGACTACTTCCCGCCGAACCAGCGGGCCCGCGCCCTCGCGGCCTTCGCCTTCGGCATTCCGCTTGGCACGGCGGCGGGCACCCTCGTGGGCGGCCTGCTGGCCGCGACCTACGGCTGGCAGATGGCCTTCATCGTGGTGGGCCTGCTGGGCCTGCTGGTGGCGCCCCTGCTGCGCCTGACCGTCAAGGATCCGGCCCGCGGCGGCACGGACGCGCCGAAGGCCGCGGCGGTCGCCGCCGCCCCCGCGGGCGCCCCCGCCAATGACGGTCGTCTGGGCAAACGCGCGTCGCTCGGCCTGCTGGGCCTCGCCTCCGGCCTGCTGATCCTGGCGGCCCTCGCCCACTTCGGCGTCATCGGCGCCAGCGCCCTGGTCCTGCTGTTCGCCGGCCTGCTGGCGGGGGTGATCGGCGGGTCGCTGATGATCGCCCGGGTCGCGGCCACCGCCGTCATTCCCAAGCCCAGCTTCTGGCTGCTGGCCTTCGGCGCCGCCTCGTCGTCGGTGTGCGGCTACGGCGTGGCGGGCTGGCTGCCGCTGTTCTTCATGCGCAGCTTCGACCTGAGCCTGACCCAGGTCAGCTGGTACTATTCCGGAATCGCCCTGATCGGCGGCATCCTCGGCATCTGGGGCGGCGGCGCGGTGGCGGACAAGCTGGCGAAGCGCGGCAAGGGCGCCTATCCGCTGACCCCGGCCATCGCCTTCCTGATCTCGGCGCCCTGCTTCATCCTGGCGATGAACTCGCCCTGGCTGATCGGCCTGATCTTCCCGGGCGGCGGCACCCAGTTCCAGCAACTGGCCGTGGCCTTCGTGATCTTCCTGATCCCGACCGGCCTTAACCTGGCTTGGCTGGGGCCGGTGACGGCGGCGGTCCAGCATCTGGTCCCCGCGCCCATGCGGTCGACCGCCTCCGCCCTGTTCCTGCTGATCAACAACCTGCTCGGCATCGCCGTCGGCTTCTTCTACTTCGGCTGGATGAGCGACCTGCTGGCTCCCCGCTTCGGCGACGAGAGCCTGCGCTGGGCGATCTACACCGGGATGGGCTTCTATGTGTTCGCCTCGATCCTGCTGATCGGCGCATCGCGCACCCTGAAGAAAGACTGGGTCGACTAAGTCCCTGAAATCGCCGGGTCGGATTTGTTCCGGCCCGGCGGGCTGGTCGCTGACGCGGCGTGATGGTTGCACCTGCGAAGGCGAGGGGCCTATAAGCCCCGCAACTTTCCCCAGCAGCGTTGCGGCGGTCCTCCCATGAACATTCACGAATATCAGGCCAAGCAGGTTCTCAAGGGCTTCGGCGCCCCCGTCGCGGACGGCGTGGCCGTCACCTCGGTCGACCAGGTCGAAGCCGCCGCCAAGTCGCTGCCGGGTCCGCTCTATGTCGTGAAGTCGCAGATCCACGCCGGCGGCCGCGGCAAGGGCAAGTTCAAGGAACTGCCGGCTGACGCCAAGGGCGGTGTGCGTCTGGCCTTCTCGGTCGACGAAGCCGTCGCCCACGCCAAGGAAATGCTGGGCAACACCCTGGTCACCGCCCAGACGGGCGAGGCCGGCAAGCAGGTGAACCGCCTGTACATCGAGGACGGCGCCGACATCGCCCGCGAGCTGTACTGCTCGCTGCTGGTCGATCGCGCCTACGGCCGCATCTCCTTCGTCGTCTCGACCGAAGGCGGCATGGACATCGAGGCCGTCGCCCACGACACCCCTGAAAAGATCCAGACCATCGTCATCGACCCGGAAGCGGGCGTGACCGATGCCGACATCGCCGCGATCAACGCCGCCTACGGGCTGGACGGCGCGGCTGCTGAAGACGGCAAGTCGCTGTTCCCGGCGCTGTACAAGGCCTTCGTCGAGAAGGACATGGACATGCTGGAAGTGAACCCGCTGATCGTCATGGAGAACGGTCACCTGCGCGTTCTGGACGCCAAGGTCTCGTTCGACGGCAACGCCCTGTTCCGTCACGAGGACATCAAGGCCCTGCGCGACGAGACCGAGGAAGACGCCAAGGAAATCGAGGCCTCGAAGTGGGACCTCGCCTACGTCGCCCTGGACGGCAACATCGGCTGCATGGTGAACGGCGCCGGTCTGGCCATGGCCACGATGGACATCATCAAGCTGTACGGCAAGGAGCCGGCGAACTTCTGTGACGTCGGCGGCGGCGCCGGCAAGGACAAGGTCGCCGCGGCCTTCAAGATCATCACCGCCGACCCGAAGGTCGAGGGCATCCTGGTCAACATCTTCGGCGGCATCATGCGCTGCGACGTCATCGCCGAGGGCGTCGTCGCCGCGGTGAAGGAAGTCGGCCTGCAGGTTCCGCTGGTCGTCCGTCTGGAAGGCACCAATGCCGAGCTGGGCAAGAAGATCCTCAACGAGTCGGGCCTGACCATCCAGGCCGCCGATGATCTGGACGACGCCGCCCAGAAGATCGTCGCGGCGGTCGCCTAAGTGATCGCAGCCCTGGCTCTCGCGGCCGCTCTGGGCGGCGCAGGTGTTTCGACGCCGGTTCAGCAGGACGACACCGTCGCTGGACTGGTCCGGACCGCGTGCGCCGACACGGGGCTGCGTCGCGAGGCGCTGGAGGCGACGGCGCGCCGTCTGCGCTGGCGGCCCGTCAGCATGACCTCGACCCGCGGCGCCGCCGGCTGGGTCGTCGGCTATCGCGTGGGGCAGGCGACTGTCCTGATGTCGATGACGCCCGCCGACGGCGTAGTCGATCCGGAGCAGGCCTCGGTCTGTTCGGTGACGGTCAGCCGGCCTTCGGCGGACTGGCGTTCAGGGATCGAGGCGCTCGCCGCCGAGCTCGAACTGGCCGCCGAACCTCCGTTCCAGGGCCCTCCGGGCGTGAACATGCTGAGCTGGTCGAAACTCGGCGTGCTCACCCTGTCCGCGGCCTATGCGCCTTCCAACCAATCCCTTGCGGTGTCGCTGTCTCGTCAGTTCGTCACCAGCACCACTCAAACTGTCCCCTCGGGAAATTGAACGATGTCCATTCTGGTCAACAAAGACACCAAGATCCTGGTCCAGGGCCTGACCGGCAAGACCGGCAGCTTCCACACCGAACAGGCGCTGGCCTACTACGGCACGCAGATGGTCGGCGGCATCCACCCGAAGAAGGGCGGCGAGACCTGGACCGGCGCGCACGGCGAAAGCCTGCCGATCTTCGCCTCGGTCGCCGAAGGCCGTGACGTCACCGGCGCCGACGCCACCGTGATCTACGTCCCGCCGGCAGGCGCGGCCGACGCCATCATCGAGGCCATCGACGCCGAAATCCCCTTCATCACCTGCATCACCGAAGGCATCCCGGTGCTGGACATGGTGCGCGTGAAGGCCCGTCTGGACCGTTCGAACTCGCGTCTGCTGGGTCCGAACTGCCCGGGCATCCTGACCCCGGAAGAGTGCAAGATCGGCATCATGCCGGGCTCGATCTTCAAGAAGGGCAACGTCGGCATCGTGTCGCGTTCGGGCACCCTGACCTATGAGGCGGTCTTCCAGACCACCAACGAAGGCCTCGGCCAGACCACGGCGGTCGGCATCGGCGGCGACCCGGTCAAGGGCACGGAGTTCATCGACGTGCTGGAGATGTTCCTGGCCGACGAAGAGACCACCTCGATCATCATGATCGGTGAAATCGGCGGCGGCGCCGAGGAAGACGCCGCCCAATTCCTGATCGACGAGGCCAAGAAGGGCCGCAAGAAGCCGATGGCCGGCTTCATCGCGGGCCGCACCGCGCCGAAGGGCCGCACCATGGGCCACGCCGGCGCCGTCGTCTCGGGCGGCAAGGGCGATGCGGAATCCAAGATCGCGGCCATGGAAGCGGCAGGCATCAAGATGTCGCCGTCGCCGGCGCGTCTGGGCAAGACCCTGGTCGAGGTTCTGAAGGGCTGATCCGGCTGAAAGGCTGGTCTGCCGAGGGGCTCCCGAAAGGGGGCCCCTTTTGCGTTTCAGGAGGCGGTCGGAGCCGGTTCCGGGCTGATCCGACCCATATCGGGCGGATATGTCCCGCAGGCGTGACAGTCGAGCGGCGAAATTTGCAGAATTCCGGCGAATTTCGACCCCAGCGCCGCTATTCGGTCATGACCCATAAGGAAACAGCGCCTATATGAGCGCCGTCGCCTCCGCGCAGACGTGCGCGCGCGACCCAAAGGGACTGTGACGAGAACGATGGCGGACGATGCCGGTCGGCTGAACCAGGTCTTTGCCGAGACCAGCTTCCTGTATGGCTCCAATGCCTCGTTTATCGAGGACCTGCACGAAAAGTGGGCCGACAATCCTGCGAGCGTGTCCGACGAGTGGCGCGCCTTCTTCGACCAGCTGCGGGACAACGCCGCCCAGGTGAAGGCCTCGGGCGCCGCCGGCGGCTGGGGCCGTCCGGTCACCAGCGAACCCACCGAGGCTGAAGCGGTCTTCGACGGCCGCTGGCCCGCGCCGAAGCCCGATCCCAAGGCCGCCGCCAAGCCGGGCGCCGCTCCGGCTCCGGCCGCCGCCGCCTCGGCCGATGAAATCCGCGCCGCCGCCCACGACTCGATCCGCGCCCTGATGCTGATCCGCGCCTATCGCGTGCGCGGTCACCTGCAGGCGACGCTGGACCCGCTGGGCATCGAACAGCCGGTCTTCAATCCCGAGCTGACCCCCGAGTTCTACGGCTTCTCGGCCGCCGACCTGGACCGCCCGATCTTCCTGGACGGCGTCCTCGGCCTGCAGACCGGCAGCATCCGTCAGGTGCTGGACCTGCTGAAGCGCACCTACTGCGGCCACATCGGCATCCAGTACATGCACATCGCCGAGCCCGAGGAGAAATCCTGGCTCCAGCAGCGCTTCGAGGGCCCGGACAAGTTCGAGCAGAACGCCTTCACCAAGGAAGGCAAGCTGGCGATCCTGAACAAGCTGATCGAGGCCGAAGGCTTCGAGCGCTTCCTGCACAAGCGCTTCCCCGGCACCAAGCGCTTCGGCCTGGACGGCGGCGAGGCCATGGTCCCGGCGCTGGAGCAGGTCATCAAGCGCGGCGGCAACCTGGGCGTCGACGAGATCGTCTTCGGCATGGCCCACCGCGGCCGCCTGAACACCCTGGCCGCGGTCATGGGCAAGCCCTACCGCGCCATCTTCCACGAGTTCCAGGGCGGCTCGACCGTGCCGTCGGACATCGAGGGTTCGGGCGACGTCAAATACCACATGGGCGCCTCGTCGGACCGCCAGTTCGACGGCAACACCGTCCACCTGTCGCTGACCGCCAACCCGTCGCACCTCGAGATCGTCAATCCGGTGGTGCTGGGCAAGTCGCGCGCCAAGCAGGCCTTCGACATCCGTGAAGCCAACGCCGGCAAGGCCGAGGAAGACTGGGCGCTGGACCGCTCCAAGGTCGTGCCGCTGCTGATTCACGGCGACGCCGCCTTCGCCGGCCAGGGCGTCGTGGCCGAGTGCTTCGCCCTGATGGGGCTGAAGGGCTACCGCACCGGCGGCACCCTGCACTTCGTCATCAACAACCAGATCGGCTTCACCACCAGCCCGCGGAACTCGCGCTCGTCGCCCTATCCGTCGGACGTGGCCCTGATGGTCCAGGCCCCGATCTTCCACGTGAACGGCGATGACCCCGAGGCGGTCGTCTTCGCCGCCAAGGTGGCCACCGAGTTCCGGCAGAAGTTCCACAAGGACGTGGTGGTGGACATGTTCTGCTACCGCCGCTTCGGCCACAACGAGGGCGACGATCCGACCTTCACCCAGCCGCTGATGTATTCGAAGATCCGCGCGCAGGCCTCGACCCGCGAAATCTACGCCGCCCGTCTGGTGGCCGAGGGCGTGGTCAGCCAGGCCGAGGTGGACGCCGAGGTCGCCCGCTTCGAGGCCTTCCTCGACGCCGAGTTCGAGGCCGGCAAGGCCTTCGAGGCCAAGAAGGCGGACTGGCTGGACGGCCAGTGGACCGGCATCGGTCTGGCCGAGGGTGAAGAGCGTCGCGGCGAGACCGCCGTGCCGGCCGCCCGGCTGGCCGATCTGGGTCACCGCCTGACGACCATCCCGAACGCCGTCGACGTGCACAAGACGCTGAAGCGCGTCTACGAAGGCCGCCGTGAGATGATCACGACCGGTCAGAACCTCGACTGGGCCACGGCCGAGAGCCTGGCCTTCGGTTCGCTGCTGGAAGAGGGCTTCCCGGTCCGTCTGTCGGGGCAGGACTCGGTGCGCGGCACCTTCTCGCAGCGCCACTCGGGCATCGTCGATCAGACGACCGAGAAGCGCTACACGCCGCTGAACAACCTGTCGGACAAGCAGGCCCATTTCGAGGTCATCGACTCGGCCCTGTCGGAAGAGGCGGTGCTGGGCTTCGAGTACGGCTACTCGCTGGCCGACCCGAACACCCTGGTCATGTGGGAAGGCCAGTTCGGCGACTTCGTGAACGGCGCGCAGGTGGTGATCGACCAGTTCATCACCTCGGGCGAACGCAAGTGGCTGCGCATGAGCGGCCTGACCATGCTGCTGCCGCACGGCTACGAAGGTCAGGGCCCCGAGCACTCGTCGGCCCGTCTGGAGCGCTTCCTGCAGGCCTGCGCCGAAGACAACATCCAGGTCGCCAACTGCACGACCCCGGCCAACTACTTCCACATCCTGCGTCGCCAGATGCACCGGCCGTTCCGCAAGCCGCTGATCATCATGACGCCGAAGTCGCTGCTGCGTCACAAGAAGGCGGTGTCGCCGCTGGCCGATCTGGCCGAGGGCAGCTCCTTCCACCGCGTGCTGCACGACGACGCCCAGACCCGTCCCGATGTCGCCGGCGTCAAGATCAAGGCCGACAAGGAAATCCGCCGCGTGATCCTGTGCTCGGGCAAGGTCTACTATGACCTGCTGGAGCGCCGCGAGAAGGACGCCCAGGACGGCAAGCCGGTGGACGACGTCTACATCCTGCGTCTGGAACAGTTCTATCCGTGGCCGATGAAGTCGCTGCTGACCGAACTGGGCCGCTTCCCGAACGCCGAAGTCGTCTGGTGCCAGGAAGAGCCGAAGAACATGGGCGGCTGGACCTTCGTCGATCCGTGGATCGAGCTGACCCTCGAGAAGCTGAACGTGAAGTCCAAGCGCGCCCGCTACGTGGGCCGCCCGGCGTCCGCCTCGACGGCGGCGGGTCTGATGAGCCGACACCTCAAGGAACTCGACGCCTTCCTGACCGAAGCCTTCGCCTGACACGAACCCGGTGGGCGGCTTCCCCCGCCGCCGGGATGATGACTAGATAACAGACCGCACCAGAAGAGAACCGGACCCGACCATGGCCGACATCCTCACCCCCGCCCTCGGCGAATCCGTCACCGAAGCCACCATCGGCAAGTGGACGAAGAAGGCCGGCGATCCGGTGAAGAAGGACGAGGTCCTGGTCGAGCTGGAGACCGACAAGGTCTCGCTGGAAGTCGTTTCGCCGGTCGACGGCGTTCTGGCCGAGATCAAGTTCGGCGAGGGCGACACCGTGACCCCGAACGCCGTGCTGGGTTCGGTGTCGGAAGGCGGCGCCGCCGCTGCCGCGCCCGCGGCCCCGGCCGCCGCGCCCGCCGCCTCGGGCGGCGATGCGGTCGCCATCAACGTCCCGACCATGGGCGAAAGCGTCGCCGAAGGCTCGATGGGGACCTGGCTGAAGAAGTCGGGCGACACCGTCGCCAAGGACGAACTGCTGGTCGAGATCGAGACCGACAAGGTCGCCGTGGAAGTCTCGGCCCCGGCTGCCGGCGTCCTGACCATCCTCGCCGACGCGGGCGCGACCGTGACCCCGAACCAGCAGATCGGCTCGATCTCGGCCTCGGGCGCCGCCGCTCCGGCTCCGGCCGCCGCCCCAGCCAACGCCGGTTCGGCCCAGATCGCGCCTTCGGGCGACGCGCCGCACCTGTCGCCGGCCGTCCAGCGCGTGGTCTCCGAGAACAACCTCGACCCGAAGGCCATCGCGGCCACCGGTCCGAAGGGCAACATCACCAAGGGTGATGCGCTGGCCGCCATCGGTTCGGCCGCTCCGGCTCCGGCCGCCGCTCCGGCTCCCGCCGCCGCCCAAAGCCAGGTCGTGGCCGCCCCGCGCGCCGACCAGCCGCGCGAGGAGCGGGTGAAGATGACGCGCCTGCGTCAGACCATCGCCCGTCGCCTGAAGGAATCGCAGAACACGGCCGCTCAGCTGACCACCTTCAACGAGGTGGACATGACCAACGTCATGGCCCTGCGCGCCCAGTACAAGGACGTGTTCGAGAAGCGCCACGGCGTGAAGCTGGGCTTCATGTCCTTCTTCACCAAGGCCGTCGTCCAGGCCCTGCACGAGATCCCGGCCGTCAACGCCGAGATCGACGGCACCGACATCATCTACAAGAACCACTACGACATCGGCGTCGCCGTCGGCACCGACAAGGGTCTGGTGGTTCCGGTCCTGCGCGACGCGGACACCCTGTCGCTGGCCGGTATCGAGAAGGGCATCGGCGCCCTCGGCAAGGCCGCCCGTGACGGCAGCCTGACCCTGGACCAGCTGCAGGGCGGCACCTTCACCATCACCAACGGCGGCACCTACGGCTCGCTGATGTCGACGCCGATCCTGAACGCGCCGCAGTCGGGCATCCTGGGCATGCACAACATCGTGCAGCGTCCGATGGCCATCAACGGCGAGGTGAAGATCCGCCCGATGATGTACATCGCCCTCAGCTACGACCACCGCATCGTCGACGGCAAGGAAGCCGTGACCTTCCTGGTCCGGGTCAAGGAACTGCTGGAAGACCCGGCGCGGGCCCTGCTGGACCTGTAAGGCCGGTCTGCCGGACAAACATCGAAACGGCGGTCGTCGAAGGGCGGCCGCCGTTTTCAATTCCGGCGGGCGTGCTAGCTTGGCCTTATGAGCCTGCTCGAGGTGGCGCGTTTTCACGATGTCTATGAGGCCGACCTCGCGGCGGCCTTTCTGGAATCGCACGGCATCACGGTGTCGGTGACCGAGCGCTACCAGACGACGGTCGATCCCCTGATGCAGCGGGCGCTGGGCATCCGGCTGATGGCCGCCGCGTCGGACATCGCCGAGGCGCGCAGCCTGTTGGCCCGGGTGCGGGCGGGCGAGTTCGCCACCGACGAGGGCGACGACATTCCGCCGCTGGCGACGGGCGGCCGGGTGGCCGGGACCCTGCTGGCGGTGGCGGCCTTCCCGACCGGAGGCTTCTGGGGCAACACCCTGCCGCGCCGGTTCCGGGCGCCGTCCTGGCAAGGCATTCTTGTCGCGGTGGTCCTGACCGGAGCGATCGTCGCCGCGGTGACGATCAGCACGGAGATGCTGCTGAACCCGCCCTAGTCGGCGCACAGCGCGTGCGGCGCCGTCAGAGCAGTGCGCTGTTCGCAGATCGGGGTGGCCGGAACGGCGACCGTCACTATCTGAAGGTCATGGACATGACCGAGATCGCCCGTTTCGCCGATGTGTACGAAGCCGAGATCGCCGCCGCGCGTCTTCGGGCAGAAGGCTTCGATCCCGTGCTGGGCGGGGCGGAACACGCCAAGACCAACACACTGGCGCTGCTGGCACTGGGCGGAGTGGGGCTCTCGGTGCCGGACAATCAGGCGGCCGCCGCCGGCGCCCTGCTCAACAGCCTGCGCGCCGGTGGCGAGCAGATCGAGGAGGAGCCGGAGGAAGCTCCGACCGGACGTTCAGGCCAGCCGCGTGGGCTGGGGCCGGTTCTCTTCGTCGTCGCCGTGGGGCTGGGCATTCTCCTGACCCTGACGGGTTGGGAGGCTGCGCCGATGCCCTACCAGGAATGGGTCTGCATCCTGTAACCCGGCGGCTAGCCCTTCAGCCCACCCAGGACCTCATCCGTATCCGCCCCCAGCGCGGGCGGCGCCCGGTCATAGGCGACGGGAGTCCTCGACATGCGGATCGGCGAGGCCACGGTGCGGACCGGGCCGTCCAGATCGGCGCGGGTCTGATGCACCTCCAGACAGCGATGCACCGCCTGCGGTTCCCCGAACACCTGATCGATGGTGTTGACCGGGCCGCAGGGCACGCCCGCCGCCTCCAGCAGGGCCATCAGGGCCTTCATGCTGTGTTTGCCGGTCAGGGTCGACAGGGTCAGGGTCAGCTCGTCCCGATGCGCCACCCGCTGGGCGTTGGTGGCGAAGCGGGCGTCGGTCCCGAGGCTCTCCACCCCCAGCGCCAGGCACAGGGCGCGGTACTGGCCGTCATTGCCGACGGCGATCACCACCATGCCGTCGCTGCACGGGAAGGGCTGGTAGGGAGCCAGGTTGGGGTGGGCGTTGCCCATCCGCGTCGGCGCCTTGCCCGAGACGAAGAAATTGGTCGCCTGGTTGGCCAGCATCGCCGCCTGGACGTCGAACAGGGCGATGTCGATGTGTTGACCCTCACCCGTCGCCCTTGCGTGCAGCAGGGCCGCCATGATGGCGTTGGAGGCGTACAGGCCGGTGAACAGGTCGACGACCGCCACCCCGACCTTCATCGGCTCGGCGCCCGGCGCGCCGTCCGGCTGGCCGGTGATGGACATCAGCCCGCCCATGGCCTGGATCATGTAGTCATAGCCGGCGCGGTGGGCGTCCGGCCCGTCCTGCCCGAAGCCGGTGATGGAGCAGTAGACCAGCTTCGGGTTGACCGCCGACAGGCCCGCATAGTCGAGCCCGTATTTGCGCAGGCCGCCGGTCTTGAAGTTCTCGACCACCACATCGCAGGTCTTCGCCAGTTCGCGCACGGCGGCGGCGCCCTCGGGGCTGGCGATATCCAGCTCGACCGACTTCTTGCCCCGGTTGGCGCACAGGAAGTAGGCGGCGTCGCCCTTCGATCCGTCGGCCTTCGCCGTGAAGGGCGGGCCCCACTGGCGGGTGTCGTCACCGACGCCGGGCCGCTCGATCTTGATCACCTCGGCGCCGAGGTCCGCCAGCGTCTGCGTCGCCCACGGGCCGGCCAGTACCCGGCTGAGATCGAGGACGCGGATGCCGGAGAGGGGGCCGCGGCGAGGGTCGAGGGTTGAGGGTCGAGGGGCGGCGGCGTCGGTCATGGGATCAGGTCGTACGACAGTCAGGCGCGGTGATCACCGTCTTTCGCCCCTCGACCCTCGTCCCTCGACCCTTAAAGTCCGACGTCCCAGACGCCGGCGTCCTTCATCCGGCATTCGCGGGCCTCGTCGGCGCGACGGCCCATGGTGCGGGCGGTCGCCTTGATCTCGTCGGAGACGGTGGTCTTGAACACGCCGGGCACCACGGCGTGACAGAAGGCGCAGCCGGCCAGGCGCAGCAGCTTCAGACCGAATCGCCCGGACGCCGCCATATGCTCCAGATAGCTTTCCTCGACCTCGCGCGGATGGTCGACAAACAGGCGTTTCAGCGTGCGGCTCATGGTCGTCCCTACCCCGAAGCGGGCGCTCCCTCTACCCGCGACCGCTATTCTGGCCTAAACCGCGCAGGAGAACAGGGGGGCTGATCGTCACGGATGCTCACGATCGCCTGAACCCCGCACCGACAGGAAACACCACCATGGCCGACGGCTCGCACGCTCCGCAGAAAACCTTCCGTTGGGAGGACCCGCTGGATCTGGACGGCCGGCTGACCGACGACGAGCGGATGATCCAGGAGGCGGCGCGCGCCTATGCCCGCGAGCAGCTGCTGCCGCGCGTGGTTGCCGCCTTCCGCGACGAGACCTTCGACCGCTCGATCATGACCGAGATGGGCGAGATGGGCTTCCTCGGCGCGACCCTGCCGGAACAGTACGGCGGCGCGGGCGCCAGCCATGTCGCCTACGGCCTGATCGCGCGGGAAATCGAGGCGGTCGATTCGGGCTACCGCTCGGCCATGTCGGTGCAGTCGTCGCTGGCCATGTACCCGATCTACGCCTTCGGCTCGGAAGAGCAGAAGATGCGCTTCCTGCCGCGCATGGCCGCCGGTGAACTGATCGGCTGCTTCGGCCTGACCGAGGCGGACGGCGGTTCGGACCCGGCCTCGATGAAGACCAGGGCGGTCAAGGTCGACGGCGGCTATCGCCTGAACGGCGCCAAATACTGGATCACCAACAGCCCGATCAGCGATCTGGCCGTGGTCTGGGCCAAGCTGGATGACGTGATCCGCGGCTTCATCGTCGAGCGCGGCATGGAGGGCTTCACCACCGACAAGATCGGCGACAAGCTGTCCTTGCGCGCCTCGATCACCGGCGACATCGGGCTGAACGACGTCTTCGTGCCGGAAGAGAACCTGCTGCCGAACGTGAAGGGCCTGCGCGGGCCGTTCTCCTGCCTGAACAAGGCGCGCTACGGCATCTCCTGGGGCGCCATGGGCGCGGCCGAGTTCTGCTTCCACGCCACCCGCGACTATGTCGCCGAGCGCATGCTGTTCGGCCGTCCCCTGTCCTCGCGCCAGCTGGTGCAGAAGAAGCTGGCCGACATGCAGACCGAGATCTTCCTCGGCTTCGAGGGCGCGCTGGCGCTCGGCCGTCGCCTGGACAACGGCGACTGGTGCCCGGAAGCCATCTCGATGATGAAGCGCAACAACTGCGGCAAGGCCCTGGCCATCGCCCGCGAGGCCCGCGACATGCACGGCGGCGCCGGCATCACCGGCGAGCTGCACGTCATGCGCCACGCCATGAACCTCGAGACCGTGAACACCTACGAGGGCGCCCACGACGTCCACGCCCTGATCCTCGGCCGGGCGATCACGGGCGAAAGCGCTTTCTAGGAAGGGGCGCTTCGCGCCGCGCTAACGCTCGGCTCGCGGAGCCTCGCTGCCTGAGCGCATCACTGTACGCGCGCCGCCGCGTCCAGAGCCTCGCACCCGGTGGTGCGCTGGTTCCAGGTCAGGCCGGTGATCTTCCAGACGCCGGCCTGACGGACCAGGCTGAAGTGGTCGACGCCGCAGTGGCTCAGGCGGCCGTCGATGCGGAAGACGTACGGGCCCCAGACCATGGCGACGTCGCCGTCGACGGCGACCGTGGGCGCGATCATCACCTCTTCCAGCCGCTCGGGGCCCGGCTGCAGCCCGCCGGCGAACTGCTGCCAGGTCAGGTGGGACACCCGGCTGGCGGCCCCGGCGCGCTCATGGACGACGGTCAGTTGGGCCGCCGGGTCGAAATGGGCGTCCAGACCGTCGGCGCTGCGGGCGGCGAGGGCGGCGAACACCGCATTCACCGGCGCCAGCACCGCCTGATGCTCCGGCGAGCCGGGATCGACCGCGCCGGACGGCGTCGTCTGCAGGGCGAGGGCGAGTACGGCGGCGGTGATCATGGGGCGTCTCCTGTCCGTCCGGAACGGTAGCATTCGCCCGCCGCTCCGCAACCGATGTTCGGTCAGGAAGAGTCAGC
The DNA here is from genome assembly GCF_036400995.1 of Brevundimonas sp. Lineage (GTDB taxonomy): Bacteria > Pseudomonadota > Alphaproteobacteria > Caulobacterales > Caulobacteraceae > Brevundimonas. The sequence goes on from NZ_DASWWG010000001.1 coordinate 23,986, forward strand.
GGCGCCGCGTCGCGCGCGCGGGCAAGGTGGGATCAGGACGGTCGAGCATTGCCATTGCGCTTCAACCTCCTATCGTTCGGACGACGGGAGGCGGCTGATGGATGGTGAAACCCTGATCGCGGGCGAAGACCCCTTCGCGCAGCTGCGCGATGTCTTCGCGGGCCGCGCCGCCCTGCTGCTCGAGGACGATCCAGACCTGTCCGAACACGTCGCCGACCGACTGCTGCGCGCGGGGTTCGAGGTCGTGGATCGGGTGGATCGGGGCGAGGCCGCGCTCGAGGCGGCGTCAGGCAGGGCCTATGACGTGCTGATCCTCGACCGCATGACCGCCGGTCTGGATGGGCTGGAGACCCTGAAGCGCCTGCGCGCCTCCTCGGGGCCGTCCGCGGACGCGCCGGCCCTGATGCTGACTGCGCTGGGCGGCGAGCGGCAGAAGGTCGAGGGCCTGCTGGAAGGCGCCGACGACTATCTGGCCAAGCCGGTCGGGGACGAGGAGCTGCTGGCGCGCATCGCCGCCCAGCTGCGTCGCGCCGCCCGGCGGGCCAAGCCGGTCAGCGCCGATCTGGTCAACGGCCCCTTCCGCCTGTCCTTCGGGGCGCGCACGGTGAAGCTGGAGCTGGCCGGAACGTCGCGCACCATCGACCTGTCGCCGCTGGAGTTCGCCATCGTCTGCGAGCTGATGAGCGCGCGCGGCCAGCCGGTCACCAAGACCATGCTGTGGGACCGGTGCTGGGTGGAGTGGAACTTCCTGCCCGACAATTTCGTCAACATCATCGACGCCCGCATCAGCGCCCTGCGTCGCCGGCTGAAGGAGCAGGCGCCCGAACTGGGCGAGGACCTGCATCCGCTGATCGTGTCCGCGCGCAGCCAGAGCCTGGTGTTCCGCGACCTGTCCGATTGGGCGGCCTGAGTTCGCCGTGAAGGAGCTGTGGCGGCGCATCCGGGCCTGGTTGGGGCGACGCACCACCACCCAGCTGGCGGCGGGGATCGCCGTCCTGTCCGCCCTGGCCCTGACCGGGTCGCTGGCCATCACGGGCACGGCCGTCCGGCTGGATCAGCGGGAGAAGGCGGCGCTGGCGGCGCTGGACGACTACGGCGCCATGGCCTCGAAACTGGGCGTGGAGGGGATGACCGGCGACGCCCTGTCGCCGGCGGACGCGGTCTATCTGTCCAACTGGCTGACGGCCTTCCAGAACGGTCCGGCGCGCGAGAACGAGGCCCGGACGCTGGAGGAGACCTGCGAGACCGGTCGCGGCGGGGCGGGCGTGCGGTTCATCCGCGCCCCGGTCGGCAAGCCGGCCGGGCTGTCGGAGCTGGAGACGACGCGGGGCGAGCGTTCGCCGCGGCTGGGCGAGGACGTCTATGTGGTCCGGCTGGGCAGGGGCGTGCTTTGCCCGTCGCGCGGCGTCGAGGTCGTGGTGGTGCGCCGGTCGCTGGGCGCGCTGGACATCGCCGTCGGACGGGTCGTGGACGCCTCGGGAGACGCCTGGGGCTGGGCGGTGGCGGCGGTGATCGGGGCGGGGGTCCTGTTGCTGGCCATCGGTCTGGTCGCGGCCACCTTCGCCCGTCGTCGCCTGACCAGCGCCGTGGCCCGCGTCAGCGTCGCCCTGGACCGGGCAGCCGTCGGCGACTTTTCCGAGCGCGCGCCCGAGACCGAGGTCGCGCCGGAGCTGACCGAACTGTCGGGCCATGTGAACCGGACGCTGGATCGGCTGGAGGAGCTGCTCGCCTGGCTGAGGGATTCCGCCGACCAGTTGGCCCATGATTTCCGCACCCCGATCGCGCGGGCGACCGCGCGCCTGGAACAGCTGGGCGAAAGCGCCTCGACGCCGGCCATGAAGCGACTGGTCGCCGAGGCTCGCGCCGACCTGCAGGAACTGACCCGCGCCATGAACGAGGCGATGGCGCTGCGCGACGGCGAGGCGTGGTCGTTCGAGGCCGTGCGGCTGGACGTGCTGGCCCGCCAGTGCGCCGAACTCTACGAGCCGCTGGCCGAGGAGCGGGGCGTCGCGATCCGGGTCGTCGCCGAGCCGGTCGAGGTGCTGGGCGTCCGCACCCTGCTGCAGCGCGCGACGGCCAATCTGGTGGACAATGCGGTGAAGTATTCGCCCGACGGCGGTGTCGTGACCCTGACTGTGGGGGGCGACGAGGGGCGGCCGCGCCTGTCCGTGGCGGATCAGGGGCCGGGCTTCGGCGCCCACGCCGGCGACGCCGCGGCCGCCGTCGCCGCCTCGACGGCGGAGGGGCGCGAAAGCCACGGCATGGGCCTGGCCTTCGTGCGGGCGATCCTCAAACGACATGGCGCGGTCATGACGATTGATGACGCCCATCCGGGGGCTGTCGTCACGGCGCAATTCTCGCGCTAGGGTCCGGGACGAGACTGAAGGGGATACGAGCATGCGGCGCACCATTTTCCGGGCAGGCGGGGTTTCCGTGCTGGCCATGGCGCTCGCCGCGCCCCTGCTGATCGCCGTCCCCGCCTCGGCCCAGACGGCGCCGGTCCCGACCAATCCCTTCCCGTATGACGCCGACCGCGGCGTGTTCACCTTCGCCACCGATCTGGAGCGCGCCCTGCCGGCGGTGGTCCAGGTGACGACCCTCGGCGCCTCGTCGGGCCCCAGTTCGGGCGATGACGAGCCCCGCCCGGTGGCCAGCGGCTCCGGCGCGGTGATCGACGCGGCCCAGGGCATCGTCGTGACCAACAATCACGTCGTCGAGGGCGGGCGGAAATTCACCGTCGACCTGACCGACGGTCGTATCTTCGACGCCGTCCTGATCGGCGCGGACAAGGCGACCGACATCGCGGTGCTGCAGATCACCGCCCCGGGCCTGTCGCAGATCGAGGTGGCCAGCTCGGACAGCCTGCGCACCGGCGATCTGGCCTTCGCGGTCGGTTACCCGCTGGGGCTGGACCAGACCCTGACCATGGGCGTGATCTCGGGCCTCGGCCGCTCGGGCATGGGCGACCGGATCGAGGACTACATCCAGACCGACGCGGCGGTGAACTCGGGCAACTCGGGCGGTCCGCTGCTGGACAGCCGGGGCCGGCTGATCGGCATCAACACCTCCATCCTGTCGGGCGGCGGCGGTGGCAACGACGGCATCGCCTTCGCCGTGCCCAGCCGGATCATGATGTACGTCGTCCAGCAACTGCGCGCCCATGGCGAGGTGAAGCGCGGCGTGACGGGCGCCATCCTGGGCTCGCTGAACGCCGAGCGGTCGCGTGAGTTCGGCCTGGGCATCGTGCGCGGCGCGGTGGTCGAGGACGTGGCTCCGGGCTCGTCGGCCGAGGCCGCGGGCCTGCGTCGGGGCGACATCATCACCCGCATCGGCAACCGTCCGGTCTCCAACGCGGGCACCGTCCAGGCCACCATCGGCATCGCCGAGCCGGGGACCCAGGTCGAGGTCGTCTATCTGCGGGACAGCCATGAGCGTCGCGCCACCCTGACCGTCGAGGCCCGCGCCGAACGTCAGGTCGTGGTCGGCTCCGAACTGGTGATGACGCGCGGCGCCACGGTGCGGGCGAGCGCTGACGGGCTGCAGGTGGTGTCGGTCGAGGGCGGCTCGCCCGCGGCGGCGGCGGGCCTGCAGGCCGGGGATCTGATCCGTTCGGTCAACGGCCGCTCGGTGTCGACCCTGTCGGCGCTGGGGCAGGCCCTGGACGGCGCGGGCGCGCATCGCCTTTCGGTGGATCGCGGCGGCGAGACGGAGCGGGTCAACCTGCCCTGAGGCCGTCGCCGGGCTCCGGACAGCAAAACGCCCGCTCAGCCGGTTGGGGGGAGGTGGCGGAGCGGGCGTCTCGCTTTGGAGGAAGCATCGGCCCGCCGAAGCCCTTTATGGAACGATCCAGGGGGGCTGGGGGGGCTGTTCAGGATCCGGAACCGTTCCGAACTCCGACGAGCCGATGTCTCCGGTGTCGCCTCCCAAGGGGGCGGGCGATGGGCGGAACGGAGGCGTTTTCGTGTTCTGCGCAATTTCTTCGGATTGCGGCGTTCCGGACACGCTGTTCGGCGGAGGGGGCTGGCGCCCGGCGCGGGGCGGCCTAGATTGATCCCATGAGCGACGCCGCCGACGCGCAGCCCCAGGCCGGACCGGTCTTCTTCGACCGCCGCGAACTGGACCAGATCCTGAGGGTCTATGGCCGCATGGTCGCCCAGGGCGAATGGCGCGACTACGCCATGATCGGGCACAAGGACGTCGCCGAGTTCGCCGTCTTCCGACGGGCGGGCGACGCCCCGGCCTATCGCATCGAGAAGCGCCCGGCCCTGCGCCTGAAGCAGGGCGAATGGGCGGTGATCGGTGAGGGCGGCATGGTCCTAAAACGGGGCCGGGACCTGCCCCAGGTCCTGCGGGTCTTCGACAGTCGCAAGTTCACCGTCATCGAATAGAAAAAGGCCCCGGATCGCTCCGGGGCCTTCTGTCTTTTGGGCCTATCGCTCGCTGCTTGAGGCCCTTAGTTCCGGTTGCCGCCGAAGATGCGCAGCAGGAACAGGAACAGGTTCACGAAGTCGATGAACAGGCTCAGGGCGCCGTAGCTGGTGGCCACGCCGAGGGCGTTCTGGTCACCGCCCAAGGCGTAGTAGGTCATCTTCAGGCGCTGGGTGTCGTAGGCGATCAGACCCGAGAAGATCAGCACGCCCGCGTAGGTGATGATCCAGTACAGCATGCTGGAGCCGAGGAAGAGGTTCACGATCGATGCGAGGACCAGGCCGATCATGGCCATGATCAGGAAGCTGCCGATGCCCGACAGGTCCTTCTTGGTCGTGTAACCGAACAGGCTCAGGCCGCCGAACGCCGCCGCGGTGATGAAGAAGGTCGAGGCGACGCTCGTTTGAGTGTAGCGCAGGAAGATCCAGCCCAGCGACGCGCCCATCGAGGCGACGACCGCCCAGTACAGCAGGTTGGTGCCCGCCGCGGTGGGGTTCTTCATGAAGAACATCGAGCCGAAGATCAGGACCAGCGGCAGGAACTGGATGCCCATGCCCAGCAGGGTCATGCTGAAGCCGGTGGCCGTCTGGACGTAGAAGAGCTGCTGGACCGCCGGCACATTGCCGACCACCCAGGCCAGGGCGCCGGCGACGACCAGGCCGATCGCCAGCTTGTTGTAGACCCCGAGCATGAATTTGCGCAGGCCCGCATCCACCGACATGTCGGCGGTCTGCGGAATGGAATAGCCGTTTCTGAAATCGCTCATCGCGGTTTCGATCCTCCGTTAAACCGGGCAAGCACCCGGCCTTTGCAGCAAATATCGGTCGCGTCAGACCCTTCCGCAAGGAAAACCGGACTTGGGGGTTGGGTTCAGACCCGCTACCAACGGTCGCATGATCCGGCTCTTCACCGCCCTGTCCGTCCCTGACGATGTGGCCGAGACGCTGAAGCGTCGCCAGACCGGCCTGCCCGGAGCCAAATGGCGCGGCGAGGAGCATCTGCACATCACCCTGGCCTTCTATGGCGAGATCGACGAGCGCCGCGCTGACGATCTGGCCGCCGAGCTGGAGCGCGCGGCGACGGGCGGGGCCTTCGAAATCGAGCTTCAGGGCGTGGGCGCCTTCGGCGACGCCCACCGCAGCCACACGATCTGGGCCGGCGTCGCGCCGAGCGAGCGGCTGAACGTGCTGGCGGGGCGCTGCCGGTCGGCGGCGGAACGGGCGCGGATCGACATCGAGCGGCGGGAGTACCGCCCGCACCTGACCCTGGCCTATCTGAAGCCCCAGACCGATCCGGCCCGCGTCGGCGCCTGGATCACCGGCCATAACCTGCTGCATTCGCCGCCGATCCGCATTGATCGCTTCGGCCTGTATTCCAGCGTCCTGACCTCGGACGGCAGCCAGTATCAGCTTGAACGGGAGTATCTGCTGTGACCGGACCGGTGCTTCAGACCGAACGCCTGACCCTGCGCCCCATCGCGATGGAGGACTTTCCGCGCTGGGCCGAGATGATGGCGGATCCGGAGGCGTCGCGCTTCCTCGGCGGCGTCCAGCCTGCGGCGACGGCATGGCGGGGCTTCATGACCATGGCCGGCGCCTGGAGCCTGACCGGGGTGTCGATGTTCTCGGTGGTCGAGCGCGACACCGGCCTGTGGCTCGGCCGGATCGGTCCGTGGCGGCCGCACGGCTGGCCGGGCGATGAAGTCGGCTGGGGCCTGCACCCGGACGCGCAGGGCAAGGGCTACGGCGTGGAGGCGGCGACGGCGGCGCTGGACTACGCCTTCGACGTGCTGGGCTGGGAGGATGTGATCCACTGCATCGACCCGGACAACACGCCGTCGCAGCGGCTGGCCGAGCGGCTGGGCTCGCGCAATCTGGGCCCGACGCGCCTGCCGCCGCCCTTCCACGAGCTCACCGTGGACGCCTGGGGCCAGAGCCGGGCCGACTGGAAGGCCCGCCCGCGCCGTTGAACCTGCGGTAAGGCGCCGCTTTTACGGCTGGCCGGGTTCCGCTAGGCAGGACCTCACGCAATGACGAGGGTGGATATGCGCGTACTGGTTCTGGGCGGCGACGGCTTCTGCGGATGGCCGACGGCGCTGCATCTGTCGGCGCGCGGCTGGGATGTCTGCGTCGTCGACAACCTCAGCCGTCGCAACATCGACAACGAGCTGGAGGTCCAGTCCCTGACCCCGATCCGGACCATGGGCGAGCGCATCGCCGCGTGGAAAGAGGTCTCGGGCAAGACCATCGAGTTCGTGAACCTGACGGTCGGCAAGGAATTCGACCGCCTGGTCACCCTGATCCGCGACTGGGCGCCCGACAGCGTCGTCCACTTCGCCGAGCAGCGCGCCGCGCCCTATTCGATGAAGACGGCCCGGCACAAGCTGTACACGGTCGACAACAATCTGAACGCCACCAACCACCTGCTGGCGGCCATCGTCGAGAGCGGGCGGGACGTCCATCTGGCGCACCTGGGCACCATGGGGGTGTACGGCTACACGACCGCCGGCCTGCGCATCCCCGAGGGCTATTTGAAGGTCACGGTGGACACCGATTTCGGCCCCACCGAGCAGGAGATCCTGTTCCCGCCGAACCCGGGCTCGATCTACCACATGACCAAGACGCAGGATGCCCTGCTGTTCCAGTTCTACGCCAAGAACGACGGCGTCCGGATCACCGACCTGCACCAGGGCATCGTCTGGGGCGCCCAGACCGAGGAGACCCGCAAGGACGAGCGGCTGATCAACCGCTTCGACTATGACGGCGACTACGGCACGGTGCTGAACCGCTTCCTGATGCAGG
>NZ_DASWWG010000002.1:0-4041 GCF_036400995.1 Brevundimonas sp.
CTCGTCGTCCAGACCCTCGTCGCCGAGGAAGCGGGCGAAGTCGCCGGTGTGGCGGAAGTCCTTGTAGACCGAGGCGTAGCGGACGTAGGCCACCTCATCGACCGACTTCAGCGCCTTCATGATGAAGTCGCCGACGGTCGAGGACTGGATCTCGGTCTCGCCCAGGCTTTCCAGCTGGCGGGTGATGCGGCTGACCAGCTGTTCGATCTGCTCCGGCTGGACCGGACGCTTGCGCAGGGCGATGCCCAGCGAGCGCTCCAGCTTGTCCCGGTCGAACGGCGTGCGACGGCCGTTGCGCTTGAGGATGACCAGCTCGCGCAGTTGCACCCGCTCGAAGGTGGTGAAGCGCCCGTTGCATTGCGGGCAGGACCGGCGCCGACGGATGGCCGCGCCGTCATCCGACGGGCGGCTGTCCTTCACCTGGGTGTCCTGGTTTCCGCAGAAGGGGCACTTCATAAGCGCGTCATCCGTAGATCGGGAAGCGGTGGGTCAGTTCACGCACCTGGGCCGCCACAGCCGCGACCACGGCCGGATCGGCCTCATCGCCGCCGTTCATCGAGGAGACGACGTCGGCGATCCAGTGGCCGATCTGCTCGAACTCGGCCACGCCGAAGCCGCGCGTGGTGCCCGCCGGGGTGCCCAGACGGACACCCGAGGTGATGGTGAAGGGCGCGGTGTCGAACGGCACGCCGTTCTTGTTGCAAGTCATCAGCGCCTTCTCGAGCTCATGCTCGGTGGCCTTGCCGGTGACGCCCTTGGGCCGCAGGTCGACCAGCATCAGGTGGCTGTCGGTGCCGCCCGAAACGATGGCCAGGCCGCGGTCGATCAGGACGGCGGACAGGGCCTGGGCGTTCTTCACCACCTGCTGGGCGTAGAGCTTGAACTCCGGCTTCAGCGCTTCACCGAAGGCGACGGCCTTGGCGGCGATAACGTGCTCCAGCGGGCCGCCCTGCAGGCCGGGGAAGACCGCCGAGTTGATCTTCTTGCCGAGGTCGGCGTCGCGCGACAGGATCATGCCGCCGCGCGGACCGCGCAGGGTCTTGTGGGTGGTGGTGGTGACCACGTCGGCGTGCGGGATCGGGTCCGGATAGACGCCGCCGGCGATCAGGCCCGCATAGTGAGCCATGTCGACCATCAGATAGGCGCCGACGCTGTCCGCGATCTCGCGGAAGCGCTTGAAGTCGATGTGACGGCTGTAGGCCGAGGCGCCGGCGAGGATCAGCTTGGGCTTCTCGCGCTCGGCCATCTCGGCGACGTGGTCATAGTCGATCAGATGGGTGTCTTCGGTGACCTTGTAGGTCACGGGGCGGAACCACTTGCCCGACTGGTTGGCGGGCGAGCCATGGGTCAGGTGGCCGCCGCAGGCCAGGTCCATGCCCAGGAAGGTGTCGCCCGGCTGCAGCAGGGTGAAGAAGACGGCCTGGTTGGCCTGGGCGCCCGAGTGCGGCTGGACGTTGGCGAAGGCGGCGCCGAACAGCTCTTTCGCGCGCTCGCGGGCCAGGTCCTCGGTGATGTCCACGAACTCGCAGCCGCCGTAGTAGCGGCGGCCGGGATAGCCCTCGGCGTACTTGTTCGTCAGGACCGAGCCCTGGGCGTCCAGCACCGCCTTAGAGACGATGTTCTCGGACGCGATCAGCTCGATCTGCTCCTGCTGACGGCCCAGCTCGCCCTGGATGCCCTTGAAGATATCCGGATCGGCGTCCGCGAGGGATTTCGAGAAGTAGTCGGCGTGGGTGTAGGCGGTCACTGGGAATCCCCGAAAATGGCGGCGCTCCATTTAGGCCCCGAAGGCGTGCACCACAACATCTTGTGTCCGCACTCCCCTCTCCCACGGGGAGAGGGAGGGGCCCGGCGGCAAAGCCGACGGGAGGGTGCGGGGATACTTAAGGTGCGGAGAAGGCCGGAGAATGGGCGCCGGGCATTCCAACCCCACTCCCTCCCACGCCTGCGGCGCGGGCCCCTCCCTCTCCCGTCGGGAGAGGGTTATCCCGCAGCGAGCGCCCGCTTCAGCTTGGCCAGCGCCACCCGCTTGAGGCCTTCCGGCTCGTTCACCGGGCCCAGGGCGGAGACCTCGCGGCCGGTGGCGACGTGGATGGCCGAGCATTTCAGGTAGGGGCCGTTGCGGGTCAGCTCGAAGATGACCTCGCCCGGATCCGCGCCGTGATCAGGCGACGGCAGGGAGACGCACCACGTTGCAGTGGGTCCAGAGCGCGTCCATCGCCTTGACCAGATCGTCCATCATCGCGTCGGTGTGGTTCGGCGACGGGGTGAAGCGCAGGCGCTCCGTGCCCTTGGGGACGGTCGGATAGTTGATCGGCTGGACGTAGACCCCGTACTGCTCGAGCAGCATGTCGGAGATCATCTTGCAGTGCACCGGGTTGCCGACGTGCACCGGGACGATGTGGCTGACCGAATCCATCACCGGAATCCCGGCGGCGGCGAAGCGGGCCTTCAGGGCGGCGGCGCGCTCCTGATGGGCCTCGCGCAGCTCCGGGTGGGCCTTGAGGTGACGCACCGAGGCCAGGGCGCCGGCGGTCAGGGCGGGCGGCAGGCTGGTGGTGAAGATGAAGCCCGAGGCCCAGCTGCGGACCGCGTCCACGATCACGGCGTCAGCGGCGATGTAGCCGCCCATGACCCCCACGGCCTTGCCGAGGGTGCACTCGATGATGTCGATCTGGTCGAGGACGCCGTCGCGCTCGGCCACCCCGGCGCCGGTCTGGCCGTACAGGCCGACCGCGTGGACTTCGTCCAGATAGGTCAGGGCGTTGTACTTCTTGGCCAGGGCGATGGTGCCGGCCAGGTCGGCGATGTCGCCGTCCATCGAATAGACGCTCTCGAAGGCGATCAGCTTGGGCGCATCGGCGGGCGCGGCCTGCAGCAGGGCTTCGAGGTGTTCGAGGTCGTTGTGGGCGAAGATGTGCCGCTCGCCGCCGCCGTGACGGATGCCGGCGATCATCGAGGCGTGGTTCAGCGAGTCGGAGAAGGTGATCAGGCCCGGCAGGATTTTCTGCAGGGTCGACAGCGCGGCCTCGTTGGCGACGTAGCCCGAGGTGAAGAGAAGCGCCGCTTCCTTCTGGTGCCAGTCGGCCAGCTCGGCCTCGAGATCCACCGCCGAACGGGTGGTGCCGGAGATGTTGCGGGTGCCGCCGGCGCCCGCGCCGACCTGGTCGATCTCGACCTGCATGGCCTCAAGCACCGCCGGGTGCTGGCCCATGCCGAGGTAGTCGTTGGAGCACCAGACGATGACGTCCTGCTCGGAGCCGTCCTCACGACGACGCACCGCCTTCGGGAATTCGCCACGCACGCGCTTCAGGTCGGCGAAGACGCGATAGCGCCCTTCCCCCTTCACCTGCTCCACGGCGGACTCGAATGCGGCCTTGTAGTCGAACAACCCTGCGGCTCGTCTGGTCTTTGGCAATTGGCGCGTATGTGCGCCCCGAACCGGCGAAAGTCTATCCGACAGCCCGGTTAAATCGCCGCAACCCGCTAATTGATAACGGTTCTCAGTATTGATCGTGCGCATAAGGCAGGATCGACGAAAGGACCGTGCGCCGCCTTGAGGTGGATCAATCCTTCGGCAGCTCGTCCAGCTTGCCGCGCAGCATCTGCAGGATGGCCGAGAAGTCGCGGCCGCCGTAGCCGAGACCGTTGAACATCTGGAACAGGGCTTCGGTCTGGGCGCCCAACGGGGTCGAGGCGCCGGACTTGGCGGCGGCGTCCTGGGCCAGCTTGAGGTCCTTCAGCATCATGGCGGTGGCGAAACCGCCGTCGTAGTTGCGGTTGGACGGGGCGGTCGGCACCGGGCCGGGCCAGGGATAGTAGGTCGTCGTCGACCAGCTCTGGCCCGAGGACTTGGCGACGATGTCGAACATCTTGACCGGGTCGAGGCCCAGCTTCTCCGCCAGGCCGATGGCCTCGCAGGTGCCCAGCATGGTGATGCCGAGGATCATGTTGTTGCAGATCTTGGCCGCCTGCCCCGCCCCGTGGTCGCCGGCGCGGAAGGTGGCGCGGCTCATCGGCTCCAGCGCCGCCTCGATGCGG
>NZ_DASWWG010000003.1:0-10967 GCF_036400995.1 Brevundimonas sp.
GGCGAGACCTTCATCGACGGCAAGCTGGCGGCCGAGGCCGAGTTCATGGCCATGGTCGTCAAGGTGGATCAGCCGGCGTCCTGATGGCCATTCATCCGACAGCCCAGGTCGATGCGAGCGCCCGTCTGGCCGACGGCGTCGAGATCGGCCCGTGGAGCATCATCGGGCCGAACGTGGTCCTGTCCGAGGGCGTCCGCGTGGCCAGCCATGTGGTGATCCAGCAGGACACGACGGTCGGCGCGGGAACCACCATCCACCCCTTCTGCGTCATGGGCGGTGATCCGCAGCACGGCGGCTACAAGGGCGAACCGGTGGCGCTGGAGATCGGCGCGGGCAACACCATCCGCGAGCACTCGACCTTCAACCGGGGCACGCCGGGCGACCGCAAGCTGACGACCGTCGGCGACAACGGCCTGTTCATGACCGGGGCCCACATCGGCCACGACTGCATCGTCGGGAACAACGTCACCTTCGCCAACAACGCCACCCTGGGCGGGCATGCGCGCGTGGGGGACAAGGTCTTCCTGGGTGGCCTGGCGGCGGTGCACCAGTTCGGCCGGATCGGGCAGGGCGCCATCGTCGGCGGCCTGTCGGCGGTGACCCGCGACGTCATCCCGTACGGCTCGGCCTGGGGCAATCATGTGCGCCTGCACGGGCTGAACCTCATCGGGCTGAAGCGGAAGGGCTACGGCAAGGACGCGGTGCGCCGCCTGCTGGCCGCCTACCGCGACATGTTCGAGGGCGAGGGCCTGTTCTCGGATCGCCTGACCGCGGCCGCCGAAACCTATGCGGACCTGCCGGAAATCCAGGAAATCATCGCCTTCATCCGCGAGGACACCCGCCGTCCGGTGGCCTTGCCGGAACAATGAGCGGGAAGCTGGCCCTGATCGCGGGGGGAGGGGCTCTGCCCGTCTCCGTCGCGGCGCGTTGCGAGGCCGAGGGGCGGCCGGTGTTCGTGATCCGTCTGGCCGGTTTCGCCGACCCGCATCTGGCGCACTATCCCGGCATCGACGCGGGCATGGCCGAGATCGGCAAGATCCTGTCGGCGATGAAGAAGGCGGACTGCAAGGCGGTCTGTCTGGCCGGGACGGTCAGCCGTCCGGACTTCAAGACGCTGAAGCCCGACTTCAAGGGCGCGACCCTGCTGCCCGGCATCATCAAGGCCGCGACCCAGGGCGACGACGCCCTGCTGCGCAAGATCCTGTCGGTGTTCGAGGCCGACGGCTACGCGGTCGAGGGGGCGGATGACATCCTGGGCGGCGAGACCCTGCCGTCCGGGGCGCTGGGCCGGGTCCAGCCGACGGACGAGCAACTCGCTGACCTGCGCAAGGCGCTGTACGTCGCCGAGAAGTCGGGCGAGCTGGATATCGGTCAGGGCGCGGTCGTCTGCGACGGTCTGGTGCTGGCCGTGGAGGCCCAGGAGGGCACTGACGCCATGCTGATGCGGGTGGCGGGCCTGCCCGCTGATCTGCGCGGCTCCGCGACCGTCCGAAAGGGCGCGCTGGGCAAGGCGCCCAAGCCCATTCAGGACCTGCGGGTCGACATGCCCGTGATGGGCGCGCGCACCATCGAGATGGCCGCCGCCGCCGGTCTGGCGGGGGTCGGCGGGGTGACGGGCAAGCTGATCGTCATCGACCGCGCGTCGCTGATCGAGGCCGCCGACCGGCTGGGTCTCTATGTCTGGGGCGAGGACCGATGAGCCGCCCGCTGAAGATCATGCTGGTCGCCGCCGAGGCCTCGGGCGATGCGCTGGGCGCCGGTCTGGCGCAGGCGCTGAAACAGCGGCTGGGCCCGGACGTGACCTTCGTCGGCGTCGGCGGACCGAAGATGGCCGCCGAGGGCGTGGCCAGCCCGTTTGACATCGCCGAACTGTCGATCCTCGGCTGGATCGAGGGCTTGAAGGCCTATGGCGTGGTCAAGCAGCGGGTGGCGGACACCGTGGCCCATGCGGTGGCGGAGAAGCCAGACGCGGTGGTCCTGATCGACAGCTGGGGCTTCACCATCCGTGTGGCCAAGGCGCTGAAAGAGGCGCTGCCGGGTGTGCCGCTGATCAAATACGTCGGGCCGCAGGTCTGGGCCTCGCGGCCCGGGCGGGCGAAGACGCTGGCGCAGTCGGTCGATCACCTGCTGGCCCTCTACGCCTTCGACGCGCCGTGGTTCGAGCGCGAGGGGCTGGAGACGACGGTCGTCGGCTCGCAGGCCCTGCATGTGGACATGAGCGCCGCCGATCCCGCCGCCTTCCGGGCGCGCCGGGGCATCGCGCCGGACGCAGACCTGCTGCTGGTCCTGCCGGGCAGCCGCCCGTCCGAGATCAAGCTGATGACGCCCGTCTATGAGGGCGCGGTGGCGCAGCTGAAACGGGCGAACCCGGCGCTGGAAGTGGCCGTGGTCACGGCGGGCACCGTGGCCGAGGACGTCACCGGCCGGATCGCCGCCTGGCCCTTCCGCGTGCATCTGGTCTCGGAGGCCGATAAGTACGATGCGATGAAGGCCGCGACGGTGGCTCTGGCGACCAGCGGCACGGTCTCGACCGAGCTGGCGCTGGCGGGCGCGCCGATGGTCATCGGCTATCGCTTCCAGCCGTTGAGCTACGCGATCATGAAGCCCTTCTTCACGGGCAAGTATGCGACCCTGTTCAATCACGCGGCGGACGAGGAGATCACGCGTGAACTGATCCAGAAGGACGCGACGCCCGAGAAGGTCGCCGCCGAGGTGGGCCGCTTGCTGTCTGATCCGGAGGCGCGGCGCGTGCAGGCCGAGCGCCAGACGGCGGCGCTGGACCTGATGGGCCGCAATGCGCCGGACCCGTCCAGCCTCGCGGCGGATGCGGTGCTGCGGGTGATCGCGACGCGGGCGGGTTGAGCGGACGATGACGGCCGCGCCGCTGATCCTGATCCCCGGCCTGCTGAACGATGCGGACCTGTGGCGGGATCAGATCGCGGCCCTGTCGGGGCGGTTCGACGTGCGGGTGGCCGACATCACCCGGGGCGAGACCATGGACGCCCTGGTCGGGACGGTTCTCGCCCTCGCGGACGGGCCGCTGGCGGTCGCGGGCTTTTCGCTGGGCGGCTATGTGGCCCAGGCGATGTTGATGCGGGCGCCGGAACGGATCGAACGGCTGGCCCTGCTGGACACCGCTTTCCGGCCCGACACGCCCGAACGCGCGGCGGAGCGGGCGCACCTGACCCGGCTGGCGACGGCGTCGGGCAAGTTCCTGGGCATCGGCGACCGCCTGCTGGGGACCTATCTGGCGCCGGATCATGCGGCGAACCCGGACATGGCCGGGCGGGTCAAGGCGATGACCCAGCGGCTCGGCGCCGAGGTCTTCATCCGCCAGAGCGGCCTGATGCGCGAAGACGGGGAGGCGGCGTTGCGGGCGTTCACCGGGCCCGCGCTGGTGCTCTGCGGCGAGGTCGACCGGATCACCCCGCCCGCCGGCCATCACGAGATGGCCGCCCTGCTGCCGGACGCCGAGCTCGTCATCGCCCCCGGCTGCGGGCACCTGACGCCCATCGAGGCGCCGACGCTGGTCAGCGCGGCGCTGGCCCGCTGGATGGAGCGCTCCTGAGATGGCGCGCGCCCTGAGCCCGCGCCGGGCCGCCGAGGTGCGCGCGGCCCTGCAGATGGCCGTGGGCGCGGTGGCGGCCTTCTATCTGGCGACGGCGTTGAGGCTGCCGCATCCCTACTGGAGCGTGATCTCGGCCATCGTGGTCATCCAGGCCAGCGTGGGCGGCGGGGTGCTGACGGTGGCGCGGGACCGGGCGATCGGCACGGTGGCCGGGGCCGTCGTGGGCGGCGTCGTGGCCTTCGTGCGCCCCGAGGGCGTGAACTGGATGATGGCGACGCTGGCGGCCTCGACGGCGGGGCTGGCCTTCTTCGCGACCGGACGGCCGTGGCTGAAGATCGCGCCGGTGACGGCGGCCATCGTCATCGCCGGCGGCGCCGGGCCGGAGGGACCGGCGCAACTGGCGCTGGACCGGGTGATGGAAATCCTGGTCGGCAGCGGCGTCGGCGTGGTGGCCATCCTGCTGCTGTTCCCCCGTCACGCGCGGCAGACCTTCCGGCTGCAGGCGCGGGAGGCGGCGGGCAAGGCGGCGGCCCTGCTGGCGCTGGTCATGCGGGGCGAGGCGGCCGACCCGGGCGAACTGTCGCGCGGCCATGCGGACCTGAAGAAGCGGCTGGACGGGCTGGCGCAGGCGGCGACCAACGTCATCGACATGCCGGGCGTGCAGAAGGAGGCGGCGGACCGGGCGGCGCTGGTGCGGGCCTTCTGGCGGGTGCGCAGCGACATCGTGATCCTGGGACGCGGGTTCCAGGTGTCCGGAGCGCTGGACCGGCTGGGGCCGTGGGCGCTGGCGGCGAGCGCGGCGGTGGACCGGCTGGAGGCCCTGTCGCGCGGCGGGGCGGTGGAGCCGCTGGATGATCCTGATCCGACCTTGAAGCTGGGCGGGGGCGAACCGGACGGCGATCTGGCCCGCGGCGCGGCGGCGATCGGTCTGGTGCACATGCATCGGGACCTGAACGACCTGATCGCCCGCTTCCGCGACCTGCACCTGATCTAGACGAATGGCCCCTGCGGCCTCATTTTCGTACGCGGATCGGGCTGTGCTGCGATCCATGGAGGATCGGACGATGACCAACCCGAGAGCGCCCAAGAAGAGCGAGACCATCGAGGTGCGGGTGCCCCACGGCGCCAAGGCGGCCTTCGCCGCGCGCTGTCGTGAACAGGGGGTGACGGTCAGCGAGGCCGTGCGCGCCTTCATGGAGCGGGAGATCGGGACGCCCGGCCGGGCCCGTCCGCGCCTGTGGCACGCGGCGGCGGCGCTGGCGGCGGGGCTGGCCCTCGGCGCGGTGGCCGCGCCCTCGCTGGCGCAGACGCGCACCGATCACAGCCCGCGCGCCATCTTCACCCAGATGGACCGGAACGGCGACGGCGTGCTGAGCTATGACGAGTTCCGGCGCTAGTCGACGTCCTTGAAGAACCGGCCCTGCTGGAGGTTGAACCAGGTCCAGGGCTTGAACAGGCCGGCGCCGGGCTTCCACGAGGCGACGATGATCTCGGCCTTGCCGACGATGTTCTCGGCGGGTAGCAGGCCGACGCCGACATCGGCGGGCCAGCGGCTGTCCAGCGAGTTGTCGCGGTTGTCGCCCATCATGAAATACTGGCCCTCGGGCACGACGTAGACGCCGGTGTCGTCGCCCTGCAGGCCCGAGCCGCCGTCATAGGTCACGAAGCTGCGGCCGCCCGGCAGGGTCTCGCGCACCTCCAGCACCTCGCGCTCGGGGCTGTCGTGGTCGCGGACGATGTTCAGGGGGGTGCGCGGAACGGCCTGGCCGTTGACGAAGACGGTTCCGCCCATGACCTGCACCCGGTCGCCGGGCAGGCCGATGACGCGCTTCACCCAGGTCTGGTCCGGCGCGCTGGGGCGGCGGAAGACGACCACGTCGCCGCGCTCGGCCTGTTTGCCGAACAGGCGGCCGGCGGGCAGGGGCGGATTGA
Source organism: Brevundimonas sp. (assembly GCF_036400995.1). Taxonomy (GTDB): domain Bacteria; phylum Pseudomonadota; class Alphaproteobacteria; order Caulobacterales; family Caulobacteraceae; genus Brevundimonas. Next base: position 5,501 of record NZ_DASWWG010000003.1, read on the forward strand.
AGGGCAGGGAGGCCCGGCTCCAGCCGTAGGCCGACTTGGACACCACCACATAGTCGCCGGTCACCAGCCCGGGCTCCATCGAGCTGGAGGGGATGGTGAAGGGCTGGAACAGCACCGTCTGGATGACGACGGCGGCGGCCAGGCCGAGGCCGACCGTGCGGGCGGTGTCGAGCAGTTCGGCCACGACGCCGGGGGCGGGCTTCGCCTCGGCGGCGTCGGTGTCGGGCATGGGGGTGGAGGTGTCTTGCGTCATGGGAGCATGGGACCGCGTCAGGCGGCGCCGTTCAATGGCGAAGGCGTCCGGACAGGCCGAAAATGATGTCCGGACAAACAAAAACGCCGGGGCGGGGCCCCGGCGTTCCGTGGTGATCGCGACGGATCAGCCGCGCTTTTCGATCGGCACGTAATCGCGCTCGGTCGGGCCGGTGTACAGCTGACGCGGGCGGCCGATCTTCTGGCCCGGGTCGGCCATCATTTCCTGCCACTGGGCGATCCAGCCCACGGTGCGGGCCAGGGCGAACAGCACGGTGAACATGCTGGTCGGGAAGCCCATCGCCGACAGGGTGATGCCCGAATAGAAGTCGACGTTCGGGAACAGCTTGCGCGAGGTGAAGTATTCGTCGTTCAGGGCGACCTTCTCCAGCTCCTTGGCGACGACGAACAGCGGGTCGTTCTGGCGGCCGGTCGCTTCCAGCACCTCGTAGGCCGACTGCTGCATGACCTTCGCGCGCGGATCGTAGTTCTTGTACACGCGGTGGCCGAAGCCCATCAGCTTGTACTTGCGGTCCTTCACGCCCTGGATGAACTCCGGGATCTTGTCCGGGGTGCCGATCTCCTTGAGCATGTTCAGCGCCTCTTCGTTGGCGCCGCCGTGCGACGGGCCCCACAGGCAGGCGATGCCGGCGGCGATACAGGCGAACGGGTTGGCGCCCGACGAACCGGCCAGACGGACGGTCGAGGTCGAGGCGTTCTGCTCGTGGTCGGCGTGCAGGGTGAAGATGCGGTCCATGGCGCGGACCAGGCGCGGGTCGACCTTGTAGTCCTCGGCCGGGACCGCGAAGCACATGCGCAGGAAGTTCTCGGCGTACGACAGGTCGTTGCGCGGCGAGATGAAGGGCTGGCCTACGTGGTACTTGTAGGCGCGGGCCGCGATGGTCGGCATCTTGGCGATCAGGCGGATGGCCGAGATGTTGCGCTGGACCGGATCATGGATGTCCAGGCTGTCGTGATAGAAGGCCGACAGGGCACCGACGGTGCCGACCATGATCGCCATCGGGTGGGCGTCGCGACGGAAGCCCTCGAAGAAGCGGTCGAACTGCGCATGCAGCATCGTGTGCATGGTGATGCTGTTCTTGAACTCTTCGTACTCAGCCGCGGTCGGCAGTTCGCCGTGCAGCAGCAGGTGGCAGACTTCGATGAAGTTCGACTGCGAAGCCAGCTGGTCGATCGGATAGCCGCGGTGCAGCAGCACGCCCGCGTCGCCGTCGATGAAGGTCAGGCCCGACTCGCACGAGGCGGTCGAGGTGAAGCCCGGGTCGAAGGTGAAGGCGTCGGTGCCGGCGTAGAGCTTGCGGATGTCGATGACGTCCGGGCCGGTGGAACCCGACAGCACCGGCAGGTCAACGGACTTGCCGGCGTAGTTGAGGGTCGCCGTACCGGCGGGTTTGGCTTGTTCGGTCATTTCAGCCCCTTTTTCAGAACGGTCTCGCGCGGGGAGGCGACGGACCGCGTTTCATTTGTGAACGTCACTTAGTCTGTTGCAGCGCATCATCCAAGCGCCCGAGGCTTTCTTCTCGCCCCAGAGCCGCCAACGTTTTCGCGATATCCGGCGACGCAGCCCCTCCGGTCAGGGCGGCGCGGGTCGCCGGGCCGATCTTTCCGAAGCCCACGCCCTCGTCTTCCGCGAAGACCTTCAGCTCGGCCTCGAGGGCGAAGACGTCCCAGCTGCCGAACAGGGCGAGGCGATCGCGCAGGCGCGAGATGCGTTCGCCGGACTCGCCGGACAGGAGGCCGCGGCCCTTTTCATCGATGGAAAGGGGGCGGGGCTTCAGCACGAAGGCGGTCTGGTCGGCCAGGTCCAGCGTGGTCTTGGCGCGGTCCTTCACGAAGGGCATGGCGCGCAGCAGGCGGGCCTCGTCGTCGGGCGCCAGCACGTGATCGCGCGACAGGTGGACGTCCAGCGTCATCTTGGCGAGGCGATCGTCCTGGGCCAGCCGGATCCAGTGGCTGTTGACGTGGGCCAGCTTGTCGAAATCCAGCCGCGACGGCGCCTTGCCGATGCCGCCCAGATCGAACCACTCGCGGGCCTGTTCGTCCGAGAACAGCTCGTCATCGCCGTGGGCCCAGCCGAGGCGCGCCAGGTAGTTGCGCATCGCCTCGGGCAGGTAGCCCATTTCGGCGTACTCATGCACCGCCTGCGCCCCGTGGCGCTTGGACAGCTTGGCGCCGTCCGGGCCGTGGATCAGCGGGATGTGGGCGAAGGTGGGACGGGTCCAGCCCAGGGCGTCGTAGATCAGGCTCTGCCGGGCGGCGTTGTTCAGATGGTCGTCGCCGCGGATGACATGGGTGACGCCCATGTCGTGATCGTCCACCACCACGGCGAGGTTATAGGTCGGGGCGCCGTCCGAGCGGAGGATGACCAGATCGTCCAGCGCCGAGGTGTCCCAGCGCACCGCGCCCTGCACGGCGTCGTCCACGACGACAGGCGCGTCCGCCGGGCGGCGGAAGCGGACGGTGTGGGGTTTCAGCAGGTCATCGACGGTCGGCTCGCGGTCCCGCCAGGGCGACTCGAAGGTCTTGCCCTCGGCCTTGGCCTGATCGCGCAGGGCGGCAGTCTCGTCGGCGGTCAGGAAGTCGCGGTAGGCGTGGCCGCTTTCCAGCAGCTGGTTCGCCACCTCGCGGTGACGGTCGGCGCGCGAGAACTGGAACACCGGCTCCTCGTCGGCGAACAGCTCCAGCCAGGCCATGCCGTCGAAAATCGCCTTCACGGCTTCGTCGGTCGAGCGCTCCCGATCGGTGTCCTCGACGCGAACGAGAAACTTCCCGTTGTGTCGACGTGCATACAAATAGTTGAAAAGCGCCGTGCGGGCGCCCCCTATGTGCAGGAAGCCGGTGGGCGAGGGGGCGAAGCGGGTGACCACTTCGGACGTCGAGGCAGGTGAGGAGGTCATTACAGGTCGGTCCGGTCGGGCCGCCCTTATACCCCCGCCCGCCGCAAAGCCTAGCGTCCGGGCGAGGATTAACCGTTTCCTCGGCGACCAGATCGCCGCCCAGACGCTGCGCTGGCGGCTGTGGACGCCGGTCGCCTTCGGCGCGGGCTGCGCGACCTATTTCGCCTTCCGGACCGAACCGGCGCTGTGGCCGCTGCTGGTGTTCGCCGGCGTCGCGTCGGGGGTCTGGCTGATCGGACGGCGGCGGCATCTGGCGCGGGTCTGGAGCCTGCTCCTGCTGATGCTGGGCTGTTTCTCCCTGGGGCTGGCGGCGGCGAAGTTGCGGACGGACGCCGTGGCGGCGCCGATCGCGCCCGCGCTGGAGCGTCCGACCGTGATCGAGGGCTGGGTGGTCGATGTGGACAGCCCGGGTTCCGCGGGGCCGAGGGTGATCATCGCGCCCGTGCGGATCCGGGGGCTGGCGCCGGAGCAGACGCCGGTGCGCATCCGCGCCACGGTCAGGGATGCGGACCCGCCGGAGCCGGGACAGGCGATCCGGCTGTTCGCCATCCTGAACCCGCCCCCGGCGCCGGCCAGCCCCGGCGCCTATGACTTCGGTCGGACGGCCTTCTTCCAGCGGATCGGCGGCGTAGCCTTCAGCCTGGACGGGACCCGGCCCGCCGTCCTGCCCGAGGCGCCCTGGCGGCTCAGGCTGGTGATGCGGATCAACACCCTGCGCTTCGATCTGGCCAAGCGGATCGTGGCGCGTCAGGGCGAGCGGGCGGGCGGGGTCGCGGCGGCCATGACCACGGGTCACGAGGCCTGGCTGGACCCGGCCGAGGTCGATGTGATGCGGGATTCCGGACTGGCGCACATCCTGTCGATCTCGGGCCTGCACATGGCGGTGGTCGGCGGCTTCGCCTTCTTCCTTGTGAGGTTCCTGGTGGCCCTGTGGCCGGGGCTGGCGTTGCGGGTGTCGGGCAAGAAGGTGGCCGCCTTGGCCGGTTTGCTGGCGGTGGGGACCTATCTGGTGGTCTCAGGCGCGCCGCCGCCGGCGGAACGGGCGGCGGTGACGGCCTCCATCGCCTTCCTCGCCATCCTGCTGGACCGGCAGGCGATCACCATGCACGCGCTGGCGGTGGCGGCCTTCGTGGTCCTGCTGCTCCAGCCCGAGGCCATCGTTACGCCGGGCTTCCAGATGTCTTTCGCGGCGACGGCGGCGCTGGTGGCGCTGGTCGAGGCCTGGCCGCGACGACCCAGGGAGATTTCGGCGCCCTGGCCCATTCTGGCGGTGCAGCGGGCCGGGGCGTGGATCGGGGCGGCGGTGCTGGCCAGTCTCGTCGCGGGCGCGGCGACCGGGCCGTTCGCGATGCAGCATTTCAACCGTTCGGCCATGTACGGGCTGGCCGCCAACCTCGCGACCGCGCCGCTGTCGGACTTCATCATCATGCCGATGCTGGCGCTGGGCGCCCTGCTGGAGCCCGTCGGGCTGGGCGCGCCCTTCCTGTGGCTGGCGTCCAAGGGCATCGAGGTGATGCTGGCCATAGGCGAAGGGGTGGCGGGCCTGCCGGGGGCGGTGCGGACCATCGCCAGCGCGCCGGACATCGTCTTGCCGGTCGCCTTCCTCGGCGTCCTGTTCTGCTGCCTGTGGCGCGGGCCGCTGCGGTGGTTGGGCCTGCCGCTGGCCTGCGCGGTGCTGATCTGGCCGAGGGCGACGCCGCCGGACCTGTGGATCGGGGACGGGGGACTGCAGGCGGCGTGGGTGGAGGACGGACGGGCGACGGTCGTGCGACCCGGCGTGCGGCAGTTCGCGGTCGATGTCTGGACGCGGCGACGGGGGCTAAAGGCCGTGGAGCGCCCGGTGGAGGGCTGGACCTGCGGCCGTTTCTCCTGCGCGCCCCGGGCGTCAGGGCCGGTGGCGCTGTGGTGGGGCCGCCGGGCGCCGACGGCGGAACAGCTGGACGGCCTGTGCCGTTCAGCTTCGGTCGTCAGTGTACGGACGGTCGTGTCGAGCCTGCCGTCATCGTGCGCCGGAAAGCTGGTGCTGGACGGCCTCGACTACGCCCGGGGCGGGGCGGTGGAGCTGAAACGCGAAGGGCCCGCCGCGGAGAACCGCTGGCGGGCCCTGTGGGTGTCCGACGTCCGTGGCGAGCGACCCTGGAGCCGCTACGGCGACGCCGAGGGTCAGTGATAGCGGCGGATCAGGCCGACCAGCTTGCCCTGAACGGCGACCTGATCGGCGCCGTAGATCTTGGTCTCATAGTTGCGGTTGGCGGGCTCCAGCGCGATCGAGGCGCCCTTCTTGCGCAGGCGCTTCA
>NZ_DASWWG010000004.1:0-20775 GCF_036400995.1 Brevundimonas sp.
TGGTTCCCTCGGAAGATCGGGATGAGCGAAGCTTCGCGGAGGTTCGGGTCGATCTGGCTTCTGGCGAGGTTGAGGCGCTCGACAGTGAACAATGGCGGCGGGCCTTGGCCGAGGGGGACCGCGTAAACGCCTTGATCCTTATCGAGGAGGCGGAGGCCCGGGAGCGTCGGCGTTCCCCGCTCACGGCGCCCGAAACCGCAGATGACGGTGACTGGCACGCTTATCTTGCGGAGGCCTTTTTCCGCCTCGACCCGGACTGGGAGGACAACTATCCGGCGGTGAAGGTGCTGCGCAGGCCTGAGGCGGGCGATTATGCGCCGTCCCTCGGCTGGTTACGTGACGAATTGTCAGACACGGATCGATACGGTTCCCCGATCATGATCGGCTCTGCGGACGCCCTGAACCTTATCAAGGTCCTGGAGGAGATCATGGGAGCGTCGCGCCGCGGGGCTTTGAACGGGGTCAAGGTCTATGTTGCTGTAGGCGACGGCCTGTGGCCGAGGGTGCAGCGGGCGTTCGCCGGGAGCGGGGCGAGTGTGATCCAGCTCGATCCAACAGTTCCCATTCCGCAGCGGCCCGAGCGGATGCCGGAGGGGGAGGACGAACCCGGTTGACCTTCCGGCGAGTCGTCTCTATACGCACCGCTCCGCCGCAGGCTCGCCCCGCGGCTTTCTTATTTTGATTTGCCCCAGGACGACGACCATGAAGGTCCGTAGCTCGCTCAAGTCGCTGAAGACCCGCCACCGCGACTGCAAGGTCGTGCGCCGCAAGGGCAAGGTGTACGTGATCAACAAGACCGACCCGCGCTTCAAGGCCAAGCAAGGCTAAGAAGTCCTCGTGTGCTGACGCAGGCGACGCGGTCGCCTGCTGCTTGAGCACAGGTTGGAGAAGATCAGGGCTGCGGATTTCGTCCGCAGCCTTTTTCGCGTCCGGCGTTGAGTCGGGCGGCGGGACGTGGTTAGCGTCCGATCCAACGAGCGCCCCCGCCGCCTTCGGGCGAGGCGAGGGCCGGTTCCCCCTTACGGAGTTCTCCCCATGGCCGATGACGCCACCTTCGACTCGTCGCCCGACGTCCTGACCGCCACCGCCCAGGGCCGCCTGCGCTCGATCATCGAGCGTCTGGAGCGTCTGGAAGAGGACAAGCAGGCCGTCATGACCGACATGAAGGAGGTCTTCGCCGAGGCCAAGGGCGAGGGCTATGACGTCAAGACGCTGCGCAAGGTCATCCGCATCCGCAAGCAGGACAAGGCCAAGCGCCAGGAAGAGGAAGCGATCCTGGACCTGTATCTGTCGGCGCTGGGGGAGGTCTGAGACCAGGGTCGAGGGGAGAGGGTCGAGATTCGAGGGATTAGGGACTAGGGATTAGGGATTGGAGGCGGTTCGCCTCGATCCTCGAACCTCGACCCTCGCCCCCTCGATGAAGCGCAAGCCGCCGGCATCTCCCTTCGAAGCCCAGCGCAAGGCCGCCCAGCGGGCGGCGCTGAACGCCCTGAAACGCGCCCGCCGCTCGGCAGAGCAGGCGGGCGTTGCGCTGTCTGACTGGGAGGGGGAGTTCCTGGACTCGGTGTCCGAGCGGGTGAAGACCCACGGCCGCGCCTTCGGCGACCCCGAACTGGGCGCGCCCGGTCAGGCCCTGTCGGCCATGCAGGGCCGCAAGCTGAAGGAGATCACCGCCAAGGCGAAGGGGGAAGAGCCGAAGAGGCGGTGGGGGAAGAGAGGGACTAGGGACTAGGGATTAGGGATTAGAGGGCTCGGCGCCCGCGTCATCGACCTAATCCCTAATCCCTAGTCCCTAATCCCTCAGAACAGGATCTTCCGCAGCGTCAGGCTGATCACCCGGCCTTGCGGGTCCAGGTAATCCGACTGGTAGTTCAGCGGCACGTCGCCGGTCGAGGTGGAGACCTCGGGGCGGCTGTCGAACAGGTTCTGGATGCCCAGCTGGATGCGGGTGCCCTTCAGGATCGGGTATTTGGCGATTAGCTCGGCGCGCTGGTTCAGGTCCATGAACAGGTTCAGGTTCACGGTCGTCCGGTCGGCGAAGGTGATGTCCGGGCCCGTGCCGCCGTTGACGGTGGTGCCCTCGCGCCAGGTGGCGAACATGAAGCCGCCGAAGCCGTTGCGGAACACGCCCGACATCAGCTGGAACTCGTTGCGCGGGCTGCCGCCGTTGGCCGAGGTGGCGCCGCCGTCCAGCAGGTCGATGATCGGCAGGCCGTCGGCGATGGTGATCTCGTCCTGCAGGCGGACGGTGTGGAACAGGGAGATGTTCCAACGGCCCTGACCGGGCTGCATGGCCGGGCCGCGGCCGCGACCGCCGCCGGGACCGCCGCCCATGCGGACTTCCATGCGCGGACCGCCGCCGCCGCCACCGCCGCCGCCTTCAACGCGGACCGGGCCGCCGACGGGCGGACGTACGCCGCCGGGCATGCCGGGCAAGGGCGTCTGGTTGGCGGCCGCCGGGTTCGGCGTGCCGAAGGCGCGCGAGTAGTTGATGCCGGTGCGGATGTCCTGACGCTCGTACTTCTGGAAGTTCAGCGGGCGGGCGTCGATGGCGATCAGATTGCCGTCGGTGTCGCGGGTGAAGCGGCCCGGCAGGGCGGCCTCGAGGTCCGGGGTGATGGTCGGGAAGGCGGCCAGGTAGTCGTCGGTGACGCTCCAGGTCCAGGTCGACTGGATCGACAGGTCCTGACCGTCGATCGGCCGCCAGGTGCCGCCGACACGCCAGACCTGGCGGTTGTCCGAGTTGAGGTTCGGATTGCCGCCGGTGGTCTGGGTGACCAGCACGGTCTGGCCGGTGGCGAAGTCGAAGACCGGCACGTTCGGGGTCGCGATGACCGGGTCGTTCAGCTGGCTGATGCTGGGCGCGCCCTGTTCGTCGGCGTAGCTGACGAGGAAGGACAGCGGTTCGACCGGCGACCAGTTCAGGCCGATGTTATAGCTGGACAGGCCGCCGAAGTCGGACAGGTCCTCGTAGCCGAGGGTGGCGTTGACCGAGAGGTCGCCCAGGACGGGCAGGGTCTCGGTGCGGCGGCTGGCGATCGGGAAGTTGAAGGTGCCTTGGCCGTTGAAGCGGTCGCGCGACTGCGAGCGGTCGGTGGTCACGCCCAGACGGGTGCTGGTGGAATCCAGCGAACGGGTGTCGGCCCCGAATTTGAAGGTCGAGGAGATGCTGCCCGCCGGCAGGTCATAGAGGTCGCCGTTCAGCACCAGCTCGGCGCTGAGCAGCTGCGACACCGAGTTGGCGGTGTCGTTGGGAACGCGGGTGAAGTCGGTCGGGTTCAGCGTGGCGAACGGATTGGCGGTGGCGTCGTTCGCGTCCAGACGGGCCTGGAAGGCGGTCGCCGAATAGCCGCGGCCGGTGGTGGTGTCCGTTTCGGTGCGCTCGTAGTTGCCGGTGGCGGTCCAGCGCCAGTCCTCGCCGAGGAAGCCGTCGACGACCACGCCCAGCTTGCCGGCCAGGCTGTCGGTCTCGCGGCGCAGGGCGCCGGCGTCGTCGATGTAGCGGTGCACCAGGACGTCGTCCGAGAAGGGCGAGAAGCCGTTGGTGTCCGGCAGGTTCAGGCTGACGCCCGGCAGGCCGTTGAAGCTGCGGCTGGAGGTGTCGTCCAGGCTGCCGCTGATGGTCATCTGGGTGGTGCCGTTGAGGTCCCGCTTCATGGTCCCCCGGACCGTGGCGCGTTCGCTCTCGGACAGCAGGGTGCGGTAGGCGCCGAGGTCGCCGGTGCGGGCGTCGCCGGCGGCGGCGACGAAGTCGGCCAGGGTCGGGTTGGTGACGCCGGGAACCGGGCTGACCACCGAACCGCCCAGCGCCGGGTCGATCGGGTCGCCGTACGGGCTGCCGGTGACGTTGCCCGTCAGGTCATAGGGCGTCGAACCCGGATCGCGGACGATGTCGCGCTCGGACTCGAACAGCGGGGTTGAGCGCTCGTACTCGGCGTCCATCGACCAGCGGTTCGAGCCGCTGATGCGCAGGACGTTGCCCTCGATCTCGGTGGTGGTGCGGCCGCCCTGGGTCGGGCCGCGGCCGGTCAGTTCGCCGGTGAAGGAGTTGAAATTGGCCTTCAGGACGAAGTTCACCACCCGCTGCTCGGCGCGATAGCCGAACTGCAGGGCGACCTGCTCGGGCAGGATTTCGGTGCGTTCGATGGCCTCGGTCGGGATGCCCTGGATTTCCTGGAAGCCCGAGATGCGGCGGCCGTTGACGAGGAAGACCGGCTGCAGGTCGGTGCGGCCGCTGGAGCTGCGGGTCAGCGGCTCCAGATAGGTCATCAGCTCCGAGATGTTGGAGGCGCCGTAGGCCTGGATCTGGCTGGCGTCGAGGGTGACGTCCGGCGGGATGTCGGTGTCGACGCTGCCGCGCGGGCGCGAGCCGGTGACCGAGACGGTGCCCAGATCATAGGCGTCGTCGGTGTCCTCGGCGGAAGCGGCGGGGGCGGCGGGCGCCTCGTCCTGCGCATCGGCGGCCGGGGCCGGCGCGGTCGTCGGGGCGGGGGGCTGCTGCGGCGGCGTTTGCGGCGGGGTCGGCGCGGTCTGGATCACGCCGGCGAGCAGGCCGGACAACGCGGTGGTCACAAGCAGCATACGAAAAGCCTCGGGGGAGGAGTTGGAAACAGAGCAGCAAACGTGCGGCGCGCGTGTTTCCGTCGCATTTCAGCGATGAAACCAAAAGTTGCCTGCGCGCCGTCGCCTCTGTCTTTGAGGGTGTCGGGCACCGAGGCCAATGAACTTTCGTACAGGTTTGGGGCTTCCCCGGGGCGTTGCCGATTTGCAGCAGGCCCCGGGCGGGTTCAGCCCACGTCCTTCAGAGCGCCTTCGAGGCCCTGTTCGCGGACCTTGCGGTACAGGGTCGAGCGGCCGATGCCGAGGCGGCGGGCGATCTCGGACATGTGGCCCGCATAGACCTCGATCGCGTGCTGGATCAGGTCGCGCTCGATCTCCTCAAGCGTGCGCAGGTGACCGCGGTCGTCGAGGATACGGATCGGCGTATCGGGCAGGGGCGGCAGGTCGATGTCGGAGGCGTAGGGCGCGTGCGCGGTGGCCGACAACCCCTCCGTCTCGTCGCTGTCGCGCTGATCCACCTCCCCCAAGGGGGAGGAATAGACGCCCGAGATGGCCGGGAAGTCGTGCGGCTGCAGGAAGGGCGCGTCGGCCAGGATGATGGCGCGATAGACGGCGTTCTCCAGCTGGCGGACGTTGCCCGGCCAGTCGAAGGCGGCCAGCAGGGCCGAGGTCTCGGGCGAGACGCCCGCGACGCGCTTGCCTTCCTCGACGTTGAAGCGGCCGATGAAGTGATCGACCAGCGCCGGGATGTCCTCGCGACGGTCGCGCAGGGCCGGGGCCTCCAGCGGGAAGACGTTCAGGCGGTAGAACAGGTCCTCGCGGAAGCGGCCGTCGCGCACCTGTTCGGCCAGATCGCGGTTGGTCGCCGAGACGATGCGGACATCGACCTTGACCGAGCGCTTGGAGCCGACCGGGTCGATCTCGCCTTCCTGCAGGGCGCGCAGCAGCTTGACCTGCATGTCCAGCGGCAGTTCGCCGATCTCGTCCAGGAACAGGGTGCCGCCCGAGGCTTCGGCGAACTTGCCCAGATGCTTGTCGGTGGCGCCGGTGAAGCTGCCCTTCTCGTGGCCGAACAGGATCGACTCGACGAGGTTGGCGGGCAGGGCGCCGCAGTTGACGGCCACGAAGGGCTTGCCGGCGCGGTCCGAGGCGCCGTGCAGGGCGCGGGCGATGACCTCCTTGCCCACGCCGCTCTCGCCGGTGATCAGCACCGGGATGCCGGACTTGGCCGCGCGGACGCCCAGCGACTTCACGAGGCGCATGGGCGGGCTGTTGCCGACCAGATCGTCGAAGGAGGTGCGGCCGCCATGGTGCTTCTTCAGGCGGCCGACCTCGGCCGTCAGCTGGGTCAGCTGCAGGGCGTTGCGCACGCCGACCAGCAGGCGTTCGGCGGAAACGGGTTTGACGAAGAAGTCCTGGGCCCCGGCCTGCATGGCCTTCACGACGGCGTCGACGCCGCCGTTGGCGGTCAGGACGATGACCGGGGTGGTCACGCCCGCGGTGCGGATCTCGGCCAGGGCCTCCATGCCGCTCATGCCCGGCATGACCATGTCCAGCAGAACGACGTCGGCCCCGCCGCCCTTGGTCAGGCGGTCGATGGCCTGACCGCCGCCCTCGGCGTGGACGACGATATAGCCCTCGCGCTCCAGCACCGCCTGCGCGATGCGGCGCTGGGTCGGATCATCGTCGACGACAAGTACGGTCTTCGCCATGAGAGGCAGCCCCTTAGGTCCATCACCTTGGCCGGTCCTCGCAACGCGGGACTGGCTCATTCCGGGACGTTTTAACCGTCACAAGGTGAAGATCGGGTGGGCGGGCAGGGTGAGCGGACGGTTAACGGGCGGCGAGGGCGGGGCGGCCCGGCAGGATCGCGCAGGCCAGCATCAGGATGACGCCTACGCCGGGGACCGCCAGAAACGCTGACCACCAGCCGCTGTGCCCGAGATCGTGGAGCCGCCGCGCCGTGAGGGCGAACGCCGCCCAGGCCGCGGTGGCGAAGAGAACCACCACCAGTGGAACGGACAGCGCGGCGGGCAGGGCGGACAGAACGCCAGCGTCCAGACCTCGTCCAAGGGTGGACCAGGGCTTGTCGATGGCTGCGCCGAGATCCTCGGCGGAGAACGCTGAACCGGTGAGAAGCGCAACGGCGACGACGAGGCCGAAGAACAACGCCAATGTGGAGGCGTATGCCCGTCGGCTCAGGCGACCGGACGGCGAAAGCAGGTGTGCGATCATGGATTGTCCTCCTGATCTCGACACTATCCCTGCGAGCGCATCGCGCAACCCCTAGCGCCCCTCCATGAACTCCCGCTGGGCCTTCATCATGGTGGTGATGAGGGCCTTCTCGCCGTCGGAGAGCCAGGGGTTCCAGACGTCGAAGATCAGGATGACCCGCATCTGGTCGGCGTCGTTCCACGCCTCGTGCTCGATGGTGTCGTCGAAGACCCAGGCCTGTCCCATCTCCCACTGACGGGTGGTGTTGCCGACCCGGAAGCGGGCCGGGCCGGGCAGGATCAGCGGCAGGTGGCACAGCAGCCGGGTATTGGCCGAGCCGGTGTGGGCCGGGATGTGGGTGTGGGGCTGCAGGGCCGAGAAGACGGCGGTGGGGGCGAAGCCGTCCTGATGCGCCATCGGCAGGCTTTCCAGCAGGGCGGCGGTCTCGGGGCAGCGGTCGGTGACGGAGGTCTGCTTGACCCCGTCGCGCCACAGCCAGAGCGAGGTCCATTTGCGCGAATGGTTCAGCTCGCCCCACTGGTTGACCGGCGCGCCCTTGGGATAGGCGATGTAGGGGGCGAAGTCGTCGAAGGCGCCGTCCAGCAGGTCGGCGAGCTCCTTCTGGATGACCGGGGTGGCCGCCTCCAGCGTCTCCAGCCACGGGAACAGCGACCGGTCATAGAAGGGAATGGCGGGCAGGCGCGGGTAGTTGAGCAGGATGGGCTCCTGCTTGGGCGGCGCCTTCACGCCCGCGTAGATTTCCAGCCCCTCGTCGAAACGATCGAGCGACGCGGCGTCGACCTCGCCCCGCATGGCCGACACGGCGGCGCGCATGTGATCGCGCAGGGCCTCGGCCTGACGTTTCACCACGCCGTCCGCATGGTCGATCTGGGCCGCCAGCGCCGGGGGGCACTGGGCGCGCGGCGGGGCGATCTTCAGGGCGTTGCGATAGACGTCGACGGCGGTGCGTTCGCCCGACAGCTTCTCCAGCATGGCCGCCTTGGCCAGCAGGGCGACGAAGTCATACGGCTGGATGGCCAGGGCGTCGTCCAGCACCGTCAGCGAGCCGTTGAAGTCGCCGAGCAGGCGCAGCGCCAGGGCCCGGTTCAGGATGCTGTTGTGCGTGCGGCCGCCGAGGGCGTCCGCCTGATCCAGCAGGTGCAGGGCGCCCGCCGGATCGCGACGCGCGATCGCCTCCGCGGCGCGCCGCAGCAGCTCGTCCTGTCCGCCCGTGTTCAATGCGCTATCCCCCGATGCGCGAAACATGAACTGAACGTAATGTTGAGCCGGTCGTCCGGGTCAAGAGCGCTTTTGTGCGCCGCCGCAGATTGGCGGCGGCTGTGGCGGGAATGCGAGGTCAGCGATCCGCGGTCACCGTCGCGGGCACGCCCGAAGGGGGCGGGCAGCGGGCGGCGTCGGGGATTTCGGGCGCGACCGCGGGGGCGTCGCCGAAAGCGAGGTCCGGCCAGCGTGGCGCCTGGATACGAACCAGACCCTTCCGGAGCCGGTCGCGGGCGTCGTCGCGTCCTGCGACACAGCGCAGGTGGCCGTACTCGGCCTCGGCCGTCCAGGTCCCGGCGGCGTTCCGGGCCCACAAGGTGGTCCTGAAAGCCTGCGCGACCAGAATTTCTACGGCGCCGTCGCCGTCCAGATCGCGGGTGGTGGCGACGCAGGCGCCCGGTTGGGTGCAGAGGCTGCGAACGTCGTCGGCCTGCACCGGGCCCAGGAAATCGGCCGGAAGCGGCGCGCCGACGACCTCGTAGACGGGAGTCTGGTCCGGGCGGCCGACGTTCTCACCGTCCCAGCGGTTCTCCAGCGCGATCGCCTCGCGGGCCCGGCGGACGACCTCGGGGTTGGTGGCGCGGGTCAGCTTGCGCAGGGCCGCCTCGCCGACCTTGCCGCTTTCGAAGCGCAGGAACCGGTAGTCGAAGCGCTGTGGGGTGACCGCGCCGCGCTCCAGCCGGGCGACCTGATCGCCGACGGACAGGCCGGCGGGATCGGCGATGGGGCTGAACAGGGCGAGGATGACGAGGATGGCCAGGGCGGCGGTCAGGACGTTGGTGCGCTCCAGCGGCTGCATCCAGTCGGCGTCCTTGCGGGTGAAGGGCCGGAGCGCGGCGAAGCCGTAGCCGCCGGCGTAGGCCGCGCCGATCAGGGCGCAGGCGAGGGCGATGATGCGGTCGGGCGTCAGGCCGTGCTGGCCGATGCGCAGGGCCAGACCCCAGAAGGCGAGCACGACCAGCGGCGTCAGCAGGACGGCGGCAACGCGTACGGCCCAGCGCAGGACCGCGGGCGGCAGATTGTCGGCGCGTCCGTCCTGATAGGCGGTGTTGATGAGGATGATCAGGGCCGCGGCGGCCGACAGGACCAGGGCGGTGGCGCTGCCGGTGTTCCACAGGGCGCTGACGCCGGTGAAGGGCAGGGCGGCGAGGAAGCCCGCCGCCAGCAGGGTCATGAGCAGGAGCAGCCACGACAGCAGCATCAGGGCGACGCTGCGCACGCCCCGGATCAGGCCGTCGCGGACGTCGGTCAGATGGACGGCGACGGCGAACATCAGGGTGGTCACCGGGATGGAGAACCAGGACCGGTTGATCAGGTCCTGCAGGAATTTGAGCCCGATGACCTCGAACAGGGCCGCGCCGAGGTGGAGCAGAATCCAGAAGGCGCCGGTGAAGCCGACGGACAGGGCCAGCTGGACCCCGGCCTTCCAGGTCGTGTCGAAATAGGTGGGGTAGGCGGCGATCCGCTTCCGCTCCAGATCGGCGGCCAGGATCAGGTGGTGGCCGATGAACAGGGCTGCGCCGGCGAACAGGGGCATGGGCCAGGGCAGGAAGGGCGGGCGGCTGCGCGGGCCGTACTCGCTGATCGACTGGGCGGCGACGCCGTGCCAGCCCAGCAGGGCGAGGAAGGCTGTGGCGCCGACGATCCAGAACAACAGGGTGCGAAGGCGCATCCGCCCGGCGCCCGCCAGCAGCAGGACCGGGACCATGACGAGAATCATCGCCAGCGGTCCGAACAGCTCGGGCACGGAGGCGGGCCAGAGGGGCGGGACCACCTCGGGAGGGTTTGGGCCGTGCGACGCCAGCCATGCGTCGGTGGAATGCCGGTAGGTGAGCGCCTCGGCGGACCGGTACAGCCACCACAGGGCGGCGCCCTGCAGCAGGCCGATGACCAGCCGGAACCCGGCCAGGGCGGGCGTGCCGCTGCGGCCCAGACTGTTGCGGCCGGTGGCTTCGGTGGCGTCGGTCATGGGGCTCCCCTCCCTTTATGAGGGCGAACCTGCCCCGGATTCCCGTCGTTGTCGTGAGGATTTCCTGTGCAGGCGCCCTCCATGCCCGCGACGGCTTGAGTTTCCGGCGATTGCGTGTATAGAGCGCGCCTTCTCCGTCGCAGCCCTCGGGACGCGGCGGTCCTGTCCGAGAACTTCGGGGCGTGGGGGCCACCCACTGCCGTAACTGTCAGGGAGCCCCCTGACGCCGTGGGGAGATGGGGATGCAGACGATCGCCGTCACCCGGTTTTCCGGGGGCACGGGGTTTGAGCTTCCTTCGGACAATACGACCGGCCTGAACGTCTCGCAGCGATGCGCGGCGCTTTGGCCATAACGTCGTCGGGAATAAGCCCGGCGGCGAGTACCAAGACTGGAGACCGCAATGGACCGCGCACAAAAAGCCGAGTCGATCGAAACGCTGAAGGGCGTTTTCGCCGACGCGGGCGCCGTGGTCGTGACCCACAACCTGGGTCTGACCGTTGCGGAAATGGAAGACCTGCGTGGCCGCCTGCGTACTGCCGGCGGCGCGTTCAAGGTGGTGAAGAACCGCCTGGCGCTGAAGGCGCTCGAAGCCGAAGAAGGCAGCGAATACCACGGCCTGTTCAAGGGCCCGGTGGGCATCGCCTACGCTGCTGACCCGGTGACGGCCGCCAAGGTCTCGTCGGAATTCGCCAAGGGCAACGACAAGTTCGTGATCCTGGGCGGCTTCATGGGCGAGACGGTCGTGGACGCGAAGGGTGTCGACACCCTCGCCAAGCTGCCGTCGCTGGACCAGATCCGCGCTCAACTGCTGGGCCTGATCAACGCTCCCGCGACTCGCATCGCCGGCGTCGTTCAAGCTCCGGCGGCCCAACTGGCCCGCGTTTTCAACGCCTACGCCACGAAGGACGCCGCGTAAGCGGACCCGCACCTTTCATCTCTGCACACTCTCTGAACCTCATCCTACCGAAGGAACTATCCCATGGCTGATCTCGCCAAAATCGTTGAAGACCTGTCGGCTCTGACCGTCCTGGAAGCCGCTGAACTGTCGAAGCTGCTGGAAGAAAAGTGGGGCGTGAGCGCCGCTGCTCCGGTCGCCATGGCCGCCGCTCCGGCTGCCGGCGGTGGTGACGCCGCTCCGGCCGGCGAAGAGCAAACCGAGTTCACCGTTGTCCTGATCGACGGCGGCGACAAGAAGATCAACGTCATCAAGGAAGTCCGCGGCGTCCGTTCGGACCTGGGCCTCAAGGAAGCCAAGGACCTGGTCGAAGGCGCTCCGCAGAACGTCGTTGAAAACGTCTCGAAGCAAACCGCCGAAGAGATCAAGAAGAAGCTGGAAGAAGCCGGCGCCAAGATCCAGATCAAGTAATCTGGCTTCTGGCAGTCGCTGTCCGCAGCGACGGCTTGAACGGTTTGACGGGCCGGGGAGCAATCCCCGGCCCGTTTTCTTTTGCGCATGGGCCGGAGGAAAACCTTCGCCCGCTTTCTTTTGCCCGTCAGGTCAGCGTTTGCGGCCCGGGATCTCGCGGCCGTTCTGGTGCAGGGTCAGGCTCTCGACCGCGCCTGAGGCGTCTCGGGTGAAGGTGATGCGCGCATCGACCAGACGCAGGAAGAAGGCGTCCTCGGCCTCGGCCGAAAGGCCCAGTTGCTGCTGGCCGGTGGCCTGCGCGGTCAGGCCGCCGTCCACGACCGCGATGGTGATCGCGAAGCCGGGTGCGAGGTCGTAGACCCCCTCGTAGGCGCGCAGGGTCTCGACGGGGACGGCGATCTCGCGACGCTCTTCCGCCAGGGTGACGGTCCCGCCGTTGGCCAGGGTCATCAGGTCGACGCCGATCCGGTCGGGCGCGGGGCCGTTGAGGTTGCCCAGAACGATGACCGTCATGTCGCTGCCGGTGTCGTGGCCCATCCAGGTGTTGAAGCCCTCGATCCCGCCGCTGTGCTGCAGGAGGACGCCGCCTTCACTGGGCCTGACGCCAAGACCCAGGGCGTAGCCGTTGCGGACCGGGGTGGTGAGCAGGGCCATCGACTCCGCGTTCAGCAGCCGCCCGCCGAACAGCCCCTGTTCCCACTTCAGCAGGTCGCGGGTGGTCGAATAGAGGGCGCCCGCGCCCTGGGGCACGACCATGTTGACGTACTCGGCGTTGATCACCCCGCCGCCGGGCGCCGGCGTATAGCCCGAGGCGCGGCGCGGCAGGATGGCGGACGAGACGTCATAGCCGCTGTCGGTCATGCCCAGCGGGCGGAAGATGTGCTCGGCGACATAGTCGGCGTAGGTCTGGCCGCCGGCCTTCTCGATGATCAGGCTGAGCAGCAGATAGCCGGAGTTGGAATAGGCCCAGCCCTCGCCGGGCGGGAAGTCCAGCGGCAGGTCGCGGAACAGGGCCAGGGTGGCCTCCGGCGTGGTCTCCTGCATCTTGTAGGCGCGGAAGCTCTCGAGCGCGGTGACGTTGGGCAGGCCCGCGGTGTGGGCCATCAGCTGGCGCGGGGTGATGGCGTCCCAGGCGGCCGGGGCGTCGGTGATCCAGGTGCGGATGGGGGCGTCGATGTCGACCAGTCCGCGCTCGCGCAGTTGCAGGATGGCGACGGCGGTGAACTGCTTGCTGACCGAGCCCAGGCGGAATTTGGTGTCGCCGTCGTTGGGGACGCCCCATTCGCGATTGGCCTGGCCGTAGCCCTGATCCAGCAGGATCTCGCCGCCGCGCGCGACCAGGACCGAGCCGGTGAATTCATTGCGGTCAGTGGAGGCCTGGATGATCTGCTCCATGCGGCCGACATCCTGCGCGAACACGGGACCGGCGCCGACCATCAGGGCGGTCAGGGCGACGAAGGCCATGGGCGCGCGAAGGCGCCGGGCGAAATGAACGCGATTGGACACCGGCAATCCCCTTTGAAGCGTGGCGGCACGCTGAATGAAGGAAGAGGCGCAGGAGTAACGGAAAGGATGCGGGCCGCGGGATTATGTTTCGGTAATGCGCCGGGACGGTCAATGACCGGATGACAGGCCGGGGCGACCTGTGTCTTTGTGCGCGCGCATCAGGGGAGACCACAATGAAGATCATCGTTCCGGCCGCCGTCGCGGCCCTGCTGGCGCTCGGCGCCTGTTCGCAAGCCGAGGACAAGGCGGCCGAGCCGGCCTCGGCGTCCACCGCCGCGCCGGCCGCCGCGGCGCCTGCCGCGCCTGCCGCGGCCACGGGGCTGGCCAAGGCGGCCTTCGTCGGCCTGCCGCAGTCCTGTCAGGAGCTGGCGGACAAGATGGACCATCTGCGCGGCTGCGTGGCCAAGGCGGCGCAGGGGCAGCTGTCGGCGGCCGAGATCGCCGCGACGGACGAGCAGAGCCGCCAGCAGGCCGTGGCCATGGCCACCGACCTGCGCGCGCTGGGCCCGGAACAGGCTGCACAGGCCTGCACGGCCAATCACGAGATGATGGATGAGATGAAGCAGGCGATGGGCGGCGACTGCTGATCGCCTGACCCGTTCGACGCGGACATCACCGGCCCTGACGGTTCGCCGTCAGGGCCGGTTTGCGTTTCAGCGCGTGCGCGGGGCGAAGATGTCGGCCAGTCGGTCGCGCGTGCCCTCGATGCGGACCAGACGCGGGTAGCGCAGGCCGCCGTGATAATCGAACTCGACGGTGCGGAACTCGTCGCCGCGCTTGAGCACCAGACGGATCGGTTCCGGGCTGGTCTTCGCGGCGGTGACGGCGGCGCGCAGGGCCTCGGCCGAGCCGACGCGGTCGCCGACGGCGATAAGTTCCCAGCCTGCGCCCAGTCCCTGGTCGAAGGCGGGCGAACCCCAGCGGACGCCGGTGATGCGCGTCCCCGACAGATTGAAGCCCAGCGAGTACTGGAAGTCCGAGCCCCAGCCGCCGAACATCCGCTTCTCGACGGGAGTCAGCTCATCGACATAGGTCAGACGCCAGCCGGCGCGCTCGAGACCGTCCAGCGGCGCCCTGGCGTCCGGGCCGACGGCGTCCAGACGGGTGCGCAGGAAGGTGGCCCAGTCGTGCGGATAGACGGCGTTCAGGGTCGAGACCACGTCCTCGAACGTATAGGGGCGGGCCTCCCAGACCCCGTCCTCGACGCCGAAGAAGGCGCGGGCGAAGTCGTCCAGCGACTTGCGGTCGTTGGTCCCGGCGCGGATCAGGGTGTCGGCGTCCAGCCAGATCAGCAGGGCTTCGCGATAGTAGTCGCCGGTGCCGCGCATCCATGAGGACCACGGATTGGTCGTGCGGTAGCCCAGCAGGTTGTGGTTGGTGGTGTCCTGCAGCGCGCGCCACTGGCGGCCGGGCTGGTTGTCGTAGAAGCCCGCGACCTCGGCCAGATTGACGACCGCCTCCTCGAAGGTGCCGAGGCCCGATCGCGGGGTCAGAACGTCGCCCCAGTACTCGGTCTGGCCCTCATAGACCCACATCAGGCTGTTCTGGGTCGGGACGTTGAGGTTGGCGACGTACTCGTCGGACGGACGGCGGAACTTGCCGTTCCAGCTGTGGACGTACTCGTGCGGCAGCAGGCCGCGCGCGCCGTAGGCCGGGCTGGCGCTGGCGAAGTAGTTGGGGGCGGCGGTGTTCTCGGACGAGCGGTGGTGCTCCAGACCGATGCCGCCCATCTGGCCGGTCAGGGCCAGCAGGAACTCGTACCGGTCATAGTGGCGGGCGCCGAACAGGCGGTCGGCCTGATCGACCAGGGCCTCGTACTTCGCCGTCCACTCGGGGGTGATGTTGATCGAGGCGGCGGTGTCGCCGACCAGGTTCAGGTGCACCGGCGAGCGGCCGCCCGGATCGATGTCGACGCGGCGGTAGTGACGGCCCGCGAACATCGGGCTGTCGGCCAGGTGCTCCAGATTGATCGGGGCGAAGGTGGCCACGTCACCCTCGCGGCCCGTGGTGTCCAGCGCCACGCCGTAGTTCCAGCCGGTCGGCAGGACGACCGAGGGGGCGAACATGATCCGGCTGTGGTTGTAGCCCGCCGGATAGAGCAGGGCCTTCTCCCACTGGAGGTTGACCATGTCCTGGGTCATGACCACGCGCCAGACGGCGTTGTCGGGCTGGGTCAGCCATTCGAAGCCGACCTCGATGGTCGAGACGCCCGCGGGGATGTCGAGGTGGAAGGCGTGGGGATCGACGGTGTCGCGGACCCACTCGATCCGTTGGCCGGCGCCGGTGACGGTCAGGCCCGAGATCAGCTGGATCGGGCCGGTGTCGGCGTGGTTGCCCGGAATGAATTTCGGATACTGCAGCACCAGATGGCCCGCCGTGACGGGGATGGTCTGGCGGGTGCGGATGACCTTGTGATCCAGATCGGTCAGGTCGACGCGGATGCCGATGACGCCCGGATAGGCGCGGTCCTGCGGCGCCGGGATCGGCGGCAGGGCGTGCGGCAGGCTGGTCGGCGCAGGCAGGGGCGTCTGGGCCTGCGAGGCGGGGGCCTGCGAGGCCGGGGCCGTCTGGGCCAGGGCGGGCGTGGCCGTGGTGGCGAGCAGCAGGGCGAGGGCGGCGGACTTGTACATGGGCATACCCGGGATCAGCGGCGACGCGGGGCGAGGATGTCGCCGAGGCGGTCAGGGGTTCCCTCGATCCGCTCGAGGTGCGGGTAGCGAAGGCCGTCGTGGTAGTCGAATTCGATGGTGCGGAAGCGGTCGCCCCGCTTGAGCATCACCTGGATCGGGGTGGTGTTGCCCTTCGAGGCAGTGATGGCCTCGGCGATGGCCGAGGCGCTGGCGGCGCGGCCGTTCACGGCGACCACTTCCCAGCCCGAGGTCAGGCCGGCCTCGAACGCGGGCGAGCCCCAGCGGACGCCGGTGACGCGATTGGAGGTGTTGAGCGACAGGCCCAGCGAATACTGGAAGTCGACCCGGCCCAGTTCGGTGTTCAGGGCGCGGGAGTAGGCGTTCGGCGTCTCGCGCCAGACCAGCCGGTAGCCGCCGCGCTCGATGCCCGCCAGCGGCCCGTGGGCCTCGGGGCCGACCGCATCCAGCCGCTCGCGCAGGAAGGCCGCCCAGTCATTGCGCTCGACGCCGTTCAGGGTCGAGGTGACGTCGGTGAAGGTATAGGGCGCCGGGTCCCAATTGCCGTCCTGCACGCCGAAGAAGGCCTTGGCGAAGTCGTCCAGCGAGCGGCGGCCGCCCGACTGCTCGCGGATCAGGGTGTCGGCGTCCAGCCAGATCATCGCGCCCTCGCGGTAGTAGTCCTCGCTGCGCTGGCGGCTGGGCCAGGGCTGGGCGCGGCGCTGGGCGATGATTGGGTCGTTGGTGGTGTCCTGCATGGCCCGCCATTCGCGGCCCGGGTTGCCGTCGGCGTAGGTCGCGGCGGTGTTGGCGAAGACGTCCAGCGCCTGCTGCTTGGTCATCAGACCGGCGCGGGCGGTCAGGATCAGGCCCCAGTACTGGGTCTGGCCCTCATAGACCCAGAGCAGGGAGTTCTGCAGCGGCTCGTTGAGGGTCGGGGTCAGTTGGTCGGCGGGGCGACGCCACTTGCCGTTCCAGCTGTGGGTGTACTCGTGACCCAGCAGGTCGCGGTCGGCGAGGGTGCCGGTCGGATCGGTGAAGTATTTGGTGTCGACGCTGTTCTCGGACGAGCGCTGGTGCTCCAGCCCGATGCCGCCGAGCCGGTCGGTCACCGCCAGCAGGAAGTCGTAGTGGTTGAAATGGCGGGCGCCGAACAGGCGGTCGGCCTGACGGACCAGCTCCTGATGCTGGGCGATGTGGGCGTCGGTGGCGGCCAGCTGTTCGGCGCTGTCGGCGACGACGTTCAGGCGGACCGGCGAGCGGCCGTTCGGATCAAGGTCGATCTGGCGGTAGTGGACCCCGGCGAACAGCGGGCTGTCGGCGAAATGCTCCAGGGTGATCGGCGCGAAGACCGCGACGCCGTTCTGGAAGGAGCGGGTGTCCAGCGCCGTGCCGTACTGCCAGCCCGCGGGCAGGCGCAGGGTCGGCTCGAAGGTGATCCGGCGCGAGTAGTAGCCCGCCGGATAGAGCAGGGCCTTCTCCCACTGGATGTTCAGCATCTCGTCGGTGATGACCACCCGGCCCTGTGACCCGTCGATCGGCGTCAGCCATTTGAACGACACCTCGACCTCCGACACGCCCGCCGGGACCTCGACCTGGAAGGCGTTGGTCTGGACGGTGTTGCGGACCCAGCGCAGGGGCTGGCCGCCGGCGGTGATCTGCAGGTCGGCGATGTCGTCGACCGGTCCGACCGGGCCGTGGTTGCCGGGGATCCACTGTGGATAGAGCAGGATCAACGGGCCGGGAGCCGCGACCGGGACGGTCTGCTTGATCGAGACGATGCGGCGATCGATGTCGGTGGCGTCCACCTCGATGCCGATGACGCCGGGATAGGGGGCGTCGCGCGGGGTCGGGATCGGGGCCAGGGCCACCGGCAGGGCGGGCGCGCCGACCTGGGCCAGGGCGGGCGCCGAGCCGAGCAGAAGCGCCGCAGCGCAGGCGGAGACGAGCAGGCGGGCGGAGGGACGCAGCATACGGGACTCGGGCAGGGCGGCTGAAAGGAAGGGCGGCAGATCACTTCGCGGAGGGACGGGGGTCAACCCGATGCACCGCCCGCGGCATTAAATCCCTGTCATCTTGGCGGTTCCACCCTCACCGGGGCGAGGCGAGGGCGGCGATCAGGGCGGCGTGGAAGGCTTCGGGCGATTCGACCTGCGGCGAGTGTCCGAGATCGGGGAAGGCGATCAGCCGGGCCTCGGGGATGGCGTTGACCGTGCGGCGGCCCAGCAGGTCGTAGCGACCCAGCCGGGCCTGAACCTCGGGCGCGGCCCGCGCGGCGCCCGGGGCGGTGCGATCCAGCTCGCCGATGAACAGAAGGACGGGGACCCGCAGGTTCGGCAACTCATGCACGACCGGCTGGGTGAAGATCATGTCGGAGGTCAGCGCCTGGCTCCGGGCGACGATCTCGCCGCCCGGTCCGGCGTACATCCCGGCCAGCATGGCCACCGGCTCATCGTACCGGGGCTGCCAGTCGCCGTCATAGTAGAAGCGCCGCTGGTAGGCCTTGATGCTGTCGAAGGTGGTGCGGCGCTCGCCCGCGAAGGCGTCGTCCAGCCGGGCCCAGGGCACGCCCTCGGCCTGCCAGTCCTCCAGCCCGATCGGATTGACCAGCACCAGCCGGGAGACGGCGTCCGGATTCTGCAGGGCGTAGCGAATGCCCAGCATGCCGCCCATGGAATGACCCATGACGATGGGCCGCTCGACGCCCAGACTGTCCAGCAGGGCGCGGGTGTTGGCGGCGAGCTGGGACAGGGTGAACTGGTAGCTGTCAGGCTTGGACGACTTGCAGAAGCCGATCTGGTCGACGGCGATGACGCGGTAGCCGTCGGCGGTCAGGGCGTTGATCGTCGGCGCCCAGGTGGCGGCGCAGAAATTCTTGCCGTGGAGCAGGACGATGGTCCGGCCGTTCGGCGCGGCGGTCGGCGCCACGTCCACATAGGCCATCTCCAGCGCCTGCCGCTGGGAGGTGAAGGCGAAGGTGTGGACCGGGAAGGGGTACTCATACCCCTCCAGCCGGGGGCCGTAGGTCGGCCGCTCCTGCGCATGGACGACCGGCGCGGCCGCGAGGAGCAGGCCGGCGAGAAGGAGGGGGCGAAGCATGGGCGGCCTTTCTGGGAGATCAGGCGACGGACGCCCGGCCGGTCAGGCTCAGGACGCCGGTTTCACTTCCAGCAGTTCGACCGTGAACAACAGGGTCGAGTTGGGCGGCAATTCGTCGCCGCCGACCCAGCGCTCGCCGTAGCCGAGCGAGGCGGGAATGACGAATTCGAACCGTTCGCCCTCGCGCATCAGGCCCACGCCCTCGGTCCAGCCGCGGATGACCCGGTTCAACGGAAACTCGGTCGGCTCGTTGCGGGACCAGGAGCTGTCGAACTCACGCCCGTCGATGAAGGTCCCCCGGTAGTGGACGCGGACCGTGTCGGTCGATGCGGGCTGGCGGCCCTCCGGGTTGGCGCGGCCGATGCGGCGGTACTGCAGGCCGCTTTCGGTGGTGGTCCAGCCCGGGCGGCCCCCGTTCCAGTCCAGATAGGCCCGGTTGCCGGCGTCCCAGTTGGCTTGGCTCGACTCGCCGACCGGCGCGCGGACGACCGAGGTCGGGGCCTCCAGCGGCTTCGGCGCGGAGGCGCAGGCGGCGAGGGTCAGGGCGGCGGCGGAGACGATCAGGATGCGCTTCATAAGGCGACGCTAGCCGGACTTGGCGGGCTCGGGAAGGGACCCCATATCGGCCCCCGACGGCAGGCGTCCCGAAAAGGGCAAGACGAATTCCGCCGGACCGTCAGGATTTTCCACAACGACCTTTATTTCGCCGCCAAAGCGAGTATATCAGCCCGTTCCGCTAACTCCGTATGAGTCTGCGCGAAAGCGCCGAGGCCCGGTTTGTCGCCCTCCGACCGGTGCGAAGGCGCGCTCCTCCCCAAGGGAGCCTTACAATTCAGGTGTCCTGGGACCGCAAGGCCCGAGGGTGGACGCCGAAACCGATCGTCACGGATCGCCACCCGGCGGCCTGTGGCTGCTGCATTTGAAACGGCCTGCCCGGGCCGTATTGGGAAGACAGAATGGCCAAGTCCAAAGCGGAACTCACCGTCAACGGTCAGTTCCTCACCGCCACCTCGTTCACCGGCAAGAAGCGCATCCGTCACTCGTTCGGCCGCATTCCGGAAGCGGTGCAGATGCCGAACCTGATCGAGGTTCAGCGCGCGTCGTATGAACAGTTCCTCCAGCGCGAGAGCCGTCCGGGCCTGCGCACCGACGAGGGCATCGAGGCGGTCTTCAAGTCGGTCTTCCCGATCAAGGACTTCAACGAACGCGCCATCCTCGAATACGTCTCGTACGAGTTCGAAGAGCCCAAGTACGACGTCGAGGAGTGCATCCAGCGCGACATGACCTTCGCCGCGCCGCTGAAGGTCAAGCTGCGCCTGATCGTGTTCGAGATGGACGAAGAGACCGGCGCGCGCTCGGTCAAGGACATCAAGGAGCAGGACGTCTACATGGGCGACATCCCGCTCATGACCGACAAGGGCACCTTCATCGTCAACGGGACCGAGCGGGTGATCGTGTCCCAGATGCACCGTTCGCCGGGCGTCTTCTTCGACCACGACAAGGGCAAGACGCACAGCTCGGGCAAGCTGCTGTTCGCCGCCCGCGTGATCCCGTACCGCGGCTCGTGGCTGGACTTCGAGTTCGACGCCAAGGACATCGTCTACGTCCGTATCGACCGTCGCCGCAAGCTGCCGGCCTCGACCTTCCTGATGGCCCTGGGCATGGACGGCGAGGAAATCCTCAAGACCTTCTACGAGACCGTGCCCTACGAGAAGCGCGGCGAAGGCTGGGTCACGCCGTACAAGGCCGAGCGCTGGCGCGGTGTGAAGCCGGAGTTCGACCTGGTCGACGCCGACACCGGTGAAGTGATCGCCGCCGCCGGCACCAAGATCAGCGCCCGTCAGGCCAAGAAGCTGGGTGACACGACCACGTCGCTGTCGCTGGCCGCCGACGCCCTGCTGACCCGCTACCTGGCCGCCGACGCGGTCAACTACGAGACCGGTGAAATCTACGCCGAGGCCGGCGACGAGCTGGACCAGGCCACGATCAACCTGCTGGAAGAGCAGGGCTTCACCACCATCGACGTGCTGGACATCGACCACGTCACGGTCGGCGCCTACATGCGCAACACCCTGCGCATCGACAAGAACACCGGCCGCGAGGACGCGCTGTTCGACGTCTATCGCGTGATGCGCCCGGGCGAGCCGCCGAC
>NZ_DASWWG010000005.1:0-19872 GCF_036400995.1 Brevundimonas sp.
TGGCCGCGCTGAGCGCCCCGCCCGACCAGCCGGTGCTGATCCATGACGCGGCTCGCCCATTGCTGGATCGAGCCGTGATCGATCGCCTTCTCGCCGCGCTGGACGGCGCGGACGGCGCCCTGCCCGCCCTGCCCGTCGCCGACAGCCTGCGACGCGGAGCCGACGGGTTGATGA
The DNA here is from genome assembly GCF_036400995.1 of Brevundimonas sp. GTDB lineage: Bacteria > Pseudomonadota > Alphaproteobacteria > Caulobacterales > Caulobacteraceae > Brevundimonas. The sequence continues at coordinate 175 of NZ_DASWWG010000005.1, forward strand.
CCGACACGGTCGATCGCGAAGACCTGTGGCGGGCGCAGACCCCCCAGGCCTTCCGGCGCGGCGTGATCGAAGCGGCCTATGCGACCTGGCCGTCTTCCGAAACGCCGACCGACGAGGCCATTGTGGTCCAACGCCACGGCGGCCGCGTCGCCCTGGTCGACGGCGATCCGCGCCTGATGAAGCTGACCTATCCGGAGGATTTCGCCATGGCCGAAGCTATGCTGCCGCGCCAGATCCGCATCGGCTCCGGCTACGATGTCCACCGCTGGGGCCCCGGCGGGGCCGTCTGGCTGTGCGGCGTCGAAATCCCGCACGACCAGACGCTGATCGGCCATTCGGACGCCGACGCCGGTCTGCACGCCCTGACCGACGCCATTCTGGGCGCGATTGGAGAGGGTGATATCGGCGACCACTTCCCGCCCACCGACGACACCTGGAAGGGCGCGCCGTCCGACCTGTTCCTGAAGCACGCCGCCGGTCTGGTGACCGCGCGCGGCGGCCGTATCTCGAACGTGGACGTCACCCTGATCTGCGAGCGCCCCAAGGTGAAGCCGCACCGTCAGGCCATGCGCGAGCGGCTGGCCGACATCCTCGGCATCCCGCTGGACGCCGTCAGCGTGAAGGCCACCACCAGCGAGGGACTGGGCTTCACCGGTCGCGGCGAGGGTCTGGCGGCCCAGGCCGTGGCGACGGTCGAACTGCCCGCCGCCTAGCGCCCCGGAGGCGGCTCCGGGAACTGGCTGCGCCACAGCGAGCCGAACAGGTTGACGTAGTCGTCGGTCCACGGCCGCACCGTCGTCTCGCCGACGCCCCGCCAGCGATTGTCGCGCCGGAAGTCGGCCAGGCCCGCCTCGCTGGGCGACAGGATGATGGCCTCGGTGGCCGCCTCGGCCATGCTGGACACCTCGCTGGTGTCGTACGAGATCTGGTGCAGGGCGGGCACGCCCAGCGCCTGCGCCGCCGCGATGCTGGGCAGTGTGATGTCCAGATTGCGGTTCGACAGGTGCAGCAGGACGACGCCGTTGGGCTTCAGCAGTCGCAGGTAGCCCCGGATGGCCTCGACCGTCAGCAGGTGGGTCGGCACCGCGTCCGACGAGAAGGCGTCGATGATCAGCAGGTCATAGCTGCCGACCGGTTGCTGGTTCAGCGTCAGGCGCGCATCGCCCAGCACGGTCTGGACCGGTCCCTCGGCGCAGTCGGAGATGTAGCTGAACCAGCGCGGATCGCGCGACAGCCGGTTCACCATCGGATCGATCTCGAAGAAGGTCAGCCGGTCCTGCGGACGCTTGTAGGCCGCCATTGCGCCTGAGCCCTGCCCGACGACGCCGATGTTGGCCGGGCCGCGTCCCCGGATCATCAGGGCCGACTGCCCGATCGGCGTGTTGACGTTGTAGTAGAGGGTCGGCGCACAGCGGTTGTCCCCCGTCTGCGCCTGGGCGCCGTGCAGGGTCGTGCCGTGCATCAGGACATGGGTGTTCCGGCCGAGCATGGCGTCATTGATGTTGGCCACCCGCATCACGCCGAAGAAGCTGCGCTCCGAGTAGCTCCAGTCATAGCCGCGGGCGATCCACTGGGACGACAGGGAGATCATCACCAGGATGGCGGTGAAGACCAGCGCCCGGTCGCGGGTCAGGAAGGCGCAGATCGCCGCCGGCACCAGGATCACCATGGCCAGCTGCGACATGCCCAGCGGGAAGACCCGGTAGAAGAAGCCGCGGGCCTCGTCGTTGGAATCCAGCCACACGGACAGCAGCACCGGCGCCGCGGCGACGACCCCGGCGGCCACGAGGGCGCCGATGTACTGGCCGTCGATCCGCCCCCGGCCCCACGGGCGCAGCAGGCCGACCAGCACCAGCACCAGCGGGTACTCCCACACCATGTCGAAGATCACCGGCGCGACCAGGGCGGTGAAGGCGCCGCCCACGACGCCGCCCAGCGACATCAGCAGGTAGAACTCTGTCAGCCGGTCCGGGGCCGGACGCCGCGCCGCCAGCAGCTGGTGGCACATCAGGGTGGTGAAGAAGAAGGCCAGGATGTTGATGCCGAACGCCATGCCCCAGTTGGCCGACCGGAACGCCACCAGCAGCACGCAGACCGCGCCGACCGCGGCCTGGATGATCAGGGTGATCGGCAGCGGGATCCACGGCCGGCTCTGGAAGGCGATGACGAAGGTCAGCAGGTAGAGCGCCAGCGGGATCACCCACAGGAAGGGCGCCGAGGCCACGTCGGTCGACAGGTGGGCGGTGACGCCCAGCATCAGGCTGGACGGCGCGGCGGCCAGCAGGACCAGCATCCCCTTGTCCCGCCAGGCGATCGGTTCGCTCTTCTCCAGCGGGGCGGGCTCGGCGGTGCGATCCAGGCGGCGGCTCCACACCACCAGCGCCAGGGCCACCACGAGCACGACGAAGACGCCGTAGCCGCCGGTCCAGCCCCAGCGCTGGCCGGACAGGGTGGTCAGCGGCTCGATCAGGATCGGATAGGACAGCAGGGCCAGGAAGCTGCCGAGGTTGGAGGCCGCGTACAGGACATAGGGGTTCTGGCCGTCCGGATAGCCGACCCGCACGCGGGCGTACCAGGCCTGCAGCAGGGGCGCGGTGGCGGACAGGACGGCGAACGGCGCGCCGACCGACAGGGTCAGGGTCGCCAGCAGCCACCAGATCGGGGTCGAGGGATTGGGGTCGCCCAGCCAGCCGTTGATGTGCAGCGGCAGGAACAGGGCCGCCGCCGCCAGCAGCGCCAGATGGATGCCCACCTGCGCCTTGATCGACCGAACCTTCTGAACCGCGTGGGCGTAGCCGTAGCCGGCCAGCAGCGCCGTCTGGAAGAAGACCATCGAGGTGTTCCAGACCGAGGGCGATCCGCCCAACATCGGCAGGACCAGCTTGGTCACCATCGGCTGGACCACGAAGACCAGCGAGGCCGAGGTGAAGATGGCCACGGCGAACAGGATGGGGGTCAGCCGATCCGCCGGAAGCGGCGCCGTATCGATGGTGGTCTCGCTCATGCCCGCCCCGTATGCTGTCGCCCGTATGACGCACGGTCACCCTAGACCGACTCGACACCCGTTCGGAAAGCCCCTGACCCATGTTCCCTGACGATATCGAGGCCCTCGCCCGCCGCGTGGTCGCCGAGGCGGCGGCCGGCGGGGTGATGATCGCCACCGCCGAGAGCTGCACGGGCGGTCTGGTCGCCGCCGCCCTGACGCAGGTGGCGGGCTCGTCGGCGGTCGTGGACCGCGGCTTCGTCACTTACAGCAATGAGGCCAAGAGCGACCTCGTGGCCGTGCCCGTCGCCCTGATCGCCGCCCACGGCGCGGTGTCCGAACCGGTCGCCCGCGCCATGGCCGAAGGCGCCGTGGCCAACTCCCGGGCGGCGGTCTCGGTGGCCATCACCGGCATCGCGGGCCCGGGGGGCGGATCGGCGGACAAGCCGGTGGGGCTGGTTCACTTCGCCGCAGCCGGACCGGCCGGGTTGATCCATGTCGAGAAGCGCTTCGGCGACATCGGGCGGGAGCAGGTGCGACTGGCCAGTGTGGGCGTGGCGCTGGAGCTGCTGCTGGACCGGATCGGCGGATGACCGTCATCGACGCCCGCGGCCATCGCTGCCCGACCCCCAGCCTGAAGCTGCAGAAGGCCTTCCACGCCGCCGCGCCGGGCGCCCGCCTGACCCTGCTGGCGACCGATCCCATGGCGCGGATCGACGTGCCCTTCCTGATGCAGGACCTGGGCGGCGAGGTGCTGTCCGTCGAGGAGGCCGACGGCGTCCTGACTATCGCGGTCGCGAAGCCCGGCGCTCCGACAGGCTGACCACGGTCTTGCCGCCGTCGCCTTCGCCGTCCATCGTCTCGGCGGGGCCGTCGATCTCGCGGGCGGCGATCTCCATCTCGGTGGTGAAGGCGCCGCCGTAGAAGATGGCGTTGACGTTCCACGACAGCCAGATCAGCAGCACCACGACCGCGCCGACCGAGCCGTAGGTCGCGCCCAGCGGGGCGATCTGCTCGACATAGATGGCGCACAGCCAGGACGAGATGGTCGACATCACCGTCGCCACCAGACCGCCGGCGATCGACGGGGCCCAGGCCACCGGCGCCGTGTGGGACATGGCGTAGCGGTAGAGCATGGTCAGGCCGATCGCGAGCCCGAGCGCGGGCCACAGGCCGTCCAGCGACAGGCCTCCGCCGCCGCCCGCGCCGGTGGTCGGCCCGGCGTGCTCCAGCAGGCGCGAGGTCACGACCGCACCCGACACCACGGTGAACAGGGCGAAGGCGAACAGGGCCACGAAGAAGGCCAGCAGGTTGAACTTGAAGAAGCCGTGCGGCTCGGTCTCGTCGTGGATCAGATTCAGCCCCGCTAGCAGGGCCTTGAAGCCGCGATGCGCGGCGTATCCGCCGATGACGAGGGCGAAGAAGCTCTGGGCCGAGACGGTGCTGGCCGAGGCGTTGGCCAGTCGCTGGATCTCCTGCTCGAAGATGGCGCGGGCCGCATGGGGCATGACGTCGGCCAGGGCCGCCGCCTGCTCGCTGACCTGCCCGATCGACAGGACCACCTTGTAGAAGCCGATCAGGATGGCGATGGCGGGGAAGACGGCCAGCAGGGCGAAGAAGGACACCCCGCCCGTATAGAGCATGACGTCGCGGCCCCAGCTGCGCGTGAAGGCCCGGACCGAGAGTCGTCCCCACAGCTTCGGCGCGGCCCAGCGCGCCGCCGCGTTGATGTCAGTCCCAGCCCGCAAACCCGTACCCGCAGCCGCCCAAGAGACTGTATTTACCGCAATTCGGTCCGCTGGGAACCGGTCCAGTGACAGTCCCGAGAATCCGCACCGGGGGCCGTTGCCTCCCGACCGGGGTCGTCGCTATGGTCCCCGCCCTGAAGAGCGCCCATGGGGCCGGCGCGATCGGGAGAGGCCGTCCCTTTGGCAATTGATCCGCGCATTCTGGTCGTCGCTCCGGACGACGACCTGATCGGCCCGCTGTGTCAGGGGCTGGACGCGCTCGGCTGGCGCACGGTGACCGCGCGCTCGCTGGCCGGCGCCGTGCAGGTGCTGATCGACTGGCCGCTCGAAGCGGTGATTCTGGACGCATCCCTGGCCGAGGCCGAGGAAGGCGTTCTCGCCATGCGCCAGACCGTTTCGCCGCGACGCCTGCCGGTCATGGCCGTGGGGCCCGCGACCGCCGAGTGGGACCCCGGCGCCGTCGACATCGCCATGACCGCCGCGCCGCACGCGGCCCAGGCGGCGATCCGGCTGGAGAATCTCGTGCGCGGCGCCATCGCCGAGGAAGAGGTCAGCCTGCGCGAGGCCACCTTCGCGGCGCGCGGCGAACCACTGGTCACCCCCGAACAGGAAACCGCGCCGCTGCGGGTGCTGGCGGCCGGCAAGCCGGACCGTCACTTCCTCGCCCTCTCCAACGCCCTCACCGATCTCGGCTGCGAGGTGGTTGCCGCGCCGACGCCCTACACCGCCTTCGACTATCTGCACGAACGCCCGTTCGACGCCGCGGTGCTGTGGGGCGCCGAGGATCACGCCCCGGCCCTGTCGATCGCCTCGGGCATGAAGCGGAACACCCGGCTCTATCACGTGCCGGCGATCCTCTATCTGCGCGGCTCCGGCGAGATCAATCTGGCCGAGCTCTACAACCGCGGCTTCGCCGATGTGGCCGCCGCCGACACGCGCGAGGAAGAGACCGCGCACCGGATCGTCGCCCTGGCCCGGGCGCACCGCCGCCACGTCGCCATCCGCCGGGCGCTGGAGAGCGCCCGCGGCTCGGGCCTGACCGACCCGGCCACCGGCCTGTTCACCCCCGAACTGTTCGCCAGCCATCTGGCCCGCATCGCCGAGGGCGCCCGCCTGCGCCGCCGTCCGCTGTCGGTCGCCGTCCTGCGCGTAGCCGAGACCGAAGCGGTCGCCGGCGCGCGCGAGGGCGGCTGGCTGGATCGCGCCCTGCCCCAGATCGGCGCCATGGTCTCGCGCCTGATCCGCACCGAGGACACGGCCGCCCGTCTGTCGGCGGACTTCTTCGCCCTGGCCCTCCCCGCCACCAAGGGCCCCGCCGCCCGCATCGCCGCCGACCGCATCGCCGCGGTCATCAGCTGCACCGCCTTCGACGCCGGCCCGGATCGCTCGCCTTTCGTGGTGGAGTTCGAGGTCGGGGTGGCCGAGGTCATGCCGGGCGAATCCCCCGCCGTGGTGCTGGAACGCGCCTCGAACGACCTCGGCGTCTCGGGCCCGCGCTGATGCCGGTGCTCGCCACCCTGCTGTTCGGCGCGGCCCTGATGCAGGACCCGCCCGCGCCCGGCGCCGCCTACGCGGCCTGTCTGGATCGCGCCGGTGGCGTCACCAGCGAGATGCGGGACTGTTCGGCGGCCGAATATGAGCGGCAGGACGCGGCGCTGAACGCGACCTACCGCGACCTGATGGCCCGCCTGCCCGCGGACCTGAAGACGGAACTGCGCGACGCCCAGCGGGCCTGGATCGGCTTCCGCGACGCCGAATGCGACTACCGCTCCCTCGCGCAGGGCGGAACCCTCGGCCTGCTGGTCCGGGACAGTTGCTGGCTCGACCTGACGACGGCGCGGGTCGCGCGTCTGCGCAACGAGCTGGAAATCGTCACGGAGCTGGGCGCGCCGTACTGACGCGCAGCGGCCCTCAGGCCGCTCCCGCCACCCGGGCCAGATCGGCGGTGATCCGCTCGGCGACCTTCAGGCGGTCCTCCGGCGTGTCCCAGTCGCCCTTCACGACGATCTTCTGATCCGGCCGGATCTTCCAGAAGGCGTGGTTCTTCTGGATCAGGCCCACCAGCCCCACCGGATTGGGGAAGCTGTTGTCGCGCAGGGTCAGGACCGCGCCCTTGGGCCCCACGTCGATGCGCTCGATGTGGGCGGTCTTGCAGTTGGCCTTGATGCCGACGATGCGCAGCAGCTGCTTGGCCTCGTCCGGCAGCGGACCGAAGCGGTCGATCAGCTCGGCGGCCAGGGCCTCGCGGCTCTCGTTGTTCTCGGCGTCCGACAGACGGCGATAGAGGCTCAGGCGGACGTTCAGGTCCGGGACGTAATCCTCTGGAATCAATACAGCCGCGCCGACGTTGATGGCCGGAGACCAGCCGCGATCGACCACCCCGCCCTCGCCCGCCTGACGCAGCTCGGCGACGGCGTCCTCGAGCATCTGCTGGTACAGTTCGACGCCCACCTCGCGGATGTGGCCCGACTGTTCGTCGCCCAGCAGATTGCCGCCGCCGCGCTGGTCCAGGTCGTGGCTGGCCAGCTGGAAGCCGGCGCCGAGGTTGTCCAGCGACTGCAGCACCTGCAGGCGCCGCTCGGACGACAGGGACAGGGGCTTGTGGGCGTCCGTGGTCAGATAGGCGAAGGCGCGGGCCTTGGCCCGGCCGATCCGCCCCCGGATCTGGTGCAGCTGCGCCAGGCCGAACATATCCGCCTTGTGTACAATCAAGGTGTTGGCCGTCGGAACATCAAGTCCGGACTCAACAATGGTCGTGGACAGCAGCAGGTCGTAACTGCCGTCGTAGAAGGCGCTCATCACGTCTTCCAGCTGGGTCGGCGACATCTGGCCGTGGCCGACCACGAACTTGATCTCGGGCACCTGCTCGCGAAGGAATTTCTCGATGTCCGGCAGGTCGCTGAGGCGCGGCACGACGTAATAGGCCTGCCCGCCGCGGTATTTCTCGCGCAGCAGGGCCTCGCGGACCAGCACCGGATCCCACGGGGTGACGTAGGTGCGCACCGCCAGACGATCGACCGGCGGGGTGGCGATGATCGACATCTCGCGGATGCCCGACAGCGCCATCTGCAGGGTGCGCGGGATGGGGGTGGCGGTCAGGGTCAGCAGGTGCACGTCGGCGCGAAGCGACTTGAGCTTCTCCTTGTGCTTGACCCCGAAATGCTGCTCCTCGTCGACGATCACGAGACCCAGGTCCTTGAAGCCGACCTGCTCGCTCAGCACCGCATGGGTGCCGACGACGATCTCGAACGAACCGTCCTTCAGGCCCGCGCGCGTCTCGGCGGCGTCCTTGGCGGTGACCATGCGCGACAGGTGGCGGACCTTGATCGGCCAGCCGGCGAAGCGCTCGGAGAAGGTCTTGAAATGCTGACGCGCCAGCAGGGTGGTCGGGCAGACGACCGCGACCTGCTGACCGCTCATGGCGACGACGAAGGCGGCGCGCAGGGCCACCTCGGTCTTGCCGAAGCCGACGTCGCCGCAGACCAGACGGTCCATCGGCGTGCCCTTGCCCAGATCCTCCAGCACGTCGCCGATGGCGTTCAGCTGGTCGTCCGTCTCCTCATAGGGGAAGCGGGCGCAGAACTCGTCGAACAGCCCCTGCGGCGGGGTGATGGCGTCGGACGTGCGCAAGGAGCGCTTGGCCGCCAGCGCGATCAGCCCCTCGGCCATATCGCGCAGCCGCTGCTTGGCCTTGGCCTTGCGCGCCTGCCAGCCCGCGCCGCCCAGCCGGTCCAGTTGCACCCCGTCGGCGTCGGTGCCGTAGCGGGTCAGCAGGTCGATGTTCTCGACCGGCAGGTAGAGCTTGCTCTCGCCCGCGTACATCAGCTCCAGACAGTCGTGCGGCGCGTCCTGGATCTCGAGCGTCTTCAGCCCGTCATAACGGCCGATGCCGTGATCCAGGTGGACGACCAGATCGCCCGCCGTCAGGGCCGAGGCCTCGGCGAGGAAGTTCGACGCCCGGCGCTTCTTGCGCGGCCGCGCCAGTCGGTCGCCGAGGATGTCGGTCTCGGAGATGACGGCCAGACCGTCCGTCTCGAACCCGTGCTCGACCGGCAGCACGCCGCGCAGGAACAGGCCGTCCGGCGCCGTCTGCACATCGGCCCAGTCGCGCACGGCGACCACATGCTCCAGCCCGTGATCCGACAGCATGGCCGCCAGACGTTCGGACGAGCCCTCGGTCCACGAGGCGAACAGGACGCGCTTGCCCGCGGCCTTCAGGCTCTGGGCGTGGTTCGCCACCGCCTCGAACAGATTGACGCTGTCCTGCGACCGCTCGGCGGTGAAGGCGCGCCCCAGACGCCCGCCGGCGTCCTCGCCCCCGCTCGAGAACGGCGACAGGCGCAGGACGCTGCGTCCCGCCAGCGCGCTGTTCCAGTCGGCTTCCGGCAGATAGAGGCGTTCGGGCGGCAGGGCGCGGTTAGCCGCCCCGCCCTTGGCCTGCGCCGCATCGCGGCGCGCCTCCCAGGCGTCGGCCGTCAGGGTCCAGCGCTCGGCGCGGGCGGCTTCGGCCTGGTTGTCGAGGAAGACCGGCGCCTGATCCGGCAGATAGTCGAACAGGGTCTCCAGCCGTTCGTAGAGCAGCGGCAGCCAGTGCTCCATGCCCTGACGGCGCGCGCCCTCGCTGACGGCGGCGTACAGCGGATCGTCGCCGCCCGCGCCGAACAGGTTGAGGTAGCCGGTGCGGAAGCGGGAGATGCCCTCCGGCGTCAGCAGGGCCTCGGACACGGGGGCCAGCGAGATCGACCGCATCTGGCCCGTCGACCGCTGGGTCGCCGGATCGAAGGTGCGGATCGTCTCCAGCTCGGAGCCGAACATGTCGAGGCGCACAGGCTCCTCGAAGCCCGGCGGGAAGACGTCGATGACCCCACCGCGCACGGCGAACTCGCCCCGCTCGGACACGGTCGAGGCGCGGAGGTAGCCGTTGGCCGCGAAATACCGCTCCAGCGCCGCCGTATCGAGGTCGAGGCCGACCGTCGTCTCGAAGCCCGCGCCGCAGGTGATTTCGCGCGGCGGCGTGCGCTGGGTGGCGGCGGCGATGGTCGTGGTGACCAGCAGCGGGCGACGGTCATCCGCCTCCCGGCAGGCCAGTCTGGTCAGCGCCGCCATCCGCTCGGCCGAGACCGAAGCGGTCGGGCTCAGGCGGTCGTAGGGCAGACAGTCCCACGCCGGAAACTCAATGACCTCAATATCATTGGCGAAGAACCGGAATGCCTGGGTGAACTCGCCCATGCGGGCATAGTCACGGGCGACGAACAGGCCGACGCCGCCCTCGGCCCGCAGGCGTTCCGCCACCGTCAGGGCGTCCAGCCCCTCGGGCGCGCCGCCCAGCTCCCGGTCGCCCCGGGTCGGGGTCATCGCATCCATCAACCGGCCCCCTTCGCCACCTCGGCGGCGACGTGGGCGGCCATGAAGGCGCGGATCTTCGTCATCAGGCTGCCGTCGTACTTCTCGGGCGTCGGCGCGGTCTGGATGATCCAGGCGTAGAGGGCGTGGTCGTCGTCCTCCATCAGCAGGTCCTCGAACAGGTCCAGCTCCTCCGGCGTCAGGGTCGGGCCGACCTGATCGGCGAACGGCCCCAGCACCAGATCGGCCTCGCGGAAGCCGCGCCGCCATGCGCGGAAGGCGATCCGGCCCAGCCGCTGTTCCCGGGTTTCGTTCAGACGCGCGTTCGTGTCGGCCACAAGAATCCTTGCCCGGTCAGTCCAGATGAAGTGAGGCCCGAGATAGGCTCTCGGTTCCCGTTTTTCCAGCGGAACCACCTTCCGGGCGCCGTCATAAAAGCTTGCGGCCCGCCGCCTAAGCCGAAGCCATCGGCAGATTGGGAATCGAAGATGGCGAAGCGGCTCAAGGGATCGGCGCCGGCGCGACCGAAGGGCGCGACGGTCCGCGCCGCCGGGACCGAGCTGGTCTGCTATGTCCGTCAGGGCTGGACGCCCCGCATCGCCCCGGCCTCGGCGAAGCGGCAATGGATGACCGACACGCCCGAAAGCTTCGCCTACCGCTGCCTGCCGCTGGCCATCGCCAACGCCCACGGCTGGGATGTGCTCAGCCCCTGCGGCTTCTCGGCCCGCTGGCACGGCGGCCAGAACACCGGCTCGATCGAGATCAGGCTGGACCCCGGCACGGACCCGAAGAAGGCCCCGGTGTCCGAGTTCGGCAACGGCATCCTGACCTTCCACGTCGACGGGATCATGCGCACCTCGGAGGGCTGGAACCTGTGGGTCGGCGGCCCGCCCAACGCCTTCAAGGACGGCATCGCGCCGCTCAGCGGGATCATCGAGACCGACTGGTCGCCCTACACCTTCACCATGAACTGGCGCTTCACCCGGCCCGACGTCTGGGTGCGGTTCGAGGAGAACGAGCCCTTCTGCCACTTCTTCCCGACCCCGCGCGGCGCGGTGGCCGGTCTGAAGCCCGAACTGCGCCCGATGGAGGACGAACCGGGCCTGCTGGAAACCTATGACGCCTGGGCCGTCTCGCGCGCCGAATTCCAGGAGTGGGCGCGGCGCACCAAGCCCTCCGCCCCGGCCGACCAGTGGCAGAAGCTCTACTATCGCGGCCTGCATCCGCAGGGGCACGCCGGGCCCGACGACCATGAGACCAAGCTGCGGCTTTCGGAATTCCGCCAGACCGGCTCCCGCCGCGTCTGCCCGGTCGATCACGCCAGGCTTCGCAAGCGTGACGGATAGGGACGACGGGCGTCCGCGCCCGCTATACCTTGGCCCTGATGCGGCCCCAGATTCTCTTCCCGCTGTTCGCCGAGGTCTCCACCCTGAAGGGCGTGGGGCCCAAGGTGCTGCCGCTCGTGCAGAAGGTGGCCGGGCCGCTGGTCCGCGACGTCGCCTTCCTGTCGCCCTCCGGCGTGGTCGTGCGTCGCCCGATGACCGCCGTGGACGCCGTCGAGGGCCAGGTCGGCATCTTCGAGGTGACCGTCGACCGTCTGTTCCTGCCCGGGAAGCCGGGCGTGCCGATCAAGGTGCGGGCGCTGGACAGCACCGGCTTCGTGCATCTGGTCTGGTTCGGCGGCTCCGGCCAGCACATCGACCGCCTGCTGCCGCGCGGCGAGACGCGGCTGGTGTCCGGCAAGGTCGAGCGGTTCAACAACGAGGTCCAGATCGTCCATCCGGACGTATTCAAACTGACCGAGGCCGACGAGATCGCCGCGGTGGAGCCGGTCTATCCGGCGACCCAGGGGCTGGCGTCGCGCAACATCCGCAAGCTGGTTCAGCAGGCGCTGGACCATGCGCCCGAACTGCCGGAATGGCAGGACCCCGCCTGGTTGGCGCGCCAGAAATGGACCGGCTGGCGCGAGGCCCTCGGCGCCCTGCACGCCCCGGCCGGCGACCGTGATCTGGAACCGGACGCCCCCGCGCGGGAGCGGCTGGCCTATGACGAACTGTTCGCCCACCAGCTGGCGCTGGCCCGGCGGCGGCGCGCCCGGCAGATCACCCCGGCCCCGGTCATCCGCCCCGGCGAGGCCTCGGAACGACTGCTGGCCGCCCTGCCCTTCACCCTGACCGGCGCGCAGGCGCGGGCGGTCGAGGAGATCCGCCACGACCTCGCCTCGGGCGAACAGATGGGGCGGTTGCTGCAGGGCGACGTCGGCTCGGGCAAGACGGCGGTCGCGGCGCTGGCGCTGGCCGACGCGGCGGCCTCCGGCTTCCAGGCGGCCCTGATGGCGCCGACAGAGATCCTCGCACGCCAGCACTGGCAGCGTCTGGCGCCGATGCTGGAGGCGGCGGGCGTGCCGACGGTCCTGCTGACCGGCCGCGACAGCCAGGCCGAGCGGCGGCCCAAGCTGACGGCTCTGGCCTCCGGCGAGGCCAAGGTCGCCATCGGCACCCACGCCCTGTTCCAGGACGCGGTCCGCTTCGACCGGCTGGGGCTGGCGGTGATCGACGAACAGCACCGGTTCGGCGTCAACGAGCGCCAGCGGCTGCAGGCCAAGGGCGATCCACGCACCGGCGGCGTCCACCTGCTGACCATGTCGGCCACCCCGATCCCGCGCACGCTGGAGCTGACCCAGTACGGCGAACTGGACGTCTCGCGCCTGACCGAGAAGCCGCCGGGGCGCACCCCGGTCACGACCGCCGTCCTGCCTCTGGCCCGCATCGGCGAGGTGGCGAAGCGGCTGAAGGCGGCGCTGGACGGCGGGGCGCAGGCCTACTGGATCTGTCCGCTGGTGGCCGAGAGCGAGGCCAGCGATCTGGCGGCGGCGGAAGCACGCGCCGCCGACCTGCGCCGCATCCTGCAGGTCGAGGTAGGGCTGGCGCACGGCCAGATGCCGGGGCCGGAGCGGGAGGCGGTGATGGCCGACTTCGCCGACGGGCGGACGCCCTTGCTGGTCGCCACCACGGTGGTCGAGGTCGGGGTCGATGTGCCCAACGCCTCGATCATGGTCATCGAACACGCCGACCGCTTCGGCCTGGCCCAGTTGCACCAGCTGCGCGGACGGGTCGGGCGCGGCAGCGCGGCCTCGACCTGCCTGCTGCTGTACGGCGGCGGCGATGACGGGCTCGGCGAAACGGCGAAGACCCGGCTGGAGACCCTGCGCCGCACCGAGGACGGGTTCGAGATCGCCGAGGAGGACTTCCGGCTCCGCGGCGGCGGCGATCCGCTGGGGCTCAAGCAGAGCGGCTTCCCGGCCTATCGGTTCGCCGACCCCATCCGCCATCGCACCCTGATGCTGGCGGCGGCCGACGACGCCCGGCTGGTGCTGGGGCGCGACCCGGACCTGTTGAGCCCGCGCGGCGAGGCGGTGAAGGTGCTCGAGGCCCTGTTCGACTGGCGCAACGACCGCTCCGGACTGGACTAGGCGGCCGGGCGCGCCGCGCGCCAGGCCGTCAGGCGCGCCTGAACGTCCGCCTCAATATCCCCGTAGAACAGGTTGTAGGGCCTAGACTTTCTGCGATCAGCCCAGCTCCCGGTCAGTTTCAGGGACTCCAGCTTCGGATCGGTGTGGCGCAGCAGGCCGTCGCGGCACTGGGCCGACACCTCGCGCGCCATCAGGGCGGGGCGGGCGCCCCACTCCAGCCCCGTCGCATTGGTCACGCCGCGCTGGGCCCGGGCCGGCGCCGGGGCGGGATCGGTCGAGCCGGTGATCGGGTTCACGCACAGGGCCGGGCGCTCGCCCAGCAGCACCAGCCTGCCGCGCGCATCCCAGACCAGGGCGCGGGTCAGACGCCGGCGGGCGGCGCCGTCATTGCCTTCGCTGACCGGCGACCAGCCGACCACGCAGCCGATCTGGTCCCGCCGGGCGCAGGCGGGCACGGTGCGCGGCAGGGCGTCCGCGGCGGCGACCACATCCATCAGATAGACCGCCACCAGCCGCGCCCGCAGCGCCGGGTCCGCCGCCAGCCGCTCGCGCACCAGCCGGTCCAGCAGCTCCCCGCCCTGCTCCGTCCCGGCCAGCACGATCGGTCCCTGCGGATGGCGCGCGAGCCAGGCGTCGAAGGCCGCCTCGACATCCCGGTAGGCGAAGGCGCGCGCCTCGCGGGCGTCCTCGCGCAGGGTCAGGCGGGTGTAGAGGCTGGCCTGCCGGTAGCGCGGGGCGCTGACGGCTCCGGCGCGGGCGAAGGGACCGGCGTAGTTGGGCAGGACCACGTCCTTCAACCAGCGCTCGCCCTTGCCCTCGCCGATCGGCCCGTTCCAGTGGCGGCCGCCGTCATAGGTGGTCGAATGCACGAAGAAGACCGCCGCCTCCCCGGCCTCCGGCGCGCGCGCGTCCAGCAGGGCCCAGGCGCGCGGGTCGCGATAGTCGGGCGCCGCGGGCGGCGTATAGGTCTGGAACGGCACCTGCGGGTCCAGCCCCGCCTTCAGGATATCGCCGCGCCAGACGGCCACCGCGGCGACCAGCAGCACGACAAGAGCGATGCCGACGATGCCGATCCACTGCCGGAATGTCAGCTTCGCGCGGGTCACCGGTAGGAGTCCGCCTTCATCAGGAAGTCCTGCACATAGCGGCGGACCCCCTCCTCCAGCGGCGTCGACTGCCCGCTGTAGCCGGCGGCGCGGACGCGCTCCATCCGGGCCTCGGTGAAGTACTGGTACTTGTCCCGGATCGACAGCGGCGTGTCGACATACTCGACCTGCGGGGCCTTGCCCGCCGCCGCGAAGGTGGCGTTGGCGAGGTCCAGGAAGGATCGCGCCTGGCCCGATCCGGCGTTGAACACGCCCGACACCGACGGCGTCTCCAGCAGCCAGTCGATGATGTCGACCACGTCCTCGACGAAGACGAAGTCCCGCATCTGGCCGCCGTCGGCGTAGTCGGGATTGTGCGACCGGAACAGGGTGACCGGCTCGCCCGCCTGCACCTTGGGCCAGATCTGGGCCACGACCGACTTCATGCCGCCCTTGTGGTACTCGTTCGGGCCGTAGACGTTGAAGAACTTCAGCCCGGCCCACTGGCCCGGCACATGCCCCCGCGCCGCCTGCTTCACCGCATACTGGTCGAACAGGAATTTCGAATAGCCGTAGGCGTTCAGCGGGCGAAGCGCGGACAGGCCCTCAAGGCTGTTGTCGTCCTCGAACCCCTGATCCCCGTCGCCGTAGGTGGCCGCCGACGAGGCGTAGATCAGCCGCGCATCGCGCTGCGCGCACCAGTCCCAAAGGTCGCGGGACAGGCTGAAATTGGTGCGCATGATCAGGTCGGCGTCGGCCTCGGTCGTCGAGGAGATGGCGCCCATGTGGACGATGGCCTCGACCCGCTCGGCGTGCCGCTCCAGCTTCTCGAACAGCTCTTCCGGCTGCCAGAAGTCGGCGATGCCGTGCTTGGCCAGGTTCTTCCACTTGCCCAGCGCCGCCTCTTCCATGCGGTCGCAGACCACCACGTCATGGCGGTCCCCGGCGCACAGGCGCGCGACGATGTTCGAGCCGATGAAGCCCGCGCCGCCGGTCACCACGATCATTCGCCGGGCCATCAGCTGTCCTTCATCTTCGAGATCGTGCGCGTCGTGGAGAAGCCGTCCTCGAACGTCGCCAGTTTCACCTCGCCGCCCCAGCTTTCCACCAGGTCGCCGCCGACCACGCCCTCGCGGGTGTAATCCGCGCCCTTGATCAGCACATCGGGCCGCAGCCGCTCGATCAGGGCGATAGGGGTCGGGTCGTCGAAGCTGGTCACCCGGTCCACCGACTGCAGGCCGCCGATGACCACGGCGCGGCTGTCCAGATCGTTGATCGGACGCCCCTCGCCCTTCAGGCGGCGCACCGAGGCGTCGGTGTTCAGCGCCACCACCAGCCGGTCGCACCAGCTGCGGGCCTGCGCCAGATAGGCGACGTGGCCGCGGTGCAGGATGTCGAAGCAGCCGTTGGTGAAGCCGACCTTGAGGCCCTGACGCTTCCAGCCCTCGACCACATGCGCCAGTTCGTCCAGCGGCATGACCTTGGCGTGGGCGCCCGAGGCGTGCTGGCTCATCTCGGCGTCGATCAGTTCGGCCGGGGTGACCACGGCGGTGCCCGCCTTGCCGACCACCACGCCCGAGGCGAGGATGGCGAACTCCACCGCCGTCTCCAGCGAGGCGCCCGCGCCCAGCGCCAGCCCCAGCGCCGCCAGCCCCGTATCGCCGGCGCCCGAGACGTCGAACACCTCGCGCGCCCGGCCGGGGAAGTGCTTCGCCTCGCCGCCGCGCCGCATCAGGCTCATGCCCTTGCCCGCGCGGGTGACGATGATGGCCTTGGCCGTCGTCGCGGCCAGCAGGGCGGTCAGGGCCGCCTCGACGTCCGCATCGCTATCGACCGGCAGGCCGGTGGCCCCGGCCAGTTCGCTGGCGTTCGGCTTGATCACATCGACCGCGCCGTATCTGGCGAAGTCCGAGCCCTTGGGATCGACGATCACGGGCGCGCCCGAGGCCCTCGCGGCCTTCAGGGCGTCGTCCAGCAGGGCGGCGGTGACGCTGCCCTTGGCGTAGTCGGAGATCAGGATCGAGGCCGCGCCGTCGAACACGCCGTTGGACGGCAGGGTCCGGTCGCCGGGCTCCTCGTCGTCCAGCCGCAGCAGTTGCTGGCCGGCCGAGACATAGCGGGTCTTCACGATCGTCGGCGCCAGGGGGCTGACCTCGACGAAGCTGTCGACGCCCTCGTCCTGCTTGATCAGGGCCAGCAGCTCGAAGCCCGCCGCGTCCTGCCCGACCGCCGCGCCCAGACGGGCGGCGCCGCCCAGCGACCCGACGTTGCGCGCGACGTTGCCGACCGCCCCGGCCATGGCCACGGTCCGCTTCGCCTTCAGCACCGGGATCGGCGCCTCGGGCGAGATGCGGCTCACCTCGCCATAGACGTAGCGGTCCAGCATCAGGTCGCCGACGCAGGCGACCTTCAGCCCGCGCACGCGCTCCAGAAGCGCCTGCAGTTGTCCCAGATCGAGCGTGCGTTCAGCCATACGGCCGGACTACCGGATTCAGGCCGCCTTCGCCATCCGCGCCTTCGACAGGTCGTCATAGGCGAGCAGATCCGCGGCCAGGGCCTCGAACTCGTTCAGCGGCACCATGTTCGGGCCGTCCGACGGGGCGTTGTCCGGGTCCTGGTGGGTTTCCATGAAAACGGCGTCCACGCCCACGGCCACGGCGGCGCGGGCCAGCACCGGCACGAACTCGCGCTGGCCGCCCGACGACGTGCCCTGCCCGCCCGGCTGTTGCACCGAGTGGGTGGCGTCGAACACGACCGGGCAACCGATCTCACGCAGCACCGGCAGGGCGCGCATGTCGCTGACGAGGGTGTTGTAGCCGAAGCTGGCGCCGCGTTCGCAGGCCATGACGTTCGGATTGCCCGCGCCGGTGACCTTGGCGATGACGTTCTTCATGTCCCACGGGGCCAGGAACTGGCCCTTCTTGATGTTGATCGCCTTGCCGGTGGCGGCGGCGGCCAGCAGCAGGTCGGTCTGGCGGCTCAGGAAGGCCGGGATCTGCAGCACGTCGACCACCTCGCCGGCGATGCGGCAGTGCTCTTCGGTGTGGACGTCGGTCAGGACCGGCAGGCCGATGCTCTCACGGATTTCGGCGAAGATCGGCAGCGAGCCTTCCAGGCCGAAACCGCGCGCGGCGTTGGCGCTGGTGCGGTTCGCCTTGTCGAAGCTGGTCTTGTAGATGATGCCGACGTTCAGGCGCTCGCCGATCTCCTTCAGGGCGGTGGCCATCTCCAGCGCGTGCTGGCGGCTTTCCAGCTGGCACGGGCCGGCGATGAAGACGATGCGCTGGCCGCCGCCGATGCTGACGGGACGGGCGACGCCCTTGATGTCGATGACGGCGTTGGGCTGGGACACGGCGAATTCCTGCGTAAAGCGACTTGGCGACGCGCGGCCCTTGCCGCACCTATGCGGCGATCAGGTGGCGTCGGACGTTGAGGATCGCAAGCTACCACGGAGCCCGGCCGCATGACCACAAGACCCGCCCCCGTCATTCTGTGGTTCCGACGCGACCTTCGCCTGTCCGACAATCCGGCCCTCAATCACGCCGCGGAGACCGGCGCGCCGGTTCTTCCGGTCTACATCCACGACGGGGGTCCGGTTCAGGACCGGGCCGGCGGCGCCTCCCTTTGGTGGCTCGACAAGTCGCTCCGGGCGCTGGATGACAGCCTGAAGGCGCGCGGTTCGCGCCTCATCCTGCGCTCCGGTGATTCGGAGGCCGAGCTGCGCCGCCTGATTGACGAGACCGGCGCCGACACCGTCTTCATGAACCGCCGTTTCGAGCCGGAACTGTTCGTGCGCGACGCGGACATCGCCCATGCGCTGAAGGCCGACGGCGTGGAGGTGAAGGGCTGGAACGGCACGCTGATGTGCCGCCCGGGCGCGGTCCTGAACGGGTCGGGCCAGCCCTACAAGGTCTTCACCCCCTTCCTGAAGGCGCTGCTGGCCGCCGCCGAGCCGCCGCCCCACACCACCGGGCCTCGCGCGATCGGGACACCCCCGGAGCCGGCCGGTGAGACGCTGGACGACTGGGCCCTGCACCCCTCCCGCCCCGACTGGTCCACCGGCTTCGACTGGACACCGGGCGAGGCGGGCGCGTCGGAGGCCCTGTCGCGCTTCCTCACCCAGGGACTGAAGACCTACAGCCGCGACCGCGACTTCCCCGCCGCGCCCGGCTGCAGCCGCCTGTCGCCGCATCTGCATTTCGGCGAGATCCACCCGTGGCGCGCCATCGAGCGCGTCCGCGCCGCCGCCGACGAGGGCAAGGTCGCACAGGCGGAGGCGGACAAGTTCGTCGCCGAACTGGGCTGGCGGGATTTCTCGGCCCACCTCCTGCACCACTTCCCGAAGATCACCGACACCGCCTTCCGCCCCGAGTACGACCGGATGCCCTGGCGCGATGACGAGGCAGGCTTCCGGGCCTGGTGTCAGGGACAGACCGGCTACCCCATCGTCGACGCCGGGATGCGCCAGCTCTGGACGACCGGCTGGATGCACAATCGGGTCCGCATGATCGTCGCCTCCTTTCTCGTAAAGGACCTCCTGATCGACTGGCGGCGGGGCGAGGCGTGGTTCCGGGACACCCTCGTCGATGCCGATTTGGCCAGCAATGTGCAGAATTGGCAGTGGGTTGCGGCATCCGGAGCGGACGCTGCGCCGTATTTCAGGGTGTTCAATCCGATCACCCAGGGGACGAAGTTCGATGCCAAGGGACAGTATGTCCGCCGCTGGATCCCCGAGATCGCGGCCCTGCCCGACAAATGGCTGCATGCGCCATGGACCGCGCCCGCGGACATCCTGCGCGGAGCCGGCGTCCGTCTCGGTCACGACTATCCCCGCCCGATCCTCGACCATGCGGAGGCCCGGGACCGCGCGCTGGAGGCGCTCCGCACCGTCACCGCATCCCGTCACGACGACCCCGGGCATTGACGCCCGGGGGGCGGCTTCCCCACATCATCCCGCATGACGTCGGTCACCGCCGAGCGACATGAGGCCCGGACCCGCACCCCGCGCGGGGTTGCGCTGCTGCTGCGCCTGCTGTCCGCCAACTGGACCTACGGTCGCCTGACCGT
>NZ_DASWWG010000006.1:0-43311 GCF_036400995.1 Brevundimonas sp.
CACCCTGACCGCCGCCGACTGCGCCATCATGGTGCTGGACGCCGCCAAGGGCATCGAGCCGCAGACGCTGAAGCTGTTCGAGGTCTGCCGCCTGCGCGACATCCCGATCATCACCTTCATCAACAAGCTGGACCGCGAGGCCCAGGACCCGATGGCCCTGCTGGACGAGATCGCGTCGCGGCTGCAGCTGGACCCAGCCCCGATCTGGTGGCCCGCCGAGAGCGGCAACCGCCTGCGCGGCATGGTCGAGATGGGCACGGGCCGGTTCCAGCCCTACGCCAGGAAGATCGCGGGTTCGAACGAGGAGGTGCCGCACCCCGACGCCCTGCCGCTGGCCGACGCCGCGCAGTATTTCGAGGCCGGTGAACACGAGGCCCTGATCGAGGCGCAGGAGCTGGTCGAGGCGGGCTACCCGGCCTTCAACCACCAGTCCTTCCTGGAAGGCCATATGACGCCGGTGCTGTGGGGCTCGGCCCTGCGCCACTTCGGCATCGACGAACTGCTGAAGGCGATCAGCGACTGGGCCCCCGCGCCCAAGGTGATGAAGGCCCGGAAGGAAGCCCCGCCCGAGACCCGCAACGCCCCCGCCCCGGTCGACCTGACCGTCGAGCCGGGCTCCAGCGAGGTCACCGGCTTCGTGTTCAAGGTCCAGGCCAACATGGACCCGAACCACCGCGACCGGATCGCCATGTTCCGCATGGCCTCCGGCAGCTTCAAGCGCGGCATGAAGCTGAAGGTCCAGAACACCGGCAAGCAACTGTCGGTGAACGCCCCCATCATGTTCTTCGCCTCGGACCGTGAACTGGCCGAGGACGCCTTCGCCGGCGACGTGATCGGCATCCCCAACCACGGCGTGCTGCGCGTCGGCGACAGCCTGTCGGAAAGCGGCATGATCCGCTTCGCGGGCCTGCCGAACTTCGCCCCGGAAATCCTGCAGCGCGTGCGAGTCAAGGATCCGCTGAAGGCCAAGCACCTGAAGAAGGCGCTGGAAGGCCTGGCCGAGGAAGGCGTGACCCAGCTGTTCCGCCCGGAGATCGGCTCCGACTTCATCGTCGGCGCCGTCGGCCAGTTGCAGTTCGAGGTCATGGCCGACCGTCTGGGCGAGGAATACGGGCTGGACGTCATCTTCGAGCCCAGCCCCTACGCCGAGGCCCGCTGGATCAAGGGCGAGAAGGCCGACGTCGAGGATTTCATGGGCAAGTACCGCCCCCAGATGGCCACCGACATCGACAGCGACCCGGTCTTCCTGGCCAAGTCGAGCTGGGAGACCGGCTACGTCGGCGAGCGCTTCCCAAAGGTGGCGTTCACGAAGACCAAGGAACGGGGCTGATCCCCCTCTCCCGCCTCGGGCGAAACCCGGCCTTCCTTCTGTCACGTGCGCGTGGTTCTCTGTGCGGACCGGACGGCTCGGGCGTGCCGTGGAGGATCTGATGTCTTTGCTGGCCGTCCTGGCCGTTCTGTCCCTGTCGGGCGCGCAAGCCGCGTCCGGCCAGCCGCTGCCGTATGAGGGCATGGTGCGCTGCGCGGGGCTGACGCAGGCGGCGTCGGAGCTGGAAGGCGGCGAGAGCGGCGAGGGTCGATCCCTGTACGACGCGGCGCTCTACTGGTCGCTGACCGCGACCCAGGCGGCGGCGACCGCCGGACGGAACGCCGCCGTCGCCGAGAGCGAACAGACCCGCGCCCGCATCCGGGCCGTGCGGGAACTCAGCGCCGACGATGCGGAGGCCCGTGCCGAACTGCAACGGTGCCGCGCCCGAACGCCACGTCTCGGTTGAACCCCGTTGAACGCTCGCCTTGAGGAAGGCTAGCTAGCCCCCTGACGCACGACCCGGGGGATACCAATGCGCCTGCTTCTGACCACCGCCCTTTCGCTCGGCCTGGCGACGGCCGCACTGGCCACGCCGGCCGCGGCCCAGTCCGCCCGCGTGGAGCGCGCGCAGGTGTATCGCTCGATCCTGGCGTCGGAACTATCGACCCTGCTGAACAACTCCGGCTACGCCAGCGTCACCAAGGCGAGCGAGACCATGTTCGACGTCGAGACGCAGGAAGGCTTCCGCTTCTCGGTCGAGATGGCCGCCTGCGACATCGAGGGCGACACCCAGGGCTGTTTCGGCATCCTGTTCTTCTCGAGCTGGGGTCTGGAAGCGGCCGACCGCACCAAGGTCGCCGCCGCCGTCAGCAAGTTCAATGACGAGTACCGCATCGGCAAGGCGCTGGTGCTGAACGACCGCGTCCACGCCGAGCGCTACATCACGACCGACGGCGGCGTGACCCAGGACCACATCCGCGACGAGGCCAACACCTTCCTGCTGATGATGGAGCGGCTGAACGAAATCCTGCACGAAGCCGTGGCGCGCTGACGCCGTCCCGCCGGGATCGAACTTCCGGCGCGGCGCTGCGTTTGCTGGTGAAGCCTCAGGGATCACTCATCCGTCCCGAAGCGGGACGGAGCCGGAGCTGCGTGCATGTTCGAATTCGGTCGCGACCTGAGGAAGCTGTTCGAGAAAGCCCGCGAGAGCGAGGACCTCGGCTGGCTTGAACTGATCAGCGCCGATCTGGTCCAGACCGAGGCGCGACGCGAGGGCGTCGAGGCGGGACGCGTGTCCGCCGCCCGCCCGTTCGACGGCTGGATGCGCTCGGCGGCCCTGTGGCGGGAACACGCCCGCCGGACCGGCAGCCGCGCCAGCCTGGAGCGCGCCGCCTCGGCCGCCTCGGACGCCGCCCGCCACACCACCAGCCTGGACCAAACCGCCGCCGCGGCGATCGAGTCCGGCGCTATCCACCTGCTGCGCTACGACCTGTTCGGCGGTCCGGCGGCCCTGACGGCCGCCCTGTCGGACATCCAGAGCCTGACCTGCGAAAAGGCTGCGACGCGCTCCGGCGCGGCGGCCCTGCACGCCCGCCTGTCCGCCCGCAAGGCCCGGCTGAGCGGGGAGACCAACGCCCTGATGGACGCCGGCGCCCTGATGGACGCCGCCCTGCATGACGCCCGCCTCCTCCCCCCGACCCTGGCGGACGAACTGAGACTGGACCGCGCGGCCCTGTCGCTGGAGGCCGGGGTGCGCCGCCGCGACGCGCGCATGCTGGATCAGGCCGGCCGCGACCTGCGCACCCTCATCGAAGCGGCATCGCCGGACCAGCGGCCGTTGACCCGCGCCCGGGCTCTGGCGCTGGCCGGAGCGGGCATGGCCGCTCTGGCCGCGCTGGCGAAGGACGAAGCGGCCGTGGCGCAGGGCCGCGCCCTGTTCGAGGCCGCCGCCGATCAGTTCACCCCGGATCACAGCCCGCTGGACTGGGCGACCGTCCTGCTGGCGAGCGCGGGCGCGGACACGCCGCTGCTGACTCTCGCCCAGGCGGAAGCCCTGACCCGCGAGCCCGGCCTGCTGCTGGGCGCGCTTGTGCGGGAGCGGCGACTGACCGCCGAGGTGGCCCTGTCGGAAGCCATGGGCGATGTGCAGGGTCTCAACGGGCTGGAGGCAGTCGTGCGCCGCCGGCTGTCCGGTCCGGACCGGACGCAGCCGCTGGACTGGGCGGCCGACCAGATCGGCATGGCCCGCCTGTTCATGGCGCGCGGCCGACTGACCCGGACCCAGCCGCGCGCGGTCGGCCTGATGCTGGCCGAGGCGATCGAGACGGCGCGTGAGCTGGGCGCTCCGGCGTTGATGGACCGCGCCGTGCTGGCGATGCCGGAGCCGATGGCCCGCCCGGCCTGAGGCGACCTAGCCGCCCAGGGCGACGAAGCCGCCGTTGGCGTGCCCGGGCTTGCCGTAGCGCAGGAGCTCGCCACCCTCGGCCAGAACGCGGCCGCCCGCGGCTTCCAGCACCGCCTGCCCCGCCGCCGTGTCCCATTCAGAGGTCGGACCGGTGCGCGGATAGGCGTCGAAGCGGCCCTCGGCGATCAGGCAGAATTTCAGCGAGGAATCCATGCCCTGCCATTCGGCGCAGCCGTAGCGCGCGCCCAGACGGCCGGCGTCCTCGTCGGTCAGGCTGTGGCTCATCAGGGCGATCGGCGCGGCGGGACGCTCGCGCACCTTGATGGCCGTCCACGTCTCGCCGAAGCGGCGACGGAAGGCGCCCTTGCCCGGCGCGCCGCTTCGCCAGGTGATCCCCGTCGCCGGGGCGGACACCACACCGGCGACCGGCGCGTCGTGATGGATCAGGGCGATGTTGACCGTGTAGCTCTCGCGGCCCTCGACGAAGCCGCGCGTGCCGTCCAGCGGATCGATCAGCCAGAACCACTCGCCCAGGGTCTTGGGCGCACCGTTGGCGGCCACCGCCTCCTCGGCCACGGCCTGCACCTCGGGATAGAGGGCGGCCAGCCGTTCGAGGATCAGCGCCTCGGCCTCGCGGTCGGCCTGGGTGACGGGGCTGTCGTCCGCCTTGGTCTCGGCCACCACGCCTGAACGCCAGTACGGCAGGATGACGCGCGCGGCGTCCTCGGCGATGTCGGCCAGCGCTTCGGCCAGGGCGCCCGAGGCGAGGTCGGCGGTCAGTCGTGTGCTCATCCGCGACCCGATAGAGCATCCGGGCGGTTTGAAGAACCGGCAAATCAGGTCAGCCTTGGGGATACTCTGACTGAGCTTTTCCGGACACGATGACCGACACCGCGCCGACTACCGCCCAACCCGCGCGCCTGCCTGACGGACAGGCGCTGGCCACCCTGGTCGCCGGCAAGCTGTGCCACGACTTCATCAGTCCGGCCGGCGCGATCAGCTCGGGACTGGACCTGCTGAAGGATCCGACCGCGCAGGACATGCGCGACGACGCCATGGGCCTGATCGAGGCCAGCGCGAAGAAGATGATCGCCCTGGTCAATTTCGCCCGCGTGGCCTTCGGCGCCGCGACCTCGGCCGAACGCTTCTCCGGCGAGGAACTGGGCGTGCTGGTGTCGGGCCTGACCGAAGGCGGCCGGGCGACCCTGAACTGGGCGGTGACCGAAGGGACCTATTCCAAGCCGCAGGCGCGGGCGCTGGTGAACCTGGCCTATCTGACCATGGCCGCCCTGCCCTCGGGCGGAACGGCGACCATCCGCACCCACGTCGCCAGCGACGGGATCGTGATCGAGGGCGTGGCCGAGGGCGCGCGCGCCCGGCTGAAGGGCGAGGCCGTGACCGGGCTGGCCGGGCAACCGCTGGCGGAGGGCCTTCCGGGCCAGTGGATCCAGCCCTACTGGCTGTGGCTGACCGCCCACGACGCGGGCGGCGCCCTGGACGTGCAGGTCGAGGAAGGCCGTGTCGCGCTGGTCGCGCGCATGCCTAACTGAGCATTAAGTCGGCTTCCCAAGGACTCGTTAACCGGCTCGAAGCGATCATGGCGGATAGAGTACACGCGGGCGTTGCGGCCCGCTTCGCCTGCAGGATATGCGCTTGACCCCCAGGACCTGCCTGATCGTCGACGACAGCCGGATTATCCGGAAGGTCGCGCGACGCATCGTCGAAGGTCTCGGCTTCGAGGTCGACGAGGCGGCGGACGGCTCCGAGGCCCTGTCCTTCTGCGCGGGCGTGATGCCCGAGGTGATCCTGCTGGACTGGTCGATGCCCGTCATGGACGGCCTGACCTTCCTGCGCCGTCTGCGCACCCTGCCGGGCGGGGACGCGCCCAAGGTGCTGTTCTGCACCATCGAGACCCGCGCCGACCGCATCGCCGAGGCCCTGTCGGCGGGCGCCGACGACTATGTGATGAAACCGTTCGACGGTGAAATCCTGACCTCGAAATTCGCCGAGGTGGGGGCCGTCTGAACCCATGTCGCCGGAAGACTTCGATCGCCTGCAATCGCTGATGGCCTCGCGCGCGGGGTTCAGGCTGACGCGCGACCGGATGAAGCTGGCCGAGCACCGGCTGGGCCCGGTCGCCCGGCGTGAAGGATTCGAGACGGTCGACGCCATGCTGGGCTCCCTGTGGGCCAAGCCGGTCGCCACCCTGGGCTGGGCGATCATCGAGGCCCTGCTGAATCCCGAGACCTGGTTCCGCCGCGACCGGCCGACCTTCGACACCTTGGGCAAGGAGCTGCTGCCCGCGCTCAGCCGCGCGCGCGGCGGCCAGCCGGTGCGCATCTGGTCGGCGGGCTGCTCCACCGGTCAGGAAGCCCTGTCCATCGCCATGACCGCCCTCGACGCCGGGGCCCCGGTCGAGATCGTCGGCACCGACCTGTCCCAGCGCGCGCTGGAGAAGGCCCGCACCGGCGCCTACACCGGCTTCGAGATCCAGCGCGGGCTCAAGGCCGAGACCATGCTGCGCTGGTTCGACCAGGCCGACGAGGCCTGGATCGCCAAGCCCCAGCTGCGCGCCGCCGTCCACTTCGCCCGCGCCAACCTGCTGGACGCGCCGACCGACGACACCCGTTTCGACGTCATCTTCTGCCGCAACCTGCTGGATGACGTGGACCCGGCGCGCCGGGCGCAGGTGCTGGACAATCTGGAGCGCCGGCTGGTCGATGACGGCGTGCTGTTCCTCGGCCCTGACGAGCGCGTCGACGGCGACAGCGTGGCCTTCCGCGCGGTGGCCGGCCGCCCGGGCCTGTTCGTGAAGAGCCCCTCGGCGATCCGCCGCGCGGCCTGACGCCGCCCGTCATCGGGCTCGACCTCGTCTGAAATTGCTCTAGCGTTCGTCCGGTCTGATCGGGGAGCGTCTTCATGCGGCTTTGGTGGCTGATCGGATCGCTGGCGGTGGCGCTGGCGGTCGGCGTGCTGACGCTTCAGGTCCCGCGCCCCGCGCCCGTGGACGCGCCCGCGACCACCTTCTCGGCCGGCCGCGCCATGGTCGATGTGAACCGCATCGCCCGACGTCCGCATCCGGTCGGATCGGCCGAGCACCGTCTGGTCCAGGCGCATCTGCTGGCGCGGATGACCGCCCTGGGCCTGCAGGTCAGCACCCAGACCGGCCCCCTGTCCCCGGGGGCCGTCCGTCGCCTGACCGAGGAGGGCGGCGACCCCGCGGCGGCGAACTTCAGCGTCACCAACCTGATCGGCGTCCTGCCGGGCCGGAACCCCGCCCTGCCCGCCGTCGCCCTGATGGCCCACTACGACACCACGCCCCACTCTCCGGGCGCGGCCGATGATTCCACCGGCGTCGCCGCCGTGCTGGAGGCCGTCCGCGCCATCCGCGCGCGCGGCCCCGCCGACCGGACGCTGGTCGTCCTGCTGACCGACGGCGAGGAGCTGGACCTGGACGGCGCGCGGGTCTTCTGGGGCGGCCATCCGCTGCGCGACCGGATCGGCGCCGTGGTCAACCTCGAGGCGCGGGGCGGCGGCGGCCGGGCCATGATGTTCGAGACCGGCGCGGGCAACGACCAGACCATCGCCCTGTTCGCCGGGGCCGCGACGCGCGCCACCGGCGGGGTGACCTCCAACTCGCTGGCGGTGTTCGTCTACAAGACCATGCCGAACGGCACCGACTTCACCATCCCGGCCAACCGGGGCGTCCAGGGGCTGAACTTCGCCTTCATCGGCCGCCCCGAGATGTACCACGCCGCGGCCTCCACCCCGGAGGCGCTGGACCGGGGCAGCGTCCAGCATATCGGCTCGCAGGCGCTGGAGAGCGCCGACGCCCTGCTGCGCGCGCCCGCCCTGCCCGCCGCCACGACCAACACCGTCTACGCCGACGTCTTCGGCCGTTTCATCGTCCGCTATCCGCCGGCTGTCGGCTGGGCCCTGTGGGGGCTGGCCGCCGTCCTGCTGGGCGTCGCCGCGGCCCTGGCGCGCAAGCGGGCGGGCCTGACCTTCGCCGAGGTCGGACGCGGGCTGGTCGACGGCCTGTGGTTCCTGACCGCCGGGCTGGTCGTCACCCATGTGGTGCGGCTGGCGGGCGGCCTGCTGTCGTCGCGGGCCGAGAGCGCCGACGTCTACTACACCTTGCTGGCCCGGCTGCCCTGGCTGGAGGCCGGGGTGGCGCTGGCGGTGCTGGCCATGATCCTCGCCGTGCTGGGCGGACGCGCCCGGCCTGACCGGCGGGTCACGGCGGGGGCCCTGACCGCCCTGACCGTGCTGGCGGTCATTCTGGAAGGCGGCCTCAACCCCCTGATCCTCGGCGCAGGCGGCGTCGCCATCGCCCTGTCGGCCGCGCCCGGACTGGCCGCGCGCACCGTCTGGGGCGGCTGGACTGGCCTGATCGCCCTCGTCCTCGTGTTCGCCGCCGCCGCCCAGGCCGGGGCGCCCGAGACCGCTTTCCTGCTGACCTGGCCCGCCCTGCTGGCGGCGGCCGCGGCGACGGTCGCAGCGGCGCTCAATCCGGGCCTGACCCGCGCCGGAGCCCTGGCCCCCGTCGCCGTCGCGGGCGCCGTGGGCGGCGCCTGGCTGGTCGCCATCGCCCATCCGGTCTTCCTCGGCATCGGCATGGACCTGCCGGGCGTCCTCGCCCTGCTGGGGCTTCTGGGCCTGATGCTGGTCCGTCCGCTGTCGCCGGAACAGGCCGGGCGCAGGCCCCTGCTGATGGTCGCCCTGGCGGTGCTCCTGCTCGGCGCGGGCGTGTCCGGCTACGCCCGGATCGCCGACCCCGTGGCCAGCGCCGGCGTCCAGTAAGGCCTTTCAGCCGCCCCATGCGTCATTTTTGGTCGCATGAAACCGGAACTTCGGGCGGACAGAAAGAGAACATCTTGTGAACCGGAACAAAGCGTGCACATAGTCCGCCTCACACAACGAGGGGGCGGGTCCGTGGCGGGTCTCTCCCGAAACCAGATGGGAATCATGGCAAGGGAGACGAAGGCAATGTCACAGGCGGCTCTGAAGTTGGTAGGCAAGGAAGACGGCGACAAGCAACGCGCTCTGGAGGCGGCGATCGCGCAGATCGATCGCGCCTTCGGCAAGGGCTCGGTGATGAAGCTCGGCAAGGCCGGGCAGGTCGCGGAGATCGAAAGCGTCTCGACCGGTTCGCTGGGCCTCGACATGGCGCTCGGCATCGGCGGCCTGCCGGTGGGCCGGGTGATCGAGGTCTTCGGTCCGGAATCCTCGGGCAAGACCACCCTGGCCCTGCACACCGTCGCGGAAGTGCAGAAGAAGGGCGGCGTCGCCGCCTTCGTCGACGCCGAACACGCGCTGGACCCGGTCTACGCCCAGAAGCTGGGCGTGAACCTGGACGACCTGCTGGTGTCGCAGCCGGACACCGGCGAGCAGGCGCTGGAGATCGTCGACACCCTCGTCCGTTCGGGCGCCGTGGACATCGTGGTGGTCGACTCGGTCGCCGCCCTGACGCCGCGCGCCGAAATCGAGGGCGAGATGGGCGACAGCCTGCCCGGCCTCCAGGCCCGCCTGATGTCGCAGGCCCTGCGCAAGCTGACCGCCTCGATCAACAAGTCGAAATGCATCGTCCTGTTCATCAACCAGATCCGTCACAAGATCGGGGTGATGTACGGCTCGCCGGAAACCACGACCGGCGGCAATGCGCTGAAATTCTACGCCTCGGTCCGTCTGGACATCCGCCGCACCGGCGCGATCAAGGACCGCGACGAGGTGGTCGGCAACACCACCCGCGTGAAGGTGGTCAAGAACAAGGTCGCCCCGCCGTTCCGCGAGGTCATCTTCGACATCATGTACGGCGAAGGCATCTCCAAGCTGGGCGAGGTCATCGACCTGGGCGTGAAGGCCGGCATCATCGAGAAGTCGGGCAGCTGGTTCTCCTACGACAGCCAGCGCATCGGCCAGGGCCGCGAGAACGTGCGCGCCTTCCTGAAGGCCAACCCGGACGTCTCGGCCGCCATCGAGAAGGCGGTGCGCCAGTCGACCAACAAGATCACCGACGACATGCTCGGCTCGCCCGAGCCTGACGAAGGCCAGGACCTCGAGGGCTAACCTCCCCCATCGGGGGAGGGGGACCGTCCGGAGCCGCGCAGCGGCGAAGGCGGGCCGAGGGGCGCAACGCCGCCCCTCCCGGCGCCCAGTACCCTTCACACCGAACCTTCTCCGGCCGGGTCCGTCGACCCGCCATCCGACCCCGCCGGGCCGAGCCGGACGGAGCGGCCGCTCGATCCCCGCCGGATCGGGCGGCCTTTTTTCGTCTGCACGCCCGCCAATGCGCCCGCGCCGGACGCGGGGGTGATGCGTTCAGGACGAAAGACCTATATGCACGCTGCCTCCCTGCCTTTTCCTGACCGACGTTCGCGACACCCATGGCCAGCCTGAAACAGATCCGCTCGACCTATCTCGATTTCTTCGCGGCCGACGGCCACGAGAAGGTCCACTCGGCTCCGCTGGTGCCGCAGAACGATCCGACGCTGATGTTCGTCAACGCGGGCATGGTGCCGTTCAAGGACTACTTCACCGGCGCCGCCAACCCGCCCTACCCGCGCGCCACCAGCTCGCAGAAATGCGTCCGCGCGGGCGGC
This sequence comes from Brevundimonas sp., assembly GCF_036400995.1. Taxonomy (GTDB): domain Bacteria; phylum Pseudomonadota; class Alphaproteobacteria; order Caulobacterales; family Caulobacteraceae; genus Brevundimonas. The sequence continues at coordinate 10,316 of NZ_DASWWG010000006.1, forward strand.
AAGCACAACGACCTGGACAACGTCGGCTACACCGCGCGCCACCTGACCTTCTTCGAGATGCTGGGCAATTTCTCGTTCGGCGACTACTTCAAGGAACACGCGATCGACCGCGCCTGGACGCTGGTCACCAAGGACTTCGGCCTGTCGCCCGACCGCCTGATGGTCACCGTCTACATCGACGACGATGAGGCCTTCGACATCTGGAAGAAGGTCACCGGTTTCCCGGACCACAAGATCGTCCGCATCGCCGGCAGCGACAATTTCTGGGCCATGGGCGACAACGGCCCCTGCGGCCCCTGCACCGAGATCTTCTACGACTACGGCGACCACGTCCCCGGCGGCCCTCCCGGCTCGCCGGATGAGGACGGCGACCGTTTCGTGGAGATCTGGAACAACGTCTTCATGCAGTTCGAGAAGGAGAACGACCAGATCGTTCGCAGCCTTCCGAAGCCTTCGGTCGACACCGGCATGGGCCTGGAGCGCATCGCCAGCGTTCTCCAGGGCAAGAACTCGGTGTTCGACACCGACCTGTTCCAGACCCTGATCGCGGCGTCGGAAGAGGCCACCTCGACCAAGTCCGAAGGCGAGCGCGCGGCCAGCCACAAGGTCATCGCCGACCACCTGCGCTCGTCGTCCTTCCTGATCGCCGACGGCGTTACGCCGTCGAACGAGGGCCGGGGCTATGTCCTGCGCCGCATCATGCGCCGCGCCATGCGCCACGCCCACCTGCTGGGCGCCTCCGATCCGCTGATGCACCGTCTGGTGCCGACGCTGGTGTCGGAGATGGGCGAGGCCTATCCCGAGCTGAAGCGCGCCCAGCCCTTCATCGAGGATACGCTGAAGCAGGAAGAGATCCGCTTCCGCACCACCCTCAGCAAGGGCATGGCCCTGTTCGACACGGCGGTTCAGGGCTTCCGCCCCGGCGACATGCTGGACGGCCAGACCGCCTTCACCCTGTCGGACACCTACGGCTTCCCGCTGGACCTGACGCAGGACGAGGCCCGCCGTCGCGGTTTCTCGGTCAATGTCGACGGCTTCCAGGAGGCCATGGCCGAGCAGCGCCAGCGCTCGCGCGAGAACTGGAAGGGCTCGGGCCAGACCGCCAACGCCGCCGAATGGCTGGCCGTGCGCGATCGCCTCGGGCCGACGGTCTTCACCGGCTATGACAACATCGAGGGCTCGGGCGAGGTCCTGGCCCTGATGAACGGCGGCGCGCCGGTGGACTCGGCCGAGGCCGGGGACATCGTCGAGGTCCTGTTCGACACCACCCCCTTCTACGCCGAGAGCGGCGGTCAGGCGGGCGACCACGGCACGTTCGAATGGCCCGGCGGCGAGGCCGAGGTCATCGACGTCAAGAAACACGCGGGCGACCTGCACGTCCTGTCGGCCCAGATCACCGCCGGCAAGCTGGAGATCGGCACGCGCGCGGCCCAGTTGGTCGACGCCGACAAGCGCACCACCACCCGCGCCAACCACTCCGCCGCCCACCTGCTGCACACGGCGCTGAAGAACGTTCTGGGTCCGCAGGTCGCGCAGAAGGGCCAGCTGGTTGACGCCGAACGCGCCCGCTTCGACTTCAGCCACGCCGCCCCGGTCACCGAGGACGAGCTGGCCGCCATCGAGGCTGAGGTGAACGCGGTCATCCGCCAGAACGTCCCGGCGGAAACGAAGCTGATGGCCCCCGAGGCCGCCATCGAGGCCGGCGCCATCGCCCTGTTCGGCGAGAAGTACGGCGAGGAAGTCCGCGTCCTGACGCTGGGTCGCTCGCTGGTGTCGGACAACGCGCCCTATTCCGTCGAACTGTGCGGCGGCACCCACGTGGCCCGCACCGGCGACATCGGCCTGTTCAAGGTCATCCAGGAAACCGGCGTCGCGTCCGGCGTGCGCCGGATCGAGGCGCTGACCGGGGAAGCCGCGCGCCTGTATCTGGAAGGCCAGGCCGGGGTGACCCGCAAGCTGGCCCGCGACTTCAAGGTCCAGACCGGCGACGTGGCCGGTCGCGTCGAAGGCCTGCAGACCTCGGTCAAGACGCTGGAGAAGCAGGTCGCCGAGCTGAAGAAGCAACTGGCGCTGGGCGGCGGCTCGGGCGCGAGCTCGGCCCCGGAGGAGATCAACGGCGTCAAGCTGATCGCCCGCGTCCTGGACGGCGTGGACGGCAAGGGCCTGCGCGGCGTGGCCGAGGACTTCCGCAAGCAGGTCGGTTCGGGCGTCGTCGCCCTGATCGGCGTGACGGACGGCAAGGCGGCGGTCACCGTCGCCGCGACCTCGGACATCGTCGGCAAGGTCAACGCGGCCGACCTGGCCCGCGCGGCGGTGCTGGCGATGGGAGGTCAGGGCGCGGGCGGCAAGCCCGACTTCGCCCAGGGCGGCGCCCCGGACGGTTCCAAGGCCGAAGAGGGTCTGGCGGCCGTGCGGGCGGCGCTGGCCTAGGCGCCTGAAGCAGGCAGTTCCCGGATGAAGGCTTCCGAAAAGCCTTCTCCGGGCGTGTGCTCTTCGTTCCAGACCTCAAACAGTTGGTCGTAGAAGCGGTAGACCTCGATCCGGTCGTCGAAGACTTCCAGCTGCAGGTTTTCGAACCCCGGCTCGTCGAAGTTCAGCACGAAGGTGGGCCAGTAGCCCGGGCCGACATAGGGGCGTGCCCGGTCCAGCCTCTCCATCAACGCCAGCACATCCGCCATGATCGCCCGCACGCCGACACCGTAATCGTCGGGCCGTTCAGCGATCACCTCTTCAACGGTCTGCCTGACATCGGCCCAGCAGCCGGTCATCCCGCTTCCGACTGCAGGTCCACCGCGGCCAGTTGCCAGCGGAACAGACCGCGACGCTCGAGGATCAGGGCCAGATGCTGGTCCGGGTGATCGCGGTCGGTCAGGGTCACGGCGAAGTGGTTCAGGTCGCGGTAGCCCCACGCCTGATGGATGTCCTTGTCGTCCCGCGCGTCGCCGGGCTCGGACGGCGCCGGCTTCGAGGGGTCGGGCGCCTCGGCCGTGGTGACCATCTGGGCCAGCACCTCGGGCGTCACCACCGTGTCGACCGCGCCGGACAGCAGCATCGGCGCGAGCATCATTCCCAGACCGCCCAGCCCACGCTCGGCCAGCCGCGGGTCATTGCCCACCCGGCGCACCAGCTCCTGGTTCAGCTCTTCCTTGAGGCTGTCCCTGAGGGCCGGAAAATCGACCAGTTGTTCCAGCTTGCGGGCGTCCCCGGCCTTGGCCGCGCGGATCAGCGCCTGGCCGGTGAAGATGGGCGCGAGGCCCCAGGCGGCGGCCAGCAGCAGCGCCGCCGCCAGCACGCCGCCGGTCAGCAGTTTTTTCGTCATAACTTCCCTCTGGCGTCGTAACGCCTCCCCACGGCTACGGTTGCCCGAGTCGAGACGGGACGCCAGTGGGACCGGTATCAACCGGCGTGGCTGCCGCTGTTTCCGACGCGCGGGACGGGTGCGGGAGCGGGGGCGACCCCGTCGGGCAGACCGACATGCACCAGCCGCCACTCGAACGGGCCGCGCCGTTCGAAGGTGAAGACGGTCTTCGAACCGCCCTCGTCGGTCACGGCCATGCGAGCGCGATTGACGCCCCAGAACACCGGCTCCGGGAAGGGATCATGGCGCTGCGCGTCGGACGTCGTCGCCGTGCGTTGCGAGGCGTACCGGCCCTCGCCCCGGGTCAGGGCCGCGACGGCGGCGGGGGTCAGATAGGCGTCCGGGTTCGGCCCGAGCTGCGGCACGGCCTGTTCGAACTGGCGTTTGACGGCGCCGATGGGATCCTCAAGGAACGACGGCGCGGGGGCCTGGGCCGCCGGATTGCCGGTCAGCTGCGGCCGCAGGGACTGGCGCACGGCGGTGTAGTCGATCAGCCGCGACAGGGCCGCCGCATCATTGGCGTCCGCCGCCGACCGGATGGCGAAGAAGGCCACGCCCGGCGCCGCGAAGAAGCTGACGGCCGCGATCACGATCGCCGCCAGAATGAGCCGTCCGATGAGTTTCACGCCCGCCCTCCGTTAACCGGACCACAATGCACGAACCGGCGGGCGGCTCAAACGAAAGGCCCGCCGGACGCGAATCCGGCGGGCCTCAGGTTCAGTCTTCCGCGCTCAAGCCGTGAGCCGCCGCGCGGCGAACGATAGCGCGCTTGATTAAGCGGCCAGTTCCTTGGTCAGGTTCTCGGCGACCTTGTCCAGGAAGCCTTCCGTCGACAGCCACGACTGGGTGTCGCCGACCAGCAGGGCCAGGTCCTTGGTCATGAAGCCGGCCTCGACGGTGTCGACGACGACCTTCTCGAGGGTCTCGGCGAACTTGGCCAGTTCGGCGTTGTCGTCCAGCTTGGCGCGGTGCTTGAAGCCGCGGGTCCAGGCGAAGATCGAGGCGATCGAGTTGGTCGAGGTGGCCTCGCCCTTCTGGTGCTGGCGGTAGTGACGGGTCACGGTGCCGTGGGCGGCTTCCGTTTCCATGACCTTGCCGTCCGGGGTCATCAGGACCGAGGTCATCAGGCCCAGCGAACCGAAGCCCTGCGCCACGACGTCCGACTGCACGTCGCCGTCGTAGTTCTTGCACGCCCAGACGAAGCCGCCCGACCACTTGATCGCGGCCGCGACCATGTCGTCGATCAGGCGGTGCTCGTAGGTCAGGCCGCGCTTCTTGAACTCCTCGGCGTATTCGGCGTCGAAGACTTCCTGGAAGATGTCCTTGAAGCGACCGTCGTAGGCCTTGAGGATGGTGTTCTTGGTCGACAGATAGACCGGGTAGTTGCGGGCCAGGCCGTAGGCGAACGAGGCGTGCGCGAAGTCACGGATCGAGTCGTCGAGGTTGTACATGCCCATGGCCACACCGGCCGACGGCGACTTGAAGACTTCGTGCTCGATCACCTGGCCGTCGTCGCCGACGAACTTGATCGACAGGGTGCCGGCGCCCGGCATCAGGAAGTCGGTGGCCTTGTACTGGTCGCCGAAGGCGTGACGGCCGACGACGATCGGCTGGGTCCAGCCCGGCACCAGACGCGGCACGTTCGAGCAGATGATCGGCTCGCGGAAGACGACGCCGCCGAGGATGTTGCGGATGGTGCCGTTCGGCGACTTCCACATCTTCTTCAGGCCGAATTCCTTCACCCGGGCCTCGTCCGGGGTGATGGTGGCGCACTTCACGCCGACGCCGTGCTTCTGGATGGCCTTGGCGGCGTCGATCGTCACCTGGTCGTCGGTGGCGTCGCGGTGCTCCATGCCCAGGTCGTAGTAGTCCAGTTCCAGATCCAGGAACGGGAAGACCAGCTTGTCCTTGATCATCTGCCAGATGATCCGGGTCATTTCGTCGCCGTCGATGTCGACGATGGGGTTGGCGACCTTGATCTTGGCCATGCGCATGCTGCCTTTGACTTGAGGAATATGAAGGGTCGGCGGGGGGTATAGCCCCCTCGCGCCGGGGCGCAAAGCCCGACCGGGCGCCGCACGGGTTATCGGCGTTTACCCTGCCCCGGAAAAGTCTTCTGCGGTCAAGCTGAACGCCATCGCCCCGGGGCTCGTTGGCCTTGTCAGTGGATGGCTTTCAAACACCGAAGGGGCGCATGGCCGATGACCTGGACCGACTCACCGAGCAATGGATCCTCACCTTCTGCGAAGCTCCGGTCCTGGTGGACGCGGAACTGATGCGCCGCGTGCTCGCTGACTATGAGCGGGCCCTGAAGGACAAGCGGAATGACGAAAGAGCTGCATCCCGGCGACCGGGTCGAGTGGCGGCACAGCCAGGGCCGGAGCACCGGCACGGTGGTTCGAAAACTGACCGCCCCCGCGCAGATAAAGGGTCACAAGGTCGCCGCCGCGCCGGACAATCCGGAGTATCTGGTGGAGAGTGCGCGAACCCACGCGCGGGCGGTCCACAAGCCGTCCGGCCTGCGCAAGGTCTGATCTTCAGGGGGGACAACCCATGCGACGCCTGACCCCGACCGCCCTGGCCGCCCTGTTCGCCCTCGCCGCCTGCGGGCGGGAGGACGCAGGACCGAACCCCGCCACGGAAGCGCCGGGCGCGGCACCGGCGCCCACGGCCGCCCGGACGCCCGCCCCCGCGCCGGTGATCCCGGAGATGCGGGAGTTCCGGGAGTGGCGCGCGGCCTGCGACAACGGCAACGCCTGCGTCGCCTGGGGCGGTTCGGACAGCGGCTGGATCCGCATCGCCATCGACGCCGGACCGGACGCCGTGCCGAGGGTCTCGATCGGCAGCTGGGCCTTCGGCGACGCGGACAAGGCGCCCGAGACCCTGCGCCTGCGTATCGACGGCCGCGATTACGCCGTGCGGGGCGGGGCGCAGGACGCCGCCAACGCCGACGCGGCGGCGGCCCGGGCGCGCGCCGTCATCGCCGCCCTGCCCGCCTCCCGCACCCTGGCCCTGAGCTCGGGCGGCCAGACGGAGGCGCTGCCCGCCTCGGGCATATCGGCGGCCCTGCTCTGGATCGACGAGCGGCAGGGCCGGCTGGACACCACCACGGCCCTGTTGCGGCGAGGCGACCGTCCGGCCTCGACGGTCCCGGCCGCGCCGGTCCTGCCCCGCGCCACCCCTGCCCCGCAGGTCTCGCAACGCGGCTTCGAGGGCGCGGCCAATCCGATGGAGGATGAGCCGCGCGGACTCACGGTCCCGGCCGCGATCGAGGGGCTGGAGGCCGTGAAGGCCTGCCGGGCCGAGAGCAACGAGTATCTGGACAAGGCCGTGCTGGGCGCGCGGCTGGACGGGCAGACGGTGCTGTGGGGCATTCCCTGCGGCAGTGGCGCCTACAACGCCACCTATGTGCTGTACCTGGCCCGTCCGGACGGTTCGAACGTCCGCCTCGCCCCCCTGCCCGAACGCACCCCACGCACCGAGGGTGACATCGGCGGCGAGGGCCCCTGGCTGGTCAACCCGATCTATGATCCGGCGCGCCGGACCCTGACGGTCTTCCCGCGCGGCCGGGGCCTGGGGGACTGCGGGACGATCACCACCTGGACCTGGACCACGGGCGGCTTTGTCCTGTCCGAGGAACGGTCGATGGGCGACTGCTGGGGCATGACCCCGGACGTCTGGCCGACCCTGTGGCGGACGCGAGGCTAGGCCAGCCGCGCCGCCGTCCACTGGTCGACGACCCGCCCCAGCACCTCCAGCGGCATGGCCCCGCCGTCGAGGACGGCCGAGTGGAAGCTCCTGATGTCGAAGCGGTCGCCGGCGCGCTCGCGGGCCACGCTGCGCAAACGGTCGATCTCAGTGTGGCCGATCTTGTAGCCGCAGGCCTGACCCGGCCAGACGCAGTAGCGTTCGCACTCGCTCTCGGCGGCGCCGGGGGCCAGGCCGACGGTGTCGATCATGTAGCGGATCGCCTGTTCGCGGCTCCAGCCGAGGGCGTGGATGCCGGTGTCGATGACGATGCGGGCGGCCCGGTACAGGAAGGACTGGTGATAGCCGAGCCGGCCTTCGGGGAAGGCGTCGTACATGCCCAGTTCGTCGGCCAGTTGCTCGGCGTACAGGCCCCAGCCCTCGCCGTAGGCGTTGAAGCCCATCGACTTGAGCAGCAGCGGGGTGTCGGTCGCCTCCAGCGCCAGCGCGCCCTGCAGGTGATGGCCCGGCAGGCTCTCGTGATAGGTCAGGGTCGGCAGGGACCAGCGCGGCCAGATGTGGGTGTCGACCAGGTTGATGTAGTAGGCGCCCGGCCGTGACCCATCCAGCGACGGGCTTTGCGCATAGCCGCGGGGCGCGCCCAGTTCGATCGACACCGGCACCCGCCGCACCTCGACGCGGGCGCGGGGCAGGCGCTCGAACATGTCCGGCAGCCGCGCCTCGACGGCGGCGACCTGACGGTTGAGGTCGGCCAGCAGGGCGGCGCGCCCGTCGTCGGTGTTCGGATAGAGGTAGTCCGGGTCCTTGCCGAAGGCGGTCAGGCGAGCCCCGACCGAACCCTCGGTGTAGCCGCGGGCCCGCAGCAGCGGATCGGCCAGGGCCTCGATCTGCGCGACCTGGTCCAGCCCGACCTGATGCGCCTCTCGCGGGGTCAGGCCGGTGGAGGTCTGGAAGCGGAGGCAGAGGTCGTAATAGGCCGCGCCGTTCGGCCGGGCGCCGATCCCGGCCTCATGCGCGGCGCGCGGCAGCAGGCTTTCCATCTGCGCGATCTGGGCGTCGAGGGCGGTCGCGACCGGACCGTCGACGAGGGCGGCGGCGCGGCTGGACCAGTCGCCCGGCACGCCGGCCTCCGCCGCCTTGCGGACCAGGGACTGGACCAAAGGCGCCGCCTCTCCCGACTGCGCGCGCAGGGCCCGCAGCTGGACCACCGTCTTGCGGATGATGAAGTCCGGCGGAATGAGCCCGTGCTCGGTCGCGTCCTTCGCCACGCGCGCGGTCTCGTGGTTCATGCCCTCGGCGAAGCTTTCGAGGCGGGACAGATACGCCTCGGCATCGGCGACGTTCGCGACCGTATGCTGGCTGTCGAGGAAGTCCGGAACCGCCTGATAGAGGCCGGTCAGCTGGCTGACGACATAGGGACAGGGATAGCCGTAGCTGTCGACGCCGCCGAACGGGAAGGCGCCGATATCCGCCGCCCGGTCGGCCATCCAGACCACGGTGTCATAGTCGGACCGGTCACGCCCCGACAGGGCCGAGGCGTCGATCGCGGCCAGGGCCGGACGGGCCTCCGCCATCGACCGGAAGGTATTCAGGCGATCCGCATAGGCGCGGCCGTCCAGCCGTCCTTTCAGGGCGGCGCGCGCGCCGGTGTCCAGCCCGAGGCTGGTCGCGTTCATCGGCGAGGCTTCGAGCCCCGCCTCGAAAATGCTGTCGTACAGGGCGCGCGCCTGCGTCCGGGCGGCGTCGGGCACGCGGGCGACGGCGGGCAAGGCGACCAGAGCCAGCCCCGCGGCGGACCTTCCCAACAGACGGCGACGGCTGATCATCTGACTTCCCCCGGAATGACCGGCCCACCTTCGCGTGAGCCTGACCGGGAGACAAGCGGCCGGGGAGGCCGGAATTAAATCAGCCCGAACCCCGGGAGCAGGAAACTCCGGAGTTCGGGCCCCGGCCCTCAGGAGAGAGAGCCGACGGTCAACGCGGGGGAAGGGACATTCGCCTGCGGCGGACCGGATCGGGGAGGAACCTCAGCGGCGGCGGGCGGCCTCGAACCCGGCCTGGGCGCGCAGGCGCCGGCGGGTGCGGCTGCGACGCCAGTCCTCAAGCACCGAGGCCCAGCCCCATGCAGGCTCCTTATGCGTGTGGTGCACTTCTTCCATCACGACCTCCTCTGGTTGGTGTTGGTGACAACGGGACTATCGCCTTGACAGGACCGACGGACAAACCAGATTGGTCCGCCACCTCATAAGGCTCGCTTATGGCCGACCCGCTTTCCGGAATTCCCCTCGCCTCGATCCGCGTGTTCGAGGCCGCCGCGCGCCTGAAAAGCTTCACGCGCGCCGCCGAGGAGCTGGGCATGACCCAGGCGGCGGTCAGCTGGCAGATCAAGGCGCTGGAGGGCCGGCTGGGCCAGAGCCTGTTCCGCCGCCTGCCGCGCGAGGTGCAGCCGACCGAGGCCGGCGAACGCCTGTCCAGCGCCGCGACCGAGGCCGTCACCCTGCTGCGCCGGGCGATCAGCGACCTGACCGAGGCGGACGAGCACATCCTGTCGATCACGACGCTGGCGACGCTGGCGAGCCAGTGGCTGGCGCCGCACCTGGGCGCCTTCCAGCTGTCGAACCCGGGGCTGGCGGTGCGGCTGGACACCAACCCCGGCCTGCTCGACCTGTCGCGCGAGGGGTTCGACGTGGGCATCCGGTCCGGCAACGGCGACTGGCCGGGACTGGAGAGCCAGCAGATCATGCCGTCGGTCTTCACCCCGCTGTGCAGCCCGGAGATGGCCGAGCGGCTGAAGCTGGAAAGCCCCTGCGACCTGCTGGAGGCGCCGCGCATCGGCATGGAGAAGGAGTGGGCCGCCTGGTTCGCCGCCGCCGGGCTCAGCGACGGGCGCCGCCCGGCCACCCGGCTGACGGCGGACTACCAGGTGCTGGAGGTGGCGGCGGCGCTGGGCGGACAGGGGGTGGCGCTGGGCTCGCCCATCTTCTTCGCGCGCGAGATCAAGGCGGGCCTGCTGGTGCGGCCCTTCGCCCAGACGGTGTCGTTCAACACCGGCTACTATGTCGTCTGGCCCGAGGGCCGGCGCCGGTCGCCCAAGATCCGGCGCTTCCGCGAATGGCTGATGTCGGTCGCCGACGCGGACCCCGCGGTGATCGAGGCCCGCGCCGGGGGTTAGACCCGGAGCAGCTGTTCCAGCACCGCCAGCGGCACCGAGCCGTTGGCCAGCACCTTGTCGTGGAAGGCCCGCAGGTCGAAGCCCGGCCGCGCCGACGCCTCGTCCCGCAGGCGCGCGATCACCGTATGGCCGATCTTGTAGGCGCAGGCCTGCCCCGGCATCGAGGCGTAACGGTTGATCTCGCTGTTGGCGGCGCCGACCGGCTTGGCGCCCGAGGCGACCATGTAGTCGACGGCCTGCTCGCGGCTCCAGCCCTTGGCGTGCATGCCGGTGTCCACCACCAGACGCACGGCCCGGAACAGATAGGACATCAGGAAGCCGACCCGGCCCAGCGGATCAGTCGCATAGACGTCCAGGTCATCGGCGGCGACGGCCTCGGCGTACAGCGCCCAGCCCTCGTTGTAGGCCGAGAAGCCGTTGGCCCGGCGGTACTGGGGCAGGCCGGTATTCTCGCGCTGCAGGGCGACCTGCAGGTGATGGCCCGGCGTGGCCTCGTGATAGGTCAGGGTCGGCAGGGAGAAGCGCGGCCAGTTCTTCGCCTCGCGCAGATTGATGTAGTAGGCGCCCGGCCGTGAGCCGTCGAGCGGCGGCCCCTGATAGTAGCCGCCCGGGGCGCCCGCCTCGATGGCCGGCGGCACGCGACGGACCTCGACGCCGGAACGCGGCAGACGGCCGAACACGCGGGGAAGCAGCGGCTCGAGCGCCTGCACCTGACGGTTCAGGTCCGCGATCAGCTGGGCCTTGGCCTCATCGGTCTCGGCGTAGAGCTGGGCGGGGTCCTTGTTGAGGGCGTCGATCCGTTCGCCCACCGTGCCCTGCGTCATGCCCTGCGAGCGCAGTATGACGTCGATGCCCGCGCTGATCTCGGCCACCTGTTGCAGGCCGATCGCGTGGATCTCGTCGGCGGTCAGGGCGGTGGTGGTCCAGTGCTTCAGGGCGTGGGCGTAGAAGGCCTCGCCGTCCGGCAGGCGGCGTGTGACGCCCGCCTCGTGCACGGCCCGGGGCCGCAGGGTCTGGAAGAGCTCGATCTGCCGGGTCAGGGCGGGCTTCACCTCCACCTCGACGATGCGGGCGGCGCGCTCGCCGTAGCCGCTCAGGCCCAGAGCCGAGGCCTTGCGCTCCAGCGCGCGGACCATGGCCATGTCGGCGGCCGGCTGGCGATGCAGGGCCTGCAACTGGCCGACGGTCAGGTCGATGATGAAGTCCGGCGGGATGACGCCCCTGCCCGCGTCCGCGCGGATGCGGACCGTCTCGGCATCGACCGCCGGACCGAAGGCCGACAGGCGCGACAGGAAGGCGTCCGCGCCGTCGCGGTCCTCGACCCGGTGCTGGTTGTCCAGGAAGTCCGGCACGGTGAAGTAGGCGCCGGTCAGCTGGTTGACGACATAGGGCCCCATCCGCCCCCCGCCGAGGGTCGAGCCGTAGTCGAAGCCCGCGCCGGTCGCGGCCGTCCCGATGCGGAAGGCGGCCACCGCGTGATTGACCTTGCCCGCGTCGGACAGGTCGCCCGGACCGCCGAAGGCGTTGAAGACGCGCAGGCGTTCGACCGCCTGCGCCCGCTGGTCCCGCCAGGCCGCCTCGCTGTAGTCGGTCAGCTGGCCGGACAGCCCCGCCCGCGCGCCCCGGTCGAGACCGAGGTTGGTGGCGGTTTCAGGCGACTGTTCGATGTCCCGGTCGAACCAGCCCTGCAGCAGGGCGTCCAGCTCGGCGTCCGCGTCGCGCGGCGCGGCGAGCGCGATCCCGGAGGCGGCGACCGCCGTCCCCGCGGCGGCGGTCATCAGAAGGCGGCGGCGGTCGATCATCACGCGGACTCCCCTCAGCCGCGACGGCTGGCGACCCAGTCGCCGATCACCCGCTCCAGCACCGTCAGCGGCACGCCGCCGGCGTCCAGACCGGTGTCGTGGAAGCCCTTGATGTCGAAGCGGTCGCCCAGCGTCGCCTTCGCCTCCTCGCGCAGGCGGACCCAGGTCGTGTGGCCGACCTTGTAGCTGGAGGCCTGACCCGGCCAGACGGCGTAGCGTTCGACCTCGGTGGTGATCGAGCTTTCCTGATCGCCGAGGGTGTCGACCATGTAGCGGATGCCTTCCTCGCGGCTCCAGCGCTTGTAGTGGAGCCCCGAGTCGACCACGAGACGCGCCGCGCGGAACATCAGCGACTGGATGCAGCCGATCCGGCCCCACGGATCGTTCTCGTACATGCCGATCTCGTCGGCGAGCTGTTCCGAGTACAGGCCCCAGCCTTCCGAATAGGCCGAGAAGCCCAGCACCTTGAGCAGCAGCGGGGTGTCGGTCTTCTCCTGCTGCAGGGCGATCTGGAAGTGATGGCCCGGCACCGCCTCGTGATAGGTCAGGGTCGGCAGGGTGAATTTCGGCCACTCGGCCGTGTCGCGCAGGTTGATGTAGTAGGCGCCCGGACGCGAGCCATCCAGCGACGGCGACTGGTAGTAGCCGCCCGGCGCGCCGGCCTCGATCTCCTTGGGCACGCGGCGGATGTCGCAGGCCGAGGTGGGCAGGCGGCCGAAGTATTCCGGCATCCGCGCCATGACCGTCGCCATCTGGGCGTTGAGGTCGGCCAGCAGCTGTTCCTTGGCCTCATCGGTGTTCGGATAGACCTGCCCCGGGACGTGGGAGGCGATGGAGGCGATCCGCTGGCCGACGGTGCCCTGGGTCAGGCCCTGGGCGCGCAGCAGGACGTCGGCGCGGGCGCTGAGTTCCGCGACCTGCTCCAGACCCATCTCGTGGATCTCCTGCCCGGTCATGGACGAGGTCGTGTAGAATTTCAGCCCGTAGTCGTAATAGGCCTCGCCGTTCGGCAGACGCCAGCAGCCGGCGTCGTGCGAGGCGGTCGGCAGTTGGGCGGCCAGGGCGTCGCGCTGGCGAGTCAACGCCGGCAGGACGTCGCCGTTGACGATGGCCAGGGCGCGGGCGGCCCAGTCGCCCGCCAGTCCCTTCTCCGCGGCGCGGCGCGCGACCGAGGTGACGAGGGTCAGCGACGCCGGATCGGCGTTGAGGATCGAGCCCATCTGGCCGGTGGCGCGCTGGATCACGAAGTCCGGCGGCGTCGCGCCAGCGGCGAACTCGCCACGCATCCGCTCGGTCTCCTGATCGAAGACCCGGGCGAGCGCGGACAGGCGCGACAGATAGGCCTCGGCGTCCTCGGCCGTGTCGATGGAGTGCTGGCTGTCGAGGAAGTCCGGGGTGCTCTGGTAGGCGCCGCCAAGCTGGCTGACCGTATAGGGCGACGGGAACATCCCCCCGCCGTACGGGAAGTCATAGCCCTGGATCGCCGTGTCCCCGAAGAATTTGACCGTGTCGTGATAGACCTTGAAGCGCGGCGACAGGGCCTCGCGGTCGATGCCGTTCAGGGCGGTCATCGAGGCCACGAACTTGACCTTGTCCTCCTGCTGCTTGGCCAGGGAGCGGTCATCCAGCTGGGCCTTCATCGCCGCGCCCGGCCCCTTGTCCATGCCCAGCATGGTCAGCAGTTCCGGAGAGCTGAGCAGATGGTCGCGGGTGATGCCGTCCATCACCGTGGACAGGGCCGCGTCGGCGGAGCCAGCCTCCTGCGCAAAGACCGCGCCGCCCGTGGCGGCCAGACCGGCGCCGGCGGCGGTGGTCAGAAGGAAACGGCGACGATCAAGCATGACGAACTCCCAAGGTCATGGATGGCGGACCCGGCGGCACTGAACGCCGCCGGTCATCTTCTGGCAAGTCAGGGTTGGACGGTCTCCGCACCCAGCCAGGCGGTGCGGAAGGCCAGTTGTTCGGCGGTGGGCTGAACGCCGGTGGTTTCGATGCGGACCAGTTCGACGTTCGGATCATTGCCCAGGGTCAGTTGCCCGGTCCGTTCGGCGCCCCGCTGGTTGAAGCGGACCGCGACGGTGTCGCCGGGCTTCAGGGCCTTGAGCGCGTCGTCCCAGCCGGCCTGGCTGTCGATCGTGGTGTCGCCCAGCGCGACGATCTCGTCCCCGCTTTCCAGACCGGCGAGGTAGAGGCCGGTGCCCGGAACCGTCGCCGTCGCCAACCGGACGGTCTCGCCGTTGACCTGCAGCCGCACGGGGCCCGCCCAAGCGGCGGTCGGATTGCGCGGGCGCATCAGGATGCCCGCCTGCGCCAGCATGGGCTGGAGGTCCGGCAGCTCGCTGCCCTGGACGCTGAGGGCGAAGAAGGCGTCGGCGAAGGCCTGATCACCGGTGACCGCGGCCAGCCCCTTGCGCAGGTCGTCCGGCGTATAGGGGACCTCGTTGACCCCGTGGTTCCGCCACATCCAGCGCATGTAGTCGTCCAGCGTCACGTTCTGGAACCGGTCGCGCAGGGTCAGGTCCAGCGACAGGGCCAGGGCCGCGCCCCAGGTGTAATAGCTGACGAAGATGTTGGGGTTGTTCGGGTCGATCGAGGTCGCCGCATCGACGAAGGGCGCGCGCAGGCTCATCTCCTGCGGCGAGCCGTAGCCGCGGGCCGGGCTGTTCAGCACCGCGTTGAACTGGCCGCCGACGTTGGCGAGGAAGGCGTCGATGTTCGACACGCCCGCGCGGCGGACGGCCAGGGGGCCGTAGTAGTTGGTGAAGCCCTCGGCGAACCACAGGGACGGGGTCGGATTGGCGCGTGTGAAGTCGAACGGCTCCAGCTCACGCGGGCGGATGCGTTCGACGTTCCACGAATGGAAGAACTCGTGGCTGAGGGTGCCGATCTGGCTGTAGTTCGCCTCGCTCAGCGAGCGCGAGCCGCTGAGGATGGTGGAGTTGCGGTGCTCCATGCCGTCGCCGCTGACCTGCGGCAGGTAGTCGGCGATGAAGGTGTAGGTCCCGTAGTCGAAGTCGGGCACGTCGCCGAAGACCGCGATCAGCTGGTCGACGACCGCCTTGGCCTTTTCGACGAACAGCTCGCCCTCCACTTCCGTCTCGGGATGGTGGATCGCGAGGCGGATGGTGCGGGTCTCATCCCCGTCCGTGACGTCCCACGAGCGCATCATGAAGTCGCTGATCTCGACCGGCGAATCCATCAGGTACTGCAGGTTCGGCGCGCTGAAGACGAACTCCTCGCCGGTCGCCTGCAGCTGGGTCGCCACGGCCCAGTCCGGATCGTAGGGCCGGAACGTCAGGGTGACCGGCCGCTCGTCGTAGCCGACCGCCCACAGCAGGGTGGCGGGCATGTTCAGGTGGGCGTGGGTGGCGTCGATCTGGGCGTAGGTGCCGTCGGCGCGATCCCCGAACAGGGTGTAGGTGACGGTGACCGTGCCGTCATGGCCCGAGACGGTCCAGCCGTAGGGGTCGGTGCGCTCGACCGTCAGAGGCCGTCCGGCGCCGTCGACGGCGGTCAGCGAATAGAGGTTCTTGGCGAACTCATGGATCGCGTAGCGGCCCGGCGACGAGCGGGACATCTCGAACCGCACCGGTCCGCCGGCGAGGTCGCTGTAGGTGACCCGGACCTGCGCCTCGTGGTGGGCGGAGTTCTCGAAGCTGAGCTCGTAGCGGACCGGCGGGGGCGTCTGGGCCAGAACGGGGGTCGCGAGACCGAGTGACAAGACAGCCAGACTGGCGGCGACGAACTTCATACCCAGACCCTCCGGTACCCGGCGCGGACCGTGGCGCGGGGGATCGACGCTGACAAGTGAACGATTGGTCAGCCGGCGTGCAGTTCCTGTTTCACCCGCTCGGCCAAGGTCTTGATGTCCAGCGGCTTGGGCAGGAAGGAGACGCCGGTCTCGTCCTGCAGCAGGTCGGAGAAGTCGCTCTCGGCATAGCCCGAGATGAACATGACCGGGGCGTCGCCGAGATATTTGCGCGCCTTCTTCAGCAGGCTGGGACCGTCGAGGCCGGGCATGATGACGTCGGAGATCATCATGTCGATCTGGCCCGCGTGCTCCTCGGCCAGCTCCAGCGCCTGTTCGCCGTCCTCGGCCTCGATGACCTCATAGCCGCGCTGGCGCAGCAGGCGGGCGGCGATGCCGCGCACGGCGGCCTCGTCTTCCACGAACAGGATGCGGCCCGCGCCCGACAGGTCGCGCGGCGCCTTGACCACCTTCTCGACCACCGGGGTCTCGGCCAGCTCGGCCTCGGCCGCCTCAGGCAGGAAGATGCGGAAGGCGGCGCCGGCGCCCTCGATATTGGTGACGTTGATGTGGCCGCCCGCCTGTTCGACGATGCCGTAGACGGTGGCCAGGCCCATGCCGGTGCCCTCGTTCACCGCCTTGGTGGTGAAGAAGGGCTCGAAGATCTTGTCCAGCAGTTCGGGCGGCACGCCCGTGCCGGTGTCGGACACCTCGATCAGGGCGACGGCCTCGGTCGGCGCGGCGACCCAGCCCATCTGGCGAGCCTCGTCCTGCGACAGGCGGCGGGTCTTGATGGTGACGACGGCGTCGCCCGGCTCGACCACGCCGCGCATGGCGTCCCGGGCGTTGACGGCCAGGTTCATGACCGCCGTTTCCAGCTGGCTCTTGTCGGCCAGGACCACCGGCAGGTCGCGGCCGTAGTCGGTCTCCAGCCGCACGTCCTCGCGCAGCAGGCGGCGCAGCAGGACGGCGAACTCCCCGACCAGCTCGCCGAGGTCCAGACGCTCGCGGCGGACGGTCGACTTGCGCGAGAAGGCCAGCAGCTTGCGCACCAGATCGGCGGCGCGGATGGCGGTCTGGCGGATCTCGTTCAGGCCCTCGTAGGAGGGATCGCCGACCGGGTGGCGCTCCAGCAGGCCCGAAAGCTGCAGCTGGATGGCGGTCAGCAGGTTGTTGAAGTCGTGCGCCACGCCGCCCGCCAGCTGGCCCACGGCCTGCATCTTCTGGGCCTGCGACAGCTGCAGCTCCATCGACTTCTGGGCCGAGACGTCGAACAGCCAGACCCGGCATTTGCCGTTCTCGGGCGCGACATAGAGATGGAGCATCCGGTCGGGGTGGGCGCGGGCGACCAGCTCGATCGGGCCGGAGGAGCCGGCGTTCAGCTTGGCCTTGGCCTCGATCACGCCCGACGGCTCGAACAGGTGGCCGAAGGCGGCGTCACGGGCGGCGGCGGGGCCGGTCAGCAGGGCGAGGGCGGCGTTGGCCTCCTCGACCTTGCCCGCGAACAGGTCGTCGGCCTGCAGCAGGGCCGAGCCGAACGGGGCGCCGGCGGCCATGGCGCGACCGCCCGGACCGTTCTGGGCGGCGACGGGACGATCCGCGGCGGGCGCGGCGACCGGCAGGACGGCTTCGGGCGCGGCGCGCAGGAGGAAACGCCCCTCCCCGGCCCGACCGATCAGGACCTCCAGCTCACGCGAGCCGACGGTGACGATGGCGCGACCGTGCTCGCCCGCGCGGGCCTGGGCGAAGGCCATGTAGAGGGCCGAGGCGGACTTGCCGCCGGAGCGGGCGGGCGGCAGGGCGACGGTCGCGCCCCCGGCGTCGGCCCAGGCGGCGTTGTAGGCCAGCACCTGGCCGGTGGCCCAGACGAGGGCGGCAGGCTCGACCATGGCGTCCAGCAGGTCGACGTCGGCGTCGCCGGTGGGCGGGCGCTTCTCGCTGCGGGCGAAGGTGAACAGGCCGATCAGGGACACGGCCCCGACGGTGAAGATCAGGATCAGGCCCGGGGTGCTCATCGGGTCGGCGCGGAACGCCGGATAGGCCATGGCCCCCACGGCCACGACAAAGCCGAGCGCCATGACGATCAGCAGCGGATCGATGGAGCGGCGGGCGGTGGTCGTCGTCATGCGTCTCGGCCCGAATCAGAACGGGTGGAATGCGGGATGATGGGCCGGATGCGCCTGTCGCGCGAATCCGGCCCACGGAGCCGATGATCGGGCGAGGGGGACCGTCAAAATATACCGTCCAGATCGTCCAGATCGTCTATCGGCCGAGGCGGAAGATTAGCAGCCGGGTGCGTCAGGATTGGTCGTACGCCCCCAAACGCAAACCGGCCGCCCCGCGGAAGCGGGACGGCCGGTCGGGAACGCGATGCGCCTTGAGGCGGATTACGCCGCCTTCAGCTGCTCGGCCTTTTCGGCGCGGGCGGCGTTGATGCGGGCTTCGGCGATGGCGTCGGCGATCTCGTGGGTCGGACGACCTTCCGAGGCCGAACGCTCGAGGACCTCGTCGAGGGTCTCCATCAGGCGCGAGAGCTTGCCCTCGACCCAGGCCGCGTCATAGGCGCCGCCGGTGTTGCGGGCGTTCAGTTCCGACGCGACGTTGATGATGCCACCGCCGTTGACGACGTAGTCCGGCGCGTAGAGCACGCCGCGCTCGAACAGGATGCGGCCGATTTCCGGAGTGGCCAGCTGGTTGTTGGCGGCGCCGACCACGGCCTTGGCCGAGAGGCGGTCCAGGGTCTGCGGGTTCAGCGTCGCGCCCAGGGCGCACGGGGCGTAGATGTCGGCCTTGACGTCATAGATGGCGTCCGGGGCGACGATCTCGGCGCCGGTGCGGGCGGCGACCTCGGCCAGCAGGGCCGTGTTGACGTCGGTCATGACCAGCTTGGCGCCGGCGGCGTGCAGCTTGTCGGCGAGGTAGCCGCCGACGTGGCCGATGCCCTGCAGGGCGATGGTCAGGCCGGTCAGGTCGTCCTGCTTCCACAGGCGGCGGGCGACGGTCAGGGTCGAGCGGAACACGCCCTCGGCGGTGACCGGCGACGGGTCGCCCGAGGCTTCCGGGCCATCCGACAGGCCGAGCACATACGGCGTGACCTTGCGGGCTTCGGCGATGTCGGCGACCGACACGCCGACGTCTTCAGCGGCGTAGTAGATGCCGCCCAGGGTCGAGACGGCGCGGCCGAAGGCGGCGAACAGCTCGGGCGTCTTCTGGGTGCGGCTGTCGCCGATGATGACCGACTTGCCGCCGCCCATCTCCAGATCGGCCACGGCGTTCTTGTAGCTCATGCCCTTCGACAGGCGCAGGACGTCTTCCAGCGCTTCAGCCGAGGAGGCGTAGTTCCACATGCGGGTGCCGCCGACGGCGGGGCCGCGGGCAGTCGAGTGAACAGCGATAATCGCGCGAAGGCCGGTCTTTTCATCAAAGACGGCGTGAACGCCTTCGTGGTTCGCGAACGACGGCGAATCGAAAAGGGTCATGCTCATGAGCGTTACTCCCGGGTATTTTTATTGCGCGGCTGATTACGCCGCGGGGAGGTAGCGCGCAAGCATGGCGGTTTCGTGATGGGGATGGGGCGGGCGCTGTCGCGGGCGGCCGCGGGCCAGTTGCAGGCGCAGAAGCTGAAAGTGGCTAGTGGCTAGTGGCTAGAGTCGCCGCTTCTTTGCGGGCGGAAGGGCGGCGCGGCCCGTGCGGCCGCCCCCAATGTCGGCCAGTCACTAGACACTTGCCACCAATCACCTCCCCAGCGCCGACAGTACCGGCCCTGCCCCCGACGGCAGCGGAGCCCGGGCGTCTCTCAGCCAGGCCTCGACGTCGCGGTACATGGTCTCGGCCTGCAGGTCGCGGTTCAGGATGTGCCAGCCGTCGGGGTAGTAGGCCGTGCGGAACCCGGGCCGCTCGCCGGCCCGCTCCAGCGCCAGTCGCATGGCGGGCTTCTGGATGACGTTGTCGGTGGCCCCGTACAGCAGCAGGGTCGGCTCGCGGATGCGGCCCAGCTTCAGGGAGGCGCTCTCCATCAGGTCGACGAGGCCGTAGAGGGTGTCGAACCGGGTCGAGATGATGCTCTGCGGGTCGCGGCCGTTGCGATAGAGCTCGACCATATTGTCCGAGGCGGGATGGGCGCGGATGGCCCATTCGGGCGCGTCCACGGCCCGGTCGCCCATGGCCCGGGCGGCCAGCCAGAGGGCCGAGGAATTGACCGGCCCCTGCGCGGTCCAGCCCCAGACGCCGGGCGCCAGCAGGATCACCCGGTCCGCCGCGGGCGGCCGGTCCGAACCGAAGGCGGCGATGGTCACCGATCCGCCCATGCTTTCGCCCGCCACGGCGATGATCGCGTTCGGATGCGCCGCGCGGGCCAGGGCGACGGCGGTGCGCACATCCTCGGTCATCCGCGCCTCGCCGGCCCAGACGCCGCGGCCGGGGGCGGCGCCGAAGCCGCGCTGGTCGATCGCCCAGGTCTCGATCCCGCGCTCGGCCCACCACGGACCGGCCAACCGGAAGGAGGCGCGGCTGTCGTTCATGCCGTGCAGGGCGATGATGACGGCCCACGGCTCGCCGCGCGGCGACCAGCGGGCCACCGGCAGGCGGGCGCCGTCGTCCATCAGCAGGGTCGACGCCTCGACCGCCGGGCCGGTGAAGCCGCTCGGCGGCGTCAGAACGGGCTGGACCGCAGGGGTGGCGCAGGCGGCCAACGCCAACAGGCCGAGCGCTCCGGCGAGGCCGCGCGCCGCCTGGATCATCGCGGAAGCGTCGACCACCGGCCATCCCTCCTGACGATCAGCTGGTCGGTGAGGATCGCGGGATTTTCCGATTGGTCCGAGACCACGCGACGCAGGTCAGCCACGGCTTGCGGGTTGTTCGCGTCGACGATCAGCAGGGCGTCGCGGAAGACCGCGACGGCGGGAACGCGGCCGATGGCGACGATGTCCGGCGCGGCCCAGATCTCCGGATCCATGACCAGACTGGCGGCGATGTCCTCGCGCGCCGTGAGCAGGAACAGCCCCTCGCGCAGCTTCTCGAGAGAAACCTGACCGAAGGCGCCGACGGTGCGATCCCGCGCGCGGGTCCAGGCCGCCTCCAGATCAGGGACCACCTCGGCGACGCCGGTTTCGGGCGGATAGCTGAACGAGTGGCCGTGATCCTGGGCCATGATCAGCAGCAGGTTGGCGGCCAACGGACGATAGAGAGGCCGGGCGGCCTCGGCGCCGTCGACGAAGGGGTCGAGATAGGAGGTCGGACGCACGAGAATGAAGGCGATGTCCTCGCGGAAGGCGCCCGGCGACGGCATCAGGGCCATGGCGATGATGCTGTCGATGACCGCGGTCTTGTCCTCGCCGCCCCGGTAGCGGCGGTAGGCCTGATCCAGCACGATCTGCTTCTCGAGACCGTCGGGGCCGCGCAGGTGGATGACGTCCCCCTCGACGGTGACGGTCATATCGGGCGCGGCGGCGCGCAGGCTGGTCAGGAACTCGGCGCGAAACTGCAGGGGGCTGAGCTCCTGCGCGGCGACCGGCAGGGCCACCGACAGGGACAGGCAGAACGCCAGCACAGCCGGCCACCGGAAACGAAACGTCACGCCATACTCCCCGTCATTGCGCCGAGCATGCCACGCACCCGCTCGCGCAGATAGGGGATCACCTCGGCCTCGAACCACGGGTTCTTTCGCAGCCACGCCGTGTTGCGCCAGGAGGGATGGGGCATCGGCAGGATCGCGGGCGCGTAGTCCCGCCACGCGCGCACAGTCCCGGTCATGGTCGCCTTCGCGCGATCGCCCAGCGCCCACGCCTGCGCATAGCCGCCGACCAGCAGGGTCAGCTCGACGTTGGGGAGCTCGGCCAGAAGCCGGGGCCGCCAGAGCTCGGCGCATTTCCTGGGCGGGGGATAGTCGCCGCCTTTCGGCGCGGTCCCCGGATAGCAGAAGGCCTGGGCCGCCACGCCGATGCGGTGGTCGGCGTAGAAGGTCTCGTAGTCCACACCCAGCCAGTCGCGCAGACGGTCGCCGGAGGGATCGGTGAACGGCAGGCCGCTCTCATGCACCCGACGACCGGGCGCCTGGCCGCAGATCAGCAGCCGCGTCCCGGGAAAGACGCGGACCACGGGGCGCGGGGTGTGCGGCAACTGGCCGAGGCAGGCCCGGCAGGCGCGGATGTCGGCGAGAACGGCCTCAAGGCTCATTCCGCGGCCCGATCAGTCCTCGTCTTCGTCCGTCTTCGGCGGAAGCGCGGCCAGGGCGGCGGCGGTCTCTTCCGGCGTCGGCAGGCGCAGGCGGGTGACGCCCTTGAAGCTGTTCGGATCGACCGGCTTGCCCTTCTTGGTGATGGTCAGCTTGCCCTGGCGCATCAGGTGCAGGGCGGCCGACTTCACCTTGGGCAGCATGCGTTGCCACTGCTCCGGCTGCAGCTCCTTGGCCACATCCGCGGGCTCAATGCTCTTGCCGCCGACGTTCTTGGGGTCGGCCTTCGCCAATTTTTCGAAAATGGCGGCTTCGATGGGATCGCTCATCGGGCCTATATGCTGCATTGCGAGAGCGAGAAGAAGGCAGGATTACAATGGTCGCGAAAATCACCGTCACCGAGGGCGAGTTCACCGGCTGGCAGACCTATGACCTGCACGGCACCTTCGATCAGGTGGTGGGGCCCTTCTACTTCAAGCCGGACCCGGACGGCCGGATGCGCTGCGCCTTCCGCGCCGAGCAGAAGCATATGAACGCCGGCGACCGGATGCACGGCGGCTGCCTGATGACCTTCGCCGACATCTCGCTGTTCCAGACCGCCTATCAGGAGATGGAGGGCGCCTCGGGGGTGACCGTGTCGCTGGACTCGACCTTCATCGACGGCGCCTATGTGGGCGAGCTGGTCGAGGCGACCGGCGAGGTGGTGCGCGCCGGCAAGAGCCTGATCTTCGTGCGCGGCCAGATCACCGCGAGCGAGCGGATCCTGATGACCTTCTCGGGCGTGATCCGGAAGTTCACGCCGCGCGGCTGAGCCCGCCCTAGAACAGGTGGTCCCAGCCGGTAACGGTGTGGATCACCCCGTCGGCGTCGATCGTGATCATCGTCCCCTCGCCGCCGCGGGCGGTCCAGCGGGCGCCGTGGTCAACCGGGTCCGGCTCGACCGGCAGGACCTGCGGCCCGGTTTCCTTGTCGGACACGGCGAACGCCGGGGCGGCCAGGCTGTCAAGCGACAGGGTCTGGCCGTTGCCGAAGCGCAGGGTCTCGATCCCGTAGAGCAGGTCCACGCCGTCGCGGCCGCCGATCCGGTCGGTGACCCGCCAGCCGCCGTCGATCTGCTCGAGCAGGTAGTCGTCCCGCAGCCCGGTCAGGACGGCGACGTCCGTCCCGTCGCCGCCGATCAGGGTGTCGTCCCCGCCCTTGCCGTTCAGCACGTCATCCCCGGCGCCGCCGGTGATGACGTTGTCCTCGACCGTGCCCGTGCCGGTGAAGTCGCCCGCGCCGGTGTAGGTCAGGGCCTCGACGTTCAGGCGCAGGGTGTAGCTGGACAGGGTGGTCTGGACGGTGTCGAAGCCGCCGCCGACGTACTCGACGATGGTGTCGCCGCCCGCGGTGATGACGAAGATGTCGTCGCCCGCCCCGCCGTGCAGTTCGTCGGGCACGCCGTCGCCGCCGATCAGGATGTCGTTGCCGTCGTGGCCCATCAGGGTGTCGCGACCGGCGCCGCCGCGGATGATGTTGTCGCCCGCATTGCCCTGACCGAAGAAGCCGACGGAGCCGGTGTAGGTCAGGTTCTCGACATTGACCGCCAGCCGGACCGATCCGAGCGCGGTCAGGACGGTGTCGATCCCCTCGCCCGCGAACTCCACGATCGAGTCGCCGACGGCCGACAGGATGTAGGTGTCGTCGCCGCGGCCGCCCTGCAGGGTGTTGGCCAGCCCCGCGCCGCCGTCGAGGACGTCATCCCCGTCCAGACCGATCAGGGTGTCCCGGCCCAGACCGCCGCTCAGGACGTTGGCGCCGTTGCCGCCGATCAGCAGGTCGTCGAAGCTGGAGCCGGTGACGTTCTCGATGCCGCTGAGGGTGTCCGCGCCGCCGAAGCCGTCGTTGCGGGTGACATTGCCGTTCAGGCGGACATCGACCGCGCCGAGGGCGTCGGCGTAGCTGGCGGTATCCAGACCGGCGCCGCCGATCAGGGTGTCGTTGCCGGCGCCGCCCGACAGGACGTCGTCCCCGGCCCCGCCCGTGATGACGTTCGCCAGCGCATTGCCCGCGCCCGTGAAGTTGCCGGACCCGATGTAGGTCAGGTTCTCGACATGGGCGGCCGTGAGCACATAGCCGGAGAGGGCCGTCTGGACGGTGTCGGTCCCCTCGCCCGCCAGCTCGATGATGCTGTCGGTGGCGGTCTCGACCACATAGACGTCATTGCCCTGACCGCCGTGCAGCACATTCAGGCCGCCGCCGCCGCGCAGCACATCGTCGCCCGCGAGGCCGAACAGCGCATCCGCCCCGCCGCCGCCGGTGATGACGTTGTCCAGCGCATTGCCGGTCCCGATGAAGGCGCCCGTTCCGGTGTAGACCAGAGCCTCCAGATTGGCGCCGAGCGTATAGGCGTCGGCCGTCGTCTCGACGGTGTCGAAACCTTCGCCCGCCAGCTCAATGATGCTGTCGCCGATGGTGGTCACGACATAGGTGTCGTCGCCGACGCCGCCGTACAGCTCGTCCGCCGCGCCGTCGCCGCCGATCAGGCGGTCGTCGCCGTCCAGACCGATCAGGACGTCATAGCCGGAACCGCCGGTCAGGACGTCGCCGTACGCGGACCCGATGATGACTCCCGAGCCCGAGACCACCGTCCCGGCCAGGCCGTTGACGGTGATGGTCAGGGTGGTGCTGAGGCTGACGCCTTCGGAGTCGGTCAGGGTGTAGGTGAAGCTGTCGGTCGCGGTCTGGCCCTGCAGCAGGGTCAGGGCGGCGGCCGACGGCGTGAAGACGTAGGACCCGTCCGCCTGGACGACGAGCACGCCCCAGCTTCCCGTCACTGGCTGGCCGACCGCGGCGGCGACGCCGTTGATGGCGGACACCGCCAGGGTGGAGTCGGCGCCGGCGCTGTCGTTGGCCAGAAGCCCTTGGGCGGCGGCGACGGTCAGGACGGCGTTCTCGTCGGTGACGGCGGTGTCGGCGACGGCGACGGTGGCGGCCTCGACCGGGAAGGTCACGGTGCGCGGGGCGCTGGCCGACTGCCCGTCGCTGACGACGTAGGTGAACGCCGCCGTCCCCGTGTAGCCGGGCGTCGGGACGAAGGTGAAGGCGCCGGTGGCCGGGTCGATGGTGACCACGCCGTTCAGGGCGGAGCCGTCCACCGCCGCATAGGTCAGCCGGTCGCCGTCGGCGTCATGGCCGGTCGCCAGCGTCCCGGTGACCGGCGCGCCGTCGGCGGCGGGCGGCAGGACCGTCTCGGTTCCCGACAGGGTCGGGGCGTCATTGACCGGAGACGCCTCGCCGACGTCCCAGCCGGCGATCGCCGCATCAAGCGCCGCGACCTGGGCCGGCGTCATGCCGTTGGCCGCCAGCGACATGTTGTAGACCAGCAGCTGGTGGATGTTGGCGTTCGGGGCGGCGTTGAATTTCACCGCCACGCCGATCCAGAAATAGGCGTCCTCCGGCGAGGCGGCGACGCCCTCTCCCGCCAGATAGCGACGGCCCAGATTCCAGGCCGCCTCCATGTTCCCCATCTTCGCGGCCTGCATATAGCCCTCGACGGCCAGCGCCTTGTCGACGGGACCGCCGAAGCCGAGGTCGTTGAGGATGGCCAGACGGAAGACGGCGACGGGATTGTCCGGCAGCGCCTCCAGCAGGGCGCGGGCGCCCTCATAGTCCCGCTCGCCGCCCATGCCCGCGACATAGAGGGTGGCCAGCCGCAGGTTCACGTCCGGCGTCGCGCCCATGGCGGACTCGAAATAGTGCCGCGCCAGATCCCAGTTCTGGGTCACGCCGTTGATGCCGTCGTTCAGCCAGGTGGCGTAGTGGTAGGCGGCGTTGGGGTCGGTGTCGGCCAGCCGGACGACCCAGTACTGCCACTGCTCCAGATCCCCGGCGAGCAGGAAGTTGACCGCGTCATCGAAGGTCAGTTGCGCGGGCGGATCGCCGGCGGCGTGGACATTCAGGGTGACCGTCTTCTCGACACTGTCCAGCTGGCCGTCCGAGACGACGTAGCGGAACGAGGCGGCGCCGGTGAAACCCTCGGTCGGGGTGAAGACGTAGCGGCCCGTGCGGGCGTCCAGCGTCAGGGTCCCGCCGACGACGGAGTCCGCCACGACCTTGAAGGTCAGCTGGTCGCCATCGATGTCGGAGCCCTTGAACAGGGTGAAGCTGTACGGCTGCCCCGCGGCCAGTTCGGCGTTTTCGGTCCGGGTCGTCAGCTCGGGTGCGTCGTTGACGCCGCCGACATAGACCACGACGGTGATCGGATCGGAGGTCGTGACCCCGTCGCTGACCGTGTACCGGAAGGTCGCATAGCCCTGGCTGTAGGTCGGGCCGTACCAGTTGGCCGGCGGGGTGAAGGTGAAGGCGCCCGTCGCCGGGTCCACCGTCGCCACCCCGTTGACCGCCGAGTCCGCGACCAGGGTGAAGGTCGCGTTCTGCATGTCGACGCCGTCGACGCCGTTCAGCACGCCGGTCGCGACCTGGTCCTCAAGCCCGTAGTGGACCTCGGGATTGCTGCCCGACAGGCCGTCCGGCGTCGCCGGGGTCTGGGTGCGCAGGGTGATGTTGGCGAGGTCGAGGAAGCCGGTCGGCGCATTGTCCGGGTCCGGGTTCAGCATGACCAGATGCAGGGTCGCGTCGACGTGTGACAGGGTCTGCTGAAGGTCGAACGGCGCGTAGCGGTCGGCGATATCGCCTTCCATCGACTGGTAGTTCCCGGCGTAGGTCCAGTCGGCGGGATCATCACTGATCTTCAGGGTGACGGTGGACCATTCGTCCGAGATCTGGCCCAGAAGGTCGTCGCCCGTGTTGGCCCAGTTGGTGACCTGCAGGCCGACGTAGAAATTCTCCATCAGCCCGGTCTCGGGCACATAGCGGCACAGCCACAGCGCCAGCTTGCCGCCGTTCGCCTCGAAGTCCTTGGTGCGGACCGTCATCTCGAACTCGGCGTCGAGCAGGTTCAGCGCGCCGGGCGAGCCGAGGGTCGGGGTCGACAGGTGGGCGACCAGCCAGATCGCGCCGACGCCGTCGATGTGGTTGGCGTCCAGCGGGCCCGAGGCCTGCAGGCGGGTGAAGCGCTCGATCTCGCCGCCCGCCTCGGTCACGACGGAGGGGGAGAACCACGTCGTCCACGGGCCCAGGCCGTTGTCGAAATCCCACGAGTAGGTGAACGCCGGAGGGGTGTCCGTAGCGACGGGAATCGTCCCGGTTTCAACTTCGCCCATAACGCCACTCACCCCGATACAACCGTAGCTGTTCGATAGGTGATCCCCTCACGCGGCGACAATGGGGCGGCGCGGGATTTTTCCGGTTAATCAGACCTTAAGGCGGCCGTCCGCGGCGCGCCTCAGCCGTCGATGGCGCCCTGCAGAAGCGCAGCCATGCGGACCTCCATCCGCTCGCACTCTTCCTGGGTCAGGCCGAAGCCGCCGGTGATCTCGCGGCTGACGGCCATGCCCATGATGGTGGCGGCGGCCAGACGGGCGCGGACCATGGCGTCCTCGCCCCCGACCCATTCGGCGAAGGGGTTGAAGAAGCGCTCGGTCCCGGTGCGCTGGACGATCTCCATGGCCTTGGCCGAGCCGACCGAGCGCAGCATGATGAGCAGGCCCTTCAGCTTGCCCTCCTTGGCCGGCTTGAAGATGACCTCGTGCGCGACCCGGCGGCCGAACTCGCCGCGCGGACCGTCCATCAGTTCATTGCCGTTCGAGCAGCTGTCCAGGACAGCCGCGAACAGGTCTTCCTTGGATCCGAAATAACGGGACACCAGCGCCGCATCGACACCCACGTCACCGGCGATGTCGCGCATGCCGACATCGTCATAACTGTCCCGGGAAAATCGCTCCTGCGCGGCGTTCAGGATCGCCGCGCGAGTCGCCTCAGCATTTCTTGGCCGCGGCGCGACATGACAAAACAATGGGTTAGCTCTCCGGAATAGCCCCAGCGGGAATATGGCTTTGTCATCACCCGTTGACAAGACGCGCCTGCATCACCATTAAGTCACCGGGCGTTGACTAAGCGGGCTCCCCCCGATTCCCGCGGTCGACAAGGACAGGGATTTGCTCCCATTCGGAGACTAGCGTTCATGCGCACGGTGAAGATCGTGACCGCGTCGGCCATCATGGCCGCCGCGCTCTATGGCTGTTCTCAATCCAGCGAAGCGCAGGCGCCCCAGGCGCCGCAGGTGACCGTGGCGACGCCGCTGGTCCGCGCCGTGCAGGATTGGGATGAATTTACGGGCCGCTTCGAAGCGACCCAATCCGTCGAGGTGCGTGCGCGCGTCGGCGGTTATATCCAGGGCGTCCACTTCCGCGACGGCGACTATGTCCAGCGCGGCCAGCTGCTGTTCACCCTGGACCCCCGCCCCGCCCAGGCGGCCCTCGCCTCGGCCCGCGCCTCGCTGGCGCAGGCGCAGGCCCAACTGGCCCTGGCCCGCACCGAACTGACCCGTTCGGAGACCCTGCTGGCCTCGCAGGCTGTGTCGCAGGCTGAAGTCGACACCCGCCGCGGCGCCGTGCAGCAGGCCGAAGCGGCCGTCGCCGCCGCCAACGCCGCCGTCCGCGCCCGCCAGCTGGACCTGGAGTTCACCCGCGTCGTCGCCCCGATCTCGGGTCGAGTCTCGGACCGTCGCGTCGATCCGGGCAATCTGGTCGCCGGCGGCTCGTCGCAGGCCGACGTCCTGACCACCGTGGTCTCCAGCGCCCCGATCCACTTCGTCTTCGACGGCTCTGAAGCGGTGCTGCTCAAGTACCAGCGCCAGGCGCGCAACGGCGCGGCGCCGATCCAGATCCGTCTGCAGGACGAGAGCGGCTACACCCGCACCGGCTCGCTGGACTTCACCGACAACGCGGTCGACACGGCCTCGGGCGTCATCCGCCTGCGCGCCCTGGTGCCGAACGCCGACGGCTTCCTGAAGCCGGGCATGTTCGGTCAGGCCCGTCTGGCCGGCGCCGGTTCGTACCAGGCCATGCTGGTGCCGGACGCCGCCGTCGCCACCGATCAGGCCCGCCGCGTCGTCTATGTCGTGGCCGCCGACGGTTCGGTGACCCCGCGCGCAGTCCAGCTGGGACCGCTGGTCGACGGCCTGCGCGTCATCCGCGGCGGTCTGCAAGCCAACGACCGCGTCATCATCAACGGCCTGCAGCGCGTGCAGCAGCCGGGCGTGAAGGTTCAGGCCCGCAACGGCCGCATCGAACCCGTCGCCCAGCAGGTCCAGGCGCCCGTGACGACCCAGGCTCCGGCCTCGACCGCCACCTTCGCCGCCAGCGTCTCGGGCGATTGATCCGACAATGAACATCTCACGCTTCTTCATCGACAGGCCGATCTTCGCGGCCGTGATCTCGGTGTTCATCACCCTGATCGGCGTGTTCGCGTATCCGCTGCTGCCCCTCTCGCAGTATCCGGAGATCGCGCCGCCCACGATCACCATCAACACCGCCTATCCGGGCGCCTCGGCCGAGACCGTGGCGGAGACCGTCTCCGCCCCGATCGAGCAGGAGGTGAACGGGGTCGAGGGCATGCTGTACCTGTCGTCCTCGTCCACCTCGGACGGGACGGTGGCGATCACCGTGACCTTCAACCCGGGCACCGACCTGGATGCGGCGCAGGTTCTGGTCCAGAACCGCGTGGCCCTGGCCGAGCCGAAACTGCCTGCACAGGTGCGCCAGATCGGCGTGACCGTGAACAAGCAGGAGTCGGGCTTCCTGATGATCCTCGGGCTGACCTCGCCCGACGGCTCGCTGGATAACGACTACGTCGGCAACTACGCCAACTCGACGCTGCGGGACCGCCTGCTGCGCATCGAGGGCGTGGGCAACGTGTCCATCTTCGGCGGCGGCAACTACTCCATGCGGGTCTGGATCGACCCGGCCAAGGCCGCCGCGCGCGACCTGACCGGTCCGGACATCGTCGCCGCCCTGCAAGCCCAGAACGTCCAGGCCGCCGCCGGCTCGATCGGCCAGCCGCCCTTCCCTACCAACGCCGCGGCCTTCCAGCTGCCGGTGCAGGTGCAGGGCCGCCTGAGCGATCCGGACGAGTTCTCCAACATCGTCATCAAGACCGACGCCCAGGGCCGCGTGACCCGCGTTCGTGACGTCGCACGCGTCGAACTCGGCGCCCAGGACTACGGCATCAAGGGCTTCTTCGACGGCCAGCAGGGCGTCGGCATCGCCATCGTGCAGCAGCCGGGGGCGAACGCCCTGGGCACCGCTGATCGCGTCATGGCCGAGGTCGAGGCCTTCAAGGCCGAACTGCCCCAGGGCATGGACATCTCGATCGCCTACAACCCGACGGAGTTCGTCGCGGCCTCGGTGGAGTCCGTGCAGCACACCCTGTTCGAGGCGGTCATCCTGGTCGTGCTCGTCGTGCTGGTCTTCCTGCAGACCTGGCGCGCGGCGATCATCCCGATCGTGGCCATCCCCGTGGCGCTGGTGGCGACCTTCGCCGTCCAGATGCTGCTGGGCTATTCGATCAACTCGCTGAGCCTGTTCGCCCTCGTCCTCGCGGTCGGCATCGTCGTCGACGACGCCATCGTCGTGGTCGAGAACGTCGAACGCTACATCCGCGAGGGACTGACGCCCAAGGAAGCCGCCTACCGCTCCATGGAGGAGGTGTCGGGCGCGCTGATCTCGATCGGTCTGGTGCTGGTCTCGGTGTTCGTGCCGACGATGTTCGTGCCGGGCATTCCGGGCATCTTCTATCGCGAGTTCGCGATCGTCATCACCACGGCTTCGGTGGTGTCGCTACTGGTGTCCCTGACCCTGTCGCCGGCCATGGCGGCGCTGCTGCTC
Source organism: Brevundimonas sp. (assembly GCF_036400995.1). Lineage (GTDB taxonomy): Bacteria > Pseudomonadota > Alphaproteobacteria > Caulobacterales > Caulobacteraceae > Brevundimonas. Next base: position 41,044 of record NZ_DASWWG010000006.1, read on the forward strand.
AAGCCGCACAAGGGTCACGGCGAGACTGTCCGCAAGCCCGGCGCCTGGGGCACCGTTGTCTACTACGGCGGCTGGGCCGGACGACGCTTCAACGAGGGCTTCGACTGGCTGTCGGACAAATACGGCCGGCTGACCGCGCGGCTGGTGCGCACCGTCGGCATCGTGCTGATCGTCTATGTCGCCCTGCTGGGCCTGACGACCTGGCGCGTGATGGACACGCCGTCCGGCTTCATTCCCGAGCAGGACCAAGGCTTCCTGATCGGCGTCATCCAGCTGCCTCCGGGCGCCTCGCTGGAGCGGACCGAAGCGGTGATGACCCGCGCCTCGGAGATCATCAAGGGCACCGAGGGCGTGGAAGGCATGGTCGCCTTCGCCGGCCTCGACGGCTCCAGCTTCTCGTTCGGCTCCAACGCGGCGACCATCTTCGTGCGCCTCGACGCCTTCGACGACCGCAAGACGGCCGAGCAGTCGGCCGCGGCGCTGGCCGGCGCCATCACCGGCGCGACCTACGGCATCGAGGACGCCAACATCTTCGTCATCGCCCCGCCGGCGGTGCAGGGGCTGGGCAACGGCAACGGCTTCCAGCTGATGGTGCAGGACCGCTCCGGCGCCGGCTACCGCGCGCTGGAGGGCGCCACCTTCGCCATGATGGGGGCCGCCGCCCAGGCGCCGGACCAGGTGCAGCAGGTGTTCTCGACCTACAACACCGGCTCGCCCCGCATCGCCGCCGACGTCGACCGCGACAAGGCGCTGATGATGGGCGTGCAGCCCGCCGACGTGTTCAGCACGCTCGGCGTCTACCTGGGCTCGTCCTACGTCAACGACTTCAACTTCCTCGGCCGCACCTTCCGGGTCACCGCCCAGGCGGAGCCGACGTCGCGCGACGACGTCGCCGACATCGCGAACCTGAAGACCCGCTCGGCCTCGGGCGCCATGGTGCCGATCGGCTCGGTGGCCACCCTGCGCGAGGACTCCGGCCCGGCGCGGGTGGTGCGATACAACCTGTTCCCGGCCTCGGAGCTGCAGGGTCAGGCGGCGCCCGGGGTCTCCTCCGGCCAGGCGATCGCCACCATGGAGCAGCTGGCCGAGGCCACCCTGCCGCCGGGCTTCTCCTACGAGTGGACCGGTCTGGCGCTGCAGGAGAAGCAGTCGGCCGGCGGCGCCACCGTGGTCTTCGCCCTCGCCGTCGTCTTCGTCTTCCTGGTGCTGGCGGCGCAGTACGAAGCCTTCACCCTGCCGCTGGCGGTGGTGCTGATCGTGCCGATGTGCGTGCTGGCGGCGATGCTCGGGGTCAACCTGCGCGGGCTGGACAACAACATCCTCGTCCAGATCGGCCTGGTGGTGCTGATCGCCCTGGCCGCCAAGAACGCCATCCTGATCGTTGAGTTCGCCAAGCAGGCCGAGGACGAGGGGCTGAACCGCTGGGACGCCGCCGTGCGCGCCGCGCGGACCCGCCTGCGTCCGATCCTGATGACCTCCTTCGCCTTCATCTTCGGCGTCGTGCCGCTGATGCTGGCCACCGGCCCCGGGGCGGAGATGCGCCAGTCGCTGGGCACCTCGGTGTTCTCGGGGATGCTGGGCGTGACCCTGTTCGGCCTGGTCTTCACCCCGGTGTTCTACGTGATCTGCCGCTGGCTGGCCTCGAAGATGCCCAAGGCGCCGGAGAAGGAGCGCACCGTTCCGACCACCGAAGGCCTGCCCCCCCATATCGAAGCCCAGTCCGCCTCGCCCCGGACGGGAGACGCCTGATGATCCAACGACCCTCTCTCCGGTTCCTGACCGCAACCGCCGGCGCCAGCCTCCTCCTGGCCTCGTGCGCGGTCGGGCCGAAGGCGCCCGACGCCGCCCTTCCCCCCCAGGCGTCGGGCGCCTTCATCGGCGCCGCCACCCCCGCCGTATCCGCCGAAGCGGCGCGCGACGACTGGTGGCGGCTGTACCAGGACCCGGCGCTGGACGCGCTGGTGGCCGAGGCGCTGGCCAACAACAACGAGCTCGAGGCGGCGGCCGCCAACCTGCGTCGCGTCCGCGCGGCGCTCGGCGAGGCGCGCACCGCCCGCCTGCCCGGGACCACGACCACGGCGGCCTTCAGCACCGGCCGCCCCTCTGCGGCGACCGTGCCGGGCCTTCCCGCCGGAACCGAGGCCCCGGAGACCGACACCTACGACGTCGGGCTGGACGTCTCCTACGAGGTCGACCTGTTCGGCCGGGTCGGCTCGGTGATCCGGGCGGCCAGGGCCGACGCCGACGCCGCCGCGGCTGCGCTCGACG
>NZ_DASWWG010000007.1:0-65105 GCF_036400995.1 Brevundimonas sp.
GTGACAAAATCCAGGATGGGATTGGGACGGCTTTCCTTGTCCGCAAACAGGTCCAGCCAGTATCTCTTGGATTTTCCGGGCCGCATGGTCGCGACTTCCGCTGCCGTCTTATCCATCACGGGCGCGCCCAAGGCACGACAATAATCCAGGACAGCCGCATCCGCGCCCAGCTTCGAGAGGCTGGTGAGATAGTAGCCTTGCCGTTCCAGCGTCACGGCGATTTCCAGTGCGAGCGCCGATGGCTTCTGGCGCGCCGCTAAGGCGCGACGGGCACGAATGCGCGCGCCCTGCCCCAGCCGTACCTGCAGGCGGTGCCATATCCGCGTCAGATATCCCACCTCTCCCAGATACCGCTCAGGCCAGTGGCGCAAGCCGCGCACCAACGGCCGCAACACGTCTTTCATGCCGCTCGCGCGCGTTGCGTTCATGCTTTCAACACCTCACGGAAAGCGCTCACCAGCGCGTGGTTGCCTTCCTCGGTACCGACACTAATACGCAAGGCGCTGGGCAGGCCATAGCCCGCCAGCGGCCGCACGATCACGCCGCGCGCCAGAAGTCCCTGATAAACATCGGTCGCGTCCAGGCCGCGCGGCAAATGCGCCAGCAGGAAATTTCCGGCGCTGGGGCTCGTTGTCAGGCCCGAAGCAGCCAGTTCCCGCGCCAGCCACAGCCGCCAGTGTTCATTGTAGGCGCGGGCCGCCTGCAAAAAATCTTCGTCGGCCATCGCCGCCAGCGCCGCAGATTGGGCCGCCGCGGAGACGTTGAAGGGATATCGGATGCGGTTCACAGCTTCCGCCATATCGGCCGGCAGATAACCCCATCCCACGCGGGCGGCCGCCAGACCGAATATCTTGGAAAACGTGCGCGTTACCACAATATTCTGCGCACCCCGCGCCATGTCCAGCCCGCTTTCCCATGGCGCTTCGGCATATTCGGCATAGGCTTCATCCAGCAACAGGATCACATGCGACGGCAGGCCGACATGCAGGCGCCGGACTTCCGCGCCAGTGATAAACGTGCCGGTAGGATTGTTCGGATTGGCGAGAAAGACGATGCGCGTGCGCGGACCGACAGCCGCCAGTATAGCTTCGACATCGGCGGTGAAGCCTGTTTCCGGCGCCATCACCGGCACGCCGCCATTGCCGCGGGTGACAATCTCGAACTCGGAAAAGCCATAGCGCGGAATCACCGCTTCGTCGCCGGTATCGAGATAGGCCTGCGCCACCAGCCCGATAAGTTCATTGGAGCCGCAGCCACACAGGATGCGTTCCGGCTCCAGGCCATGGCGGCGCGCCAGCGCATGACGCAGCGCCGTGCTGCCGCCATCGGGATAAAGATGCAGAGATGACGACGCCTCACGCATCGCGGCGATCGCAGCCGGACTTGCGCCAAGGGGCGATTCATTGGACGACAGCTTGAACACCCGCGCCACACCCGGCGCCTGGCTGACGCCAGGGATATAGGGCGCAATCTTCTCGAGACCGGGACGAGGTCTGGGCGTTTGCGTCATGACATCAGCCGAGTGCGCCAATACGGCGGAACAGGACACTGCTCTGCGCCAGTTCTTCATAGGTGCCGCTGCTTTCGACCACACCATCCTGCATCAGGTAAATACGGTCGGCTTGTTTCACGGTATTGAGGCGATGGGCGATGACGATGATCGTCTTCTGGCCATAGATGTTCTGCAGCGTCTGGGTGATCTCACGCTCGGTGGCGGAATCCAACGCCGAGGTTGCCTCGTCCAACACCAGAACGGGAGTATTGCGATAAAGCGCGCGCGCGATGGCGATGCGCTGGCGCTGGCCGCCGGACAGGCGAAGGCCCGCTTCGCCGGCGCGGGTGGCGTAGCCCTCGGGCAGGGCGGAGATGAAGTCGTGGGCGGCGGCGCTGGCGGCGGCGGCCTCGATCTCGGCCTGCGAGGCGCCGGGGCGGCCGTAGGCGATGTTGGCGGCGATGGTGTCGTCGAACAGGAAGGGCTCCTGCGTGACCAGGGCGATGCGGCTGCGCAGGTCGTGCAGCTTCAGCTCGCGGATGTCGCGACCGTTGATCGTCACGGCGCCGGCGGTGACGTCATAGAAGCGGGGCAGCAGGCTGAGGATGGTCGACTTGCCGCCGCCGGACGGGCCGACGAGGGCGATGGTCTCGCCCGGCTTCACGGTCAGGGAGACGTCGGACAGGGTCGGGGCGCCGCCCTCGGCCGCCGGGGCGTAGGCGAAGCTGACGTGGTCCAGCGCTACGGTGACCGGCCCGGCGGTCAGGTCGGCGGCGTCCGGCGCCTCGCGGATTTCCGGCTGGATGTCGAGCGAGCCGAACAGACGACGGGCGGCGGTCAGGCCCTCGGTCATCACGGTCTGCAGGTTGGTGACCTGACGCAGCGACTGGCCCGCGGACATCAGCAGGCCGATGTAGGCGGCGAAGGCGCCGACAGTCATCTGGCCATTGCGCGCCTGCCAGCCCGCATAGGCCATGACGGCGGCGACCACGATCATGGCGACGAGGTTGGAGAAGGGACCGGCGAAGGCCCGGGAGTCGGCGGACTTGATGACGTGCCGCTGGCGACGGGCGACGACCTCGCCGACGCGGGCCTCCTCGGCCGCCTCGCGGTTCTCGATCTTGATCAGGCGGACGCCGTCGAGGTTTTCCATCAGGGCGGTGGAGAGGTTGCCGGTCTCGACCATGGCGCCCGTCGTCGCCTTGCGCATCCGCTTGCCGAAGCGCCGCAGGACAAGGGCGATCAGGGGCGCGCCCAGAAGCACGATCAGGGTCAGTTTCCAGTCGGTCCAGGCCATGTAGCTGATGACCGCGATCAGGGTCAGGCCGTGCTGGGTGTAGTTGACGACCCCGTTGGTGAAGGCCTCGCGCACCAGGTTGGCGTCGAACAGGACGGAGGCGACGAAGCCGCCGGAGTGCTGGCTGCGCAGGCGGGCCAGGTCGGCGCGGATCATCGAGCCGAACAGCTTGACCTGGATATCACCGACGATGCCGTGGCCCAGCCGGTTGACCAGCGCCGCCTGCCCGAGGGCCGCGACGGTCCAGATCAGGCCCGCGCCGATGATGATCGCCGGAACGCCGACCAGCGCATGTTCGGGGGCGATGGTGATGACCCGCCAGATGGTCACCGGCTTGCCCAGGAACAGGCCGTCGATGGCCGGCTCCAGCAGTTGCAGCACGGTGGCGGCCATGATGCCCACCACGGCGGCGCACAGGATCGACAGGAACAGCGGCGTACGGTGGTGGGACAGGTAGTCGCGCCAGATCCGCGCCAGCAGCGGGCGCAGCGGCTCTTTCTCGTCAGGCGCGGGGGCGGGCGTCGTCATCGGTCCGAGGTCGGACGACGGGGGCGGGAAGTCAAGCGGGGATGGCGTGATCGCGCTCGCCATTGCCGGACACCGGTGGGGCGAATAGCGTCGCCGTATGAAACGGGGACTGATCAGCGTCGCGCTCGCCTGTGTGGCCATGACCGCCGGATGCGCCACCCGTGGTGTGGGCGGGGCGTCGGAGGACCCGGGCCAGGTCGCGCTGGGCTGGGTCTTCGATCCCGCGCGGATCTTCGTCGGCGACGTCCGGCCCAGCTCTGACGATCAGGTGGTTCTGGAGGTCTCGGCGAGCCTCCGGGACGACTATATCCCCGCCTACAGCCTGGCCATCGCCTACCGCTGCCGGGCGGGCGAGACGTCGGGCCGCATTGAATGTGGCTACACCGCGCGCACGCTGCGGGTCGGTCCGCCCGGCGAAGGCCAGTTCGACCGGGGGCTGATGTTCCTGTCCCGGCTGCGCAACGCCCGGACCGTGCAGGAGATGAGGCCGCTGATGGACGGGCAGACCGGCCTGCAGTGGCTGGAAGCCGATGTCGACGCCTGTCCGCAGGGCATCTTCGCCATGGACTCGGTGCGGGTGACCAACTGGCGGCCGGACATCCACTATCCGCTTCAGCCGATGAACGAGCGGGAGATCATCCTGCATCCAGCCCAGATCAGGGTGAAGATGACCGGCACCTACACCACCACGACCTATCAGGGCTGGGTGCTGGCGGACGGCGTGCCCGCGGCGGTGCGGACCCTTCTGGACACGCTGGAGCCCTGCTGGACGCCCGCGACGTCGCCGAAGCCGTGGGAGCGGGGAGAATGACGAGACGAGGCGGAGCCGGGGCCCGGCTGATCAGGGGGCTGATCGTCGTGGCTGCGGGACTGATCGTGGCCTTCGGCGTCCTGCTGGTGGTGGCCTACTACGCCGCGCCGGTCACCCGGCCGATGGCCACAATGTAGGCTGCGACAGCCTTTGGGATGACGCCGGGCCGCGGAGCCTCTATCTCCGCATCCATGTCGAGCTACGACCTCTCCACCCCCCGCGGCCGGTTCAAGGCGAAGTGGGACTATGTCTGGAAGGACCACGCCTTCCTGCGCCGCTGGTTCATGAACGCCCACTGGCTGGGGCCGGACCTCGTGCGGACCAACCAGCCCTCGCCGCGGCAGCTGGCCTACTGGAAGTCGCAGGGGATCAGGACGGTCATCAACCTGCGCGGCGTGCGGGACGAGGCCTATTATGCGCTGGAGAAGGACGCCTGCGAGCGGCTGGGCCTGACCCTGATCGACGCGCCGCTGGACAGCCGCGATCCGCCACAGACCGATCGCATCCACCGGGCGAGGCGGCTGTTCGAGACGATCGAATATCCGGTGCTGATCCACTGCAAGTCCGGCGCGGACCGGGCGGGGATGATGGCGGTCTTCTATCGCCACTTCCATCTGGGCGAGCCGATGAGCGAGGCGATCAAGCAGCTCGACAAGAAATACCTGCACCACCGCGAGGGCCTGACCGGGGTGCTGGACTACACGCTGGAGAAATACCTGAAGGAGGTCGAGCCGACGGGCGTCAGCTTCCTGGAGTGGGTCGACAGCCCGGCCTATGACCCCAAGGCGATCCGGGCCGAGTTCAAGGCGCAGTGGTGGGGCACCCTGCTGACCGAAAAGCTGCTGAAGCGGGAGTAGGCCTCAGCCCCAGGGGCCGCGCGGGCCGTCCGAGGAGGGCGGCGGGGCCTTGTCCGGATTTTCGAGCGCCAGTTCGGCGTCGCGCCGCGCCTTGCGGTCGGCTTCCCATTTGCGGAACCAGCGCGTCTCGCTCCGGTCCCGGCGCGCGATCATGATCCAGGTGGCCAGCGCCACCAGCATGAAGATCAGCGAGGCGATTTCCTCGCCGCCGAGGGTGCGGCCGAACAGGGTCATGGGCGTGGGGTCTCTGCGTTGGCGGCTTGACCGGCGGGGCTGACGGGATCGTTCCAGGCGGTGTCGGACTCCCGGGGCGCATTGCTGGTCGTCTGACCGGGCTTGCGGCGCGTGGCCCAGACGACGATGGCGACGCCGAGCGCCCCCAGGGCGAGGACGATGAGAATGGTGGTCATGCTCGGGCCCTCCTTACGGCCGTGGCTTCACAGGAAGCGCCCGAGCGGTCCGGTTCGTTCCGGGGATCAGTGTTCCGCCGCGTCGCCGCGCGGGTCGATCAGGCGGTGGGCGTGCAGGATGAAGTAACGCATGTGCGCGTTGTCGACCGTCGCCTGGGCGCGGGCCTTCCACGCCTTGCGGGCTTCTTCGTAGCTCGGGTAGGCGCCGACGAACTCGATCTGGCTCAGGTCACGGAAGACGGGGGCGTCCAGGTGGCGCAGTTCGCCGCCGATGACGATGTGAAGAAGCTGGGCCGGATCGGTCTGGGTGGTCATGTTCTATTCCCGGGGGGAGGGCGGTCAGGGATGTCACCGTCCCACGGGCAGGTTGCGATCACCTGAAAGCGAGACGGATCAGCGGGGCGCGAGCGGAATAGGCCCTGTGCGCCGCAGGATCAACGGGTGGAGGCCCGGAGCGGCGCAGATCAGGCTGGTTTGTCGCGGATCAGGCTGATTGAAGCGCCATGCGCGGCCGTGGTGGTCGCTCACCCTGGCGCCCGCTTCCTCGGCGATCAGGGCGCCGGCGCAGACGTCCCAGTCCCATTTCGGCGTCAGGGCGATGGCGGCGTCGAAGGCGCCGGCGGCCACCAGCGCCATCCGGTAGGCCAGGGCGTTGCGTTTCTCGTAGCGCATGGGCGGCCAGGGCTCGGGCCAGTGCGGCCCCTCCATCAGCCGGGCGTCGGCCAGAACCGAGGCGTCATCCAGATCGGTGGTGTCCGACGCGCTGATCGCCCGCCCGTTCAGGGTCGCGCCGCCGCCGAGGGTGGCGGTGAAGGTCTCGTTCAGCATCGGCGCGTGGATGACGGCGGCGACCGGGCGGCCGTCCTCGACCACGGCGACGGGAATGCACCACCACGGCTTGTCCTTCATATAGGCCACGGTGCCGTCGATCGGATCGACCACGAAGATGCGCCGCTTCGTCAGGCGGTCGGTGGTGTCGGCGGTCTCTTCGGACAGCCAGCCGTAGTCCGGGCGGGCGTCGAGCAGGCGGGCGCGCAGAAGCGTGTCGACGGCCAGATCCGCCGAGGTGACGGGCGAGCCGCCGGACTTGGACCAGATCTTCAGACCCCGCTCGCGCTCGGACAGGGCCAGTTCGCCGGCGGCGAGGACCGCGTCGCGGATGAGTTCGAGATCGTCCGCGAGGTCCGTCATTTGCCCGCGATGGCCACCGCGTCGAACAGGAGGGACGGGCTGTTGAAGCCGCCCCGGAACTCGAGGTCGGAGCCGGGCACCAGACGGGCCCACAGGTCCTTCAGATTGCCGGCGACGGTGACTTCGCTGACCGGGTAGGCGCGTTCCCCGTTCTCGAACCAGAAGCCCGACACCCCGGCGGACCAGTCGCCGGTGTTGCCGTTCAGCGAGGGGCCGAACATGGAGGTGATCAGCAGGCCGGTCCCGGCGGCGCCCATCAGGCCGTCGAGGTCCTGCTCGCCCGGCTCCAGATGCAGGTTGTGGGTCGAGACGCCGGGCGGTCCCGCTAGCCCACGCGAGGCGTGGCCGGTCGAGGCCAGGCCCAGCTGGGCGGCGCTGGCGCTGTTCAGCAGCCAGGTGGTCAGGACGCCGTCCTCGATGATGGATTGCTTCCAGACCGCGACGCCTTCGTCGTCGAACGGGGTCGAGCCCAGACCCCGGACGCGGAAGGGATCGTCGATCAGGTTCACACCCCGGGGCAGGACGGGCTGGTTCAGCCGGTCCTTCAGGAAGGAGGTGCCGCGGGCGATGGATGCGCCGGAGATCGCGCCCAGCAGGGGCGACAGGACCTGGGTCGCGACCCGGTTCTCGAAGATGACGGGGGCGGTGGTCGAGGCGATCTTGCGCGGGCCGGTGCGTTCGACCGCCCGCTTGCCGGCGAAGGCGCCGATGGCTTCGGCGGAGGGCAGGTCGGACAGGTGGCGGACGGCGCGGTGCTCGCCGCCGCGTTCCATGGCCCCGTCCTTCTCGGCGATGACGCCGACGCCCAGCGAGAAGGCCGAGCCCTGATAGGCGCCGTCGAAGCCGTGGGAGGTGACCAGACGCCAGCGGCTGGACGAGGCGGCGGCGTGGCCGCCTTCGGAACGGGCGACGCCGTCGACGGCGAGGGCGGCGGCTTCAGCGGCCGCGGCGGCGGCTTCCAGCTCGGCGGCGCTGCGCTCGGTCGGATCGTAGAGGTCCAGATCGGGGAAGGGGCCCTTCGCCAGACGGTCTTGCGGCGCGAGGCCGGCCCAGGGGTCTTCCGGCGCCAGACGGGCCATGGCCACGGCGCGTTCGACCAGACGGGCGCGGGTCTTGTCCGACAGGTCGGAGGCCGAGACGGTCGCCTGACGCTTGCCGATGAAGACGCGCAGGCCAAGGTCGCGGCTCTCTTCGCGCTCGACGTCTTCCAGGGCGCCGTTGCGCACGCCGATGGACAGGGAAGCCCGCTCGGACGTCACCGCCTCGGCGGCGTCCGCGCCGGCCTTCAGCGCGGCGGCGATCAGATCGGGCAGGATGTCGGAGGCGGCGGCGTCACGCGGGGAGGTCATGCCCCGATATGGCCGGGCCTCCGTCCGGGCGCAACCGCCCTCAGAAGACCGCGGCGAAGATCAGCAGGCCCGCGGAGCCGATGAAGGTGAGGTAGGTCAGGATCATGCCCAGCATCCGGCCGACGGCGGGCTGCTTCTCCTGTCCCATGCCCCAGGCGTGCAGGACGCGGCCGAGGAAGAAGGCGCCGCCCAGCAGGTGGACGATCGCGGCGCTGTAGAAGACCGCGACCACGGCGAGGGCGACGAGCGCCAGCGGGATGTATTCGATCGCATTGCCGAAGGCGCGGGTGGAGGTGGTCAGCTCGGCATGACCGCCGTCGCCGACCGAGACCTTGTGCCGGCGCCGACCCGCGCTGATCCGCATCGAGAGAAAGAGCACGAACAGGAGGGACAGCCCCGTCCACAGGGCCACGGCCCGGAACGCCTCGGTGTGAAAGGCCAGCGCCTGTTCGATGCTCATTGGTTCCCCCTAGTTCTCGCGCGCCACCGGATAGAGGCGGTAGCGGTCATCATAGAACGGCGTGCGCTCGTAGAACCACTGCAGCCGCGCGTCGCCGTCGGCGGCGAAGGCGGGCTCGGCCGCCAGCTTGGCCTCGAACTCGGCCTTCAGGGCCGGATCGGCGGCCAGCATGCGCTCGGCCAGCGGGGCGATGGCGTAGCCTTCGATGTACTCCACCCGGCTGAGCACCTCGGGGAACAGGCCCCAGGCGAAGAAGCTCTCCGACGATTGTGGCTCCAGCAGCAGGACGACGATGTCGCCCAGCGGCTGGTCGGTCGGCACGCGGACCGAGCCGGTCGGGAAGGTCCAGTCGCGCTGTTGCGGCGTGACCCGGGTGACGGTGATCTGGACGTGGCCTTCGTTGGCCCGGGTCGCGAGCCGGGGATCGTCGAGGCGCAGCATTTCGACCGGAACGGTGCGCGGCGCGTCCAGCGTCTCCATCGCCACGCCGTGGATGCGCAGGCGCTCGATGATGTCGGTGCGGTAGGACGGCACCCAGTAGGCCTCGGGACGACGCAGCGTCAGGGTCGGGTGAGAGGAATAGAAGGGCATCTGCCAGACCTCGGGGTCCGGCTGGCCCAGCCAGCGGATCTCGCGACGGCCCGAGGCGGGGCTGTCGTACGTCTCGTAGGTGATGCCCTTGAAGGCGCGGGTCGAGATCGGCTGGGCGTCCGACTGGAAATTGGCCGGGATCTCGGCGGGCCGAAGGGCGCTGTCGGCCGCGACGGCGGCGCGCAGGCCGGCGCCCTGTTCGGCCAGCAGGGTCATCGCCCGCTCGAGGAAGACGTAGGTGCCCAGCACGCGCTGCTCGTGCGGCTTGAGGCTGTGGTTCTCGATCAGGATGGTGGGGACGTGCGCCGCCGAGCCCCAGCCGTTCGAGAAACGCTCGCCCAGGCCGCCGTCCGACAGGCCTGCGCGCGGGTTCTCGTCATCGACGCCGAAGACCAGTTCGCCGGGGATGTGGCCGCGGCCTTCGAGGGCGGCGTTCATCGCGGGCTTGAAGGCGCTGTCCAGCCAGGCGGCCGTGGCGGGGGAGCGGGAATAGACCCCGTCCTCGCCGTTGTAGCCGTAGGTGACGTCGTACTGGTAATCCATGCCGTCGGTGACGTGGATGTCGACGTACAGGTCGGGCCGGTACTTCACGATCAGGCCGCGCACCGCCCGCATCTCGGGCTGGTCCAGCTTGAGGTAGTCGCGGTTCAGGTTCTGGTTGGTCGCCGTGTTGCGCCAGCCCTGGATGCGCGGTCCGCGCTGGTTCGGACGGCTGTAGGCGGAGGCGCGCTCGTGCCCGTCGACCGACAGGATGGGGATCAGGATCAGGTTGACCCGGTCCAGCAGGTCGTCCTTGCCGTAGAAGGCGATGTCACGCAGCAGCATCATGCCCGCGTCCTTGCCGTCGATCTCGCCCGGGTGGATCCCCGCCTGGGCCAGCAGCACGGGCTTGGACGGATCGAAGGTCGCGCCGTCCTTGGACGCGATGACCGCGTAGATCGGACGGCCTTCCGGCGAGACGCCGAACTGCTCGATGCGGATCAGGTCGCTGGCGGCGTCCAGACGGTCGAACCAGGCGCGGGTGTCGACGTAGTTGGGGCTGAAGTCATGCTCGGCGTCGGCTTCGAAGGCCGTGGCCCACGGGTCGGAGGCCGGGCGCAGCAGGTCGCGGCTGGCGCCGTTCCACTCCGGCGCGGGCGGCAGGAAGGGCTGGTCCCACGGGGCGGTGTTGGAGACGGACTGGCTCATGACGGGACTCGCGAACAGAAGGGCGGCGGCGATCAGAAGGGGCGTGCGCATGGCGCCCTTCCTCGACCAAATGCGCGGCCCCGGCAAGCGGTCCCTTCGGGCGGGGCGGCGGGCCTAGTACAGGCCGGTGGCCGGGCCCCAGGCGCCGCGCGAGATCAGCCCGATCGCGGCCATGACCACCACCCACAGGCTGTAGGCCAGGACCGTCAGCAGGGCGCCGACGACCACGGGCCGCCCGGGCGCGAAGGCCGCTGTCGCGGTGCCGATGAAGAAGATGCCGAAACCGACCCACAGGCGGACGGTCGACAGGGCCGCGAACCCGTCGTTGACGCTCATCAGGGTGATGAAGAGCAGGCCGACGATCAGGTTGGCGGTCATGATGCAGCCGAAGACCAGCCGCCGGTAGCGCCAGAAATGGTCGGTCAGGTCGATGCGCTCATCGGCGCCCTCGGCCGAAACGCGCGGGAAGGTGACGCTGGCGGCGACGTAGAAGGTGGCGGCGATGACCAGGCCGGCGATCAGCAGGGCGTGGTTGAACGGCGCGCCGCGGAAGATGACCCAGGCCTGGTTCCAGAAGGTCGCGACGTCGAGGGCCACGAAGGCGGCCAGCAGGGGCGTCAGCCAGCCGAACCGGACCCGCTCCTTCTCATGCAGGACGCGGGCGAAGCCGCCGACCAGTTCGGCGACCGACAGGCCCAGAAGCAGCCCGTAGAAGCTGAAGAAGAATTCGAACGCGCTCATGATCCCCGCCCTTGCCGGGCGAACCTAGGCTGTACGGGGCGGCGCGTCACCCCGGGGCAGGGCCGGAATTGCCGACGGCCGACGTCGTCCCCGGAGCAGGGGCGACGCCGGCCGTCGAAAGCCGGGTCAGGCGTGGGGCGTCAGGCGCCGCGCTTGGCGACCAGACGGTCGACGGTGGCCTGGGCCTCGTCACGACGGGCCGAGTGGCTGGCGATTTCGGCGCGCTGGGCGGCCGAGAGACCACCGGCGGCGGCGCCCTGGTCGCGGATGGCTTCGATCTGGGCGTTCAGGTCGGCGACGGTGTCCTGGGCGTCCCACAGCTGCTGCTGCTCGGCCGGGCTCAGGCGCGGCGGCTGGGCGCGGCGCGGACGCGAGGCGCCGCGCGAGGCGCCGCGGCCGGTCAGGACCTGGGCGTCGGAGATGGTCGGGATGCTGATCACCGGCATGGCGGTGGCGAGGGCGAGAACGGCGACGATGGCGCGCATTTAGGGGGCTCCGGAAAAGAGAAGTGCGGACGTTAGATTACAGGGCCGTCATTTGTGAAGCATATTTCTGACGCAAGTGTTGCGTTGCACACGGAATCGCGGCGCCGCGAACACAGCTTCCGGTGGCTCTATTTCCAGATCGGCGTTCCGTCACCGGGCAGGCCGAGGCGGTCCCACATTTCCGAGACCCGGTCGACCACCTCGGTCTCCATGCGGATTTCCTCGCCCCACTCGCGCTTCGTCTCGGGCTCCCACTTGTCCGTGGCGTCCAGACCGATCTTGGAGCCCAGGCCGCTCTCGGGACTGGCGAAGTCCAGATAGTCGATGGGGGTGTTCTCGATCAGGGTGATGTCACGGGCCGGGTCCATCTTGGTCGAGATGGCCCACATGACGTCCTTCCAGTCGCGGGCGTTGATGTCGTCGTCCACGACGATCACCCACTTGGTGTACATGAACTGGCGCAGATAGCTCCACACGCCCAGCATCACGCGCTTGGCGTGGCCGGGGTAGGCCTTCTTCATCGACACCACGGCGATGCGATAGCTGCAGCCCTCGGGCGGCAGCCAGAAGTCGGTGATCTCGGGGAACTGCTGGCGCAGCAGGGGGATGAAGACCTCGTTCAGCGCCTCGCCCAGCACCGAGGGCTCGTCCGGCGGACGGCCGGTGAAGGTGGTCAGATAGATCGGGTCCTTCCGCATGGTGATCGCCGTCACCTGGAAGACCGGGAAGGTCTCGACCGAGTTGTAGTAGCCGGTGTGGTCGCCGTAGGGTCCCTCCGGGTGGTGCTCGTCCAGCAGGACGTGGCCTTCCAGCACGATCTCGGCCTGGGCCGGGACCATCAGCGGCACGGTCTTGCACGGAACCAGCTCGGCCTTGGCGCCGCGCAGCAGGCCGGCGAACTGGTACTCCGACAGGGTGTCCGGCACCGGCGTGACGGCGGCGAGGATGGTGCCCGGGTCGGCGCCGAGCACGATGGCGGCGGGCAGGGGCTCGCGCGAGCCGGTCTTCTTGTGGCGGGCGTAGTGCTGGGCGCCGCCGCGGTGGGCCAGCCAGCGCATGATCGCCTTGTCCTTGCCCAGCACCTGCATGCGGTAGATGCCGAGGTTGAAGTCATCCTCGCGCGCGTCGGAGGGGCCCTTGGTGACCACCAGACCCCAGGTGATCAGCGGCGCGGGCTCGCCGGGCCAGCAGCCCTGGATTGGGAGCGAGGTCAGGTCGATCTGGTCGCCCTTGAGCACCACCTGCTGCACCGGGGCGTTCTTCACCGTCTTCGGGCGCATGGCCATGACGGTCTGGGCCAGCGGCAGCATCTCCATGGCGTCGCCGAACCCGCGCGGCGGGGTCGGATTGCGCAGGAAGGCCAGTAGCTCGCCGACCTCGCGCAGTTCGGCGGCGGTGGTGCGTTGCTTCTTCTCCAGCGTCACGCCCATGGCGACCCGCTTCACCGTGCCGAACAGGTTGGCCAGGCAGGGGATGGGGCTGATCGTGCCGTCGGGCATCACCGGCTTCTCGAAGATCACGGCCGGACCGCCGTTCCGGAGAAGGCGGGTCTGGATCTCGGTCATTTCCAGATGGGTGGAGACCGGCTCGGTCACCCGTACCAGTTCGCCCTCGGCTTCGAGGATGTCGATGAAGTCGCGCAGCGATTTGTAGGCCATGGCGGAGGCTTAGGCGGACGCGGCGCTCCTGTCACGCCGTCCCAGCGTGCGGTCGATCGCCACGACGCCGAGGCCGATGATCAGGAAGAAGACCAGCAGGCCCGCGAAGGCGGCGCCGGCCTTGATCCAGCCCCGCCCGGACACGTCGATGAACCAGTAGGGCCACCAGTCGGCGGCGAGGCCGTGGATCACGGTCCAGCCGCCGTAGATCAGCGGGAAGGCCAGCCATTTCGCCGGATCGGTCCAGCGCAGACGGCCCTTCGGCGTGAACATCAGCCAGTCCAGCAGCATGGCCGTCGGCATCAGATAGTGCAGGCCGACGTTCGCGACGAACAGCCAGCCCTGCGGGTTCCAGGTGGCGTGCAGGAGGAAGTGGTACACCAGGCCCACCACCACGGCGTACATGGTGACGGACGCGCGGACGCCTTCGGATGCGGTCCAGCGCCCGAGGGGGCGGCCGCCGGCCGCGACCGGAAGGGTCATGGCCAGCGCCACCAGCACATTGGTCAGGATGGTGAAGTAGCTGAAGAAGTTCAGCGTCAGGGCGAACACGCCCTGTCCCGGCGTGGCCAGCATGAGCGCGTATTGCAGGATCAGGATCGCCCAGCCGAGGAGGGCGAAGACCGCGCGCCAGATCAGGGCTGTGCGCGGTCCATGCATTCCGTCTCTCCGGCGGGGCGCCGCTCAGGCGCGGGGGCTCAGGCCCATTCTTCGTCCCACCGGAAGGCCTTGTCGAGCCAGTCGCCGAGGCGGCCGTCGGGACGGGCGAGGGCGTGGATGCGGTCCATCTCCTCGGGCGTCAGCTCGAAGTCGAAGATGGCGAAGCTTTCCGCGGCGCGGCTGACCTTGGTCGTGCGCGGGATGGCGATGACACCCTGCTGGATCAGCCAGCGCAGGGTGACCTGACCGGCCGACTTGCCGTGCTTCTCGCCGATTTCGATCAGGGTCGGGTCGGTGGCGACATTGCCCTGGGCCAGCGGCGACCAGGCGGTGACGGACGAGCCGAGCGCCTTCGCGGCGGCCAGCAGCTTCGTCAGCTTGAGGTAGGGATGATACTCGACCTGGTTGGTGACCAGCTTCGCCTTCGACAGCGACTGGGCGCGCTCCCACTCGGCCGAGGGGAAGTTCGACAGGCCGATGCTGCGGGTGAAGCCCTGATCCAGCGCCTCATTGAGGGCCTCGAGGGTTTCCTCGAAGGCCGGTTCCGTCTTGGGCCAGTGCAGGAGCAGCAGGTCGGGGGTGAAGCCCAGCGCTTCGGCCGATTCCTTTGCCTGCTTCAGAAGGTCGGCGCGGTGGAAGTGGGCGACCCAGATCTTGGTGGTCAGCCAGATGTCCTCGCGCTTCACATGACCCGCGGCGATGGCGTCGCGGATGCCGTCGCCGACGGCGGCCTCGTTCTTGTAGATCCAGGCGGTGTCGATGTGGCGGTAGCCGATGCGCAGGGCCTCGGCGACCATGCGGCGGGCGTCCTCGGGCTCCAGCATCCAGGTGCCGAAGCCCAGCAACGGAATCGTGTGGCCGTCGACGGTGATGGCGGGCTGATCGGTCATGGGAAGGCTCCGGAGAAGGGGAGGCGCTTACCTAGGCCGTGGTCGCGCCGGTTCAAGGACCGGCGCGGCGCAGATCAGTTCAGCTCGGCGGCTTCCTTGATGGAAGCGATCTGGGCCGGGAAGTAGGGCTGGTCGCCCTGACGCTTCAGGCCGTTGTCGAATTCCTCCAGCAGGGCCACGGCTTCGCGCGGCTGGCCCTTGCGGACCAGTTGGGCGGCCAGGGCTCCGCGCACGTCGACCAGGCTGGGCACCAGTTCCAGCGACTTGCGGTTGGCGCGGATCGCGCCGTCCAGATCGCCGGTGGCCTCCAGGCTGATCGCGTAGCCGGCGTACATGTCGTAGGTGACCACGCCCAGTTCCTCGGCGCGCCTGTAGAAGGGCACGGCCTCGCGGTGGTGGCCCGCGCGGGTGCGGGCGATCCCCAGCTTGGCGTTGACCATCGGGTCGTTGGGGTAGGCCTTCAGGTAGCCGTTGTAGTTGGCGGCGGCGCAGTTCCAGTCGCGCGACGCGAAGCACTCGTCGCCGTCGGCGAGGCTGGCGGGTTGCGGCGCGGCGGCCTTTTCCTGACAGGCGGTCAGACCCAGGGCGGCGACGAGAAGCAGGCCGGCGATACGCATTCGATGGTTCCCCCCAGAACGGTGCAGCCCGCGACTAGCACGAGGTCGGGCGGGGCGTCACGCGGGTTCGAACAGCCAGTCCGCCATCCGGTCCCAGAGCGGCTCCATCCCCCTGCGGAACGCGCCCTCGTGACCGATGCGCTTCAGCCCGAAGTCGGCGGGGGTGTGGACCGTCATGTCGCGCGGGGCGTTGGGATAGATCTGCATCAGGATGGGGCCGGTCACCGGGGTGGCGATCGGGTCGTCGGTGAAGATCCACGAGTGGATCGGGGCGGTGACGGCGTCGAAATGATGCGGTCGCAGCCCGTCCTTCAGTTCCTCGAGGAAGTAGGGCTCCTTCAGGCACCAGCGTCGCCAGGTCTCCCACACGCCGCGCGGCAGGTCGGTCCCCGCCCACAGGCCCCCGCCCTTGATATAGCCGTGGCGGGCGAGGCTGAGCGGGCCGAAGCCGAACCAGAAGAACAGCTCCAGCGGATTGTAGGACCGGTGGTGCCGTCCCCAGTAGCCGCTGCCGACCGAGACGAAGGCGTGCTTCGCGATCCGGTCCTGGTTGGGCATGAAGCCGAGGAAGTGGCCGCCGACGCTGTGCCCGACATGGACGACCGGCAGGCCGGGCGCCGCCTCGATCAGGGCGTCCAGCGCCGCGGGCATGTCGAGCCGGCCCCAGTCGACATAATCCATTCGCATGGCCGCCAGGTCGTCGGGCCGCGATCCGGCGATGCCCCGGAAGTCATAGGTCAGGACGGCCGCGCCCTTGCTCGCCAGGTATCGGGCGAAACGGTCGTAGAATCCCTTGGGAAAACCGGTGCCGGAGCTGACCAGAACGGCCGTCGTCGGCTCGGGCGCTGAGACCAGCCGCATCGACAGCGGATAGCCGTCGGCGGCCGGGGCGGTGAAGTCGCGGATGACGAGGTCGGTCGCAGAATCGGGCACGGGACAGGTCCGTATTGATTTGAAACGAACCTAGCCGATTGACCTCGGGTCAGGTCAAGAGCTTGGAGCCGGGCGGCGGAACGGCTAAAGGCGGCGGCTGATTTGCCGAAGAGCCCTTCAATGACCGACCTTCCCGACCGCCTGTCCGTCGATCCCGACAGCAAATTCCACAACGCTGACATCCTGGCGCTGGGCATCGGCGTCCGCTTCAAGGGCGAGGAAAAGACCAACGTCGAGGAATACTGCATCTCGGAAGGCTGGGTTCGCCTGGCCGTCGGCAACCGCGTCGACCGCCGCGGCAAGGCGCTGACCGTCAAGCTGCAGGGCCCGGTCGAGGTCTGGGTCAAGGGCGAGGCCTAAGCCTTGAAGCGCCGTCGTTCGATCCTGACGCTCGGCGCTTTTCTGATTTTTGCAGCAGCCATCCTGTTGGGTTTGTCCCTCTGGGGGATCGACGACGGGTTTGATTGGGATATGGCGCGATGCGCCCGGCTTCCCGATCATTGGCTGCCCGAGTTTGCCTGGGCCTTCGCCAGTCTGATCGCCGCGACGGCGTTGCTCGCCGGTGGAGCGGCGTTCCAGCTTGAGCGATCTGGCGGCTCGAAACGGGCGTCCGGCGTGTCGATTGCTGTGTCCGGCCTCTTCGTGATCGGTGCGCTGGTTCTGGTTATCGGGTTGCGTTTCGGCTCCTGCCCAACTGTGGCCTGACGTCCTTTCCGCTTGGGAGATGTGGGTCTAGGGTCCGGCTCCACTGTTGAGTCCCTCCGGAGCCGTCATGCGCCTGTCCGCCCGTCTTCTCGCCGCCAGCGCGCTCGCGTTGAGCCTCGCCGCTCCGGCCTTCGCCCAGGACGCGGCGACCATCCAGCGGGCCGAGCGGATCCGTGACGGCGCGCTCGAGCAGAACATTGCGCTGGACTACGTCACCCAGCTGACGACCCGCTTCGGCGCCCGCCCGGCGGGCTCGCCGTCGGAGCAGGCCGCCGCCGAGTGGGCCGCGCAGTACATGCGCGAGCACGGCTTCCAGAACGTCCGTATCGAGACCTTCCCGCTGGTCGGCTGGGAGCGTGGCGAGGAGAGCGCCTCCATCGTCGGCGCGAACCCGCAGCGTCTGGTCGTCGCCGCCCTCGGCCATTCGCCGGGCACCAACGGCGTGATCGAGGCCGAGGTCGTCCGCTTCACCAGCCTTGAGGAATTGAACGCCGCCCCGGCCGGGTCGCTGGCGGGCAAGATCGCCTATGTCGACGCCGGCCAGATGGTGCGCATGCAGGACGGCGCCGGCTATGGCCCCCTGACCCGCATCCGGGGCGCCGGTCCCGCGGCGGCGGCGTCGAAGGGCGCGGTGGCCTTCATCATGCGCTCGGTCGGGTCGGACGAGCATCGGATGCCGCACACCGGCACCACCCGCTATGTCGAGGGCCGCGTGCCCCTGCCGGGCTTCGCCCTGTCCGCGCCGGACGCCAGCCAGCTGTCGCGCCTGATCGCGAGCGGCGAGACGGTGCGCCTGCGCCTGTCCTCGACCGCACACACCTATGAGACGGTGTCCCAGAACGTGGTCGGCGAGATCACCGGGGCGTCGCGCCCGAACGAGGTGATCGTGCTGGGCTCGCACATGGACAGCTGGGACCTCGGCACCGGCGCCATCGACGACGGCGCGGGCGGGGCGATCACCCTGGCCGCGGCCAAGGCGATCGCCGAGAGCGGCCGCCGCCCGGCCCGCACGATCCGCGTGGTCCTGTACGGTTCGGAAGAAGTCGCGCAGCCGACGGACACCGGCAACGGCGGCGGCGCCTATCTGCGCGGCATCGGCGCGGCGGTGGAGCAGCACATCATCGCCGGCGAGAGCGACTTCGGCGCCGACCGGGTCTATGCGCTGGGCCTGCCGCCGGGCGCCCAGAACTCGGACTTCGCCCGCATCGCCAACCGGGTGCTGTATCCGATCGGCGTCCTGCCCTCGCCGGACCCGGAGCTGCACGGCGGCGCCGACATCGGGCCGCTGGCCGCCGCCGGCGTGCCGGTGTTCGGCCTCAGCCAGGACGGCACCCGCTACTTCGACCTGCACCACACCGCCGACGACACCCTGGACAAGATCGATCCGGCGCAATTGAGCCAGAACGTCGCCGCCTGGGCCGCGCTGGTCTACCTGATCGCCGATTCGGACGTGGACTTCCGGGCCATGCGTCCGGCGGGCGCCGCCGCCCACTGAGGTCGCTTTGAGCTTTGCCGCAGGCGTGCCACGCTGGCGCGAATCCATACGGAACCTGCGGGGGTATTGATGAGCGACAACGACTATCAGGCGGGCATGGTCCCGGCGAACCCGACCAACGGCCTGGCCATTGCGTCACTGGTGCTGGGCATCCTGTCGGTCCTGTTCGTGTGGATCCCGGTGATCGGCATGGTGTCGTGGATCCTCGCGCCGATCGGGCTGGTGCTGGGGCTGGTCGCCCTGGGCAAGCCCGGCGGCAAGGGGCTGGCGATCGCCGGCTCGATCTGCTCGGGCGTGGGCCTGCTCGGCTGCATCGGCTGGGTGTTCCTGTTCGGCGCGGCGATGATGTCCAGCGCGGGCTCCTACTGATCCGACGCCGCTTGGCCCGGATCGACGCGCCCTGCTAGACGACGTCCGGGCCCGGCGAGCGTGGCGAAATTGGTAGACGCAGGGGACTTAAAATCCCTCGGCTTCGGCTATGCGGGTTCGAGTCCCGCCGCTCGCACCATCCTCGCGCCACTGGCAGGCGCGGGCGCATGGTTCTAGGCTCGGACGAAGCAGCCGACGGGGCAGGGATTTGAACAAGGCGGTCAAGATCGACGACGTGGCGCGCCTTGCGGGCGTGTCGCCCATGACCGTGTCCCGGGTGATGAATCGCGCGCCGGGCGTCCGCGACAAGACCCGCGAGGTCGTGCAGGCCGCCATCGAGGAACTGGGCTACCGGCCCAATGCCGCCGCCCGCAACCTGGCCCGGGCCGGGGCGGGACGACTGGGGATGCTCTATTCCAACCCCAGCGCGGGCTATCTGAGCCAGTTCCTGCTGGGCGCGCTGGAAGGCGCGCATCAGGTCGGGGCGCAGCTGCTGCTGGAAAAATGCGAGGCTGACGGCGACAGCGAGCGCGCCGCCGTGGCGCGGCTGGCCGATGGCGGGGTGACGGGCGTGGTCCTGCCGCCGCCGCACGGCGAGAGCTGGGCTGCGCTGGCGGCGGTGAAGGCGAAGGGGCTGGCGGCGGTCGCCGTGGCCCCGGGCCGCTTCCGCTCGGCCGCGCCGGCGATCCGGATCGACGACCTGGCCGCCGCGGCGGAGATGACCCGCTATCTGCTGGACCTGGGCCACCGCCGGATCGGCTTCATCAAGGGGGCCGACAACCAGACGGCCAGCGCCGAGCGGCTGATCGGCTTCGAAACCGAGGTCGCCGCCTTCGCCGAGCCGGTCGAGTCGCTGATCGAGGCGGGGGCCTTCACCTACCGCTCCGGGTTTGACGCGGCGGAGCGGCTGCTGGCCGCGGACCGGCCGCCGACGGCCATTTTCGCCTCGAACGACGACATGGCCGCGGCCGCCATCGCGGCGGCGCACCGGCGCGGGCTGGACGTGCCGCGCGACCTGACCGTGGTCGGCTTCGACGACACGCCGGTGGCGCAGGAGATCTGGCCGGCCCTGACGACGATTCGCCAGCCGGTCGCCGAAATGGCCGAGATGGCCGTCCGTCTGCTCGACGAGGGCGTCGCGGCGGAGGCCGAAGGCGAGACCGGCGCCCAGCACCTGATCCGCCACACCCTGATCATCCGGGACTCCTCGGCCGCGCCCGCCGCCTGATCCGCGACGGCATGCTTGACAGGTCGCCTCCGGTTCAATGATGTTAGCGCTAACATCTGACGTCCCGCACGTATGGGGCGCGAGGGGGAAGCGTTGCGGATACTGGATCACCTTCCGGCCGATTGGCCCGAAGCGGTGCTGGCGGGGCGTGTGCAGACCGGGGACGGGCCGTCTCCCGTGCTGGTCCGCAATGGGCGTTTGATCGACGTCAGCCTGACCGCCCCGACCATGGCCGACCTGCTGGCGCGTCCTGACGCGGCCTCGGTCGAAGGCGTGGATCTGGGGTCCATCGCCGACATGACCTTCCGCACCGCCTGGAGCGACGGCGAGGTCGAGCTGCTGTCGCCGGTCGATCTGCAATGCATCAAGGCCTCGGGCGTGACCTTCGCCGTCTCGGCCATGGAGCGGGTGATCGAGGAGCGGGCGCGGGGCGATTCCGCCGCCGCCGAAGGCATCCGCGCCGATCTGGCCCGCCGCATCGGCGGCGACCTGCGGGCGGTGAAGCCAGGTTCCGAGCAGGCGCAGGCGCTGAAGGCCGCCCTGATCGCCGACGGCATGTGGTCGCAGTATCTGGAAGTGGCGATCGGCCCGGACGTGGAAATCTTCACCAAGGCCCCGATCCTGTCGTCGGTCGGCTGGGGCGCCGAGGTCGGGGTGCGTCCCGACTCGGCCTGGAACAATCCCGAGCCCGAGGTGGTGCTGGTCTGCGATCCGACCGGTCGCACCGTCGGCGCGGCGTTGGGCAATGACGTCAACCTGCGCGACATCGAGGGCCGCTCGGCCCTGCTGCTGGGCAAGGCCAAGGACAACAACGCCTCGGCGGCCATCGGCCCCTTCATCCGCCTGTTCGACGGCGCATTCGGCATGGACGACGTGCGCAACGCCGAGGTGCGGCTGGAGGTCGTCGGCGCCGACGGCTTCGTCATGGACGGGACCAGCAACATGGCCCTGATCAGCCGCGATCCGGAGGAGCTGGTGCGGCAGGCGGCGGGCGCCAACCACCAGTATCCGGACGGCTTCGCCCTGTATCTCGGCACCATGTTCGCGCCGGTCGATGATCGCGGCGCGCCGGGGCAGGGGTTCACCCACAAGGTCGGGGATCGCGTGCGCGTGTCGTCGCCGAAGCTGGGGGTGCTGGAGAACATCGTGACCACGTCGGACAAGGCGCCGCCGTGGGTGTTTGGAGTATCGGCCCTGATGCGCAACCTCGCGCAGCGCGGCCTGCTGGGGGCGAGCGTATGAGTGCAGCGATCTATCCGTCGCTGAAGGACCGGCTGGTGGTGGTCACCGGTGGGGGCTCCGGCATCGGGGCGGCCCTGACCGAGGGGTTCGCCCGGCAGGGCGCGCGGGTGGTGTTCCTGGACATCGCCGTGGCCGACTCGAAGGCGCTGGAAGCGTCGCTGGCCGACCTGTCGCCGGCGCCGGTCTTCCACGAGTGCAACCTGACCGACGTCGAGGCGCTGCAGGTCTGCCTGGCCGAGATCGCCGCGACCCACGGCCCGGTCGAGGTCCTGGTCAACAACGCCGCCAACGACGACCGTCACGCCCTGGCCGAGGTCACGCCCGCCTATTGGGAAGACCGGATCGCGGTGAACCTGCGGCACCTCTATTTCGCCACCCAGTCGGTGGCTCCGGCCATGCGTGCGGCGGGGCAGGGGGTGATCCTGAACCTCGGCTCGATCAGCTGGCATCTGGGCCTGCCCGAGCTGTCGCTCTACGAAACCGCCAAGGCCGGGATCGAGGGGATGACGCGGGCGCTGGCGCGCGAACTCGGCGTCGACGGCGTGCGGGTCGCCTGCATCGTGCCGGGCAATGTGAAGACCCCGCGCCAGATGAAATGGTACACGCCCGAAGGGGAGGCGGAGATCGTCGCGGCGCAATGCCTGAAGGGCCGGATCGAACCGCGCGACGTGGCCGCGCTGGCGATGTTCCTGGCCTCGGACGACGCCCGCTTCATCACGGGACATGAGTATTTCGTGGACGCCGGCTGGCGATAGGCCGACGGTGATCTGAACGGGCCGATAGAGCCCTCTGGGAGGATTGAGAATGGCAGGACCGACGGGGGGCTCAGGCCCTGACATCGCGGGCGACGACCGCGTCAACATCGGCTTCATCATCGCCATCGTGGCCGTCGCCACGATCGGCGGGCTTCTGTTCGGCTACGACTCGGGGGCCGTGAACGGCACCCAGGCGGGGCTGCAGGCGCAGTTCAACCTGGACGCCAACGGGCTGGGCTTCACGGTCGGGTCGCTGCTGATCGGTTGCGCCGTCGGCGCCTTCTTCGCGGGGCGGCTGGCGGACCTGATCGGCCGCCGCACGGTGATGATCATCTCGGCCCTGCTGTTCCTGTTCGGCGCCCTGATCCAGGGCGTGACGGACGTGCACGCCGTCTTCGTCGCCGCGCGTTTCGCGGGCGGCATGGCCGTGGGCGCGGCCAGCGTGCTGTCGCCGCTCTACATCTCGGAAGTCGCCCCGGCGAAGATCCGCGGGCGGATGAGCACGGTGCAGCAGGTGATGATCATCAGCGGCCTGACCGCCGCCTTCCTGGTCAACTACTTCCTCGCGCAGAACGCGGGCAGCAGCCTGGGCGAGATCGCCGGAACGACCGCCTGGCGCTGGATGTATCTGGCCCAGGCCGCGCCGGCCGCCGTCTTCCTGCTGGCCCTGTTCCTGATCCCGGAAAGCCCGCGCTATCTGGTCATGAAGGGCAAGGATGACGCGGCGCGCGCCGTGCTGACCAAGCTGTTCGGCGCCGAGGCGGCCGAGCGCAAGGTCGGTGAAATCCGCGCCAGCTTCAGCAAGGATCATCGCCCGAGCTTCAAGGACGTCACCGGCAAGGCCGTCTTCCGTCCGATCGTCTGGGCGGGTCTGGTTCTGGCGACCTTCCAGCAGTTCGTCGGCATCAACATCATCTTCTACTACGGCGAGACCCTGTGGCGTCTGGCCGGGGTGTCGGAAGAGGTCGCGCTGGAGCGCAACATCCTCTCCGGCGCCGTCTCCATCGGCGCGGTGCTGCTGGCCCTGGCCGTCATCGACAAGATCGGCCGCAAGCCGTTGCTGCTGATCGGCTCGGTCGGCATGGCCGTCACCCTCGGCGCCATGACCTGGGCCTTCAGCGGCGCGGGCGCGGATTCTGCGGGCAATCTGACCCTCGGCGCCACCGCCGGTCTGACCGCCCTCGTCGCCGCCAATCTGTACGTGATCTTCTTCAACTTCAGCTGGGGCCCGGTGATGTGGGTCATGCTGGGCGAGATGTTCCCGAACCAGATGCGCGGCTCGGCGCTGGCGATCTGCGGCCTGGCCCAGTGGGGCGCCAACTATCTGGTCGTCCAGAGCTTCCCCGGCATGGCCGAAGGGATCGGCCTGGTCGGCACCTACGCCCTGTACACGGTCGCGGCCGTGATCAGCATCTTCCTGGTCCGCTCCTTCATCCAGGAGACCAAGGGCAAGGAACTCGAAGAAATGACCGGCTGACGCTCCTCCCCAGAGCGCTGCGGCGGGCGATGCGACGGATGCCTATCTGTTTCGTGTCGCCCGCCGGGCTTATGACCTGACGACTTTATCCAAGGACGCTTCCCATGACCGACACCCTCGAACTCTCGCACTGGATCAACGGCGAGCGCGTCGGGGGCGACCGCCCGGCCGAGAGCACCAACCCCTCGGACACGCGCGAGGTCGTGGCCCGCACGCCGGACGGCACGGCCTCGGACGTCGATGACGCGGTCGCGGCGGCCAAGGCGGCCTTCCCGTCCTGGTCGGAAGCCTCGCCGGAAGTGCGTTCGGACGTGCTGGACAAGGCCTCCAACCTGCTGATGGAGCGCAAGGAAGAGGTTGGCCGCCTGCTGTCGCGCGAAGAGGGCAAGACCCTGCCGGAAGGCATCGGCGAGACCGCCCGCGCCGCCCGCATCCTGAAGTATTTCGCCGGCGAGGCCCTGCGCCTGCACGGCCAGAACCTGGCCTCGACCCGTCCCGGCGTAGAGGTCCAGACCTATCGCCAGCCGGTCGGCGTCTATGGCCTGATCACCCCCTGGAACTTCCCCATCGCCATCCCGGCCTGGAAGGCCGCGCCCGCGCTGGCGTTCGGCAATACGGTGGTGCTGAAGCCCGCCGGTCCGACCCCGGCCACCGCCGAGGCGCTGGTCGCCATCCTGCATGAGGCGGGCCTGCCCAAGGGCGTGTTGAACATGGTCATCGGCCGGGGCGGCGTCGGTCAGGCCATCGTGGATCACAAGGACGTCGCGGGCGTCTCCTTCACCGGCTCGCAGGGCGTCGGCGCCGGCGTGGCGGCGGGCGCGGTCAAGCGTCAGGCGCGCGTCCAGCTGGAGATGGGCGGCAAGAACCCGCTGATCGTGCTGGACGACGCCGATCTGGAGCGGGCGGTGAACATCGCCCTGGACGGCTCCTTCTTCGCCACCGGCCAGCGCTGCACGGCCTCGAGCCGCCTGATCGTTCAGGACGGCATCCACGACAAATTCGTCGCCCTGCTGGCCGAGAAGGTCGCGGCCCTGCGCGTCGGCGACGCGCTGGACCCCAACACCCAGATGGGACCGGCGGTCAGCGAGGCCCAGATGGAGACCTCGTACAAATACGTCGATGTCGCGCGCGGCGAGGGCGCCCGCATCGTCACCGGCGGCGAACGTCTGAAGCTCGACAAGCCCGGCTGGTACGTCCAGCCGACCCTGATCGCCGACACTGTCGCGGACATGCGGATCAACAACGAGGAGGTCTTCGGACCCGTCGCCTCGACCATCCGCGTGAAGAGCTACGAAGAGGCGCTTGAGATCGCCAACGGCGTCGAGTTCGGCCTGTCGGCGGGCATCGTCACCAGCAGCCTGAAGCACGCCCGCGACTTCCAGCGTCGCGCCAAGGCCGGGATGACCATGGTCAACCTGCCGACGGCGGGCGTCGATTACCACGTGCCGTTCGGCGGGACGAAGTCGTCCAGCTACGGCGCGCGCGAGCAGGGCTTCGCCGCGGCGGAGTTCTTCACCACCATCAAGACCAGCTACAGCGCGGGCTGATCCATGCAGATCGGCGCCGAGCCCGTCCTGTTGTGGGACCTTCAGGCCGAACTGGGCGAGGGGCCGGTCTGGGATGACCGCCGCCGCTGCGTCTGGTTCGTCGACATCAAGGGCCGTCGTCTGCACCGCTACGGCGTGGACGACGGCGCCCGCGACAGCTGGGATGCGCCGGACCAGATCGGCTTCGCCCTTCCGGCCGAGGACGGGTCGCTGATCTGTGGCGTGCGCGGCGGCCTGCACCGCTTCGATCCGGAGACGGGCGCGTTCAGCCTGATCATCCGCGTCGAGGAAGATCGCCCGCAGAACCGGATCAACGACGGCTTCGTCGCCCCGGACGGGACCCTGTGGTTCGGCACCATGGACGACAGCGAGGAGACCGTCTCGGGCGCCCTGTATCGTTGGCGGGACGGCGAACTGACCCGGCATGACGACGATCATCGCGTCACCAACGGCCCGGCCCTGAGCCCGGACGGCACGACCCTCTATCACCACGACACGACCGAGAAGCGCATCTACGCCTTCGACCATGACGACGGGGAACTGGCCAACAAGCGGCTCTTCGCCGAGACCGTCGACGGCTATGCCGACGGGCCGAGCATGGACGAGGCGGGCGTCCTGCACGTCGGCCTGTTCAACGGCTGGGGCGTCGCCCGCTTCGCGCCGGACGGTTCGCCGCTGGAGAAGATCGAACTGCCGGTGCAGACGGTGACCAAGGCGGCATTCGGCGGGGATGATCTGAAGACCCTGTTCTGCACCACCGCCTGGCTGGGCAATGCCGACAAGCGGGCCGGGCAGCCGACCCTGGGCGGCCTCTACGCCCTGCGGGTTGAGACTCCGGGCCTGCCGCAGGCGCGCGTAAAGCTGTGACCGAGCTACGTCAGGGCGATTGGCGGCTGGCCCTGCGGCCGGACGTCGGCGGAGCGGTCGCTGCATTGACCCGGGGCGGGCTGGATATCCTGCGTCCGATGCCGGAGGGCTCGGCGGAGATCCTCGACGCCGCCTGCTTTCCGCTGACCCCCTACGCCAACCGGATCGCGGGCGGGACGTTCACGTTCGAGGGGCGGACGGTCGCGCTGCCGGTTCTGCCCGCCTTCACGCCCCACGCCCTGCACGGCGACGGCTGGCGTAGCGCGTGGTCGGTGGAGGCGCAGGACGAGACGTCGGTCACTCTGCTGCACCGGCATGAGGCCGGCGCCTGGCCCTGGGCCTATGAGGCGCGGCAGGTCTTTACCCTGACGGGGCAGGGACTGCATGTCGCCCTGTCGATGACCAATCTGTCCGATGGGCCGATGCCCGCGGGGCTGGGCCTGCATCCCTATTTCCCGGTCACCGGCCAGACGCGGCTGCGGTTCGACGCCGCGCAGGTCTGGGGCGGCGGGACGGACGAGGTGCCGACGGCCCTGTTGCCGGTGTCGGAGCTGTTCGACTGGTCATGGGGACCGCGCGTCAGCGCCGCGCCCTTCGTGGACAACGCCTATGTCGGCGACGGCGCGGCGGTGCTGGCCGAGCCGGGGCGAACGACGACCGTGACGGCCTCGGCCCACGCCGGGTGGCGGCACATCTACGCCCCGGGCGGCGACTTCTGCTGCATCGAGCCGGTGACCCATCGCCCGAACGCGGCGCAGGCGCCTGAAGGGGAGGCCAGCGGCTGGGCGGTGCTAGCGCCGGGCCGGACCCTGTCGATGTGGATGGACGTGTCGGTTCAGGGCTGAGCTCGCCGTCCCGGATCGCCGCCTTGCGGCGTCCGGGATGACAAGAATCCGGATCAGTGATTGTCCCGGGGCAGGCCGCGGGTGTCGATGATGCGATGATATTTGACGGCCGGTTCCAGCACCGCGCCGGTCTCCAGCTGGCCGACCATGCCGCGCTGGAACTCCTGCCAGGGCGTCTGCGACTCCGGATAGGCGTAGCCGCCGGCCCGCTCGAACGCCTCGCGGCGCGTCGCCAGTTCCTCGGCGGAAATCAGCACATCGACCTTGCGGGTCTTCAGGTCCACGCGCATCCGGTCGCCGGTGCGCAGCAGGGCGATGTTGCCCCCCGCCGCCGCTTCCGGAGAGGCGTTCAGGATCGAGGGCGAGCCCGAGGTGCCCGACTGGCGTCCGTCGCCGATGCAGGGCAGGGCGGTGACGCCCTGTTTGATCAGGTAGGCGGGCGGTCGCATGTTCACGACCTCGGCCGCGCCCGGATAGCCGATGGGGCCGGCGCCGCGCATGATCAGGATGTGCTCGGGCGTGATGCCTTCGGCCTCGTCGTCGATCCGGTGGTGATAGTCCTCCGGCCCGTCGAAGACGACGATGGGGCCTTCGAAGGCGTCGGGGTCCTGCGGGTTGGACAGATAGCGGTCGCGGAACTCGGCGGAGATCACGCTGGTCTTCATGATGGCGCTGTTGAAGACGTTGCCCCCGATGACCAGGAAGCCGGCGTCGTTGACCAGGGCCGTCTCGAAGGTGCGGATCACGTCGGGCAGGACGATCTCGGCGTCGCGGCAGTTCTCGCCCATCGTCTTGCCGTTCACCGTCATGGCGCCTTCGTGGATCTTGCCGTGCCGGATCAGCTCGGCGACCACGGCGGGCACGCCGCCGGCCTGATGGTAGTCCTCGCCCAGATAGGCGCCGGCCGGCTGCAGGTTCACCAGCAGCGGGGTGTCGTGGCCGTGGTCCTCCCAGGTCTGCAGCGGCACATCGACATGGGCGTGGCGCGCCAGGGCGGTCAGGTGGATCGGGGCGTTGGTCGAGCCGCCGATGGCCGAACTGATGACGATGGCGTTCTCGAACGCCTCCTTGGTCAGGATGTCCGACGGCTTCAGGTCCTCGTGGACCATGGCGACGATCCGGCGACCGGTCTCATAGGCCATCTGGCCGCGCTCGCGGTACGGCGCCGGAATGGCGGCCGAGCCGGGCAGGGACATGCCCAGCGCCTCGGCCAGCGAGTTCATGGTCGTGGCCGTGCCCATGGTGTTGCAGTAGCCGACCGACGGCGCCGAGGTGGCGACCAGCTTGATGAAGCCGTCGTAGTCCAGCTCTCCGGCGGCCATCATCTGACGGGCCTGCCAGATGATGGTGCCAGAGCCGGTCCGCTGGCCCTTGTGCCAGCCGTTCAGCATCGGTCCCACCGACAGGGCGATGGCCGGGATGTCGACGGTCGCCGCCGCCATCAGGCAGGCGGGGGTGGTCTTGTCGCAGCCGATGGTCAGGACCACCCCGTCCAGCGGATAGCCGTACAGCAGATCGACCAGACCCATGTAGGCGAGGTTGCGGTCCAGACCTGCGGTCGGGCGCTTTCCGGTTTCCTGGATCGGGTGAACCGGGAACTCCATGACGATGCCGCCGGCCTCGCGGATGCCCTCGCGGACACGCTTGGCCAGTTCGATGTGGTGCCGGTTGCAGGGCGACAGGTCCGAGCCGGTCTGGGCGATGCCGATGATCGGCTTGCCCGACTGTAGCTCTTCCAGCGTCAGGCCGTAGTTCAGATAGCGCTCCAGATAGAGCGCGGTCATGTCGGGGTTGTCCGGGTTGTTGAACCAGGCGCGCGAGCGAAGCGGCTTCGTCATTTCAGTCAGTTCCAGCCGCCGTCGACGACATAGTGTTGGTTGGTGATCGCCGAGGCGTCTTCAGAGGACAGGAAGACCACCACGCGCGCGATATCGTCGGGGACCAGCGGGCGCTTGATGCACTGGTTGGCGTAGATTTCCTTCTCGGTCTCCGGGGTGACCCAGAGCTCGAGCTGCCGCTCCGTCATGATCCAGCCGGGGGCCACCGCGTTCACCCGCACCCCGTGCTCGCCGAAGTCGCGGGCCAGCGAGCGGGTCAGGCCCAGCACGGCGGACTTGGAGGCGGTGTAGGCGGGCATGCCGCCCTGGCCGATGATCCAGGAACAGGAGCCCAGATTGACGATCGAGCCCTTCTTCGAGGCGATCATGTCGGGCAGCACGGCCTGGGAGGCGAAGAACTGGTGTTTCAGGTTCACGGCCATGCGGCCGTCCCAGTACTCTTCCGTCACCTCGAGGGTGGCGTGGCGTTCGTCGTGGGCGGCGTTGTTGATCAGGATGCCGATCGGGCCGAAGCGGGCGCGAACCTGCTCGATGGCGGTCTTCAGCGCCGGGATGTCGGTGACGTCGCAGCGGACGAACTCGACCGCCGGGGCGAGGGCTTCGGCCAGCGCCTCGCCGCGGGCGACGTCGAGATCCAGCACGCCGACGCGCGCGCCCTGGGCGACGAAGGCGCGCGTGATCGCCTCGCCGATGCCGCCTGCGCCGCCGGTCACGATGACCGTCGCGCCTTCAAGGTCCGGATAGATCGCCATCTCACTCCCGCCGCCCCGAGGGGCTGGAGCCAAGGTTTTATTCTTGGCTTGATTTTTGTGCGTGAAAAATGACGCCGGGTGAGGCCTTCGTCAACGTCCGAACGAACCTCAGGCCGCGGAATGTCCCATCTCACTGGAGATCGCCGTCGCCGCGCGACGCAGTTGCTCGACGGAATCGGCCATCGAGCCGACGGCGGGCGTGCGCTCGATGTAGGGGGTGATCAGGGTGGCCAGGATGCCCTCGGCCCCGATGATCGGCGCGACCAGATCGGTGACCCCCTTCACGAAGTCGCTGGGCCGTTCGGCGTGGCCCTCGGCGGAGGCGGCCTCGGCGGCGGCGATATAGTCGGCGACCCGCTTCTTGCCGTGCCGGACGGTCAGGGTCTCGCGCAACTGGGCCTGGTTGCGCTCGTTGGCGAAGCCGTAGAACAGCAGGCCCGAGGTCGCCTCGATGATGCTGCGGCGATAACCGATGCGCACCGAATAGCCCAGGTCGCCGGGCGCCTCGATACGGGCCACGACGACGATCTGGTCGTTCGAACGCACCACGAGGTGACAGGACTGCACCGTCGTTTCAGCCAGTTCGCGCATGTGGGGCAGGGCGGCCTCGACCAGATCCTTGGCGGGGCCGTGGGCGATGCCGAGGGTGAACAGGCGATTGGTCAGGCGATAGCCGGACGGGGTCGGCTCGATGTAACCGCGGAACTCCAGCACCTGGATCATGCGGAACAGCTCGCTGACCGAGCGGCCCAGCATGGCCGACATCTGCGACGGCGTCAGCGGCGCACCGTGCTGGGACAGCAGCTCCAGCACGTCGAGACCCTTCTCGAGCGCGGGCGCGCGGTACTTACGGCTGTCGTCGTCGAGGCTGTCGAGCATGGAATCTTCCGCAGGCGGCTGGGGCATATTCTTATCACCTGTAAAAGCGATTGCCGATTGTGAAAATTGGACCTAGCGTCCGCGGCGCTGAGCCGAATACGGCCGGGGGAAACGATACCATGACGCTGGCGCCAATCGACCTGATCCTTCTGGCCGTCTATGCGGTCTTCATCTTCGCGCTGGCCCAGTGGGTGTCGCGCGACAAGACCGGCGCGAAGAAGGATTCCACCGACTACTTCCTGGCGTCGAAGGCTCTGCCCTGGTGGGCCATCGGCGCGTCGCTGATCGCGGCCAATATCTCGGCCGAGCAGATCATCGGCATGTCGGGCTCGGGCTATCTGATCGGCCTTGCCATCGCCTCCTATGAGTGGATGGCGGCCCTGACCCTGCTGATCGTCGGCAAGTGGTTCCTGCCGATCTTCCTAGCCAACAACATCTACACCATGCCGCAGTTCCTGGAGCAGCGGTACGGGACCACGATCCGCAACGTCATGGCCGGCTTCTGGCTGGTGCTCTACGTCTTCGTGAACGTGACCTCGATCCTGTGGCTGGGCTCCATCGCCGTGACCACGGTGACCGGGCTGGACCAGATGTGGGCCATCGTCGCCATCGGCGTCTTCGCCCTGGCCTACCAGCTGTGGGGTGGCCTGAAGGCCGTGGCCCTGACCGACATCGTGCAGGTCACCCTGCTGGTCGCGGGCGGCCTGATCATCGGCTTCATCGCGCTGAGCCAGATCGGCGGCGACGCGGGCGTGGTGGGCGGCTTCACCCGTCTGACGACCGAGTTCCCCGAGAAGTTCGACATGATCCTCTCGCCCGACAGCCCCTACTTCAAGGACCTGCCCGGCCTCTCCGTCATTCTCGGCGGGATGTGGATCATGAACCTGAGCTACTGGGGCTTCAACCAGTACATCATCCAGCGGGCGCTGGCGGCCAAGTCGGTGCAGGAGGCCCAGAAGGGCATCGCCTTCGCCGCCTATCTGAAGCTGCTGATGCCGGTCATCGTGGTGCTGCCGGGCATGGCCGCCCTGGTGCTGGCCCCCGGCCTGCCCAAGCCGGACCAGGCCTATCCGACCATGATGAACCTGCTGCCGATCGGTCTGAAGGGGATCGTCTTCGCCGCCCTGATGGCCGCCGTGGTCGCCTCGCTGGCGTCCAAGATCAACTCCATCGCCACCATCTTCACCCTGGATCTCTACGCCAAGGCCAACAAGGGCGCGTCCGAACAGCAGCTGGTGCTGGTCGGCCGGGTCGCCGCCGTGGTCGCCATGGTCATCGGCGTCATCGCCGCCCGTCCGCTGCTGGGCGGGTTCGAGCAGGGCTTCCAGTACATCCAGGAGTTCACCGGCTTCTTCACCCCGGGCATCGTGGTGATCTTCATGCTGGGCATGTTCTGGCCGAAGGCCTCTCAGGCGGGCGCGCTGACGGGAGCCATCCTGTCGGTGGTGCTGTCGGGCGTCTTCTGGTGGCTGCAGTCGACGGGCGCCTTCACCATGCCGTTCATGAACCGGGTGGGCGTGGTCTTCATCGCCTCGCTGCTGGCGGCGATCCTCGTCTCCTTCATCGCCCCGCAGAAGGCGACGACCCTGCCGATCAGCTTCGCCGGCGTCAGCTACAAGACGACCACGGGCTTCAACATCGCGGCCCTGGGCGTCATCGCCTTCCTGATCGCGGTCTACGCCATCTGGTGGTGACGGCCCCGGCCTCAGCCAAAGGAAAACCCCGGTCGTCGCGAGACGGCCGGGGTTTTTGTTTGCCTGAACGGGGAGGCGCGATCAGCGGGGCGCGGTCTGCACCGCGCCCCGCACGAAGGCGTCATGGGTCGGCATGCGCTCGACCCCCTCACGGATGATCGCCCGCATCTGGTGCAGCCGCTCGCGGGTGGCCTCCAGCGGGATGACCTCCGTGATCGGATCAGCCCGTTCGGGCCAGACGCCCTGACCCAGAAGGACAGCGATCCAGCTGGTCTCCTGGAACAGTTCATCCTCGAACCGGAACACGCGTCCCCGGCTCCGGAACATGTCCATCTTCCGTCGCAGGCTGTCCGGGATCTCCATGGCGCCGACCTGTCGCCACAGGGGCGAGTCAGTCCGCTCGGTGGCCTTGTAGTGCAGCACCACGAAGTCGCGCACCCGCTCGAATTCCAGCTGTGACAGGTGGTTGTAGTTGTCGATGTCGGCCTGGGCGAAGCCCTTGTCCGGGAAGCTGAGCAACAGTCGGGAAATCCCGCTCTGGATCAGATGGATGCTGGTGGACTCCAGCGGCTCCAGGAAGCCGGAGGACAGGCCGATCGCCAGGCAGTTCCGGTTCCAGGCCTTCTTCCGCCGTCCCGTGCGGAACCGCAGCAGGTTGGGCTCGGCCAGCGCCTCGCCGTCCAGCGACTCCCGAAGACGGGCGATCGCCTCGTCATCGCTGATGTGCTCGCTGCAGTAGACATAACCGTTCCCGGTCCGGTGCTGCAGCGGAATGCGCCAGCGCCAGCCGGCCTCAAGGGCGGTGGAGCGCGTGTAGGGCGTGGGCGCCTCGACCCGCGCGCAGGGCATGGCGACGGCGCGGTCGCAGGGCAGCCAGTGGGTCCAGTCCTCATAGCCCGTCTTCAGGGCGCCCTCGATCAGCAGCCCGCGGAAGCCGGAGCAGTCGATGAAGAAGTCCGCCCCCAGGACCCGCCCGTCCTCAAGCGCGACCGAGCCGATGTCACCGTCCGGGGCCAGCCGGACGTCGGCGATCCGCCCCTCGTGCCGAACGACGCCGGCCTTTTCGGCGCGGCCCCGCAGGTAGCGGGCGTAAAGGGAGGCGTCGAAGTGGAAGGCGTAGGCCATCCCGGCGCTGACTGACCGGGGGTCACCCTGCGGCCGGGTGAACCGGCCCAGCCGCGCCGCCATCGCCGGCGCCGAATAGGCGTCCAGATCATCGTCCAGCCCGGCCGCGTTGAGGCGGAGCCAGTACTGGTGGAAGGAGGCGGCGTCGACGCGCGCGCCGTACTGGCCGAACGGATGGAAATAGGTATGGCCCTTGCGGAACCAGTCCTTGAACTGGATGCCCAGTTTGAAGGTCGCCTGGGTCTCGCGCAGGAACTGGTTCTCATCGATGCCGAGCAGGGCGTTGAACAGCAGGATGGGCGGGATGGTCGCCTCGCCCACGCCCACGGTGCCGATCGCTTCGGACTCGACCAGCTCCACCTGGACGGAGCCGCGCAGGACGTGGGCCAGGGCGGCGGCGGTCATCCAGCCGGCGGTGCCGCCGCCGACGATCAGGATCTTGCGGATGGGTTCAGGTTTCGCGGTCATCGGGCCTCGGCCTTCATCTGGACGCCACGGAGAAACTCGAGGCGGTCGGGCAGGGACGCCGTCGCGCGGGCGATGAGGTCCGATACGTTTCCGGCCTGTCGCTCGACCGCCTCCAGATCGAGGGCGGCGACCTGCGGCGCGACCTTGCGCGGCCAGACCTCGAGCCCGGTCAGGACCGAGGTCCAGCTGGCCTCCCGGAAGGAGTCGTAATGCGTCGGATCGACCTCGCCCCGGGCGCGGAACAGCGCCAGGCGTTCGGCCAGGCTGTCCGGGGGAGGGGTCTCCCGGCAATGCGCCCAGAGGGCGCCGTCCGTCCGCGCGGCCAGATGATAGTGGGCGATGATGAAGTCCCGCACGCCGATCCATTCCAGCTCGGTGCGCCGGTTGTACTCCGCGATCAGGACGGGGTCGAAATCCCGGTCGGGGAACAGCTCCAGCAGGCGGCCGATGCCGGTCTGGATCAGGTTGATGCTGGTCGATTCCAACGGCTCAAGGAAGCCGGAGGCCAAGCCCAGGGCGACGACATTGCCCTTCCACGCCGAGCGTCGGCGGCCGGTGAGGAAACGCAGCCGGTTCGGGTCGGCCTGCGGCGGCGCCTCCAGCCCCGCCATGAGCTCGTCTAGCGCGGCGTCATCATCGATGAAGGCGCTCGAATAGACGTAGCCGTTCCCCACCCGGTGCTGCAGCGGGATTCGCCAGCACCATCCGGCCGATGCGGCCCGGGCGGTGGTGTAGAGATCGGGCGGGCGGGAGGCCGAGGTCGGCAGGGCCACGGCCCGGTCGCAGGGCAGCCAGCGGCTCCAGTCTTCGTAGCCCGCCTTCAGGGCGCCTTCGATCAGCAGGCCCCGGAAGCCGGAGCAGTCGACGAACAGGTCGGCGTCCAGCCGGCGGCCGTCCTCAAGCCGGACGGCCTGGACCCGGTCGTCAGCGGCTTCGACGTCGCTGATGCGGCCCTCCAGCCGCGTCACCCCGGCGGCCTGGGCGAGCGTGGACAGGCGCTTGGCGAACAGGCCGGCGTCGAAATGGTAGGCGTAGGAATAGGCGGACAGGATGGATCGCGGATCGGTCTCGGGGTGGGCGAAGCGCCCACTGGCGGCCAGGGCCGCCGGGACGGACCACGGGTCCAGGCTGTCCAGGCGTCCGGCGGCCTTCAGTCGGAACAGGTGCTGTCGGTACGGCTGGCCCTGCACCTCCGGGCCGTGGTCGCCGAAGCCGTGGAAATAGCGCGAGCCTTCCCCCATCCATCCCTCGAAGGCGATGCCCAGCTTGGGCGTCGCTCCGGTGCTGGCCATGAAGTCGGCCTCGTCCAGCCCGATGGAGCGGTTGAACTGGCGAATCGGCGGGATGGTCGCCTCGCCGACGCCGACCGTGCCGATGGCCTCGGACTCCACCAGCCGGATGATCGGCCGCTGCGCCTCGGGCAGCCTGTTGAACGCCTGGGACAGGGCGGAAGCCGCCATCCAGCCGGCGGTGCCGCCTCCGACAATGAGAACGCTCGTGATGCGGGGATCGGTGTCGCCCATGTTTCCTCCCGCCGGTCTGACGCCGGCTCAGGTCGTACTGAAGCCATGGCGTCGGCGTCGCGCAACCCACCCTGATGGTAGCGCTAACAGAATTTACTTTTCAACGCGTGAAACTCCGTGCATCCTTGAAATGACGGCGGGGTGTTCTGAGCCCTGTTTCGTCTCGGGGAGGACCGCGCTCAAGACCGCTCAAGCGGCTGGCGCATGCAGGAAGGACGACAACCTTGTCCCATATCAAGCGTAACGGCCGCTCGGCCCTGCTGTGTGGTGCGTCACTGTTCAGTCTCGTGGCGCTGACGCCCATGAGCGCCCTGGCGCAGACCGCGCCCGCGCCCCAGGACCCGGACCAGGAGGCGTCCGAGCTCGACGAGGTCGTGGTCACCGGCATCCGCGCCCAGCTTCAGACCGCCCAGAGCATCAAGCAGGATTCCGAGGTGATCGTTGATTCGATCACCGCGGTGGACATCGGCGCGCTTCCGGACCGGTCGGTCTCCGAGGCGCTGCAACGCGTGTCCGGCGTGACCCTGCAGCGCACCAACGCCGCCCGCGACCCCGCCCGTCTGGCGGCCGAGGGCGGTGGCGTCTTCGTTCGCGGCCTGTCGTGGGTGCGGTCCGAGACCAACGGACGTGACATCTTCTCGGCCTCGAACGGCCGTGGCCTGAGCTTCGAGGACGTCTCGGCCGACCTGCTCGCCGGCGTCGACGTCTACAAGAACGTGACGGCCAACATGATCGAGGGCGGCATCGCCGGCACGATCAACCTGCGCACCCGGGTGCCCTTCGATAACCGCGGCCATCTGCTGGCGGTGAACACGGACTACAACTACGGCGACCTGTCGGAGCGGGGCTTCTGGTCGGGCAGCATGATCGGGTCGAACCGCTGGGACACCGGCATCGGCGAGATCGGCCTGCTGGCCAACATCAGCGTGTCGAACGTGGGCAACCGGACCGACTCCATCTCGGTCGACCGCTATGACCCGGTGGTCCTGAACGCGGGCAACGCGTCTGACGGCCGTGTCGCGGGCGACACCGTGTACGTCCCCAAGTATCTCGGCTGGCGGACCATCGACTGGGAGCAGGAGCGCACCGCGGTCGCGCTGGCGGCGCAATGGCGCCCGAACGCCGACCTGCTGTTCACCTTCCAGGCCCTGGGCTCGCAGGCCGACGCCTACAATATCGAGCGCGCGCTCGGCACCGAGAGCATCCTCTCGCCGAACTCGACCTACCGCTACAATGACGACGACGTCTTCATCGGCGGCACGGTCCCCCAGGCCAACTACAACACCGACACGCGCGTCGGGGACGACACCAAGCGGACCGGCGAGGTCTCCCTCGGGTTCCAGTACACGCCCAACTCGCCATGGTCGGTCACCGGCGACCTGCAGTATGTGAAGTCGACCGCCGAAATCTATTCGATGACGGTGTTCACCCAGCTGGCGAACCGCCCCGATCTGACGATCAGCATCGACGGCGACCTGCCGACGGTCACCTCGACGGGCGGCACGCCGACCGATCAGTCGACCTACTGGTGGGCGGCGGCGATGGACCACATCGAGGACAACGAGGCCGACGAACTGGCCGGCCGTCTGGACGCGACCTACACCTTCGAGGATCAGGACGGGCTGTGGAAGTCGATCGCCATCGGCGTTCGCGGCACCGAGAAGAACTACATCAACCGCCAGACCGGCTATAACTGGGGTCTGCTGTCGAACCAGTACTGGGGCAACGGCGGCGGAGCGGTCGTCTATCTGGACGACACCGGCTATCCGGGCGGCCCGGTCGATCCGCGCCTTCCGGCGTCCTCCGAGCTGTTCTCCTTCAACAACTTCTTCCGGGGTGACGCGCCGGTTCCGGGCGTGGCCTGGTTCCCCACGGCGTCGCTGGTCAGCGGCGGCACCGCGAACGCCTACGACATCCTGCGCAGCACCCAGAGCTCCGGCTGGGGCTGGACCCCGCTGTCGGATGACTATGAGAGCTATCGTCTGGGCGGCGGCAACGGCGGCATCACCGAGCTGACCGAGGAGACCCAGGCCGGCTACGTCTACGCCCGCTTCGGCGGCGATGAGTCGATGTTCGGCCGACGCTTCGACGGCAACATCGGCGTCCGTATCGTGCGCACCAACACGCAAACGAACACCATCACCACCCTGCCGGTCATCTCCGGGGCCTGCCCGCCGGTAGGCAACCCGACGGCGGACTGCACGGCCTTCAACCGCGCCGTGGCCTTCTCGAGCGGCGGCTCGCTTGACGGCGCGAGCGTCGATCACAGCTACACCGACGTCCTGCCCAGCTTCAATCTGCGGGTCTTCCTGACGGACGACCTTCAGGCCCGCTTCGCCGTGTCCCGCGCCATGGTGCGGCCGGAGATGTACCAGCTGCAGCCGTTCACCAACCTGTCGATCAATTTCGAGGCCGACGGCTACACCCTGGATGACGTCGCGCCCTTCACCGGCGTCGGCGGCAACCCGGCGCTCGATCCGATCAAGGCGACCAACTACGACGTCAGCCTGGAATGGTATTTCGCGCCGACCGGCAGCCTGACCCTGGCGGTGTTCCACAAGGATATCACCGACTACATCTTCACCGGAACCGAGACCCAGTCGTACACGAACGGCGGCGTCACCTACGACTTCCTGATGACCCGCTACGTCAACGGGGACGAAGGCACCGTCGACGGGTTCGAGCTGGCCTACCAGCAGTTCTTCGACTTCCTGCCGGGTTGGATGGGCGGCTTCGGGGTGCAGGGCAACTTCACCTTCATCGACAGCAACGGCGGTCGCAACACCAGCCAGAACGTCCTGGATCCGCTGCAGAACAGCGCCTCCGCCGACGCCCTGCCGCTGGAAGGCATGTCGCGCACCAGCTACAACGCGGCCCTGCTTTACGAGCGCTACGGCATCTCGGCCCGCCTGGCCTACAACTGGCGTGAAGAGTACCTGCTGACCACCTCGGCGGCGAACGTGAACGCACCGGTCTGGGCCAGCGACTACGGCCAGCTGGACGGCTCGATCTTCTACAACATCAATGATGATCTGAAGATCGGTCTGCAGTCGACCAACATCCTCAACGAACGGACCGTTCTGAAGGTGGGCAACGAGACCCGCAAACCACCCTACAACTGGGTGGATACGGATCGTCGCGTCGCGATCGTCCTGCGCGCCGCCTTCTAGGCGACTTGCGAGAGAGAGGGCCTTCGGGCCCTCTCTACTTCCTTCGATTTGTGACCGGAGAGACCGGGGTGAGTTTTGTGAACGCCCGACCGCGCGCGCTCGCTCTTCTGGCGGGATGTCTCGCACTGATCATCGGAGGCGCCGCCGGCGCCCAGACGCCCGGGCGAGGCGAGGCCGCGATCCCGCATGTGGTCCATCAGGACGGCCGCCATGCCCTGATCGTGGACGGCGCGCCGTTCACCATCCTGGGCGCCCAGGTCAACAACTCGTCCAACTACCCGGCCCCTCTGGCCGAGGCCTGGCCGGCGATCCGCTTCGTCGGCGCCAACACGGTGCAGGTGCCCATCGGCTGGGAGCAGATCGAGCCGGTCGAGGGCCAGTTCGACTTCAGCTTCGTCGATCACCTGATCGCCGAGGCGCGCGAAAACAATGTGCGTCTGGTCCTGCTGTGGTTCGGCACCTGGAAGAACACCGCGCCGAAATATGCGCCGGCCTGGGTCAAGC
Source organism: Brevundimonas sp. (assembly GCF_036400995.1). GTDB lineage: Bacteria > Pseudomonadota > Alphaproteobacteria > Caulobacterales > Caulobacteraceae > Brevundimonas. Next base: position 38,642 of record NZ_DASWWG010000007.1, read on the forward strand.
TGAACCCCGAACGTTTCCCGCTGCTGACCCGTCAGGACGGCACGGCCTCCTACGCCCTGTCGCCGCATTCGCGTGAGACGCTGGAAGCCGACAAGCGCGCCTTCGTCGCCCTGATGACCCATCTGCGCCGCATCGACGGCGACCGGCACACGGTCATCATGGTCCAGCCGGAAAACGAGACCGGCACCTACGGCTCGGTCCGGGACTACGGCCCCGAGGCCCAGGCCCTGTTCGACGGCCCGGTGCCGCAGGCCCTGCTGACCCGTCTGGGCAAGCAGCCCGGCACCTGGAGCGAGGTCTTCGGCGCCGACGCCGACGAGTTCTTCCACGCCTGGGCCATCGGCTCCTACGTCGGCGAGATCGCCGCGGCCGGGAAGGCGGTCTATCCGCTGCCGATGTACGTCAACGCCGCCCTGCGTAATCCGCTCGAGCACCAGGCCGCCAACAGCTACGCCTCGGGCGGCCCGACCTGGAACGTGATCGAGGTCTGGCAGGCCGCCGCGCCGGCCATCGATTTCCTGTCGCCCGACATCTACGACCGCCCGTCGCGGACCTATGAGGCCCATCTCGACCGCTACGGCCGCGCCGACAACGCCCTGTTCGTCGCCGAGACCGGCAATGACGTGCAGTACCCGCGCTTCCTGTTCTCGGTGCTGGGGCGGGGCGGCATCGGCTACTCGCCGTTCGGCATCGACTACACGGGCTACGCCAACTATCCGCTCGGCGCCCAGGAAGTCACCGAAGAGACGCTGACGCCGCTGCGCGACGTCTATCGCATCATCGCGCCGTGGCAGCGGGTCTGGGCCCGCCTGTCGTGGGAGGGCAAGGTGCGCGGCGTGTCCGAACCGGACGACCGCAGCTCGCAGACCGTGGACCTCGGCGACTGGACCGCCACCGTCGGCTATCGCCGCTGGCAGTTCGGCCAGCCCGACTGGACCTGGCTGGGCCCGCTGGCCGACGTGCCGGGCACGGAGACCCCCAACGGCGGCGCCGTCTTCGCCGAGATCGCCCCGGGTGAGTTCATTGTCGCCGGCTATCGCGCCCGCGTCGACTTCAACGCCAAGCCCTCGACCGACGGCAAGCGCCGCATGGTGCTGCGGATCGAGGAAGGCCATTTCGACGAGGACCAGAACTGGGTCTTCGAGCGCATCTGGAACGGCGACCAGACCGACTACGGCGTGAACTTCACCGATCGCCCGCGCCTGCTGCGCGTGATCACCGCCACCTACTGACCGACGACCGATACGAGTGATTGCCATGACCCACGCCCGTCTCCTGAAGTCCGCCGCCATGGCGCTGGTTCTGGCCGCGGGAGCGCCGGTCGCGGCCTTCGCCTCGCCGATGGTCCAGTCGGTGTCGACCGATCGCGTCCAGCGCCTGCCGGACGGTGTCATCGTCGTGCCGTCGGGCGGCGAGGCGAGGGCGGTGCGGCTGCAGGTCTATGGCCCGCGCACCATCCGCGTGACGGCCTCGCCGGACGACAGCTTCGAGGCCCCGGCCAGCCTGATGGTCACGGCCCAACCGCAGACCACGGGCTTCGAGGTCGAGCAGCGCGCCGATGTCGTGCTGGTCAGGACGGCGGAAGTCACCGCCGAGGTGACCCTGGCCACCGGCGCCGTGCGCTTCCTCGATCCGTCGGGCGAAGTGATCCTGGCCGAACGCGTGAACGGTCGTGAGATCGCCCCGATCACCATCGAGGACCAGACCGGTTCGCACCGCTACAACACCGTCCGTCAGGTCTTCGAACCCGGCGCCGACGACGCCTTCTATGGTCTGGGCCAGCACCAGCAGGGCGTCGCCAACTATCGCGGACACGACGTCGAACTGGCCCAGCACAACATCGACGTGGGCATTCCCTTCGTCGCCTCGACCGGCGGCTACGGCGTGCTGTGGGACAACAACTCGATCACCCGTTTCGGCGATCCGCGCGAGTACGGGATGCTGGACCAGCGCCTGATCCTGCGCGACGCCACCGGCCGCTTCGGCGGCCTGACCGCCAGCTACTACATGAACGACGAGCTGAAGGTTCAGCGGCAGGAGCACGAGGTGAACTACGAGTTCATCCGTGACCAGCAGCGCTGGCCCGAGGGCTTCAAGGCCCAGCCCGCCCAGCCGGTGCAGGTCGGCGACATGGGGCGCTCGGGTCAGGAAGGCGTCCGCGTCACCTGGGAAGGCACCATCGAGACGCCGCACGCCGGCGTGCACAAGTTCAAGCTCTACTCGTCCAACTACGCCCGCGTCTGGATCGACGGCGAGCTGCGCATCGACCGCTGGCGTCAGAACTGGAACCCGTGGTTCCATGACTTCGAGGTCGAACTGCCGGCCAACCGTCAGGTGTCGATCAAGATCGAGTGGATCCCCGGCGACGGCTACATCGCCCTGCGCCACCTCGATCCGCAGGCCGAACAGGACCAGCAGGCCCTGTCGCTGTGGTCGCAGGCCGGGACGGACCTCGACTACTATTTCATCCGCGGCGACAACCTCGATCAGGTGCAGGCGGGCTATCGCGGCCTGACCGGCAAGGCGGTCCTGCTGCCGCGCTGGGCCTACGGCTTCTGGCAGAGCCGTCAGCGCTACAACACCCAGGCCGAGGTGGTGGACACCGTCCGTCGCTATCGCGATCTGGGCCTGCCGATCGATAACGTGGTGCAGGACTGGTTCTACTGGCCGGAAAACGCCTGGGGCTCGCACCAGTTTGACGCCGCCCGCTATCCCGATCCGGCGCAGATGGTGCGCGACGTTCACGACATGAACGCCAACATCATCATCTCGGTGTGGCCGAAATTCTATCCGACGACCGAGCACTACAAGCAGCTCGAGGCCATCGGCGGCATGTACACGCGCAACGTGGACATGGGCGCGCGGGACTGGGTCGGTCCGGGCTACGCCAACAGCTTCTATGACGCCTATCTGCCCGCCGCGCGGGACCTGTACTGGCGCCAGATGTCGGACAGCTTCCGCGGCATGGGCTTCGACGGCTGGTGGCTGGACTCGGTCGAGCCGGACATGCACTCGAACCTCGACATCCCCGAGCGCACCCTGCGCATGGGGCCGACCGCCGCCGGTCCGGGCGCGCTGGTGTTCAACTCCTATCCGCTGATGAACGCCGAGGGCGTCTATCAACGCTTCCGCGCCGAACAGCCGGACACCCGCACCTACATCCTGACCCGCTCGGCTTGGGGCGGTCTGCAGCGCACCGGTTCGACCCTGTGGTCGGGCGATGTGGTGGCGCGCTGGGATGACCTGCGCGAGCAGGTGTCGGCGGGCGTCAACGCGGGCCTGTCGGGCCTGCCCAACTGGACCCACGACATCGGCGGCTTCGCGGTCGAGGCGCGCTATTCGAACCCGGCGGGCATGACGCCCGAGAACAAGGCCGAGTGGGAAGAGCTGAACCTGCGCTGGTTCCAGTTCGGCGCCTTCTCGCCGATCTTCCGTTCGCACGGCGAGTTCCCGCTGCGCGAGGTCTACAATCTGGCCGAGCCGGGCACCGATCTGTACGCCGCCTTCGGCGACCAGATGCGCCTGCGCTATCGCCTGATGCCCTACATCTACACCCTGGCGGGCGACACCTGGCACCGGGACGCCACCATCATGCGCGGGCTGGCGATGGACTTCGCCGACGACCGCCGGGTACTGGACATCAACGACCAGTATCTGCTCGGCCCGTCGCTGATGGTCGCGCCGGTGCACGAGTACCGGGCCCGCAGCCGCAAGGTCTACTTCCCGGCGGGCGCCGACTGGTACGACCTGTACACCGGCCGCAGGCAGACCGGCGGCCGTGAGGCGACCGTCGAGGCGCCGCTGGATCGCATCCCGGTCTATGTCCGCGCCGGGTCGATCCTGCCGACCGGCCCGCAGGTGCAGTACACGGCCGAGAAGCTGGACGGCCCGATCACCCTGACCGTCTATCAGGGCGCGGACGGCAGCTTCGATCTCTATGACGACGCGGGCACGACCTACGGCTACGAGCGGGGCGAGTTCTCGCGCATCCCGCTGCGCTGGGACCAGCGTTCGGGCGTGCTGACCATCGGCGCGCGTGAAGGCTCTTACCCGGGCATGCCGGCGAGCCGCACCTTCCGGGTCCGCTTCATCAACGGCGCCACCCGCTCGGCGCTGGACTGGGATGCGGCCAACGCGCAGGTGGTTGAGTACACCGGCGCGGCGGTTCAGGTTCGCCGTCGCTAATCCGTGAGGGGCAGGACCATGTGGAAGCGTTCCGGATCGCTGGCCCTCGGCCTTCTGCTGGCGGCCGGGGCGGCGCATGCGCCGGCCTGGGCCCAGACCCCGGCGCCCGCGCCCTTGATGGCGGACGTGTTCCAGGACCATGCGGTTCTGCAGCGCGGCGGCCCGGTGCCGGTCTGGGGTCGGGCGGCGCCCGGCGTGGCGGTCTCCGTCACCCTCGGCGAGCACAGCGCGCAGACAACCGCAGGCGCCGACGGCCGTTGGAGGGCCAACGTCACGCCCCCGGCGGCGGGCGGCCCCTATGTCCTGTCGGCGCAGTCCGGTGGGCAGGTGCAGACCCTGAACGACATTCTGATCGGCGACGTCTGGCTGTGTTCGGGCCAGTCGAACATGGAGTTCGGCCTGCGGCAGGTGACCAATGCCGAGACCGAGGTCGCCAACTCCGCCGATCCCAACCTGCGCCTGCTTCTGGTCGGCCGTCGCAGCGAGGCCCGCGTCGATGAGACCGGCCTGCCGGCTGACAGTGTCTGGAAGGCCTCCGGCCCCGCCAGCACCCCGAATTTCGGCGCCGCCTGCTACTTCATGGGGCAGGAGCTGCGTCGCACCCAGCAGGTGCCGATCGGCCTGATCTCGGCCTCCTGGGGCGGTTCGATCATCGAGGACTGGCTGAGTGAAGCATCCCTCCGTCAGGCGGGCGACTATGCCGAGACGCTGGACATCCTGTCGGCCTATGCGACCTCGCCCGAGAGCGGGACCGCGCAATGGAACCGGATCTCCGAACAGTGGTGGCGCGCCAATGATCCGGGGCTGAAGGAGACCATCCCGTGGTCCGACGCCCGCCTCGACGACAGCGGCTGGACGCTGGTGAAACCGCAAGGGTTCTGGGAGACCGACGGCCCGGCCCTCGGCAACTATGAGGGGACCGGCTGGTATCGGACCTCCATCCAGCTGACCCGCGCGCAGGCCCGGGGCGAGGCGAAGATCAGCCTCGGACCGGTGGACGACATGGACGTCGTCTTCGTCAACGGTCACCGCATCGGCGGCATGCAGGGCTGGGACACGCCCCGCGACTATGTCATCCCGGCGGGCGTGCTGCGTCCGGGGCGCAACGTCATCGCGGTCGGGGTGCTGGATCTCGGCGGCGGCGGCGGCATGTGGGGCCCTGCTGACGCCAAACGCATCGAACTGGCCGACGGCTCGACCGTCTCCCTGGCCGCGCCCTGGCGATTCCAGACATCGGCGGCGCTGAGCAGCCTGCCCGGACCGCCGCGCGTGCCGTGGATCGGCGGCAGCGGCACGACGACCCTCTACAACGGCATGGTCGCGGGCCTCGGGCCCTACGCCCTGACCGGTTTCGCCTGGTATCAGGGCGAGTCCAACGTCAACGATCCGGTCGGCTACAGCCGTCTGCTGACGGGCCTGATGGCCGACTGGCGCGCCCGGTTCGAGAACCCGGACGCCGCCTTCCTGGTGGTCCAGCTGGCCAATTTCGGCCCGGCCTGGAGCGAGCCGCACGGCTCGAGCTGGGCCGAGCTGCGGGACGTCCAGCGTCAGGTGGTCGAGGCCGATCCGCGCGCGGGCATCGCCGTCGCCATCGACATCGGCGACCGCTACGACATCCACCCGACCAACAAGCGCGAGGTCGGCCGCCGTCTGTCGCTGGAGGCCCGTCGTCTGGCGGGAGACACGACCGTCGCCCGCTCACCCTCGCCGGTCAGCGCCGTGCGCGAGGGCGACCGCATCCGCATCGACTTCGCCCATGCGGGGACCGGTCTGGTGACGCTCAGCGCCGATGACGCCGTCGGCTTCGAGGTCTGTGATCAGGACAAGGTCTGCCGCTTCACGCCGGGTACGGTGCAGGGCGCGACGGTGTGGCTGACCGCGCCGCAAGCCGGCTTCGTGCGCTTCTGCTGGGCCGACAGCCCGGTCTGCAACCTGTACGGCCCGGACAATCTGCCCGCCGTGCCGTTCGAGCTGCCGGTCCGCTAAAGGGACCGCGGATGAAATCAGGGCCGGACGGGTGATCCCGTCCGGCCCTTTTTCGTTCAGGCCAACCCTGCGCCGCGGATGCGGAAGGCCGGGACGAAGGCCACGGGGCGATCGACGGGCAGGTCGATGACCAGCCCGTCCGCCGTCTGGCTGAAGGGCAGGGCGCCGCCGCCGACCAGTTCGACCCGCTCGACCGTACGGCCCTCCAGCGCCTGACGGCCCAGCGACCGGACGCGGACCTTGCCGTCTTCCGGCCAGTCCAGCGCCAGGGCGTAGAGGATGCCGGCGCGGGTGGTGAAGCGGATGTCCCCGGCGGTCCACGGCCGGGCGCCGCCTTCGCCGTGCATGCCTGCGGCCACCGCCGTCGGGCCCTCACCGTAGATGCGCCAGGGGCGGCTCTCGAAGATAACCTCGCCGTTGACCCGCACCCACGCCGCCAGATCGCCGAGGATGGCGCGCTCGTCGGCGTCGATGGAGCCGTCGCCGCGCATGGGAATGCTGAGCAGCAGGTTGCCGTTCTTGGACACCACATCGCACAGCCGCTGGACCACGCTCTTCGCCGGGACATAGCTGTGATGCTCGAACCGGCTGCGATTGTAGTGCCAGTCGCCGATGCAGGTGTCGGTCTGCCAGGGCTCGGGCATCAGGGCGTCGTTGAAGCCGCGCTCGACGGTCTCGACGATGCCGCGCCGCTGCCGGGGCTCCAGCCGCTTGCCGTTGACGACCGGCAGCTCGCTCCGCCATGCCAGCGAGGCGTTGTAGAGGTAGGCCGTCGCGTCCAGTCCGTGCTGGCCCAGAGGCAGGCCGTAGTTGTCGAAATAGACCAGATCCGGCTTGTACCGGTCGACCAGATCGCGCTGGCGGGCGACCCATGAGCGGACGAAGGCCGGGTTGTTCTCCGGCGGGGTCTCGATCCACTGGCCGTCGCGTTCGTCGTGCCAGGCGTTCATCTCGGCGATGGAGCCGATGCCGTTGGGCGGCGCGAAGGTCGGGCCGGTGTAGAGCTCCTGCGGGTCCAGTCCGTCCCACCATGTGCCGGCGCCGTCGGCGCGGGTCAGGGTGGCGGCGTCATAGCGGCGACCGGCTTTCGGCCCCTCGGCGTCATAGCCGTAGGCCGTCTGCCACCAGTGCCAGGCGTGGGCGCCGTGGTTGCTGACCCCGAAGCGCAGGCCGCGCGCGCGCACCAGCCGCTCCCACGTTCCGACGATGTCCTTGCCCGGTCCGACGCGGGTGCTGTTCCAGGCGTGATGCCTGGAGTCGAACAGGTCCAGATTGTCGTGGTGCTGGGCCATGGCCACGACGTAGCGGGCGCCCGCCGCCTGGAAGAGGTCCAGCAGTTCTTCCGGCCGCCACGCCTCGGCCTTCCACTGGCCGATGATGTTCAGGAAGCCCGTCTCGCTGGGGTGGCCGTAGTGGGCCAGGTGATGGTCGTAGAATGGGTTGCCCTGGATATACATCTGGCGGCCGTACCAGTCGCCGAACTCGGGCACGCATTGCGGCCCCCAGTGGGCCCACAGCCCCAGCTTGGCGTCGCGGAACCAGTCGGGCGTCGAATAGCCCGCGATCAGCGAGTCCCACGTGGGCTGGAACGGGCCCGGGCCCGCCGCGCCGCCGGTCGTCGCGCAGCCCGCGACGGGGAGCGCCGAGGCGGCGAGGCCCGCCTTCAGAAGATTGCGCCGGGTGCTGCTCACGATTGTCCCTCCGGTTCCCCATAGACCACGCCACGGCCGTCGGTGGCGACATAGACCCGCCCGAAGACGCGTGGATCGCCCGCGATGGCGCGGAAGCGGCGGGCGTACTCGTGCCGGGCGTCATTGACCCGGATCCAGCTGATGCCCTCGTCGTCCGACCGCCAGACCCCGCGCACGTCGCCCCGCGTGCCGATGGCGAACAGGGCCGGGTAGGTCTTTCCGGGCGGCGCGCGGCCGAAATCCATCATCTCGACCGACAGGTCCGTCGCGACCCGGTCGAACTGCTGGCCGGCGTTGCGGCTGCGGAACAGACCGCTGCGCGAGACCAGCCACAGGTCGCCCTCATGCCGGGGCGTCGCCTTCAGCGGCCAGGCCTGCTCTCGCCAGGTGACGCGGTCGGGGTTCAGGTCGTTCGGCAGTCCGCGGCTGGCGATCCGGGTGAAGCTGCGCGCGCCGTCGGTGCTGACGAACCAGCCGCCGGTGGTGAAGTCGAGGGCGTAGAGAAGCTGGCCGTCGACCCGGTCGGCGACCGGACGCAGGAACAGGGGCAGGCCCTGTGACGGCCGCCAGCCGGCGCCCCGGTCGTCGGAGTACATGACCTGCGGCGTGATCAGCACAAAGGTCGAGCCGTCGGCGGTCACCGTGATCGGCGCGTCGCGGTACAGGTCCATGCGCGGGTTGGGCGAGACCTCGGCGGTTCCGGCGGGGCGCGGACGCCCCAGCGGCTTCCAGCTGCGTCCTGCGTCCTCGGACCAGGCGATGGTCGAGCCGTCGTGGCCGTCCGAGCCGACGCCCTCATGCGGCGTGCCGCTGCGCACCACGATGTTCGGGGCCCGTCCGGCGTAGTCGATCTGGTTGGTGTTGGCGAAGACCGGGGTGGTGAACTGCAGGTCGGGAGAGCGGTCGAGGTCTTCATGGGCGAAGCCCGAGATGTCGCCGAAACCGGTCAGCAGCTTGGGCCCGGTCGGCGGGCTGACGAGGGTGATGACGGCGGTCTGCTCGATCCCTTCCACCCACGGCGCCCAGTCGGTGGCGCGGGCGGACAGGTTGGAGGTCGCATAGACGGTCGCTCCGGTCGCATAGACCGCCCGCTCGCCATCGAACGGATCGATGGCCAAGGCCGCGATCCACCAGCCGAAGTCCGGCTCGTCATTGCCCCAGTAGAGGTAGGGCGTCGCGCTGACGTCCCGGCGGGCGTGTTCGCGCAGGCTGGTCCAGCTGCGCCCGTCGTCGGTCGAGCGCCACAGGGTGTCGCCCGGCTGCCAACGGTTCAGGGTCGAGACCAGGACGACCCCGGGCTTCGTCCGGTCCAGCGCCACGCCCATGAATCCGCCCAGCGGACGGGGCGGGGTGATGTCGCGCCATTGGTCCGTCTTCGTGTCCAGCCGCCAGACCTGTCCGTCGCTGACGCCGTTCGGACCGATGCCGAGGGTGCAGGTCAGGAACAGGACGCCGCGATCATCCAGCTCGGCCTTGGCGGCGGACAGTTCAGGGCGCGGGCCGCCCGCGACCGGCGCCCAGGTCGCTCCGGCATCCGTCGAGCGGAACAGGCGCGGCCCGCCCGGATCGGCCACCCCGACGAGAATGGTGCGCGAGCCCGAGCCCGGCGTGCCGCTGGTCGGGTCGAAGATCACGAACGACAGGCCGGCATGGGTCGGACCGTTCAGGTCGAGGCCCTGTCCCCGGACGGGGAAGCTCCCGACCCGTCGCCAGCTCAGCCCGCCGTCGGTGCTGCGCTGCAGGCCGTCGTGGCGCGAGCCGAAGTAGAGAACGCGGGTGTCGTTCGGGTCGATGGCCAGCCGTTCGCCCAGCCCGCGCCCGTCCTCGTTGCCGCCCATCCGGAAGTCGACCGGCGTCCGCCGCCAGGTGGTTCCGCGATCATCGGACCGCAGCATGGCCGCCGGGGCGTGGCGGCTGACACCGACAGCGGCGTGGACCACATTCGCGTCGACCGGATCGGGCGCGATGCTCTCGACGCCGAAGTCATTGGAGATGGGAGTGTCGTCCTGCAGGGGCAGCCAGCGCGACAGGCCGGAATCCCAGCGATAGGCCCCGCCCATGTCCGAACGGGCATAGGCCAGACCGCGCTCGACGCGGCTGAAGACGATGCCGGGAATGAAGCCGCCCGCACCGACCTTCACATTGCGCCAGCGATAGGGGGGCGTCTGCTCCGGCAGGGTCGCGCCGGCCAGCAGGGGCGTCGCCGCCAACAGCGCAGCCTGTCGCCGCGTCAGACCGCTCTTCCTGTCTGTCATGTTTCCTCAAACCGCTTCTCTGTCGGAATGTTAGCGCTATCTAGAATGAGCTTGACGGCTTTGTCACCCATGAAGCATATTTGCATTGGTGAAAACGCGATCACCGCTGAAGCGTCGTCAGGCCCAACCCGTCGACCTTTCCCTCAGCGGTCTCGCGGCGGCCCGGCGGTCTCCCTATTGCATCGGGCCGTGAACTCTAATCGGCGCGGCGGTCATCGCCGCGCCGTTCCTTTTTCGCTAATCCGGTTGGCATGACTCGAGCGACGGCCCTGATCGGCGTGGACTGGGGATCCAGCAATCTGCGCGTCTTCCGGATGGGGGAGGGCGGGGCGGTGCTGGATCGCCGCGCGGACGGGCGCGGAGCCTCATCCCTGAAGCCGGAGCAGTTCGCCGATGTGCTGACGGAAGTGGCCGCCGACTGGCTGGCCGAGGACCTGCCGGTGCTGGTCTGCGGCATGGCCGGCGCCCGCGGCCGCTGGCTGGAGGCGCCCTATGCGCCCTGTCCCGCGGGGCTGGCCGATATCGCGGCCTATGCCGTCCGGCCGATCGATGCGCCGGAAGTCCGTATCCTGCCCGGGGTGGCGGTGTGGCGCGAGGGCTGTCTGGATGACGTCATGCGCGGCGAGGAGACCCAGTTGCTGGGGCTCGACCGGGGCTTCGACCGTGTCGTCGCCCCCGGCACCCACAGCAAGTGGGCGCGACTGGACGGCGGGCGGATCATCGACTTCCGCACCCATATGACCGGCGAACTGTTCGCGGCCCTCAGCCGGAGCCCCTCGTTCCTCGGCGGCGAGGCCGGGACGGACCACGAGGCGTTCGAGGCGGGGGTCTGCGCCGGTCTGGAAGACGGGCCGCTGGGCGCGAGCCTGTTCTCGGCCCGGGTCGGGATGCTGGCCGGTCGGGTGCCGGCGACGGGACTGCAGGACTATCTGTCCGGCGTGCTGATCGGCGCCGAGATCGCGGGCGAGACCCGCGACGGCGAACCCGGCCGGATCGCGCTGCTGGGCGCGCCCGGGCTGGCGGAACGGTATCGGACGGCGCTTGCGCTGGCCGGGGTTGAGGAAGTGATCGTCACGGATGTCGAGGCGGCCACCGCCGCCGGTCTGTGGCGCGCCTGGGAGGCGATGCGATGACGACGGCTGTTCTCGATCGACTGGACGCCCTGCCGCTGGTGGCCATCCTGCGCGGCCTGACGCCGGAAGAGGCGGTGGATGTCGGTGAGGCCCTGCTGGGTGCGGGCTTCACCTGCCTCGAGGTGCCGCTGAACTCGCCGCGGCCGCTGGACAGCATCCGGCGGCTGCGCGAGGCGCTGGGCGACCGCGCGGTGGTCGGTGCGGGCACGGTGCTGACTCCCCAGGCGGTTCGTGAGGTGGTCGACGCCGGGGGGCAGATCATCATCTCGCCCAACGCCGACCCTGAGGTGATCCGCGAGACGGTCGCTGTCGGCGCCCTGTCCATGCCGGGCGTCTTCACCGCCACCGAGGCTTTCTCCGCCCTGAAAGCCGGGGCGCAGGTGCTGAAGCTGTTTCCGTCCGAGATCGCCGGGCCTGTGGGGCTGAAGGCCCTGCGCGCCGTTCTGCCGGCGGACCAGCGCCTGTACGCGGTCGGTGGGGTGACGCCGGACAATCTTGCGGGATGGGCCGCCGCGGGCGCCTCGGGCTACGGCATCGGCGGGGCGCTGTTCAAGCCCGGCATGACGGCGGCCGAGGTGGGCGAGCGCGCCCGCGCCTTCGTGAACGCCTGGAACGCCGCGCGGGGCTAGCCTCGGCGGGCGAGGGAGCGTAGCAGTCCGCGCCTGTCGCAGGGCTGTCGCGCTGGAGCGCTAGGCCGCTGCGACCGCAGGAGAGCTTCAGTGAACCGAGTCCGTACGACCTTCGTGGCCGCCGCCGCCCTTCTGGCCCTCGGGGGCTGCGCCACCGTTCAGGGCTGGCTGCCCAAGCGCGAGGCGCAGGCCGCGCCCGCCGCTGCTCCCGCCCCGGTTCCGGCGTCAACGGAACGGCCGACGCTGGTGGTCACCATCGTGATCGACCAGTTCAGCGCCAACCTGTTCAACCAGTACCGCGACGACTTCACCGGCGGCCTGGCCACGCTGGCCCGTCAGGGGCGGGTCCACGCCAACGGCTTCCAGCAGCACGGCCTGACCGAGACCTGCCCGGGGCATTCGACCGTCCTGACCGGCATGAACCCGACCCGCACCGGCATCCCCGCCAACGACTGGATCGATCCGGCGACGGGCAAGGAGGTCTACTGCCTGTTCGCGCCGCAGAACCATCTGGCCCACGGCGACGACACGACGGACAACGGCGCGGTCGGCCCGGAGCAGTTGCAGGCGAGCACCCTCGCCGACTGGCTGAAGGCGGCCAGCCCGCAGAGCCGCGTCTACGCCGTCTCGGGCAAGGATCGCGGGGCGATCAACCTGAACGGCCATCGCGGCGACGGCGCCTACTGGTTCACCGACGGCTTCGGCTTCACCACCTATGTCGAGCCCGGGCAGACCGCGGAGGGGCGGCTGCAGCCTGTCGCGGCCCTCAACCGCCGGATCATGGAGCGGCTTCGCGCGACGCCGCCGTCCTGGACCTACACCCACGACGCCTGCCGCCGTCTGGACGGCGAGTGGCAGATCAACGGGCGGACCTTCAACTCGTCCCTGCCGCCTCAGAACTTCGCCGTCGACAACTCGCCGATCCTGGATGAGCTGACCCTCGAAGCCGCGACCGAGCTGCTGGAGACGCAACAGCTGGGCCGCCGGGGGATCGTCGACATGCTGGGCGTCAGCCTGTCGGGCACCGACCGTATCGGTCACGGCTACGGCACCCAGGGGCCGGAGATGTGCGAGCAGATGTTCCGTCTGGACGCCGCGCTCGGCCGCTTCCTGGAGCGTCTGCCGCAGGGGACAGTCGTGGTGCTCACCGCCGACCACGGCGGCTCCGACTTCGTCGAGCGACTGGCCGTGCGGGGCTATCCGCATGCGCACCGCGCCGACCCGCAGCGACTGGCGGCGATCAACGAGACCCTGAAGGCGCAGTTCGGCCTGGCTGACGGTCCGCTGTCCTCGGGCGGCAGCGGACTGGTGGTCGGCGACAAGGACCAGAAGGCGCTGCCGGAGCCGCTGCGCGCCCGGATCATCGAGGCGGCCCTGCCGCTGCTGCGGGCCAATCCCGATGTCGCTTTCGCCGAAAGCCGCGATGTCCTGCTGGGCGAGCCCCTGCCGCCGGCCGATCTGACGCCCGATCTGATGACCGTGCGCCAGCGGATGCGACTGTCGACCGTCGCGGGCCGTTCGCCCGACATCATCGTGGCCCTCAGCGAGAACGTGGTCTCCGGGGGTCGTGTCGGCGGGACCATCTCCAACCACGGCACGCCGTGGGACTATGACCGCCGGGTGCCGATCATCTTCTGGTGGCCGGGCGCGGAGGGGCAGGAACGCTTCCTGCCGATCCGCACCATCGACATCGCCCCGACCCTGGCGCCGATCATCGGCGTGCAGACGCCGGCGGGACTGGACGGCCGCTGCATCGACCTGCAGGCTCCGGGCGGCTCGACCTGTCCGGCGGTCCGCTGAGGGCGCGTCCATAAACTCGTGTTTCGACAGGCCGGAGCGGCCTTACCCGTTTCGCGTTTCATAGGCACAAGGGGCCAACATTCGTAAAAAGACCCAGAGCCACACGATGAACAGAGCCCGGCGCGCCCGCATTGTCGCCACCCTCGGACCCGCCAGCCGGGCGCCCGGGACGGTGAAGGCGCTCGCCCAGGCCGGTGTGGACGTGTTCCGCCTGAACTTCAGCCACGGCTCGCACGAGGATCACGCCGCCGCCCTGAAGGCCGTGCGCGGGGCGGAGATGGCGCTGAAGCGCCCGCTGGGCGTGCTGGCCGACCTGCAGGGGCCGAAACTGCGCCTGGGGCGTTTCGCCGACGTCGAGATCTCGGTCGCGCCGGGCCACAAGATGCGCTTCGACCTTGACCCGACCCCGGGTGACGAGACGCGGGTGCAGATGCCGCATCCGGAAATCTTCAAGGCGCTGCGCACCGGCATGCTGCTGCTGCTGGACGACGGCCGGGTCCGGCTGCGCGTCGGCGACCGCACGGATGAGTGGGCCGATGTGACGGTCGAGAGCGGCACCAAGCTGTCCGACCGCAAGGGCGTGGCCGTGCCGGAGGCGGTGATTCCCGTCTCGGCCCTGACGCCGAAGGATCGTGAGGACCTCGCCTTCGCCCTGCGCATCGGCGTGGACTGGGTCGCCCTCAGCTTCGTTCAGAAGGCCGAGGACATGGCCGAGCTGAAGCAGCTGGTGAAGGGCAAGGCCGCCTGTCTGGCCAAGATCGAGAAGCCGCAGGCGCTCGCCCAGCTGGACAGTATCCTGGACTACTGCGACGGCGTCATGGTCGCCCGCGGCGATCTGGGCGTGGAGCTGGAGCCGGAAGAGGTGCCGGTGGCCCAGAAGCAGATCATCCGCGCCGCCCGCCAGCGCGGCGTGCCGGTGATCGTCGCCACCCAGATGCTGGAATCGATGACCTCGGCGCCCGCTCCGACCCGGGCCGAAGCCTCGGACGTCGCCAACGCCGTCTACGAAGGGGCGGACGCCATGATGCTGTCGGCCGAGACCGCCTCGGGCCAGTATCCGCTGGAAGCCGTCGGCATCATGAACCGGATCATCGAGCGGGTTGAAGCCGATCCCCTGTGGCCCAGCCTGATGGACGCCGAGCACGCGGGGATGGAGGAGCATGACGTCGACGCCCTGGTGGCGGCGGCGCGCAAGGCCGGCGAGGCTTCCTCGACCGCCTGTATCGTGGTCTTCACCACGACCGGCGGCACCGCCCGCCGGATGGCGCGCGAGCGGCCGCTGCAGCCGGTGCTGACCCTGACCCCGAACCCGGACACCGCCCGCCGTCTGGCGCTGGTCTGGGGGCTGGAGACCCGGCTGGGCAAGGAGCCGACTTCGTTGGAGGACGTCACCGAGGACGCCGTCGCCAGCGCCATGGAGTTCGGCCTCGCCGAGCCCGGCCAGCGCATCCTGATTCTGGCCGGTACGCCCTTCGGCGCGCCGGGGGCTGCGAATCTGCTGCGTCTGGCGCATGCTCCGGCCAGGAAGGGCAAGCGCTGATCCGTTCCTCCCCCTCGGGGGAGGGGGACCATCCGAAGGATGGTGGAGGGGCGTCGGCCGAAGACGCGGTATGGGGCTGAAACCCCTCCACCGCTTCGCGGTCCCCCTCCCCCGGAGGGGGAGGAAAGGGCTGACTTGATCAAGTACATCGGCTCCAAGCGCGCCCTGCTGGGTCAGGTGGCGTCCGCTGTCCGGACCCTGCTGCCGCAGGGCGGGACGGTGTGCGACCTGTTCTCCGGCTCGGCCCGCGTGGGCCATGCGCTGAAGGGGCAGGGGTTCCGGGTCTGGTCGAACGATCACAACGCCTACGCCCACACCCTGGCCACCGCCTATGTGCAGGCGGACCGGGAGCGGTGGCTGGAGCGGGCGGAAGGCGTGCTGGCGGAGCTGCGCGGACTGAAGCCCGAAGCGGGCTGGTTCACCAAGGCCTTCTGCGAGGACGCCCGCTTCTTCCATCCCGATAACGGCGCGCGGATCGACGCCATGCGCGAGCGGATCGCGACGATGGCGCTGGAGCCCGAGCTTGAGGCCGTGGTGCTGGTGGCCCTGATGGAGGCGGCGGACCGGGTGGATTCCACGGCCGGCCTGCAGATGGCCTATATGAAGTCCTGGGCCTCACGGGCGTTGAAGCCGTTGGAGCTGCGGATGCCCGACATCCTGCCGGGTGTCGCCGGTGGTCCCTGCAAGGCGACCCATGCGGACGCGGTCGCCATCGCGCCGGAGATCGAGGCGGACCTCGTCTATCTGGACCCGCCCTACAACCAGCATTCCTACCTCGGGAACTACCACTGCTGGGAAAGTCTGGTCCTGTGGGACAAGCCCGAGACCTACGGCGTGGCGAACAAGCGGATCGACGTGAAGACCCGCAAGAGCGCCTTCAACAGCCGCCCCGGCATCGGCCCGGCGCTGGAGGCCGTCATCGCCGGCCTGAAGGCGCCCAATCTGGTCGTCTCCTTCAATGACGAGGGCTATCTGAGCCGGGACCAGCTGGTGGCCATGCTGTCCACGCGGGGCGAGGTGCAGGTGATCGAGATCGCCCGGCCCCGCTATGTCGGCGCCCGCATCGGCATCCATAATCCGAAGGGCGAGAAGGTCGGAGCGGTCGGCCGGCTGCGGAATGTCGAATATCTGTTCGTCGTCGGACAGCACCGGATCGACCTGGCCGACGCCGCCTGAGAACGGGGGCGAGGGAACGGCTTGAGTCCGCGACCGTTCACTCGGTCATGGATACGATGCACATGACCCCCTCGCGCCGCATGCAGGGCGTCCGCGCCTATGATCGCGCCGCCGATGCGTTCGGCGTCGTCGCCTGGAAGGCGCCCACGCCCAAGCGGTTTGTTCCCCACGTCGCCAACGACCTTCCTGAAACGGCGCCGGAGCCGACCGTCGGTGAGATGCTCGGCGCCATACCCCGCTGGGCCGTGGTCATCGGCGGCGGGGTGGTTGCGGCGTTGATGGGCGCCATGCTGGGCGGCGCGCTTCATATCTGATTGGGCGTTTTGCAAGGCCGTGTCAGGGTGATGGGCGGAGGGCCCCATGATCCTGAGCTTGCTGTCTGTTTTCCTGCTTTCGCCGATGCAGGACGCGCCGCCGGTGGACTGCGTCGCGCGCCCGTCGGACTGCCGCACGCTGCGGGAGTACTCGCTGAAGGCGTACGGCCAGACCATTGTCATTGACGGCGGCGCGGTCGTTCCGTGGTTTCAGGACGGCGCCCTGATGGTGTTCGTCGGGGAATCCGTCGTGGTCGACGTGGACGGGGAGAAGCCCGTGGTCGAGTCCCATGGACGGGCCTCGGAAGTGCTGGCCGAAAGCAGGCTTGGACCGCTCCTCGGCCTCGTGCAGGGCGTGACCGATGAGGCGCCGAGGCTGCATTCCAGCGATCCTCTCGAACTGGACGGACCCGACGGTCGCCTTCGTATCTCGTTCATTCAGGGCCCCGGCGTCGAGGACATGATCCTGACGGTCGAGAACGGCTATGAGGGGGCGCTGACCTATCGCGCCGTGATGATGGCCCTCGGTCCCGACGGCCAGACCCGATGGGCGCGGACCTCGGTCTGCACGGTTCCGCCGGGCATCTATGTGTTCGAGCACTGGCCGCACCCGATCGTGGGCCTGGCGCTGGGCGGGTTCGCGATCGCGCCCAAGGACGCGCCGGTCGAGCCGGTCTGTATCTAGCCTTCCAACAGCGCCTTCACCGGCCCCCAGGTCCGGCGGTGTTCCGGGCAGGGCCCGTGAAGACGCAGCGCCTCCGAATGGATCGGGGCGTTGTAGCCCTTGTGCCGGGCGAAGCCGTAGGCGGGGTAGAGGCCGTCTAGTTCGGTCATCACCCGGTCGCGGGCCGTCTTGGCGAGGATGGAGGCCGCCGCGATCGACAGGGACAGGCTGTCGCCCTTGACCACGGTCTGGATCGGGCAGGGGAGCTTGAAGCGGTAGTTGCCGTCCACCAGGGCGGCGACCGGCGGGACCTGCAGGGCCTCGATGGCGCGGCACATGGCCAGGCCCGTGGCGCCGAGGATGTTCAGCTCCTCGATCTCGCGCGCCGAGGCGAAGCCGACGCCCCAGGCGATGGCGCGGGCCTTGATCTCGGGCTCCAGCGCGGCGCGGCGCTTCTCGGTCAGGGCCTTGGAGTCGTCGATGCCGGGCGGCAGGTCGTCCGGATTGAGGATCACCGCCGCTGCCGACACCGGCCCCGCCCACGGTCCGCGCCCGGCCTCGTCGACGCCGCAGACCAGCCCGCCGGCGGACTGGGCCAGCAGGGTCTCAAGGGCGAGGGTGGGGAAGGCGCGGTCGGAGCTCACGGGCGGGCCATCGCACGGACGGCCTTGTGACGGAAGCAGGTCGTCTGGTGGTCGTTGACCATGCCGACCGCCTGCATGAAGGCGTAGACGATGACCGGGCCGCAGAAGTTGAAGCCGCGCTTCTTCAGCGCCTTGGCCATGGCCTCGCTCTCGGGCGTTTTCGTCGGGGCTTCGCGGAAGTTGGACCAGTCGTTCTGGACGGGTGAGCCGCCGACGAAGGACCAGAGCCAGGCGGAGAAGTCCTCTCCGTTGTCGCGCATCTCCAGCCAGATCTGCGCCCCGCGGATGGCGGCGTTGATCTTGGCGCGGGAGCGGATGATGCGCGGATCGTTCAGCAGCCGCTCGATGTCGGCCTCGCCGTAGCGGGCGACCTTCTCCGGATCAAAGCCGTCGAAGGCGTCGCGGATGCCTTCGCGCTTTTTCAGGATGGTGATCCACGCCAGCCCGGCCTGGAAGCCGTCGAGGATCAGCTTCTCCCACAGGGCCCGGGCGTCATACTCGGGCACGCCCCATTCCTCGTCGTGATAGGCGATGTAGAGGGCGTCGGTGGTCCCGCACCAGCCGCACCGGCCGTCAGCGTGTGAGTCGGTCATGGGGTGAGGATAGCGTGATTGGGGCGTGGGGTGTGGGGCGCTCGCTCACCTCTCCATCGTCCTTCAAGGCGATGGGGAGGACAGATCGCCGCCTTCGCCGATCAGGAGGGGGCGGCGCGGGTGTTTGGCGTTGGCCCGCCGACACCGGTGTTCGAGACGCCTCCGGCCCTGACGGAGCCGCCCTCACCTGACCGTCGCTGGCGCGCCGGTCTGTCCTCTCCATTCGCTTGAAGGCGAATGGAGAGGTGAAGCCGGGATCAGGCCGCGTCTTCCTTGGGCAGGACTTCACCCACGGTCGGACGGTTGCGGTCGTGGATCAGCTGGATGTCGCGCGGTTTGACCTGCTCGTTGCAATGGCCGCAGGCGATGCGCGGGTTCAGGTCGTGGCCGCAGGTCTTGTGGACCATCTTCAGCCCGGCGTTCTCGTCGCCGTAGACGTGCTTGGCGCCCCAGGCGTGCAGGGTGACCAGGACGCCGTACAGGTCCTTCCCCTTGGCGGTCAGGACGTACTCGTTCCGCGGCGGGCGCTCGGAATAGAGCCGGGGCTCCAGCACGCCGTGCTGGACCAGGGTCTTGAGGCGGGCGGCCAGCACGTTGCGGGCGACGCCGAGACGCTCCTGCCACTGTTCGAAGCGGCTGACGCCGTTGAAGGCGTCGCGGATGACCAGCAGCGTCCACGGATCCCCGATCACCTCGAGGGTGCCGGCGATGGTGCAGCTCTGGCGAGAATAGTCGGCGGTGCGTCCCATACGGATGAAAGTGACGCCGCGTCAGCCGTTTTGCAAGAGGGTTGCCAATCTGAACCCACTAGGTAAGTCTTATTTCGCTACGGACACGTTCTGGCATCTGCCGGGCGTTTCCTGGTCCCTTGAACTCCGGGCGGAGGACTGAGGTCTTCCGCCCGTCCTTTCGCGCCGATAGACCGACCGCATGACCGACCAGACCCTCGACGAAGCCCTGACCCTGACGGACGACGGCCAAGGCGGCCTGCTGGCCCCGATGACCGGCTCCTTCTCCAACGCCCCCACCATGGCGCCGCCTGAGCGGGGCTCGCCCTTCGGCGGTCTGATGGCGGCGCTGGCGGCGAAGGCGGCGCGCGAGACCCTGGGGATCACCACGCCGCTGCGCACGGTGGCGACCCAGTTCCACATCGGGGCGAAGTTCGAGCCGATGACGATCACCAGCGAACTGCTGCGCGGCGGGCGCTCGGCCTCTTATGCCTCGGTGCGGGCGGGGCAGGGCGACCGGCTGGCGATGAGCGGGCTGATCACCTTCGGCGCGCCCGGCGAGGGGCCGGAGTTGCGCGCCGCCTCGATCACCCCGCCGCCGCTGCTGGAACAGCCGATCACGCCGATGGACCCGCAGTTCGGGCCGCACTTCATCAAGCACGTGGAGCACCGCTTCGTCGGCGGCATCCAGCTGTTCGGCCGCAACGAAACCGACCGGATGGGGGTGTGGATGCGCACCGTGGACGGCAAGCCGCTGGACGAGGCCCGTCTGGCCTTCCTGCTGGACGCCACCTTCCCGGTCTACTGGACCATGCTGCCCGCCCCGCCGGCGATCTCGGCCACGGCGGACCTGCGCTACGACTTCTTCGGCCCGGTGCCGGAGGACGCCGCCCCGGACGGCTGGACCTATTTCGAGTTCGTCTCGCGCGACAGCCACGGCGGCTGGACGGTCGAGGACGCGACGGCCTGGGCCCAGGACGGCCGCCCGCTGGCGGTGGGCCGCCAGCTCAGGAAGGTGCTGGCGATGCGGCCGCCGAAGGGATGAGACGGCGGGCTCATTCCGGCGCCGCCACGGGCTCGGGCCCGGCCCAGTCGAAATCGCGATAGGTGGCTTCGTCGCGGGGGGATGAGTAACCCACGAACACGCCGCCATCATACTGACGGAGGAATATCCGCCGCATACCCTGTTCTCTGGACAAGGTCAGATGCTGTCGGGCGAAGTCGCGTCGGGGCACGGGTTCGCGGGTTCCGTCAGGCCGCGGTATCCACGCGAAGATCACGACCTCCTTTGATCTGAAGGGCCGAAAATCCAGAAGTCCGGTCAAATCCTGCTGGGTCTGTCGAAATTCGTCATCCGTGGTGGATAGCCAGCACTGACGGAAGAAGGTCTCTCCGTCTCCGGGCGACGTCCAGTGAAACGCCGACGTCAGTATCCTTATCGTCGTTCCGTCCGAGGTCCGCTGGAGGCCACGCAGGTTCGGGCCGAAGGAGCCGCGCAGATAGAGGCGTGGAATGTCGTCCGGCGTCATCCAACTGAACCCGTCCTGCTCCGCCCGATGCCAGGTCAGACGGTGGTCGCCGTCGGGTTCGATGCAGTAGCGGTCGGCGAGGTCCGCGAGACTCTCGGCGGGCGGGTCTTGCGGCGGCGAGGCGAGGGCCAGTGCGGCCAGCAGCGTGAGCATCGATCATCCCCCGGAGAGCCGCGTCCGGACCGGACTGCGCCGCGCAACTCCAGACTGTGAGGGCGGCGCAAAGGCGACGTCAAGGTTGCCGGTCGGAAACGACGAAAGCCGGCCGCGCTTGCGCACGACCGGCCTCCGTCATCCCTTGACGCACACCACCTGACGCAGGGTGTGCACGACTTCGATCAGCTCGGACTGGGCCGCGATCACGGCGTCGATGTCCTTGTAGGCCATCGGCGTTTCGTCGATCACGTCCGCGTCCTTGCGGCACTCGACGCCTTGGGTGGCGCGGACGTGGTCCTCCACCGTGAAGCGGCGCTTGGCCTCGGTCCGGCTCATGGTCCGACCGGCGCCGTGCGAGCAGGTGCAGAAGCTTTCCGCATTGCCCTTGCCACGCACGATGAAGGACTTGGCCCCCATCGAACCGGGGATGATGCCCAGTTCGTCCAGCTTGGCCGACACCGCGCCCTTCCGGGTCAGGAACACGTCCTTGCCGAAGTGGCGCTCCTTGGAGACGTAGTTGTGGTGGCAGTTCACCGCCTCCTGCGTCGTCTCCAGCTCCGGCCAGAACGCGCGCAGCACGTTCAGGACGCTGTCCATCATCACCTCGCGGTTGGCGCGGGCGTATTTCTGCGCCCAGGACACCGCGCGGATGTAGTCGATGAAGCCCTCCGACCCTTCCGGGAAGTAGGCCAGGTCCTGATCCGGCAGGTTCAGGAACCAGCGGCGCGCTTCATGCTTGGCCCGCTCGATGAAGTAGGTCCCGAAGCGGTTGCCCACGCCCCGCGAGCCGGAGTGCAGCATCACCCACACGTCCCCCGCCTCATCGAGGCAGAGCTCGATGAAGTGGTTGCCCGTGCCCAGCGTGCCCAGGTGGCCGAAGCCGCGCGGGTGCGCCGCCTTGGGGTGCTTCTCCACCACGGCGTCGTAGCCGGCCTTGAGGTCGGCCCAGCGGGTCACCGCCGAGGCCGGGGGCTCGTCGGCCCAGGCGCCCTTGTCGTTGCGCCCGCCGTTGTCGGTCCGGCCGTGCGGAACGGCCGCCTCGATGGCGGAGCGGATGCCCGACAGGTCGTCCGGGAGGTGCTCGGCGCGGATCGAGGTCCGCACCGCCATCATGCCGCAGCCGATGTCCACGCCCACGGCGGCCGGGATGATGGCCCCCACGGTCGGGATCACGGACCCCACGGTCGCGCCCATCCCCCAGTGCACGTCCGGCATGACCGCCACGTGCTTATGGATGAAGGGCAGCGAGGCGACGTTCTTGAGCTGCTTGAGCGCGGCGTCCTCGATCGGCACGCCGCGGGTCCACGCCTTGATGGGCGCGCCCGGGCTGTCGATCACGTCATAGTCGCGCATGGGTCTCTCCTTTCTTTCGTCTGATCCTTCCGGACCGGCGGGAGAGCTGTCTTGCGGATACAAGAAACCCCTCCGGCCGGTGGCGGGAGGGGGTGCTTGAAAACCGAAGCCGTTACGGCCCTGTCGTTCCCTTACGCTCCCTCCACGCACGCGTCCTTGCCCTCGACCGCTCGGCGGTCGAGCTGCATGGGCAGCCGCGAGGTGACGTAGGAGAAGGCGAACATGGGTCGTCTCGTTTTCGGGAGGGCGCTGATATCCGAAGCTTCGGCGGATGGCCAGCCCCTAGAGAAATTTCTAGAGGTATTGATAATCTATCAATAAAAATCTATACGACTCCCGAAGTTGCAGGGAGGGCGGCACATGCGGGACGTATCGGAATACAGCCTTGAGGAGCTCAGGGCCTTCATCGCAAATTACGAGAGACTGGGGCGGGCCGGGGAGCCGTACTACGATCAGTTGCTCGCTGAGCTTCAGGCTCGGGAGACGAAAGAACTCGATTTCGACCGATCCATGAAAGCTATCATGGGAGCCGCTCGGGAGCGGCGCTACATTTCTTACGGCGAAGTCGCCCGCGCGAACGGGTTGGATTGGTCGTATGCTCTTAACCGGCAAATGCCGAAGCACCTCGACCTCATAATCGCCAAGTCCCATGCGAAAGGATTGCCGCTCATCACAGCAATCGTTGTGAACCAGAACCATCTGGATTCCGGCAATCTTGAAGCGGCTTCACTTCGTGGCTTCATCTCCGGTGCCAAGCGGCTCGGTTACGTTGTCCAGGATGATGAGCGTTTCCTGAGGGATCATCAGAACCGCACGTTCGAACTCGCGACTGACGGAGGAGTAGCCTGATGACCGAAGACGAAATGGAACGTATCTGCGCAGGACTAACCACCAAATCGGAGAAAATCCGGCGGCTCGGTGCCGCGGGAGTGTCCAAGGGTGATATCGCTAGGTATTTAGGTGTAAGGTATCAGTTCGTTTATAACGTTCTAAAGGTTGCGGATCAGCCGCTAGCTCTCGATCAGAGCTTGCCGACCGCTCAAGTCGAGTCGCAGAGCGTCGCTGAAGTCCTTACGATCGCGGAAGCAAAGCGTCGCTTGGCTATAACCTTTGGTGTGGACCCGTCGGCGATTCGGATCACGGTCGAAGGCTAGGTCAGCGATCAGTGCTGGAAGCCGCGCAGGTGGATCAGGGGGATGACGATGTCCTCCTCGTCCTCCAGATGGCGCAGGAGGGGCGCGGCGCCGGCGTCCAGCGCATCGCCCAGACGGGCGGCCTTGTCGGCGGCGTCGGCGGCGTTGGACGCCACCGCCTGATGGAAGGCGAGGCCCGACTGGAACAGGGTCTCCAGCTGGCCGTGGATGGCGTCGTGGTCGCGGTCCAGCAGGTCGATGCCGTGCTCAATGCGCGGCTCGATCCTGCGCATCATGGGGAAGTACTGGCCGCTTTCGATGCGGTGGTGACCGTCGAGGTGCTGGAGGAAGGACTGCAGGGCCGGGATCAGCTGGCGGTGCAGGACGTGGATTTCCCCGCCCGCGCGCCACTGGCTGACCAGCCCGTCCATATGGGCCTGATGCCCCCGGAAGGAGCCGTGCATCTGCAGCCAGAAGGCGGCGGTCTGGTCGAGACCGGGCTCGGCCCAGCGGTCGCGGGGGTATTCCTCGCGCAGGTACAGCATCTCGACCGGCAGGCCGTGCCGGGTGGCCAGCGCCAGCGCTTCGGCGGACGGTTCAGACAACCGCGGTGGTCGCGGTGATGAAGCCGCCGCCCAGCAGGCGCTCGTCGTCGGCGGGATCGTAGAGGGCGCAGGCCTGACCGGGGGCCACGCCCTCCTCGCCGCGTTCGAAGACGACGGAGACCACGCCGTCCTCGATCTTCAGCCGGGCGGGGGAGGGCGGACGGGTCGAGCGGACACGGGCCAGCACCGGCGCGCCTTCCTCGGCGGCCGCTTCGATGGAGGGCTGGTCGCCCAGCCAGTTGGTCTCATCCAGCGTCAGGGAGGCGGTCAGGAGGGCTTCGCGCGGGCCGACGATGACGTGGCGCTTCACCGGGTCGAGCCTGGTCACGAACAGGGGCTCGCCGACGGCGACGTTCAGGCCCCGGCGCTGGCCGATGGTGTAGTCGGTGATGCCCGCGTGCTTGCCGAGCGTGCGGCCGTCCATGTGCACGATCTCGCCGGCCTCGCGGCCTTCCGGGCGCAGCTTGTCGATCAGCGAGCGGTAGTCGCCCGACGGCACGAAGCAGATGTCCTGGCTGTCCGGCTTGGCGGCGATGCGCAGGCCCAGCTCGAGGGCGACGCCGCGCACCTGCGGCTTCTCCAGGTCGGCCAGGGGGAAGCGCAGGTAGTCCAGCTGCTCGGGCGTGGTGGCGAACAGGAAGTAGGACTGGTCGCGCGAATGGTCGATCGCCTTGCGCATCTGGGCCCGGCCGTTAACGACCGCGCGGCGGACATAGTGGCCGGTGGCCATGGCCTCGGCGCCCAGGTCGCGGGCGACGTCCAGCAGGTCGCGGAACTTCACCGTCTGATTGCAGCGAATGCAGGGAACCGGGGTCTGGCCCTTCAGATAGGAATCCGCGAACTGGTCGATCACGGCGTCCTTGAAGCGGCTTTCGTAGTCGAGGACGTAGTGGGGGATGCCGATGAGCTCGGCGGCCAGACGGGCGTCGTGGATGTCCTGACCGGCGCAGCAGGCGCCCTTTTTCTTAAGGGCCGCGCCGTGGTCGTAGAGCTGAAGCGTGACGCCGACCACATCATAGCCGGCCTTGTGCAGCAGGGCGGCGACGACGGTGGAATCCACTCCGCCTGACATGGCCGCGACCACGCGCGATCCAACCGGCAGGCCGACGGCTTGTCGCGCGCTCTCGATCGCGGCGTCCAGGTCGGCGGCGCCGGACATGGGGGCGATGGTCGGAACGGGGCAAATATCGTCAGCCAGGGTCATCGCCGCCATATAGAGGTCCCTGCGTTCGATTTCGAGGCATGGCCCTGAAAACGATAAAGGCCGCCTCCGTTGCCGGAAGCGGCCTTTATCCTTGAGCCTATCGCGCTTCGCGCTACTTGAGGCCCATCAATCCCGGTAGCTCTGGATGCGCGTGGTGCGCAGCCCTTGCATGCCCCATTTGTCGATCGCCTGTTGCCAGGCGATGAATTCCTCGGCCGTCAGACGATACTTCGCCAGGGCGTCTTCCAGGCTGATCAGACCGCCGCGAACGGCGGCGACCACTTCGGCCTTGCGGCGGATCACCCACCGGTTCGTATCCGCCGGCGGGAGATCCCGCAGGGTCAGCGGCGTGCCCGTCGGGCCGACCACGTACTGTTCGCCTCTGTTATTAAGGCGTCGCTCTTGCAGCATGGGCTTAAGCCTCTTTCACCACCACCATAGACGCGCAAGCTAGGCCCGACCCCGCTAAGGGCCGTTTAAGCGTCGTGGTGAAGGAATGGCTAAGACGCATCCTCCGCGTCCGGCGCCCGCCAGGCGCCGGAAACGAAGGATTCATCGAGTCTAACAAAGGCTTACTCATCGATTCCGGTTAATCGATCAGCGCTTGATGTTGATCAGTTCCGCCAGCATCTCGTCGGCGGTGGTGATGATCTTCGACGAGGCCGAATAGGCGCGCTGGGTGGTGATCAGGCCGGTGAACTCGGTCGACAGGTCGACGGTCGAGGCTTCCAGCTGCGACGCCCCCAGCAGGCCCGCGCCGCCGGTGCCGGGCGCCTTCAGGTTGAAGGTGCCGGAGCTCTGGCTGACACGGAAGGCGTTGCCCGAGACCTCGGTCAGGTTGTCGGCGCTGGGGAAGGTGGCCAGGGCGACCTGGGCGATCTTGCGCATCACGCCGTTGTCGAAGATGGCGGTGACGAAGCCGGTGTCGTCGATCTTCACCTCGGTCAGGTTTCCGAAGGCGGTGCCGTTCGTATAGGTCGCCTGGACGATCGAGGTGCTGTCATACTGAGTCAGGCCGCCGGCGGCCGCCGTCAGGTCGATCGCGATGGTCTGGGCGGCGATGCCGAGTCCCGCAGCCCAGGTGCCGTCGGGGGCGACGGCGGGCGGAACCGGCGGAACCGAACCGGAGGCGCCGAGCGTCAGGCT
>NZ_DASWWG010000008.1:0-64949 GCF_036400995.1 Brevundimonas sp.
CCCGCGCGCACATGGACCGCGACGCCTATGAGGCGGCCCGGATCGCGGCGCGCGAAACGCCCGAAGCCTACTGGGGCGAACAGGCCAAACGCCTCGACTGGATGACCTTCCCGTCGAAGATCAAGGACGTCTCCTTCGCCAAGGAAGACTTCCGCATCCGCTGGTTCGAGGACGGGGTGCTGAACGTCTCGGCCAACTGCATCGATCGCCACCTGCCCCATCGCGAAAACGATGTCGCCATCATCTGGGAAGGCGACGAGCCGACCGACAGCGAGCACGTCACCTACGGCCAGTTGCATGAACGCGTCTGCCGCATGGCCAATGTGCTCAAGGCCAACGGCGTTCAGAAGGGCGACCGCGTCACCATCTATCTGCCCATGATCCCCGAGGCCGCCTACGCCATGCTGGCCTGCGCCCGCATCGGCGCGGTCCACTCGGTCATCTTCGGCGGCTTCTCGCCCGACAGCATCGCCGGGCGCATCGAGGACTGCGGCTCGACCTTCGTCATCACCGCCGACGAGGGCTGCCGCGGCGGCAAGAAGGTGCCGCTGAAGGCCAATGTCGACAAGGCGCTGGAAAAGGTCGCGGGCGTGGACGGCGTCCTGCTGATCCGCCACACCGGCGCGGACGTGGGCTTCATCGAGGGCCGCGACCGGGACTATGAGACCGAGGCCGCCAAGGTCACGACCCATTGCCATCCCGAGCCGATGCAGGCCGAGGATCCCCTGTTCATCCTCTACACCTCCGGTTCGACCGGCAAACCCAAGGGCGTGCTGCACACCACCGGCGGCTATCTGTTCTGGGCCAGCTACACCCACGAACTGGTCTTCGATTACCGTCCCGGCGAGGTCTTCTGGTGCACCGCCGACGTGGGCTGGGTGACGGGCCACTCCTATGGCGTCTACGGCCCCCTGGCCAACGGGGCCACGACCCTGTTGTTCGAGGGCGTGCCCAACTATCCGAGCGTCAGCCGCTTCTGGGAGGTCATCGATAAGCACAAGGTCGAGATCTTCTATACCGCCCCCACGGCCCTGCGCTCGCTGATGCGCGAAGGCGACGCGCCGGTGAAAACGACCAGCCGCAAGAGCCTGCGCCTGCTGGGCAGCGTCGGCGAGCCGATCAACCCCGAGGCCTGGCGCTGGTATCGAGAGGTGGTCGGCGACGGCCGCCTGCCCATCGTCGACACCTGGTGGCAGACCGAAACCGGCGGCGTGCTGATCTCGCCCCTGCCGGGCGCCACCGACCTCAAGCCCGGCTCGGCCACCAGGCCCCTGCCGGGCGTCGAGCTGCAGATCGTGGACGCCGAAGGCGCCGTGCTGGAGGGCGCGACCGAGGGCAATCTGTGCATCACCGACAGCTGGCCGGGCCAGATGCGCACCGTCTATGGCGATCACCAGCGCTTCTTCGAGACCTATTTCTCGACCTATCCGGGCAAGTATTTCACCGGCGACGGCTGCCGCCGCGACGCCGACGGCGACTACTGGATCACCGGCCGGGTCGATGACGTCATCAACGTCTCGGGCCACCGCATGGGCACGGCCGAGGTCGAGAGCGCCCTGGTCCTGCACGAAGCCGTGGCCGAGGCCGCCGTCGTCGGCTTCCCCCACGACATCAAGGGCCAGGGCATCTACGCCTACGTCACCCTGAACAAGGGGGTGGTGGCCACCGACGCCCTGCGCACGGCCCTGGTCGCCCAGGTCCGGCTCGAGATCGGCCCCATCGCCGCCCCCGACGTCATCCAGTGGGCCCCGGGCCTGCCCAAGACCCGCTCGGGCAAGATCATGCGGCGGATTTTGAGAAAGATCGCCGAGAACGAGATCGGCGCCCTGGGCGACACCTCGACCCTCGCCGACCCGTCGGTCGTCGAGGATCTGGTGAAGAACCGGGCGGGAGCGGCCTAGACCATTATCGGTTCGGATCGGATCAATCCGAACCCAGATTTCGCCCTAGACCGCTTCCAGCGCCTGCATCAGGTCGGCGTGCAGGTCTTCCACGTTCTCGATCCCGACCGACAGGCGGACCAGATTGTCGCCGATGCCGCAGCGTGCCTTGGCCTCGGGCGTATAGTCCGAGTGGGTGGTGCTGGACGGATGGGAGGCCAGGCTCTCGGTCCCGCCCAGCGACACGGCCAGCTTGAACAGCTGCAGGGCGTTCAGCATCCGGAAGGCCTCGGCCTCGCCGCCCCTGAGCCGGATCGAGAAGGTCGAGCCCGGGCCGGAGCACTGACGCGCGAAGACAGCCTGCTGGGCTGGCGAGCTCTCGGCGCCGCCGGCGTCCAGCACCGCCTCGATCTTCGGGTGGCCGCGCAGGCGGCTGACCAGTTCGACCGCATTCTGCTGCGACCGCTCCATGCGGATATGCAGGGTCTCCAGACTGCGGGTCAGCAGCCAGGCGGTATGGGCGTCGGTGATCGTGCCGCAGATGGTGCGCATCTCGGCCACCCGGCCCATCAGGTCGGCGCGACCGAGACAGGCGCCCGCGATCAGGTCGGAGTGGCCGCCGACATATTTGGTCAGGGAGTAGAGGATCAGGTCCGCCCCGTGCTCCAGCGGCTTCTGCCACAGGGGGCCGAGGAAGGTATTGTCCACCACCAGCGGCGGGGGCTCGGCCTGATCCAGCGCCTTGATCGCGGCGGCGGCCGCCTCGAGGTCGATCAGCTGGTTGGTCGGATTGGCCGGGGTCTCGACATAGACCGCCGCCAGCCGCCCGCCGCGTGACTTCGCAGTCCCGGCCGCCTCAAGGATCGCGCGGTTCAGCCCCTCGCCCTCGCCGCAGTCGGCGACGCTGACGGTCTGCACGCCCATGCGCGGCAGGATGCGGTCGAACAGGTACTCGGTGCCGCCGTAGGCCGGGGCCGTATAGACGACCACGTCGTTCGGACGGCTGAGCGCCAGAATGGTGGTCGAGATGGCCGCCATGCCGCTGGAGAAGACCAGCGCCTTGTCCGCGCCGTCCCAGACCGCGAGGCGATCCTCGAGGATTTCGAGGTTGGGGTTGTTGATCCGCGAATAGATCAGCCCCAGAGCCTCCTCCGGATCCTTCTCGCGCAGGCCGTAGGCGACCTCGAAGAAGCGCTTGCCGTCCTCGGCAGAGCGGAAGACGAAGGTCGAGGTCTGGAAGATCGGGGCCTTGATGGAGCCCTCTGACAGGGCGGGATCATAGCCGTAGCCCATCATCAGGGTTTCAGGCGAAAGCGAACGCTGGCCGATCGAGCGGCTCTTGTGACGACTCATACTGGGGTCTCCTCCGGGGCGCCTCCTAGGGCCCGCGTCAGAAGGTGTCACGCTGCACCGCGGCGCCGTCGCTGGCCATTGTCACAAATCACGCCTAGACAGTTCGCGGCCGACGGATCGTACACCCAAGCTGTGCGTTGAAGCCCGGCAAAGCCCGAAGCGGGGGGTTCCCGGGCGACGCCTGCCGCGTCCGCGCGCCCTCCGTTTGAGATTGTCTGGAAGGCCCGATGACGACCAAGAAGACCGCGCTGATCACCGGAATCACGGGCCAGGACGGCTCCTATCTGGCGGAACTGCTTCTCGAGAAAGGTTACGAAGTCCACGGCATCAAGCGCCGGTCGTCGCTGTTCAACACCGACCGCGTGGACCACATCTATCAGGACCTGCACGACGCGGACGTGCGCTTCCAGATGCATTTCGGCGACCTGACCGACACCTCGAACCTGGTGCGGATCATTCAGGAGGTGCAGCCGGACGAAATCTACAACCTCGGCGCCCAGAGCCACGTGGCCGTCAGCTTCGAGACGCCGGAATACACCGCCGACGTGGATGCGCTGGGCACCCTGCGCCTGCTGGAGGCGATCCGTCTGCTGGGGCTGGAGAAGAAGACCAAATTCTACCAGGCCTCGACGTCGGAACTGTACGGACTGGTGCAGGAGCCGATCCAGTCGGAGACCACGCCCTTCTACCCGCGCAGCCCGTATGCGGTGTCGAAGATGTTCGCCTACTGGATGTGCGTGAACTACCGCGAGGCCTACGGAATTTTCGCCTGCAACGGCATCCTGTTCAATCACGAGAGCGAGCGCCGCGGCGAGACCTTCGTCACCCGCAAGATCACCCGTGGTCTGGGCGAAATTGCGCAAGGCCTGAGCGACTGCCTGTACCTGGGCAATATGGACGCCCTGCGCGACTGGGGCCACGCCAAGGACTATGTCCGCATGCAGTGGATGATGCTGCAGCAGGATGAGCCGGACGACTACGTCATCGCCACCGGCAAGCAGTACAGCGTGCGCCGGTTCGTCGAGGTCTCGGCGGCTCGCATCGGCGTGACCCTGCGCTGGGAAGGCACGGGCGTGGACGAGGTCGGCATCGTCGAGAGCGTTGACCCGGCCCATGCGGTGACCCGCTGCCCGGCCATCAAGGAAGGCCAGACGATCATCCGGGTCGATCCGCGCTACTTCCGTCCGACCGAGGTGGAGACCCTGCTGGGCGATCCGTCGAAGGCGAAGGCGAAACTGGGCTGGGAGCCCGAGATCACCTTCGAGGAAATGGTCGACGAGATGATGGAGGCCGACCTGCTGGCCGCCCGCAAGGCGCTGCTGCTCAAGACCGCCGACTGGAGCTGACCGGTGGACCCGTTCGTCCGTCTCGACAGCACCGCGCACCGGCGCGAGGACAACCGCGGCTGGCTGGAGGTCCTCTACGAGAGCGACGCCATGGTGCTGAAGCGCTCGTTCTCGAAGCAGGGCGTCTTCCGCGGCCTGCACGTCCAGCGCGCGCCCTCGCCCCAGACCAAGGTGATCCGCGTGGTCGAGGGCCGGATCGTGGACATCGTCGTCGATCTGGACGACCCGATGCTCGCGCTGAAGACCGCCACCCTGACCCCCGCCGACGGCTGGGTGCGCATCGACGAACAGTACGCCCACGGTTTCTACGCCCTGGAAGACACCCTCTTTGAGTATGCGTGCGACGGCGGATACGATGAGGCGTCGGAAGAGGCCTGGTCCATCGCCGACCGCCTCCCGGCCCTGCTGGGCGTGGACACAGTGATCCTGTCGGACAAGGACCGCGCGGCGCCGCCCCTGCCGACGCCCGGAGCAGAGTGATGACCAAGCTTTCCCTGATCACCGCCAGCTACAACAGCGCCCGGACGATCGCCGACACCCTGCGCTCGGTGAACGCCCAGACCTATCCGGACTTCGAATATCTGGTCGTCGACGGCGGCTCGAAGGACGAGACGATGGAGATCGTCGCGCGCGAGGGCCAGCGCGTCACCTCCGCCGTGTCCGAGCCGGACAAGGGCATCTACGACGCCTACAACAAGGGCCTGTCTCGGGCGACCGGCGACGTGATCGGCTTCATCAACTCGGACGACTACTACTGCACGCCCGAGGCCCTTTCGGAGGTCATGGCGGCCTTCGAGGCCGATCCGGAGCTGGAGGCCGTGCACGGCGATCTGGTCTATGTCGATCCGGTCGACACCTCGAAGATCGAGCGACACTGGAAGTCGCGCCCGGCCACGGTCGAGAACCTGCGCCGCGGCTTCATCCCGGCCCACCCGACCCTGTTCCTGCGCCGCAGCGTCTATGACAAGGTCGGCGGGTTCGACACCGCCTACAGGCTGGCGGCCGATTATGACTTCATGCTGCGGACCTTCTACGTCCACCGGGTGAAGTCGCTCTACATCCCCAGCATCTGGGTGCGGATGCGCTCGGGCGGGGCGACCGGCGGCAACGCCTCCAGCATCATCCGCCAGAACGACGAGATCCGCGCCAGCCAGCAGGCGCACGGGCTGAACTACCCCAAGGCGCTGTTCTTCGCCCACAAGGTGCTGGACCGCTCGGTCCAGCGCGCCCGCGCCCCGTTCGTGAAGGCGCCCGACATCGCCGGAGCCGGCGGCAAATGATCGACGGCAAGCGCGTCCTCGCCATCGTCCCGGCCCGCGCGGGCTCCAAGGGCCTGCCGGGCAAGAACGTCCGGATGCTGGCGGGCAAGCCCCTGCTGGCTTGGCCCATCGCGGCCGCGCGCGCCTCGACCCGTGTCGACCGGGTGATCATCTCGACCGACAGCCAGGCCTTCGCCGACATCGCGGTCGAGTACGGCGCCGACGCCCCCTTCCTGCGCCCGGCCGAACTGGCCAGCGACACGGCCCCGTCCATCGGCTTCATCCTGCACGCCGTCGACACCCTGGCCGAGGCGGGCGAGGCCTATGATTACATCGTCCTGCTGGAGCCGACCTCGCCCCTGACCGAAGGGTCGGACGTCGATGCGGCGCTGGCCCAGCTGGTCGCCGCGGATGCGGACGCCATCGTCGGCGTGTCGAAGCTGGAGGCCACCCATCCCGCCTTCGCCGTGCGCAAGGACGGACAGGGCGGCATCACCCCCTACGCCTCGGCCAGCTTCGGCGAGATGCCCCGCCGGCAGGATATCGAGCCGTTGTTCTCGCTGGACGGGACCCTCTACATCTCGACCGTCGAGGCCCTGAGACGCGAACGGGGCTTCTGCCATGCCCGGACGCTGGGCTACGAAAGCGCGCGCCACAAGGCGCAGGAGGTCGACGATCTGGTCGACTTCATTTGCATCGAGGCGATCGCCTCCAACCTTGATACGATCCTTGAGGAAGGCCGGACCTCCCCGTCCGGCGCGGAATGACCATGCGCAAGTGCACCCGTTGCCTGACCCCCGAGACGGTCGACACCATCACCTACGATGACGAGGGCGTGTGCTCGGTCTGCCGTCAGGTCGAGTTCAAGCAGGACAAGATCGACTGGGCCGACCGCGGCCGGCAGCTGGAAGAGATCGTGGCCGCCCACAAGGGCAAGGGCCTGTACGACTGCATCGTCCCCTATTCGGGCGGCAAGGACTCGGTCTTCCAGCTCTACTACATCATCAAGGTGCTGAAGCTTAAGCCGCTGGTGGTCCGCTACAACCACTGGGGTTACCGGCCGCTGGTCGAGGAGAACAACACCTCGGTCTTCAAGCAGCTGGGCTGCGACGTGGTCGAGTTCACGCCGAACTTCCATGTCGTGCGTGAGCTGATGCTGGAGAGCTTCAAGCGCCGCGGCGACTTCTGCTGGCACTGCCACACGGGCATCTATTCGGGCGTCATGCACATGGCCGTCCGCTTCGAGGTGCCGCTGCTGTTCTGGGGCGAAAGCACGGCCGAGTACCACAGCTGGTACACCTTCGAGGAAATGGAGGAGGTCGACGAGAAGCGCTTCAACCGCCTGATGAACCAGGGGATCACGGCGGACGACATGTACGAGTTCCTGCAGGGGCGCGTGGAACGCCGCGACCTGTGGATGTTCGACTATCCGAAGCGCAAGGACCTGATCAAACTCAAGGTCCAGTCGATCTGCCTGGGCAACTACATCGAGTGGGACACCAAGGCGAACGTCGAGCTGATCAAGAAGGAGCTCGGCTGGAAGGGCCAGGAAGTCGAGGGCGTGCCGCCCGAGTACGACTACGAGAAGATCGAGTGCACCTTCCAGGGCATGCGCGACTGGTCGAAGTATGTGAAGCGCGGTTACGGCCGGGCCAACCACCTGCTGTCCATCGACATCCGCAACGGTCGCAAGACCCGCGAGGAGGCGCTGGAGATCGAGGCCAAGTACGACGGCAAGCGCCCGGCCTCGATGGACTGGTTCCTGCAGCATCTGCAGATCACCGAGGACGAGTTCTACGACATCCTGGCCCCGCACCAGGTCCACCCGTGGAAGTTCGACCGCAAGAACCTCGAGACCGGCGACGTCATGCCGGACTTCGACAAGTGGGACCGCACCGACCTGAGCGACCTCAAGGTCGGCCCGCCCAAGTAGGAGACCGCGCCCGATGACCATCGCCATCATCGACTACGGCATGGGCAACGTCCGTTCGCTGATGAACGCCTTCGAGTACATCGGCGAGGATGCGGTGGTGACCGCCGACTTCGACGAGCTGGAAGAGGCGGACCGGCTGGTCCTGCCCGGCGTGGGCGCCTTCGGCGACGCCATGGCCGCCATCGACGCCAAGGGCCTGCGCCCGGTGCTGGACCGGCTGGCGCTGGAGGTGAAGAAGCCGGTGCTGGGCGTCTGCCTGGGCATGCAGCTGTTCGCGAAAAGGAGCTTCGAGCACGGCGAGCACGAAGGCCTCGGCTGGCTGGACGCCGAGATCCGCCCCCTGCAGGTGCAGCGCCCGGCCAAGGTCCCGCACGTCGGCTGGAACGCCGTCTCCTTCGCGCCGGACGAATGGCTGTTCAAGGGCCTGCCGTCGGGCGAGAGCGACTACTATTTCGTCCACTCCTTCCACATGGTCTGCGCCGATCCGGCGGACGTGGCGGGCACCTGCGATCACGGCGGCCCCTTCACCGCGGCGGTGCGGCGCGGCAATCTGGTCGCGGCCCAGTTCCACCCGGAGAAGAGCCAGGACAACGGCCTGCAGCTGCTGCAGAACTGGCTGGCGCACGAATTCTGATGCTGAAGAAACGGATCATCCCGAAATTCCTGATCCGCGGCGGCCGTCTGGTGAAGATGCGCCGGTTCCACGACGATCAGCGCGAGGCGGGCAACCCTGTCTCGACCGCCAAGGTCTATGACTCCTACGGCGTGGACGAACTGCTGTTCGTCGACATCGACGCCACCAACGAGGGCCGGGTCGTCACCGGCAACGTCATCGAGCGGGTGGCCGAGGAGGTCTTCGTGCCCCTGACCGTCGGCGGCGGCGTGACGACGCTGGAGCAGATCGAAAGCCTGCTGAAGAGCGGCGCCGACAAGGTCAGCATCAACACCGCCGCCATCGAGACCCCGGACTTCATCACCCAGGCCGCCAGCCGGTTCGGCGACCAGTGCATCGTGGTCTCCATCGACTATCAGGCCGACGAGTTCGGCAAGAAGCGCGTGGTCGGCCGCGGCGGCACGACCCCGACCCACCACGATCCGGTCGAGTTCGCCCAGCGGATGCAGGACCTGCACGCCGGCGAAATCCTGATGTCGTCCATCGACCGCGACGGGATGATGAACGGCTATGATCTGGACCTGATCGCCGACCTGTCGAACAAGCTGTCGATCCCGCTGATCGCCTCCTCGGGCGCGGGCTCGCTGGCCGACTGCAAACAGGCGCTGGACGCGGGGGCGTCGGCGATCACCATCTCGTCGATGTTCATCTTCACCGACCACAGCCCGATCAAGGTCCGAACCTATCTGGCGACGAACGGGGTCTTCGTCCGGAACCAGAAGGGCAGCCGGTCCTGATGGACTTCGGGGGGGTACAGGATCTGGCGGTCAGGGTGGCGAGCGCCGCCGTGCGCAACATCGGCGCGGAACTGGCCTTCTACGCCGTCCTGGCCCTCGCCCTGACGCTGGTCATCGTCGCTGAACTGATCCAGCGCCGGGATGTCCTGAAGCGCTACACCTCCCGCAACGTGCGCACGGACGTGCTGTATGCGGTGCTGGAGCTCAGCCATCTCGAGGCCCTGTTGGTGCTCGCGCCGGTCGCGGCGAGCCTCAACGCCGGCATCGACGCCCACCTGCCCTGGCTGCGGCTGGACGCGGTCGCCGCCGCGCCCCTGTGGCTGAAGCTGGTCGTGACCCTGATCGCGGCCGACTTCGGCGCCTACTGGCTGCACCGGTGGAAGCACGCCTGGCCGGTGCTGTGGCAGTTCCACAAGGTCCACCATTCGCAGAGCGAGCTGAACGTCTTCACCCGCTTCCGCTTCCCGCTGCTGGACCGGTTGCTGGACATGGTGGTCCTGTTCCCGATCGGCGTCATCACCGGCTCGGCGACCGTGCCGCTGGCGCTGTATCTGCTGATGGTGCTGCGCTCCTGTCTGGAGCATTCCGGACAGAACTGGACCTACGGCCCGCTCGGCTGGCTGATCGTCTCGCCCAGCTACCATGGCGTCCACCATTCGGATGCGCCCGAGCACATCGACCGCAATTTCGCGGGCGTCTTCGCCATCTGGGACCGGATGTTCGGCACCCATGTTCCGAGGGGCGACAAGCCGCTGACCTACGGCCTGCACCACGAGAAGATCCCGCAGGATTTCCTGTATGGTCAGGTCGCCCCGATCCATGGCCTGTGGAAGCTGGCGCGCGCGAAGCGGGCCGGCTCGACCATGGAGACCGCCGCATGACCCTGCGTGTCCGTTCCAGCCTCGATGCACGCGGTCTGGCGACCTATGCCGCCAACCAGCTGAACGCCATGTTCCCCGATCCGGACGTGGTCGAGGCGGACGATCTGATGCCCGCGGTCACCGTGGCCCTGTCCCGGCTGGAGCACTGCTTCAGCCACGTCGACAACAAATACTTCTTCGACGGCGAGACCGCCGTGTTCAGCCATCTGCACGGCGACCAGTACGCCATGTGGCTGTACCTGCTGTCGAACGAGCTGTTCCGGCAGGGCGGCCCGGCCTCGACCTGTTCGAAGCTGTTCCTTCTGAACAAGGCGCTGCACGGCGTCGACGCCTTCTACGAGGTTGAACTGCCGTCGGTGTTCCTGCTGGTCCACCCGCTGGCGACCGTGCTGGGACGCGGGACCTACAGCGACTTCTTCGTCGCCTACCAGCGCTGCGGCGTCGGCTCGAACAAGGACGTCTATCCGACCTTCGGCAAGCACGTGACCCTGCGCCCGGGCAGCGCCGTGCTGGGCGGCTGCACAATCGGCGACCACTGTCAGATCGCCACAGAATCGCTGGTGCTCGATCGCGACCTGCCCGACCATACGCTCTACATAGGCGGCCCCAAGACCGCGACGCTGAAACGCCAGGACAAGCCCTACCCGCTGTGGCGGGTGTGAGGATCCGGACCCGATGACGACTGAACCCAAGACCAACGCCGAAGCCGATTTCGCGGAACTGCGCCGCCGGCTGCACAGGGCCATTCCGGGCGGGGCCCACACCTATTCGCGCGGCGATGACCAGTTCCCGTCGATTGCGCCGCCGGTCCTGAGCAAGGGCAAGGGCGCCCATGTCTGGGACACCCACGGCAACAGGTACCTCGACTACGGCATGGCGCTGCGGGCGGTGACCATCGGCTATGCCGACGACCGGGTGAACGCCGCCGCCATCCGCCAGATCGAGAACGGCGTGAACCTGACGCGCGCCACGGAGATCGAGCTGGAAGCGGCCGAACTGATCTGCGACCTGATCCCCTGCGCGGAGATGGTCAAGTTCGGCAAGAACGGCTCCAACGTGACCACCGCGGCGGTGAAGATCGCCCGCGCCTACACCGGCCGCCGCTACGTCTGCGTGCCGCGCCAGCATCCCTTCTTCTCGTTCGACGACTGGTTCATCGGCGTCACCGCCATCAAGCGCGGCACGCTGGACGATCACGCGGCGACGACGCTGGTGTTCGACTACAACGACCTCGGCTCGCTGAGGGCCCTGTTCGACCAGTATCCCGACCAGATCGCCGCGGTGATGCTGGAGCCGTCGACCCACATCTGGCCGCATCTGGCCAACGGCGATCCGGGCCTGCCGCCCGAGCCGTCCTTCGGCCCCGACCACTATGCGGGCGGCTTCCTGCATCAGGTGCGCGATCTGGCCCACGCCAACGGCGCCCTGTTCATTCTGGACGAGATGATCACCGGCTTCCGCTGGCATCTGAAGGGCGCGCAGGAGGTGTTCGGCATCGAGGCCGACCTGGCCACCTACGGCAAGGCGATGGCCAACGGCTTCTCGCTGGCCGCCGTGGTGGGCAAGCGCGAGTTCATGGAGGTCGGCTCCATCGACAAGCCGGGGATGGAGCGGACCTTCCTGCTGTCCTCGACCCACGGCGCGGAAATGCCAGCCCTGGGCGCCTTCGTCGAAGCCACCCGCATCAACGCCGCCGAGGACGTGCCCGGCCACATCTGGACCTACGGCGCGAAGCTGAAGGCGGGCCTTGCCGAGGTCGCGGGCCGTCACGGGCTGCAGGACCACGTCTTCATGGAAGGCCCGGCGGTCGCCCTGAACTACGTCACCCGCGACGCATCCGGCGCGCCGTCCCTGCCGATGCGCACCCTGTTCGCGCAGGAGATGCTGAAGCGCGGGGTGATGATGCCCTGGCTGGCGATTTCGCAGGCGCACGGCGACGCCGAACTGGCCACCACGCTGGACGCCTTCGACGGCGCGCTTGGCGTCTACAAACAGGCGCTGGACGCGGGCGTCGAGACGCAACTGAACGGCCCGGCGATCAAGCCGGTCTTCCGGACGCACAACTGATGACCGCCCCCACGTTCGCCTCCACCCGGCTGGACGGACAGGTCGCGCTGGTCACCGGCGGCGCGGGCATCCTCGGCAAGCTGTTCTGCCGTGCGCTGGCCGAGGCGGGCGCGCAGGTGGCCGTGGTCGACCTGTTCGAGGACGCCGCGAAACAGACCGCCGCCGATCTGGGCGACGCCTGCGCCGGCTTCGGCTGCGACGTCTCCGATCCGGCTTCGGTGCAGGCGGCGGTGGACGCGGTCATGGCGCGGTTCGGCCGCATCGACGTGCTGGTCAACAACGCGGCCACCAAGACCGCCGACGTGCGCGCCTTCTTCGAGCCGTTCGAGACCTACAGCCTCGACGTCTGGCGCGAGGTGATGAGCGTCAACATCGACGGCATGTTCCTGATGGCGCAGGCGGTCGGCCGGGAGATGCTGAAGGCCGGTCGCGGCGGTCGGGTGATCCAGACCGCCTCCATCTACGGCCTCGTCGGCCCCGACAGCCGCATCTACGAAGGCTCGGACTATCTGGGCGGCCCGATCAACACCCCGGCCGTCTATTCGGCGTCCAAGGCGGCGGTCGTCGGCCTGACGAAGTGGCTGGCCACCCACTGGGCCGACAAGGGCATCCGGGTGAACTGCCTCGTGCCCGGCGGCGTCTCCAGCGGCCAGAACTCGGTGTTCGGGGACAAATACTCCGCCCGCGTCCCGATGGGCCGGATGGCCAAGGGCGAGGAGATGGCCCCGCCGCTCCTGTTCCTGGCCAGCGAGGCCTCGTCCTATGTGACCGGTCAGGTTCTGGCGGTCGACGGCGGGTGGACCGCCTGGTGACCACCCAACGCAGGCGCGACCTGTTTCTGGTCGGGGTGAAGCTGGTCGACGTGGGAGCCCGCGCCGCCTTCATCCTGACGGCGACCTATGGCTTGCAGATCGCGCAGGCGGGCCGGTTCGGCCTGATCGCCACCCTGGTCGGGCTGTTCGCCTTCGCCTTCAATTTCGAGCGCCACATCGACATCCAGCGCCGCTCGGCGGGCGAGGCGCACGGGGTGTTCGACCGCCATGTCGTGCAGGCGCTGAAATTCTTCGCCTTCAACTGGGCGATCATGGTCCCGCTGTTCGTGCTGGCGGTCCTGCTGTGGACCCACGCGAGCCCGCTGATCCTGCTGCTGGCGGTGGTGGTGGTCGTCGGCGAGCACCTGTCCAACCAGGCCTACCAGTACGCCCTGATCAACCACCGCTACTATCCGATGCTGGTGGTGGTCGCGGCCAAGAACAGCCTGCTGGCGCTCGTCGTCCTGTACCGGGCCCTGTTCGCCCGGGACGGCTTCGACCTGCTGTTCGTGATGCAGCTCTGGACCGTCGGCGCGGTGTTGTGCACCGCGGGGCTGGCGGTGATGTTCGCGCGCCTGAACCAGGCCGACCGCCGGACCGAGCCCTTCCGCTTCAGCGTCGACATTCTGGGCCAGCACAGGGCGTCCCTGACCCATTTCCTGATCGGCCTGATCGCCATCCTGATCCTGCAGTTCGACCGGCTGGCCGTCGGCGGGCTGATGAGCTTCGAGCAGACCGGCCAGTATTTCCGCCACACCCTGCTGGTGTCCTTCGCCTACCAGGCCTTCAACATCGCGTCGTTCAACCGGATCACCCCGGCCATCTTCGCCGAGGCGAAGAGCCACGACATCCCGCACCTGCGCCGCCGGGTGCTGCGCGAGTATCTGAAGACCGTCGTCGGCGTGCCCCTGCTGCTGCTGCTCGCCTGGGGCGCGGACGTGGTCACCGGCCATGTCTGGTCCGAGCGGTTCCACCTGTCGCTGGCGCTGATGGCCGCCCTTCTGGTCGGCTTCGTCCTGCGCGCGGCCGCCGACTTCCACGCCCTGATCCTGAACGCCCGCCACGATGAGCGGCATATCCTCGTCTCGCAGGGGATCGCCTTCGCCGTCGGCGCGGTGCTGCTGGTGGTCCTGACCTGGCGGTTCGGGGTATACGGCGCCGCCTTCGCCACCATCGCCACCTCGGCCCTCTATCTCGTGCTCGTCAGCCGGGCCGTCCGAAGACTGCAGTCATGACCAGCGCCCTGATCTACGCCATCCACCGGACCCATAGCTGGTGGAGCCATGTCGGCGCCCATCTGGGCTTCGACAAGGTGACCGTGCTGACCGATCGCCGCGGACAGGGCGACGCCTCGATCACCGATGACTATTACCGCGCCTACCGCGCCCGCTACGCCGCGCGGGACACCGCCTCGGCCCTGCTGTCGGCGTCCGAGGTGATCGACGTGATCGCCCGCTGCCGGGTGCTGCGCTGGCTGCCGGTGCGCAAGGCCTCGGCGATGGCGCTGGCCATGGCCGACGCCATGCAGGCCCAACTGGACGCGATCCGGCCCGGCTATGTGATCAGCTTCCCGATCGACAATTACAACCAGGATGTGCTGGCCCGCCTCGCCCGCAAGCGCGGCCTGCCCTATTTCGAGGTCACCGCCAGCGCCCTGCCGGGCATGTGCATGCTGATGCACCGGGGCCGGCTGATCACCGCCCGCGCCGAGCCCGAGGCCGCCGACGTCGAGGCCCGCATCCGCGAGATCGCCGATCCCCTGTTCACCCCCGCCTATGTGCAGGGTCAGGCCGCCTACACCCCCGCCCGGTTCGTGAAGACCCTCGGCTATTTCCGCGTCCGCGCCGCCTTCTTCCAGCTCTACGCCTGGGCCCGGCGCGATCCGCTGAACACCCATTACGTCGACGCCCAGCCCTGGCTCGGCCACAAGGCGAAGTGGTCGGACGTGCGCGTCACCGGCATGGTCGAGCCCGACTGGGAACAGAAGGTCGAGGCCTTCCCGAAGGAGAAGCGGGTCCTGTACGGCCTGCAGCTCTTCCCCGAGGCGGCCATCGACTACTGGATCGAGGACCTCGATCTGGTCCGCCATGAAGACATGCTGGTCGAGATCGCCCGCG
This sequence comes from Brevundimonas sp., assembly GCF_036400995.1. Taxonomy (GTDB): domain Bacteria; phylum Pseudomonadota; class Alphaproteobacteria; order Caulobacterales; family Caulobacteraceae; genus Brevundimonas. The sequence goes on from NZ_DASWWG010000008.1 coordinate 15,059, forward strand.
GCATGACCGCCGCCGGCTACCAGATCGTGGTCAAGGACCACCCGCTGCAGTTCGGCTTCCGCCAGACGCAGTTGCTGGACCGGCTGAAGGCCTTCCCGAACGTCGTCATCGTGCCCTACGAGGTCAGCGGCAACGCCCTGCTGGCCCGCTGCGGGGTCAATGTGACGGCCACCGGCACCCTGGGCCTGCAGGCCGGGCTGCTGGGCAATGTCTCGGTCACCGGCGAGGCCTATTACGTCACCGCCGACGACTTCGTGGTGCTGCACCGCTGGGCCGATCTGGAGACCCTGCCGCAGACCGTCGCCGCCCGCGCCGCGCCCGATCCCCTGCGCGCCCGTCAGGCCCGGATCATCGCCAACCTGCTGCAGGGCAGCTTCGACGCCGACTTCTTCTCGTTCCGCGGCTTCGATCCCGCCAGCCCCAATCCGGCCGCGGCCGAGCTGGGCCGCCGTCTGGGCGAACGCCTGCGCCTGCTCGGCCCCGAGGGCGAGGACTGGCACGGAAGCCACATGCCGCAAGGCGGCGGCGCCCATGACGGCTCGCCGCTGAACTGAGTTCCCCGGCCTGCGGCCCCGGGCGCGCTTGCCTCGCCCCCCTGGCCTAGCTACTAACTCAAGGGGTCGGCAGGACCCGCGTCTCGCGGGTTTCACGTCCCCCGGAACGGCTCCGGAGCGGCGGTCCGACGGATCGGTCGAGGATACTGCCAGATGGCTCAACCCGTTTACCTTGGCGTCGAACCCGATCAGGCCGTGAAGCCCGTCGGCCTCGCCAGTTGGTCGCCGGAGCTGGTCGAATACGACAAGCACGCCGCCTATGGCGTCTACGTCCGGACCCCGTCGGCGGCCTCTCGCGCCAAGGCCCTGACCATCTTCGGCGTCAGCATGGCCAAGCTGCTGTTCAAGCGGGCCATCCGCTACGAGTTCATTCCGCACGACACCCGCGCCGACAAATCCCTCGGCGGTCGGATGAAGTTCGCCGGCGCCGCCGCTCGCAACCTCTTCCGCGGCGATGACCGCGCTCAACGGCGCGCCGCCACCGGCGATCAGGGCCGTCTGGGCGAGCACGGCATCCACGTCGTGACCATGCCTGCCGACCGCTATGAAGCCCTCGCTGGCGTGGCCCAGCCCGAGTTCGACAAGCTGAAGGCCCGGCGTGGCAAGTCGAACGGTCAGCGCCAGTTCGAGGAATCGCGCGGTCAGGCCAGCCGCACCAGCCAGCGCGACCTTTTCGACGTCGTCGAGGCCACCCTGCGCGAGGCGGGCGTGTTCGACGTCGCCTCGGCCTATCTGGGCCGCAAGGCCGGGCTTATCGACGTCAATCCGCAGATCAACGACACCAGCGACACCTTCTGGCGCGACATCTTCCCGGATGCCGAGCTGTCCACCCTGCCACCGACCGCCTACTGCCACCGAGACGCCTCGGGCGGCGACCTGAAGGCCATCTTCTACATGACCGACGTGGACGACCGCTCAGGCCCGTTCAGCTACGTCGTCGGCTCGAACCGCATCGCCATCAGCCGCGTCGACGACCTGATCTGCGAGGCCAACGACTCCAACGGCCTGGCCGGGACCGACGCCAATGCCCGCGCCCTGTTCGCCGCCCTGCCGAAGAAGCTTCGCCAGAAGGGGTCGTTCGGCAACGACCTGACCCCGGAATCCGCCCTGGGCCGCGAGATCGGTCAGGGCCTGTGGAAGGTAAAGGCGGGCAAGGGCTCCATCGTCCTGTTCGACACCAAGGGCATTCACCGCGGCGGCATGGTTGAGGACGGCGAGCGCCGGGTCATCACCTGCGTGATCGGCTGACGGTCGTTCCGACCGCGCGGCGAAAGGCACCAGAATGAAATTCCATCCGGCCGCCCTGATGCTGATGGTGTGGACGGGCTGCATCGCGGCCTTCTACATCCTGCCGTTCCAGCTCGAGGGACGGGTCATGACGCTGTACGGCTTCATGATCCTGATTCTGTTCATCGCCACCTTCTGCACCGGCGCCTTGGTGGCCGCCCGGCCGCAGGCGCAGCGCCCCCGGCCCACCGATGTCGCCATCGACTTCCGGCTGACCGACCGCATACTGATGGTCGCCGCCATCATCGCCATCCTGGGCGCCCTGCTGGATGTCCAGGGCCGCAACGTGCTTGATCTCGCCGCCGCCTATCAAGCCCGCTCGGACCGCGCCGGCGCCCTGCTGGCGGGCGGGGAGTCGGATTCGACTCTCTGGTTCCAGCTGGCCTTCCTTACCTATCCGGCGGGCTATGTGTACATCGTGCGCGAGGTCGCCTTCCGGTCCCGTCCCGTGCTGTGGCGCATCGGCGTCTTCGGCATGGCGCCGGTGGTGCTGACCTCTCTGGCCATGGGCGGTCGCGCCCCGCTGTTCTACGCCCTGCTGATGCTGATCTACGGCTTCGCCCTGCGCAGCCAGCTGTTCAAGACCAAGCCCAAGCGCGCCGTCCCGACCCGCCGCGCCGCGCCCGGTCGCCCGGTCCGCAAGCCCTTCCGCCTGTCGACTCCAGCCAAGGCCGGCATCGGCCTGCTGGGCGCCGTCTTCTTCGTCTACTTCGTCCAAGTCTTCATCGCCCGCGCCGATGTGGTCGGCGGGATCGAGGGCATGTTCGGCGTGGCCAGCACCCGCTGGGGCGTCAATTTCGACGGCCATTTCTCGGACTTGATCTTCGGCGTCTTCGGTCTGGACGGCGCCTATATGATCTTCATCTTCGTCTGGTACCTGGTGCAGGGGCTGGTGATGTCGAACGCCATCTTCACCAGCTATGACGGCGGCATGCTGCTGGGCGGCTACGGCATCGACCTGGCCGCAGCCCTACTGCGCCGGGTCAATGGCAACTTCATCGCCGACGGCTATGCCGTGCTGCTGCAGATGAACACCTACGGCTTCCTGCCCTCGGCCTTCGGTTCGCTGTACGTCGATCTGAAATTCTTCGGCCTGATCCCCTGCCTTATCTGGGGCTGGCTGGCCGGCAAGGTCTACGGTCAGGTCAAGCGAGGGCAGGACCCGCGCTGGCTGCTGATCGTGCCCTTCGTCACCGTCGGCATCTTCTTCAGCCTAATCAACACGCCCATCGGCTTCTCGAACGGCTTCGTCACCCACCTCTGGCTGGTCGCCGCCTTCATGACGGCCAAGGTGGTTCGCCGCCCCGCCGGTCCCCGGCCCATGCGACCGCGGATCCCCGCCTGATGGCCGCCGGGGGGAGGGCTTACAGACCCGAGATCGACGGCCTTCGCGCCGTCGCCGTCGTCGCGGTCATCCTGTTCCACACCAATCTGGGCGCGGCGACGGGCGGCTACGTCGGGGTCGACGTCTTCTTCGTCATCAGCGGCTATCTGATCTCGTCGATCATCCTGCGCGAGCTGTCCCAGAAGAAGTTCACCTTCGTCGACTTTTACGAGCGGCGCATCCGCCGCATCTTCCCGGCCCTGTTCGTGACCCTGATCGCGACCAGCGTCGCCTCGTGGATCATCCTGCCGCCCGAGCAGCTGCAGACCTACGCCCAGAGCCTGATCGCCACGACGGTCTTCGCCTCTAACATCTTCTTCTGGCTGAAGAGCGGCTATTTCGGCGGCAACGCCGAGCTGTTCCCACTGACCCACATGTGGAGCCTGTCGGTCGAGGAGCAGTACTACATCTTCTTCCCTTTCCTCGCGATCGTCGCGGGCTGGGGCCGCAAATGGCTGCTCGACGTCCTCATGGGCCTAGGCCTGCTGGTCTCGCTCTGGCTCTGTCTGGACTACGCCCCGCGCGAGCAGATGATGGCCTTCTTCCTCACGCCGATGCGGGCGTGGGAGCTGCTGTTCGGCGTCTTTATCGCCATGCACGAGGCGCGCTGGCGTCCCGCCCTGACCCGCATCCGCTTCGCCGGTCCGGTGATCGAGTTGCTGGCGGCGGCGATGATCCTGATACCGATCTGGCTCTACGACAGCACCACCCTGTTCCCGGGCTGGAGCGCCGTGCCGCCGGTCCTCGGCACGGCCCTACTGATCCTGATGGCGCGCCCCGACACGGTGACCGGCCGGGTGCTGGCCAGCCGCCCGTTCGTCTTCATCGGCCTGCTCTCCTACAGCGCCTATCTGTGGCACCAGCCGCTCTACGCCCTGTCGCGGATGCAGGGCTTCGCCGAGCACGGCTGGCCCGCCTACGCCGCTCTGATCGCCGCCACCTTCGGCCTGGCCTGGCTGTCGTGGAAATACGTCGAGGCGCCGTTCCGGTCGAAGGACCGGTTCAGCCGCCTGCAGATCTACGCCCTGTTCTTCATCGGCTCGACCCTGTTGGGCGCGGCGGGTCTGGCCGGGCATTTCGCCAAGGGCTTCCCCCAGCGCTTCAGTGAGAAGAGCCTCGCCGTCGCCGCCAGCGGCGCGCCCAGCCCCATCCGCGACCAGTGCCACGTCGAGGGCGTCGACGCGCGGGGCCCCGAAAGCGCCTGCCGCTACTTCGTGTCCAGTACCGTCCACTGGGCCGTGCTGGGCGACAGCCACGGGGTCGAGGTCGCCTATGCTCTGGCCCAGCGCCTGCGTCCGGCGAACGAAGGCGTCCTGCACCTGACCTTCACCGGCTGTCAGGCGGCGCTGACCTTCCAGTCGGCCAATCCGGGCTGCACCGCCTGGATGAACAAGGCCATCCCCTACCTCGAGAAGGATCGCGAGATCACCGATGTGATCCTCGCCTTCCGCCACAGCTTCTACCTGTCGGGCGACCAGACGAGGAGCTATCCGCATGTCCCCAACATGGCGCCGAACTTCCTGACCGACCTGCCGCCGGCACAGGCGCGCGAGCGCTACGTCGCCAGCCTGACCGCGATCGTCCAGCGCCTGACCGCTTCGGGCAAACGGGTCCATCTGATGGCTCCGATCCCGGACCTGCCGACCCATGTGGAGCGCTACACCTTCACCGGCGATCCGAACGACGCGACCCGCGTCACCGGGACCACCCGCGCCTTCTATGAGCAGCGTAACGCCTACATCCTCCCGGTGCTGCGCCGCCTCGACGCCCTGCCGAACGTCAGCCTGCTGAACACCGCCGACACCGTTTGCGGGCCGGAGCGCTGCGCCTCCCTGATCGGCGGCCGGTCGATGTATTTCGACGACAATCACTTCAGCGCCGAGGGTGCCCGCCGCTTCATCACCGAGGAAGAGAAGCGCGGCGAACTGATCCTGCCCCGAGCCGCCCCTGAGCCTGCCGATGCCCGCTGACCGCAAGGTTCTGGTCACTGGCGCCACCGGCTTTCTGGGCAAGGCCGTCGTCGAGCGACTGATCGCCTCGGGTCGGTCGGTGCGGGGCGCGGTCCGCGCCCATCCCGGTCCCGGCGCGGTCGCCGTCGGCGACCTGTCCGTCGACACCGACTGGTCCGCCGCGCTGGAGGGCGTCGACACCGTCGTTCACTGCGCCGCCCGCGCCCATGTGCTGAAGGAGACGGCCGCCGACCCGCTGGTCCAGTTCCGCGCGGTGAACCGGGACGCCACGACGGCGCTGGCGCTCCAGGCCGCGGCGGCCGGCGTGCGGCGGTTCATCTTCATCTCCAGCATCGGGGTGAACGGCGCCGAGACCCAAGGGGCGCCCTTCCGCCACGACGACACGCCGGAGCCGCACTCGCCCTACGCCGTCTCCAAGTCCGAAGCCGAGGGCGATCTGCACAGGGTCGCCTATGAGACGCGGCTGGAGATCGTGATCATCCGCCCGCCGCTGATCACCGGGCCGGAGCCCAAGGGCAATCTGGCGACCCTGAACAAGGTCATCGCCAAGGGCCTGCCCCTGCCCTTCGGACTGGCCAACCGGAACCGCCGCGACCTGGTCTCTCGCGAGACCCTGTGCGACCTGATCGACGTGGTCATCGACCACCCCGCGGCGGCGGGTCAGACCTTCCTCGTCAGCGACGGGGCCCCCGTCTCGACCCGCACCCTGCTGGAACAGATGGCCGCCGCGCAGGGGCGCGCCCTGACCCTGCTGCCGGTTCCGACGGCGCTGCTGGCCCTGCCGCTGAAGCTGATCGGCAAGGGCGCCATGGCGTCCCAGCTGTTCGGCGATCTGGAGGTGGATATCGCCCACACCCGCCGGACCCTGAACTGGTCGCCCCCGGTTTCGTAGCCGCGACGCAATCTGCCGCTACCTGTCCAGCGAGGCTTGGGCTAGACGGGTCTGCTATCCGGGAGGAGCCGTTGAGCGTCTTCATCATCGCCGAAGCCGGCGTGAACCATAACGGCGACGCCGACCGGGCGCTGGCCATGGTCGACGCCGCGAAGGCGGCCGGGGCGGACGCAGTCAAGTTCCAGACCTTCTCGGCCGACAAGCTGGCGGCGCCCGGCGCGGAGAAGGCTGACTACCAGAAGCGCGAGACCGGCGAGGGCAACCAGCACGAGATGCTGAAGGCGCTGGAGATGTCGGAAGGCCTCCACCACCGCCTGATCGCGCGCTGCGCCGAGGTCGGCGTCGAGTTCATGTCCACGCCCTTCGACGAGGAGGCGGCGGACTTCCTCGTCGCCTCGGGCATGGCGCGGATCAAGGTCCCGTCGGGCGAGATCGTGAACCATCCCTTCCTGCGTCATCTGGCGGCCAAGGATCGCCCGCTGATCGTCTCGACCGGCATGGCCACGATGGAGGAGATCACCGACGCCGTCGCCGTCATCGCCGGGACCCGCGCGAAACACGGCCTGGCCGCGCCGCTGGATCAGGTGCTGACCATCCTGCACTGCACCTCCAACTACCCGGCCGCGCCGACCGACGTGAACCTGCGCGCCATGCGCACCATCGGCGAGGTCACCGGCCTGCCGGTCGGCTATTCGGACCACACGCTGGGCCTCGCGGTGTCGACCGCCGCCGTGGCCCTGGGCGCGACGGTGATCGAGAAGCATTTCACCCTCGACGTCACCCTGCCCGGCCCGGACCACCGCGCCTCCCTGACCGTCGAACAGCTGACCGATCTGGTGCGTCAGATCCGCGATGTCGAACAGGCGCTCGGCTCGCCGGTGAAGGCGCCGACCGCCGCCGAACTGCCCGTCCGCGCCGTGGCCCGTCGCTCGGTCATGGCCCGGACGGCCCTGCCCGCCGGTCATGTCCTGACCGAGGCCGACCTGATCCTGCTGCGCCCGGCCTCCGGCATCGCGCCGCGCTTCTTCCACACCCTGCCCGGCCGCGCCCTTCAGGCGGATGTCGAGGCGGGCCAGCCGCTGACCTGGGACCTGTTGTCCGGCGAGGCCCTGATCTGATGGATCGCCGCATCTGCTACATCAGCGGCACCCGCGCCGACTTCGGCCTGATGCGCTCGACGCTGCAGATCCTGCGCGACCATCTGGAGCTGGACCTGTCGGTGATCGTCACCGGCATGCATCTGTCGCAGGCCTATGGTCACACGGCGGACGAGATCGAGGCGGCGGGCCTGCGCATCGCCGCCCGCGTGCCGGTTCCGCTGGAGCCCGCGACGGGCGCGACGATGGCGCGCAATCTGGGGACCATGGTCACCGCCTTCACAGACGCGCTGGAATCCGAGCGGCCGGACGTGGTCCTGCTGCTGGGCGACCGGGGCGAGATGCTGGCCGGGGCGTTGGCGGCCATCCACCTGAACATCCCCGTCGCCCACATCCACGGCGGCGAGCGGTCGGGCACGGTGGACGAGCCGGTGCGCCACGCCATTTCCAAGCTCAGCCACCTGCACTTTACCGCCACGCAGGAAGCCGCCGACCGGCTGGCGCGGATGGGCGAGAACCCGGCCAACATTCACGTCACCGGCGCGCCCGGCCTCGACGGGCTGGTCGACGCCGAACTGCCGGACCTGACCGAGGTCACCCGCCTGCACGGACTGGACCCGGAGCGCCGCTTCGCCCTGATGGTCTATCACCCGGTGCTGCAGGAGGCCGCGACCGCCCCTGACGACGCGCGTCGGATCCTGAAGGGTCTGACCGACGCCGGTCTGCAGGTGCTGGCCCTGATGCCCAACGCCGACGCGGGCAGCGACGGGGTCCGCGCCGTCCTGACCGAGGCGAAGGGGACGCGGGACATCACCGTGCGCACCCATCTGGCCCGCCCCGCCTTCATCGCCGCCATGGCCCATGCGGACCTGATGATCGGCAACTCCAGCGCCGGGATCATCGAGGCCGCAAGCTTCGGCACGCCGGTGCTGAATGTCGGTCCGCGCCAGAACCTGCGCGAGCGCAACGCCAACGTCCGCGACGTCGAGGCGACCGAGGCCGCCCTGGCCGCCGGGATCACCGACCTGCTGGCGAAAGGACGGCTTGCGCCGGTGAACGTCTATGGCGACGGTCAGGCCGGGCCGCGCATCGCCCGATTGCTGGCCTCCGTCCCGCTGGACGCGGCCCTGATGATGAAGGTCAACGGGTACTGAGATGATCCATCTGATCGGCGCCGGCGGGCATGCGAAGGTGGTGCTGGACGCCCTGCTGGAAAGCGGGACGAACCTGTCCGGCGTGACGGCCCGCGCCGACGCCCCCGCGCCCGACCTGCTCGGCCTGACCGTGGAGGCGCCGGCGGTCGCCCCCTCGCTGGCGGGGCTGTCGTTTCATGTAGCCATCGGCGCCGCCGCGATCCGCGAGCGCCTGACCGCGGAGGCCGGGAGCGCCGGCGGCGCGGCCCTGACCGTGATCCATCCGGCGGCGACCGTGTCCCGCTTCGCCCTCGTCTCGGACGGCAGCTTCATCGCGGCCGCCGCGGTTCTCGGCCCGAAGGCGATCATCGGACGGGGCGTCATCGTCAATCACGGCGCCGTCGTCGACCATGACTGCGCCGTCGGAGACTTCACCCACATCGCGCCCAACGCCAGCCTCGGCGGCGGGGTCACCGTCGGCGCGCGCTGCCTGGTCGGCGCCGGCGCGGTCGTCCTGCCCGGCGTGGCGATCGGCGACGACGTGACCATCGGCGCCGGTGCGGTCGTGACCCGCGACGTGGCCGCCCACCAGACCTGGACCGGCGTTCCCGCCGCCCCGAAAGCCTCCTGAATGACCGAAGTCGAAGCCTTCAGCGCTCCCCGGACCGCGACCATCCGCGACGCGATGGAGACCATCAACACCTCCGGCATGCAGATGCTGCTGCTGGTCGATGAGGAGCGGCGCTTCCTGCGCACGGTGACTGACGGCGACCTGCGCCGCCTGCTGTTGGCGGGCGCCGAGATGAGCGACACCCTCGAGGGCCTGCCCGACCTCGCCTCCGTCACCGCGCCCGAGGAAGTCACCCGCAAGGCCGCGCTCGGCCTGATGGACCAGCACGAGATCAACCACCTGCCGCTGATCGACGGCGAGGGCCGGGTCGTCCGCGTGCTGAACCGCCGCGACATCGGCGCCCCGATCCTGCTGTCGACCCCGCACATGGGCGAGGCCGAACTGCATTTCGTGGAAGAGGCCTTCCGGACCAACTGGATCGCCCCGCTGGGCCCCAACGTAGACGCCTTCGAGCGCGAGATCGCCGGGCTGGCGGGCGTGCAGCACGCCGCCGCCCTGTCGTCCGGAACGGCCGCCATCCATCTGGCGGTGCGGATGCTGGGTGTTCAGCGCGGTGACAAGGTCTTCTGCTCGACCCTGACCTTCGCGGCCTCGGCCAACCCCATCGTCTATGAAGGCGGCGAGCCGGTCTTCATCGACAGCGAGCCGGACAGCTGGAACATGTCGCCGGTGGCGCTGGAGCGCGCCTTTGACGCGGCGAAGGCCGAGGGCTGGATGCCCAAGGCGGTCATCGTCGTGAACCTGTACGGCCAGTCGGCCGACATGGATCCGATCCTGGAGCTCTGTAACCGCTACGGCGTGCCGATGATCGAGGACGCCGCCGAAAGCCTGGGCGCGACCTACAAGGGCAAGGCCTCCGGCTCGTTCGGCCTGATGGGCGTCTTCTCGTTCAACGGCAACAAGATCATCACCACCTCGGGCGGCGGCATGCTGGTGTCCGACGACGAGGCCCTGATCAAACAGGCCCGCTTCCTGTCGACCCAGGCCCGCGATCCGGCGCCGCACTACCAGCACAGCCAGATCGGCTTCAACTACCGCATGTCGAACATCCTCGCGGGCGTCGGACGCGGCCAGTTGCAGGTGCTGGGCGACCGGGTCGAGGCCCGCCGCGCCGTGCACGACGCCTACCGCGAAGGCCTGAACGGCATCCCCGGCCTGGAGTGGCAGCCCGAGCCGGAGTGGAGTTGGTCCAACCGCTGGCTCTCGGCCCTGACGCTGGACCCGGCGATCACCGGCGTCAGCGCGGCGGAGGTCATCCAGCGCCTCGCCGACGAGATGATCGAGGCCCGCCCCGTCTGGAAGCCGATGCACCTGCAGCCCGTCTTCGCCGGCTGCCGCCACTTCGCCCACGGCAATGAGCCGGTGTCGGACCGCATCTTCGACGAGGGCCTCTGCATGCCCTCAGGGTCCAACATGACCCGGGCCGAGATCGACCGGATTATCGACGCCATGCGCGGCATCCTGAAGGCCCGGTGACCCCGTGAAGCGCGCGTTTGATTTCGTGATGGCGGGCGGCGCCCTGATCGCCCTGTCGCCGGTCATGCTGGCGACCGCGATCGCCGTGAAGGCGACGTCCAAGGGGCCGGCGATCTACTGGTCGGACCGGGTGGGCCGGGACAACAAGCTGTTCCGCATGCCCAAATTCCGCTCGATGCGGACCGAGACCCCGGCGGTCGCCACCCATCTGCTCACCGACACCACCGCCTGGCTGACGCCCATCGGCGGCTTCCTGCGCAAGTCGAGCCTGGATGAGCTGCCCCAGCTGTGGAGCATCTTCGTCGGCGACATGTCGATCGTCGGCCCGCGGCCGGCCCTGTTCAACCAGGACGACCTGATCGCCCTGCGCACCGAGAAGGGGGTCCACACCCTGCGTCCCGGCCTGACCGGCTGGGCCCAGGTGAACGGACGGGACGAGCTGTCCATTCCGGACAAGGTCGCCCTGGATCTCGAGTACCTTCAGAACCGCTCGTTCGGAATGGACCTGAAGACCATCTGGCTGACCGTCGGCAAGGTGCTGGGTGCGCGCGACATCTCGCACTGACCGGGACGTACGGCGGGCCGGTCAGGCCCGCTTGATCGGCACGACCTCGGCGCCCGGACGCTCGTCCTCGACCGCGCGCACGCGGGCCAGGGTGTCGAAGATCAGGGTCCGCGCGGCAGCGTTGTCGCCGGTGCGCGCCGTCTGCTCCAGCTTGTGCACCATCCGTTCGGTCATGCGGACGCCCTCGATGCGGTCGGTGACGCACATCAGGCTCTGGCCGCACATCTCGGCCACCTCGGTCGAGTCGACCAGTTCCTCGAACAGCTTCTCACCGGGACGCAGGCCGGTGACCTCGATCTCGATATCCTTGCCCGGGACCTTGCCGTAGAGGCCGATCAGCTGGCGGGCCAGGTCGATGATCTTCACCGGCTGGCCCATGTCGAGCACGAAGACGCCCAGCGGTCCGTCGGGCTGGCCCGCCGAATGGGCGGTGGCGTGCAGCACCAGCTGGACCGCCTCCGGAATGGTCATGAAGTAACGTTCGATATCCGGGTGGGTCAGGGTCACCGGCCCCCCGCGCTCGATCTGCGCCCGGAAGGTCGGCACGACCGAACCCGCCGAACCGAGAACATTGCCGAAGCGCACGACGCTGAAGCGGGTGTTGCCGCCCTCGCCCGTCTGCTGGGCGCGGACCACGGCCTCGGCCAGGCGCTTGGTGGCGCCCATCACGTTCGGCGGATCGACGGCCTTGTCGGTCGAGATGAAGACCATGTGCTTCACCCCGGCGGCGTTGGCCGCCTCGGCGACGTTCCAGGTGCCGACGACGTTCGTCAGCACGCTCTCGCACGGATGCTTCTCCATCAGCGGCACGTGCTTCAGCGCCGCGGCGTGGAAGACCACCTCGGGCCGCTCGGCCTCGAAGGCGTCCTTCAGCAGCGCCTTGTTGCGGACGTCGTACAGGTATTCACGACGCGACAGGGTCGGCCAGCGCGTGGCGATCTCCTGCTCGATCTTGAACAGGCCGAACTCCGAGTTGTCGACCAGCACCAGATGGCCGCAGCCGAGGCTGGCGACCTGACGGCAGATTTCCGAGCCGATCGAACCGCCGGCGCCGGTGACCAGCACCCGCTTGCCGGCGACCAGGGCCCGCAGCGGACCGTCGTCCAGCCGCACCGGCGGGCGGGCCAGAAGCTCTTCCAGCTCGAACCGGCGCATGACCGGCTCATCGGCCTTGCCCCCCACCTCGACCAGGCTGGGCACGCGCAGCAGGTGAACGCCGCGCGTCCGCAGCTGACCCAGCCGCTCCACGCCGAAGTCCACGGGGGTCAGGGTGTCGTCGAGGAAGACGATCGCCGCCTCGATATCGTGGTCGGTGAGGTCCTCAAGGATTTCGAACGCGCCGGCGGCGCCCGACAGCACGGGGGTGCCGCGCAGTTCGCGGGTGGCCGCGCCCCGGGTGTCCGTGACGATGCCCGCGGGACGATAGGCCTCGCCGCTGCGGGCGAGTTCGCGCAGGAAGGTCTCGACCCGGTCCATGGCGCCGACCACGATCAGGGGCTTGCGTTCATCCCGCGATCCCACGAAGGGCGCGATGGCCAGCAGGGCTTCCTTGTCGTGAACGATGCGGCGCAGCAGCACGAGCGCCAGCGTCATTCCGATATCAAAGATCGGGGCGATCAGAAGGGTCGAGCGGGGCAGCGAGGCGCCGCGGTCCAGGAAGAAGCTGAACACCAGGAAGATGGCCGCCGTCAGCAGCGAGGTGCGAACGATCGGCCCCACATCGACGATCGAGACATATCGCCACAACGCCCGGTCGGTCCGGAAAACGAGATCGAGCGCCAACCCCAGGGCGGCGAAGACGAGGGCGAACTCCCAGGCGGACCGGGTGGCGTCCAGGATGGCGTCCGGCGTCAGGCCGTTGCCCGAGGCGACCAGATAGCCGCCGATCATCGCCACGACGCGGACGCCGGCGCGAGTCGCCACCTTCAGACCGCGGATCAACATTACGTTTGCGTTGCCCAAAACTGTCCCGTCTGACAGGTTTCGTCCGGAAGACCCGTCGCGCCTGAGTAATAGCGCGCCGCGATCACAGTACGGTGACGAATCCCGTCGCCCTCCACTTCGGTCGTTCAAACTGCGCGCGCGACAGGGTTTTTCCCCGCATGACGCCCGCCCCGATGCGCTCAAATCGGCCCGATCGGAAAAAGTTCCACGCTTCTAGTCCCTTATTGCGCCGCTGTCACGCTTGGGCCACACACCGGCCTCGGCTGCCGGAACACCAGTATTCCAGAAAGCCGTTCATGTAGAAAAAGGCCGATTTCTTGAGTGATCCGGAGGCAGGTCGAACATCCATTGACACCGGGCGACACAAACTGTTCCGAGACGCGGAGCCAATCTGCCTTTAGAAGCGGGATCGCGGCGTCCGTGGGGAACTCATGAAGATCTATCCGGTGATCATGTGCGGCGGCGCGGGTTCGCGCCTGTGGCCCGCGTCACGTCCCGGACGGCCCAAGCAGTTCCTCCCCCTGACCGGCGCCCGCTCCCTGTTCCAGGAGACGGTGTTGCGGGTGGCTCCGCTCGCCGCAGAGGGCGACGTGGTCGTGGTGGCGGGCCTCGGCCACGCCGACGCCATCTCGGCCGAACTGGCCGCCATCGGGATCGAGGCGACCATCCTGCTGGAGCCCGAGGCCCGGGATTCCGGCCCGGCCATGGCCGCCGCCGCCGCCTTCGTTCAGCGTCGCGATCCCGACGGCGTCGCCGCCATCATCGCCTCGGACCACCACATCCCCGACGCCGCCGCCTTCCAGGCCGCCGTCCGGACCGCAGCCGACGAGGCGGCGCGCGGGCGGATCGTCACCCTGGGCGTGACCCCGACCTGGCCGTCCCCGGCCTATGGCTACATCTGCCCCGACGGCGCCGGCCTGACCGCCGTGAAGCGCTTCGTCGAAAAGCCCGACGCCGCCACGGCGGCCCGCTATCTGGCCGACGGCTTCCTGTGGAACAGCGGCAACTTCATCGTCTCGGCCGCCGCCCTGCTGGATGAGCTGACCCGCCACGCGCCCGGCATCGCCGAGGCCGCCCGGGCCGCCCTGCCGGCCGACCTGACCGGCCCGCTGGTGCGCCTGAACGACGCCTTCCGCGAGGCCCCGCGCATCTCGATCGACTACGCGGTGATGGAGAAGAGCGACCGGACCTCCGTCCTGCCGGTCGCGTTCGAATGGTCCGACGTCGGCGCCTGGGACTCGGTGCTGGCCACCGGGGCCGGACATACCGGGCTGCACATCGGCGTCGACAGCGCCGGCACCCTGGTCCGCGCGGCGGACGGCATGGTCGTCGCCACCCTGGGGGTCTCGAACATCGCCGTCATCGCCGAGCCCGACGCGGTGCTGGTGTGCGACCTGTCGCGCGCCCAGGACGTCAAGGCGGTGGTCGACCGGGTCAAGGCCGAGGCGCCCCGCCACGCCGACGTCCCCGACGCCGCCGAGCGCGCGCCCTACCAGCGGTTCGGCGACTGGATGCGCACCGCCGCCCTGCCGCTGTGGGCGACGCTGGGCGTCCATCCGGACGGCGCCTTCGTCGAAACCCTGACGCTGGAGGGGCGACCGGTCGAAAGCCGCCGTCGCGCCCGGGTGCAGACGCGCCAGATCTATGTCTTCGCCCGCGCCGGCGCGCAGGGCTGGACGGGTCCCTGGCGCGAGCGGGTCGAGAAGGGGCTCGAGCAGTTCCTCGCCGGCTACCTTCGCCCCGACGGCGCCGTGCGCAATGCGCTGAACGCCGACGGCTCGGTGCTGGACGACGGGATCGTCCTGTACGAGCAGGCCTTCACCCTGCTGGCCCTCTCGGCCGTCCATGCCGCGGGCATCCGGACCGACCTGTGCGAGGCCCAGGCCGGGCGCATGCTCGACCGCCTGTTCGCCGAGCGCCTGCCGAACGGCGGCTGGAAGGAAAGCGGCGACCATCCCTATCAGGCCAACGCCAACATGCATCTGTTCGAGGCCGCCCAGGCCTGGGCGGCGCGGGGCGTCGATCCGCGCTGGAACGACGTCGCCGACAGCCTGGCGGAACTGGCCCTGACCCGCTTCATCGACGCCGAGGGCGGCTTCCTGCGCGAGTTCTTCGACGCCGACTGGAACCCTGCGCCGGGCGCGGACGGTCAGTTGGTCGAGCCGGGCCACCAGTTCGAATGGGCCTGGCTGCTGTCCCGGCATGCGCTGAACCGGGGCGACGAGCGGGCGATGGCGGCTGCGAAGCGGCTCTACGTCCATGGCCTGCGCGGCGTCGATCCGCGCCGCGGCGTCGCCATCGACGAACTGGACGACAGCCTCGCGGTGCGCAGCGCGCGGGCGCGCCTGTGGCCCCAGACCGAATGGTTGCGCGCGGCCCTGGCCTTCGCCGAACTGGCGGGGGGATCGGAGCGGGAGCAACGACTGGCCGAGGCGCGCAAGGCGGCGGCGGGTCTGGCGCTCTACCTGCGTCCAAACGGCGCCTGGCGCGACAAGCTGGAGCCCGCGGGCGCCTTCATCGACGAGCCGGCCCCGGCCAGCTCGCTGTATCACATCGTCGGCGCCTTTGATCAGGTGTGCGCCGCGGCCGAGGCGGGCATCATCACCGAGGCGCCGTTCGGATTGAACTAAACGCCTGTTTGCACGTTTGAGGCCGGACCGCGGGGGCGGCCCTTTCATCCCCTGTTCAGCCGCGAGCGTCTCCCGTAGGGCGACGCCGCTGCAACGCGAGACCGACGTGATCGACCTCCACTGCCATATCCTGCCGGGCATCGATGACGGCGCGCCGGACCTGGAGACCTCGCTGGCCATGGCGCGCATCGCGGTGGCGGACGGGATCACGGTGACCGCCTGCACCCCGCACATGATGCCGGGCTATTACGAAAACACCTCGGACGGCGTCCGCGCGGCCGTGGTCGCGCTCCAGGCCGAGCTGGACAAGGCGGGAATTCCCCTTCGCCTCGTCACCGGCGCCGACGTGCATCTGGTTCCGGGCCTCGCCTCAGGTCTGCGGGACGGGACCAAGCTGACGCTGGCCGACACCCGCTACTTCCTGTTCGAACCGCCCCACAACACCGCCCCGCCGCGCATGGCCGACGCGGTGTTCGACTGCATGGCGGCCGGCTTCCATCCGCTCATCACCCATCCGGAGCGCCTGCGCTGGATCGAGGAGCAGTACGACCTGATGGTCCAGATGGCCCAGGCCGGCGCCTGGATGCAGATCACCGCCGGCTCGGTCACCGGCCGCTTCGGCAAGCGCACCCAGTACTGGGCCGAACGCATGCTGGACGAGGGCATCGTCCACATTCTGGCGACCGACGCGCACAATCTGCGCAGCCGCTCCCCGGTGCTTTCCGAAGCCGTCGAGGCGGTGTCGAATCGTCTCGGTGAACAGGCGGCGAAAGACATGGTGTTGACCCGACCCCTCGCCGTGCTGGAAAACGCTACGCCTGCTTCGGTCCCGCCCGCGGTCGGCGCCCCTCGTCCGGCCAGTCGGCCGGGCTTTCTCAAACGGCTGTTCAAGGCCGCCTGATTTTCAAGGTGACTGTCGCATGATGCGCGCCCTCCCGCCGGTCCTGACCGCCACGGCCCTGCTGCTCGCCGCTTGCGGCGGTCCCCGCATGGACCTGTCCCAGGTGACGGCCGCCCAGCCGGTGGACCTGCAGACCGCCCAGGTCTCCGCCACCTCGCAGGCCGAGTACCGCATCGGCGTCGGCGACAAGCTGGCCATCCGCGTCTTCCAGGTCCAGGACCTGTCCTTCGATTCGCTGACCGTCGACACCTCGGGCAACATCCAGCTGCCGCTGATCGGCGCCGTGCGCGCGTCCGACCGCACCGCCGGCGAGCTGTCGGCCGACATCGCCACCCGCCTGAGCGCCCAGTACCTGCGCAATCCGCAGGTCACCGTCACCGTGACCGAGGCCGCCAGCCAGAAGATCACCGTCGACGGCGCCGTGACCAAGCCCGGCGTCTACGAGATGCGCGGCACCACCTCCCTGCTGCAGGCCGTGGCGATGGCCGAAGGCCCCAGCCGCGTCGCCGACCTGACCAAGGTGGCGGTCTTCCGCACCGTGAACGGCCAACGCTCGGTCGCCCTGTTCGACCTGCAGGCGATCCGCCAGGGCCGCGCCGATGATCCGGTGGTGCTGGGCGACGACATCATCGTGGTCGACACCTCGCGCCTGAACTCGGCGCTGCGTGAAGTCGTGGGCGCCCTGCCGGCGCTGTCGATCTTCCGCCCGTTCTGATCATGACGGCGCGCCGCGCGCCGGTCCTCGCCGCCCTTCTGGTCCTCGGGCTGGGGGCGGCGGCCTGCGGCCACCCGTCCCCGGACGCCGGTTTCGCGGAAGCCCCGCCCGCCGTCCGCCTCGAAGCGCTGAACGCCGTCGACGTCCGCGTCGCACGGGTCTCCTGGACCCTCGCCCGCGCCAATGCCGACCTCTGCCCGGTCAACCGGCGGCGCGCGGGCTGGACCCTGCAGTCGGCCAGCCAGTACGGCGGCGAACTGCGTCCGCTGGCCGAGGCCCGCTATGGCCTGGACGGCGACCTGCCCGGCGTACTCGCCGCCCCCGCCGACAGTCCCGCCGGCGAGGCCGGACTGGCGCAGGGCGACCTGATCCTGTCGGTCAACGGCCAGCCCCTGTCACGCGGCGAGGCGGCGGTCGAATCCTACGACGGCCTGCAGGCCAACATCGCGGTTCTGGACGCCGCCGCGGCGCGGGGGCCCGTCAGCCTGCGGGTCCGTCGTGACGGCGTGGAGCGCGAGGTCACGATCCGTCCCGTCCTCGCCTGCGTCTACCCCACCCAGGTGGAGGTCACCGGCACCCTGCGCAGCCGCGCCGACGGCCGGAACATCTTCATCTCCGACGGCATGGTCAGCGTCGCCGCCGACGACGATCAGCTGGCCTTCGTCCTGGCCCACGAACTGGCCCATGCGGTGCTGGAGCATCGGACCCAGCCGGACGTCACCGGGACCCGCGGCGCCTCCAACTGGGCGATCAGCCTGCGCCGCGGCCTGTCGCTAAGCGCCGAGGCCGACGCTGACAAGGCCGGGCTGTTCCTGCTCACCCGCGCCGGGTTCGATCCCTGGCGATCCGTCGAGTTTCTCACCAGCTACGAGGAAGCGGACCGCGGCGCGCGCTATGCGCAGGTCAACAGCGGCGGCGTCTATGAATCCGCCTCATCCCGCCGGCGCGCCCTGCAGCCGGTGCTGGCCGACATCGCCGCACGCAGGGCGGCGAACCGGGCGCTCATCCCCTAGGCACGCCGCCGTCCGAGGGCCGTCGCGGCCGCCAGCAGGCCCCACCCCGCCAGGAAGCCGGTCATGTCGGCGACCACGTCCCAGACATCCGCGTCCCGCCCCACGGCCGGCAGTCCCTGGACCAGCTCGATGCCGATCCCGAGCGCCAGCATCACCGCCGCCAACCGCAGGAAACCTGCCCGCGGCCACCCGCATCCGGCCAGGATCGTCCAGGTCAGAAAGGCCACGGCGTGGTTGGCCTTGTCCCACGGCAACCCGCTTTCCACGCCGGTCGACGGGGTGAAGGCGAACCAGGCCACGGCGAAGGCGAAAAGGACCGTCCCCGCACGGAACATGTCTCTCAGCCGGGTGTTCGACATGCGGGGAGTGCGCCGCTTTCCGTGATTCGAAGGTGTCATGGATTGGGCGTATCCATCGGGTCGGAGGGTTGTTTCATGGCGACACGCATCAGTGACGCGCGCGACCGTCGGCGGGGCCTGTCCCGCGGCGCGGAAGCGGCTCCTTACGCCGGACGAGGCGCCGGGCTCTACAGCGAAGTGAGCCTGTCTCCGGTTTTGCGGCCATCGTCCCGTCCCGAGCTCCCGCCCACCGATGACGAGCGCCTCGGTCCGCGCGCCTGATCGCCGCGGAGACCGAAGACAAGGCTTGACCGCGGGGGGCCTGCCCCGCGACATGGCGGAGGCCGCGCGAACGCGAATTCGTGTGCGTGGTGTAGGGCTTTGCGGTATCAGCCCGGTTGGATTTCGATCGGCGGCTCCGGCCGCCATGATGTGACGGATGGCATGATGCTGGGCGACAATCACTTCGCTGACGAACGAAACCCGCGCCCCGGCCGCGCGTCCGGGCCGTTCGGCGAGGGTGCGTACGACGAAACCCAGCACGGGGTCTGGTCCGACGACGCTGACGAGGCCCCGGCGTTCGACCTGGGCGCCTACTGGCGCCTGGCCATCAAGCACCGCATCCTGATCATCGGCTGCTTCCTGGCGGCGCTCGCCGTCGGCGCCGCCCT
The DNA here is from genome assembly GCF_036400995.1 of Brevundimonas sp. Lineage (GTDB taxonomy): Bacteria > Pseudomonadota > Alphaproteobacteria > Caulobacterales > Caulobacteraceae > Brevundimonas. The sequence continues at coordinate 34,260 of NZ_DASWWG010000008.1, forward strand.
GACCCTGCTGATGACGCCGATCTACACCGCCCAGGCGACCCTGCAGATCGACCGCGAGGCCGCCCGCGTCTTCAACTCCGCCGAGGACGTCAGCCCGCGCGAAAGCATGGCGCAGGGGGAAGAGTTCTTCCAGACCCAGTACGGCCTGCTGCGTAGCCGCTCGCTGGCCGAGCGCGTGGTGGAAAGCCTCGGCCTGGCCAGCTCCGACCAGGCCCTGCGCAACCTCGGCGTCGAACCCCCGGCGGCCAACGGCTCCGCCGCCGCCCAGGCCGAGCGCCGCCGCAACGCCGCGCTCAACTATGTGCAGGAAAACCTCGCCGTGACCCCGGTGCGCGGTTCGCGCCTGGTGGCCGTCGGCTTCGACAACCCGGATCCGGTCGTCGCCGCCCGCGTCGCCAACGGCTTCGCCGAAAACTTCATCCAGGCCAACCTCGACCGGAAGTTCCAGTCGTCGGCCTACGCCCGTGAATTCCTGGAAGACCGCATCGCCCAGACCAAGGCCCGCCTCGAAGAGGCGGAGCGCCAGCTGGTCGCCTATGCCGCCAACCAGCAGATCATCAACGTCGGCGAGCCGTCGGAAGGCGGCGCCGACTCTTCGGGCGGCAGCTCGCAATCGCTGGCCTCGAACAACCTGGTCGCCCTGAACTCGGCCCTGGCCGAGGCCCGCGCCGCCCGCGTGGCGGCCGAGGAGCGCTGGCGTTCGGCCCGCACGGCCGAGGTCATGACGCTGCCGGAAGTCCTGCAGAACCCGTCGATCCAGCGCCTGGGCGAACAACGCGCCCAGCTGGAAGCCGAGTACCAGCAGAAGTCGAGCATCTATCAGGCCGACTATCCGGAAATGGTCCGTCTGCGCGGCCAGATCACCGAGATCGACGGCCAGATCCGCGCCCTCGCGACCAACATCCGCGCCTCGATCCAGAGCCAGTATGTCGTCGCCGCCAACCAGGAGCGTTCGCTGCAGGGTCAGGTCAATGCGCTGAAGGGCGACGTGCTCGACCTGCGTGACCGCTCGATCCAGTACAACATCCTGCAGCGCGAGCTGGACACCACCCGCACCCTCTATGAGGGCCTGCTGCAGCGCTACAAGGAAGTCGGCGTCACCGGCAACGTGACCGCCAACAACATCTCGATCGTCGACAACGCCACCCCGCCCCCGGCGCCGTCCAAGCCCAACATGATCATCAACCTCGCCCTGGCCGCCATCTTCGGCCTGGGTCTGGGCGTGGTCGCGGCCCTGGTGCTGGAAGCCCTCGACGAAACCGTCGCCACCCCGGACGACGTCGAGAAGAAGCTGGGCGTGCCGGTTCTGGGCGTCGTGCCGCTGCTCGAGAAGGGCCAGACGACCTCGGCCGCCCTGGCCGACATCCGCTCCGGCTTCTCCGAGGCCTACTACTCGCTCCGAACGGCGTTGCAGTTCTCCACGCCCGACGGCGCGCCGGCCAGCCTGCTGGTCTCCTCCGCCCGTCCGGCCGAGGGCAAGTCGACGACCGCCTACGCCGTGGCCCTCAACCTGGCCCGCGTCGGCAAGCGGGTGCTGCTGGTCGACGGCGACCTGCGCAACCCGTCCATGCACCGCGTGGTCGGCGTCGAGAACGAGCGCGGCATGAGCAACCTGCTCTCCGGCTCGACCGATCTGGCGACCGTCGTGCAGCGCACCCGTCAGGACAATCTGTTCTTCATCCCCTGCGGCCCGCTGCCGCCCAACCCGGCCGAACTGTGGGGCGGCGATCGCCTGCGCCAGTTCCTGAACGAAGCCCGCACCAATTTCGACCACGTGATCGTCGACGGCCCGCCGGTTCTGGGCTTCGCCGACTCGCCCCTGCTGGCGGCCACGGTCGGCGGCGTGCTGTTCGTGCTGGAATCGCGCGGCACCCGTCGCGGTCAGGCCCGCGGCGCCCTGCGTCGCCTGAAGATGGGCCGCGCCCGCCTGCTCGGCGCCGTGCTGACCAAGTTCAACGCCAAGACCACCAACTACGGCGGCTACGACTACGCGTACGACTACAACTACGGGGTCGAAAGCGAGCGTAAGGGCGGCAAGAAGGGCAAGTCCGCTTGAGGGATCAGGCGGCTCCGTCCGCGACGGCCGCGCCCGGTCGCGGCCGGGTCGCCGAAGCGTCCTCCTGGGTGCTGATCGCCGCCGGCGTCGTGCTGGGATGGCAGGTGGTGATCCAGCCGCTGATCCAGCGGGCTCCGGCGGAGGTCGCCATCCGGCTAGCGCCGGGCTCGCCGCTGGTCCTGCGCCGCGCGGCCGAGAGCGAGTTCGCCGCCGGCCAGAAGGACAATGATCCGCGCCGGTACGCCAACGCCGCCGCCCTGTCCCGCGACGCCTTCGCCCGCTCCCCGTTCGACGTCCGCGCCCTGCGCGTCATCGGCCTGACCGAGGCCCAGGCCGGGCGGGAGGCCGTCGCCGACGACATCCTGACCCTGGCCGGCAACTGGAGCCTGCGGGACGACCCGTCCCACGCCTGGCTGGTCCAGCACCGGCTGAAGGCGGGCGACTACGCCTCCGCCTTCGCCCACGCCGACACCCTGGTGCGCCGCCGCGACGACATGCGCCCGCGCATCTTTGAACTGTTCACCACCGCCGCCACCCTCGACGGCGCCCGGGCCCTGCCCGAGGTGGCCGTGCTGCTGTCGGCCAGCCCGCCCTGGCGGCAAGCCTATCTGGAAAGCCTGCACGCCGACGCCCGCGGCCTCCAGGTCGCCGTCAATCTGGCCATCATGCTGCAGGCCGGTCGCGCGCCGCTGACCAACGACGAACTGCACCAGCTCTACATCCAGCTTCTGGAAAAGGGTCAGCTGGAGGCGGTCCGCGTGGTCCGCACCCGGCTGAACCGTCCGTCGAACGCCACGCTCGTCACCAACGGCGGCTTCGGCGACGCCTCCGCGCCCGCGCCGTTCCAGTGGGCCCTCGCCCAGGACGCCGGCGTCGTGGCCGAGATCGTGCCGGACGACGTGCGCACCGCCGATCCCGCCCTGCGCGTGGACTACGACGGCTACGCCTCGTCGAGAATCGCCGAACAGCTGATGTTCCTGACGCCGGGCCGCTACCGCCTGACCGCCGAATCCCGCGCGGAAGAAGGCGACCCTGCCGCGCGGCTGGCGATCACCGTAACGTGCGCGCCGGGCGACCTGCGGGTCCTGTCCGCCCCCGCCGCCGCGCCGGGAGCCCAGGTCTGGACCCCGTTCAGGGCCGATTTCACCATTCCGGCGGGCTGTCAGGCCCAATGGCTGCGCCTCGAAACGCGCCCCGACGACAAACGCTCGCGAACCGTCGCCTGGCTGGACAAGGTGGCTGTGAGCCGCCTCCCGTGAGGGGCGGCTTAATGTCTTAACGGTGGCCGATTTGCATCATGAGCGACCGGAATCGTATTGATTTCGAAACCTTCGGCCCCTATACCCATTCTCGATACGTCGCGGGCCAGCCCGTACCAAAGACCTGATTGAAGGGGATTAGCATGCGTAAGACCATCGCCGCTGTAACGGCCGGCCTGCTGCTCGTGGCTGGCCAAGCCGCCGCCGCCAACACCACCGCCACCGCTCGCGTTGGCGACCGCGTGGGCGCTCGCGCCGACGCCTCGTCGGAGTTCGCCGGCATTCCGATGCCCGTGCTCCTGATCGGCACCGCCGTGATCGTCGCGGTCGTGGTTGTCGCTTCGGACGACGACTCGGAAAGCGACTAAGCCGACCCGGTCCGCGCTACGCCTTCGTAGTCGTAACGCGTGCCGACAAGAGCTTTGAAGGGCCAGTGGGACGCTGTGGCAATCGCCGCGGCTATCCTGCTGGCCCTTTCGTTTGTCTTCGGCGGCGCCAGCCGTGAGCACGCCCTGCGGCTTGCCCTCGTTGAACTGGCCGCCCTGCCCCTTCTGGTCCTCAGCGCCAATCGCCTGATCCGCACCGGCCTGTGGCGCGAGCATCGATTCGCCCTCGGCCTGCTCGGCCTGATCGCGGCGATCCCCCTGATCCAGCTGATTCCCCTGCCGCCGTTCCTCTGGACGGCCCTGCCCGGCCGCGCGGACATGGTCCTGGCGCTGCAACTGGCCGGCATCCAGCCCGGCTGGGCCCCCATCACCGCCACGCCGGACCTGACCTGGCAGTCGGTCCTCGCCCTGCTGCCCCCGGCCGCCATGTTCATGGCCGTTCTGGGCGCGTCCCACGCCCAGACGGCACGGATGATGTGGTTCTATCTCGCCGGCGCCGTCGTCGCCGTCCTGCTGGGCGCGGCCCAACTGGCCAGCGGCGGGACCCAGCTCTACCTGTGGGCCACCACCGCCGCCGGTTCGGTCACCGGCTTCTTCGCCAACCGCAACCACCTCGCCACCCTGCTGCTGTCCTGCCTGCCCTTCGCGGCGGTGTTCGGCGCGGCCGTCCTGCGCCGCCGCAGCGACGAGCGCCTGCCGCTGTGGTTCGGCGCCCTGTTCATGGGTCTGGTCGTCATCGGACTGGCCGCCATCCGCTCGCGCGCCGGCGTGATCCTGTTCGGCCCGATCGCCGTGGCCGGGATGCTGGCCGCCTGGATCGCCGCCGGGCGCGGTCGCCCGGGCCCCGGCCTGATCGCCCTGACCGGAGGCGTCGCCGCCGCCATCGGCGTGGTCGCCGTTCTGGCCCTGCCGCCGATCCTGGCCCGCTTCGACGTCCAGTCCGCGCCCGAAGGCCGCTTCGAGGGCTGGCCCGTGGTGGCCGACGCCGCCGACGCCTGGCTGCCGCTCGGCTCGGGGATCGGCAGCTTCGACGCCGTCTACCGGTCGGTCGAGCCGCTGGAACAGCTGGACCCGACCTTCTTCAACCACGCCCACAACGAATACCTCGAGACCTGGCTGGAAGCCGGCTGGCCCGGCGTGGCCCTGATCATCGCCTTCCTGGTCTGGTACGGCCGTCGCCTGTGGGCGGCGTGGAAGGCCGGGCCGTCGCGCGAACGCGACCTGCAGCGCGCCGCCAGCATCGCCCTGCTGGCCATGCTCGCCCATTCGGCGGTCGACTACCCATTGCGTACGGCCACTCTTGCAGTGCTGTTCGCCCTGTGCGCCGCCATCCTCGAGAAGGCCGGGCAGCCCACGGACCGGGAACTGGCCTGATATGGCTCAGCCGATCCGCCGCATCCTGATCGTGGGCGGCGGCACCGCGGGCTGGATGGCCGCCGCCGCCCTTCAACGCACGCTGGGGCCGCATGCGCGGGTCACCCTCGTCGAATCGGACGACATCGGCATCGTCGGCGTGGGCGAGGCGACCGTGCCGCCGATCCGCGACTTCAACAGCCTGATCGGGCTGGATGAGGCCGAGTTCATGCGCGAGACCCGCGCCACCCTGAAACTGGGCATCCTGTTCAGGGACTGGGGCAAGCTCGGAAGCGCCTACGCCCATCCCTTCGGCACCTTCGGGCCCGGCCCGACGCTCGGGGACTTCAACCAGGTCTGGCTGAACCAGAACAGCGCCGGCGCGCCGACGGACCTGTGGGACTATTCGGTCTGCGCCCGCGCCATGGCGGCCGGCAAGGCCGGGGCCCGCGATCCCGACCCGCGCTCGCCGCTCCATACCCTGTTCACCGCCTACCATTTCGATGCGGGCCTCTACGCCCGGTATCTGCGCCGGGTCTGCGAGGGGCGCGGGGTCGAGCGGGTCGAGGGGAAGGTGGTCGAGGTCGTCCAGCGCCCCGACGACGGCTTCATCGAGAGCGTCACCCTTGAGGACGGCCGCAGCCTGTCGGCGGACCTCTTCATCGACTGCTCGGGCTTCCGAGGGCTGCTGATCGAGGGCGCCCTGAAGGCGGGCTACGAGGACTGGTCCCACTGGCTGCCGGTCGACCGCGCCATGGCCGTGCCCTGCACCCGCGTCGGCCCGGCGACGCCCTACACCACCTCGACCGCCCTCGAGGCCGGCTGGCAGTGGCGGATCGAGCTGCAACACCGCACCGGCAACGGCTACGTCTATTGCTCGGACCACATCGACGATGACCGGGCGCGCGAGACCCTTCTGGCCAATCTCGACGGCGAGCCCCTGGCCGAGCCCCGCCCCCTCCGGTTCGTGACCGGCCGCCGCCGTAAGTACTGGGACCGCAACGTCGTGGCCCTGGGCCTGTCCAGCGGCTTCATCGAGCCCCTGGAATCGACCAGCATCCATCTGGTCCAGTCGGGCATCTACCGGCTGCTCCAGCATTTCCCGGACATGGACTTCAGTCCGGTCAACATCGACACCTACAACACCCGTCTGGGCCGTGAGGTGGAGCTGGTCCGCGACTTCGTGATCCTGCACTACCACGCGACCCGCCGGGACGACTCGCCCTTCTGGCGGCAGGTGGCGGCCATGCCCGTCCCCGATTCCCTGAGCGAGCGGGTCGAGATCTTCCGCGACCGCGGCATGCTGTTCCAGGTCCACGCCGACGAGTATTTCAGCCAGGGCTCCTGGATGGCCGTCATGTACGGACAGGGCATTACCCCCCGCGCCGCCAGCCCCCTCTACGCCTGGCGGGACGCCGAGCGGACAGCGGCGGGGCTACGCCAGTTGTCCGAGGGTCTGTCACGCGCCGTCGAGGCCCTCCCCGCACACGAGGACTATCTGAAAGCCCGCGGCATGTGGGGCGCGGACGCCTGAGGCGGCGACGCCTGCACGATATCCGTCCGTATCGCCGCCTCGGGATTGAGGGCTGCCGTCGCCTCGAGGAAGCCGCCGGGTTTCATCGACGGCTCCCGCGCCGTCTCCAGCCCCGCCAGCCGCGCCAGATCCGCGACAAAGGTGATGCAGTTGCGCCGCCGCAGGTCGTAGACCGAACCCTCCTCGCCGCCCCACCAGTCGGCACGGGCGCGGATGGCGCGATAGGCGTCGTCGGTCACGGTCAGGCGCAGATAGGGCACGCCTTCGCCGACATAGCGGGCGTCCGGCGAGGCGACCTCGCCCCGCCCCCGCGCGAACAGCAGCTGCGGCCCCGGATTGCGGGCCGTGAAGCCCGCCGACCAGTCGACCGCCTCCCCGGTGGCGTCCAGCGTGCCCGAGGCGTGCACATAGGCGTGGGGGAACAGCAGATAGCCGTCGCGAACGCGAGCGCCGGGGTGGGCGTAGAAGGTCAGGGTCACGGCCGCCCAGGCCGGTCCGGCAACGAGGACCAGAACCAACGCAGGTACAAGACAACGCCACAAACGCCGGACCATGGAGCCTCGCTACAGGCTCCCGAAACGCGGAAGGGCCGCCGGGGTCTCCCCCGACGGCCCTCCGTCCGTTCACATTGACGGGATCAGACGGTCAGTGACCGCCCGGCGCCGCCACGGCGTCGGCGTTCTTCACCTTGGCCCGCGCGGCGGCCACGGCGAAGATCGTCAGGATCACATAGCCGGCCAGCGGGATGACGAAGGCCAGGTTCAGACCCGCCGAGTCGGCCATCCAGCCGCCCAGCAGCGGCAGGATCGCGCCGCCGATGATGGCCATGCAGAGCAGGCCCGACGTCGCCGAGGCCGGAGCCGACGAACGCTCCAGCGTCAGGGTGAAGATCGCCGGGAACATGACCGAGTTGAACAGGCCGATGAGCAGGGCGGCGAACGAGGCGTTCACCCCGCCGGTCTGGGTCACGATCGCGCACAGGACGGCGGCGGCGGCGGTGCAGACCGCCAGCAGCCAGCCGGCCGGAATGCGGGTCAGCAGGGCGCTGCCGGCGAAACGGCCCATCAGGGCGCCGGCCCAGTACAGGGCGACCAGACGGCCCGCGTCGTGGATCGGCAGACCCAGGGCGCCGTCCGAGTGCAGGAAGTTGGTCATCAGGCTGCCGACGGTCACTTCCGACCCGACGTAGACGAAGATGGCCAGGGCGCCGAACAGGGCCCAGCCCGAGCTCAGGGCCTTCAGCGGCGATCCGGGGGTCTCGGCGGAGGCGGCGGCGCTCGCGGCGGTCAGGCGCTTGCGGACGCTCCAGATGAAGACGCCCAGCAGGCCGAAGAACACGGCCAGACCGATGAAGACGGTGTCGATGTTGCGCAGGGTGGCGGCGCGGGCGGCCGGGTCGATGACGGCGGCCGCGGTTTCGGCCGGGGCCGTCTCGGGACCGACGGCGGCGGCGTAGGCGCCCATGCTGCCGATGTAGTTATGCAGGAAGACGACCCAGCCGATCACCAGGCCGATGGCGGCGCCGACGGCCAGCCAGCCCTTGATGTCACGACGCAGGGCGCCGACCAGAACGCCGGCGACCAGGCCGATGCCCACGCCCAGCAGGATCAGCAGCAGGGCGGTCGGCGAGGCCAGGGCGCTGACGCCGCCGACGGCGAAGATGCCGCCCGACAGCATGACGGTGGCGCCCAGCAGCGGACCGACGACGGTGCCCAGCGAGTTGAAGGCCTGCGAGAACACCAGACGGAAGTGCGACCCCTTCGGCGTCCCCAGCGAGGCGGCCAGCGGGTTGGCGGCCACCTGCAGCAGGGTCACCCCGGCGGCGATGACGAACAGGGCCACCAGCACGCCCGGATAGAAGTCGAAGACGGTCGACAGCGGCACGATCAGGGCGCCCAGCACCATGACCGCGAGCGCGCCGACGATCGACTTGGCGTAGCCCAGCTTCGACAGCACGGCGGCGGCGGGCAGGGAGACGATGCCGTAGGCGGTGAACCAGGCGAACTGCGTCAGCAGGGCCTCGGTGAAGTTCAGCTCGAACACGCCCTTCACCGCCGCGATCAGCGGGTCGATCAGCGAGGTGGCGAAGCCCCAGGCGAAGAACAGGGTGGTCACATAGGCGAAGGCGGTACCAAGCCCCTTCGCAGAGGTCTGCTGGTGATCTGTCATCTCACTCCCCATGGCCGGCGTCCCAACAGCACGGCCTTTGAGGCCTTGGTTCCACCGGCGCGGCCCCGCGTCCAGCGATTTGAGGAAATCCGTAACCAAAAGTGGGCGCAGGCGGAGCAAACCGCGCGCAAAAAAGGGCCGCCCGGAGAGACCGGGCGGCCCTGTAGGCTGCTGACCGGTTGGGAGATCAGTAGCGGTAGTTGATTCCGAACAGGAAGGTCCGGCCGTACGACTGGTGGTCGATCACGCGACGCTCGTCGCCCGCTTCATAGGTGTAGAAGGGCTCGTCGGTGGCGTTGTTGACCTGGGCCAGGAAGGACAGGCCTTCCAGCGGACCGGATTCGAACTGGTAGCCGATCTGGGCGTCGACGATGTTCTCGGCCCCGACCTGACGCAGGGTGCGTCCGTTGCCGAAGCCCGCGACCTCGCCCAGGAATTCCGAGCGGTAGCGGTTCGAGACACGCGCCTGGAAGCCGTCCTTTTCATAGTACAGCGTCAGGTTGGCGACGGTTTCCGACAGGCCCGGGATGGGCGTGGCGGGGTTGCCCGGATCCGGCTGGATGCTGCTCTCGGTCTGCGAGATCGAGAACTGGCCGCCGAAGCCTTCCAGCCAGGGCGAGATGAAGTCGAACGGCGTGGAGACGGTGAACTCGGCGCCGTAGATCTCGCCGCCCTCGCCGTTCTCCGGACGGGTGTAGTTGCCGATCCGGTAGACCGCGCCGGTGGGCGGATAGCCGGTGAAGTCGACCTGGGTCGTGCGGTCGTAAACGTAGGTCTCCAGGTCCTTGTAGAAGACCGCCAGCGAGACGTAGGCCGAGCGACCGAAATACTGCTCGAACGACAGGTCGAAGACGTTGGCCAGCCACGGACGCAGTTCCGGGTTGCCGCCGCCGCCGGTGAAGGGCGGGTTCGACGGATCATAGACCGGGAAGTTCGGCAGCGGGTTGGACGGATCGTCCAGCGCCGCGTTGTAGCTGAAGGTCCGGCTGGCGCGCATCTGGTCCATCCGCGGACGGGCCATGGTGCGGGCGGCCGAAACGCGCAGGAAGCGCTGGTCGCCGATCTCGAAGATCAGGTTGGCGCTGGGCAGCAGCTCCCAGTACTCGTCGCCGCCCGAGACGGCGATCGATTCCGAGATGCCGGTGCCGAGCTGGCGGGCGGCGAAGCCGTCCGAGTGCTGCTCGGTGTGGGTGGCCTGGATGCCGAAGTTACCGGTCAGCGGGATGCCGAACAGGTCGGTGTCCAGGCTCAGCTTCACGAACGGGGTGAAGACCTTTTCCTCGACGAACCAGTTGCCCGCGCGCACGTCGGCGTTCGGGTTGCGGACCATGTTGTAGAAGCCGCTCTGGACCAGGCCGAGGGCGTCGTAGCTGATCATCCGCGGGATGCCGAGGTATTCCAGCGAGGTCGGCTCGAGGCGGAACTCGAGCGGAACCACGGCCGAGGCGCCGCCCGGGACGGCGAGGAACCACTGGTCGTTGACCAGTTCCTTCTCACGCTGCGAGCGGTAGAAGCCGACCTCGATGTTCGACACCGGGCCCCAGTCGACATTGGCGTCCAGCGCCATGCGGATGCCGGCCAGTTCATCGCTGACCGACGGGCTGTTCAGATAGCCGTCCTGGCCGCCCGGGATCACGTCGCCGCCCCAGCCCTGCGGGCTGGTCAGGCGGATCAGGTTGAAGTCGCCGTAGTCCAGCGCCGGGGTGAAGCGGGTGATGTCGTCGCCGGTGCGGAACTGGATGGTGTCCGTCGCGCCCAGCGGACCGCGGCCGGTGCCGGCGTAGGTCTCGAGGATCTGGTCGGTGCGGTCGACGTTCGAATAGTTGACGTCGGCGCTCAGGGTGACGTTCTCGCTGACGTACACCTCGGTGTTCCAGCCCAGCGACATCATGGTGCTTTCGCGGGTGTTCACGTCATTGCGGACCACCCCCTTCACGCCGGTGTAGGTCCCCGAGGTGACCATGCCGTCCTCGACGGTGTAGCCCGGCTGCAGGGTCGCCGACGACCAGAACAGCGGCAGCTCGATGCCGCGCAGGATCTGGCTGTTGTCGAACGTCGAGTAGAAGGCGTCGAACGTCATGTGCAGGTGCTGGTTCGGACGCAGCTCCAGCACGCCGATGTAGCCGTCGCGCTCCAGCTCGCTGGACATCACATACGGCTTGGCGCCGCCGATGACGCGCGGGCCGCCGCCGGTGACTTCCGGATAGCCCCAGGCGTTGAAGCGCTCGGACTGGTAGGGCGACTCGATGTGGGCGTAGCCCAGCACGATCCCCACCGTGTCATCGGCGAACTGGTCGATGTACGAAACGCTGTAGCGGACGCCGTGGTCGGTCGAGCCCGCGTTCAGCGCGCCCATGTCGTTCAGCTCATAGCGCAGGTTCAGCGCCAGGGTCTGGCGGCCGTATTCCAGCGGGCGGATGACGCGCAGGTCGGCGGTGCCGGCCAGGCCCTGGCCGATCAGGGCCGCGTCCGGGGTCTTGTAGACCACCACGCTGCCCAGCAGCTCCGACGGATACTGGTCGAACTCGACGCCGCGGTTGTCGCCGGTCGAAACCTGCTCACGGCCGTTCAGCAGGGCCGTGGTGAAGTCCGGGCCCAGGCCGCGGATCGAGATCACCTGGCTGCGGCCGTCGAGGCGCTGGGTGGTCAGGCCGGGCAGGCGGCCCAGCGATTCCGCGATCGAGACATCCGGCAGCTTGCCGATGTCTTCGGCGGTGACGACCTCGACGATCGAGGTTTCGTTCCGCTTGGTCGCAATCGAGCTTTCGATCGCCGACCGGATGCCGGTGACGACGACTTCCTCGATCTCGACGGGTTCGTCCTGCGCGGACTGGGCCGACGCAGTGTTGGCGAAGGCCAGCATGGCCACGGCGCCGATGGCCGCTCCGCCGAGAAGGCGCGCACGCCGGGTCATACGGGTGTTCATCTCATTCCTCCCTGGACCGGCGCCTTCTGTCGAAGCGTCCGGTATTACCGCAAAGTAATGCAAACTTTGATCAAGGTTGCAAGCGCCTCGGCCGTAGCGAACGTCGATCCGTGTTCGAAATGTGACGGCCATACCCCGTCATGTTGCAGCGCAAAACAGCCTTCGGCCTTGCAGCGCCGCAATTTGGCCCGACCGAATGGGCGGATTGACATGCGGCCGCTCCGCTGCAAAATCTTGCAAACTGATCCAGCGGGCCACGCCGTTCGCGGACATGGGAGGATGCAGCATGGACAGACGGCGCCGGCGGCCACGCACCGCCCGTACACTCCTGCTTTCGGCGATTCTGGCCGCGACGGCGGGGACCGCGGTCGCCCAGACCCCTTCCGCGGAGGCCCTGCGGCAGCGTCCGCCCGAGGACGAGGTCATCTATTTCCTGCTGCCGGACCGCTTCGCCAACGGCGATTCGGCCAATGATTCCGGCGGCCTGACCGGCGATCGTCTGGTCACCGGCTACGATCCGACCGACCCCGGCTTCTACCACGGCGGCGACCTGCGCGGCCTGACCGAGCGCCTCGACTACATCCAGGGCCTGGGCGTCACGGCCCTGTGGATCGCGCCGGTGTTCGCCAACAAGCCGGTGCAGGGCCCGCCCGGCCACGAGAGCGCGGCCTACCACGGCTACTGGATCACCGACTTCACCCGGGTGGACCCGCATTTCGGGACCAACGACGACTTCCGCGCCCTCGTCGACGCCGCCCATGCGCGGGGGATGAAGGTCTATCTGGACATCGTCATCAACCACACCGCCGACGTCATCCGTTATCGCGAGTGCCCGGCGAACGACTGCGGCTATCGCTGGCGGGGCGACTATCCCTACCAGCGTCGCGGCGGGCTGGACGGCGAGGCGATCAATGCGGGCTTCACCGGCGCGGCCGGTTCGGACTTCTCGACCCTGACCCACCCCGACTATGCCTACACGCCCTACGTCCCGGCGGGCGAGGAGACCCTCAAGGCGCCCGGCTGGCTGAACGACGTCAGCCTCTACCACAACCGGGGCAACAGCGCCTGGTACAGCGAGGCCCGCCTCGACGGCGACTTCGCGGGGCTGGACGACCTGTTCACCGAGCACCCCCGCGTGGTGCAGGGCTTCATCGACCTCCATGGCGACTGGATCGACCGGTACGGGATCGACGGCTACCGCATCGACACCGCCCGCCACGTGAACCCCGAGTTCTGGCAGGCCTTCGTCCCCGCCATCCTCGAACGGGCCCGCGCGCGCGGCATTCCGAACTTCCACATCTTCGGCGAGACCTTCGACTTCCAGACCGGCACGGCGGCCATGCACACCGTCGTCGACGGCCTGCCGACCGTGCTGGACTTCGCCTATCAGCAGACGGTCGAGCACCTCGTCACCGGCGCCTCGGCGCCGGACCGGATGGGCTATCTGCTGATGGAGGACGCCGTCTATGCCGGCGGCGTCGAGACCGCCCGTCGGCTGCCGACCTTCACCGGCAACCACGACATGGGCCGGATCGGGCACCTGATCCTGAAGGCCCGGCCGGACATCAGCGACGCCGAACTGCTGGAGCGGACCACCCTCGCCTACGCCCTGGTCATCCTGGGTCGCGGCATTCCGGTCATCTATTACGGCGACGAACAGGGCTTCACCGGCGACGGCGACGACCGCCGCTCGCGTCAGGACCTGTTCGAGACCCGCACCGCCTCCTACGCGGACGATCGCCGCATCGGACAGGCCGCCGCTCCCTATGACACCGACGCCGACATGTACCGGCGACTGGCCGGGCTGACGCGCGTCCGCGCCGTCGACGCCCGCCTGCGCCACGGCCGCGTCGCCGTCCGCATCGCGGACCAGACCCCGGGCGTCCTGGCTGTTTCAAGACTTGATGACGCGGGCGAGACCCTGGTGGTGTTCAACACCTCCACCGAGGCGCGCGACGTCAATGTGCCGGTCGAGACCGGCTCCACGCGCTGGCGCGCGCTTCTGGGCGCCTGCCCCGCCCGGGAGGCCGCGCCCGGCGTCCTGTCCGTTTCCGTGCCCGCCCTGGGCTATCTTGTCTGTGTTTCCGAAGGCTGAGTGTGACCGCCCAGATGCTTGAACAGCCCGCCGCCGATGCCGACGCCGCCGCCGAATGGTGGCGCGGCGCCGTCATCTATCAGGTCTATCCGCGCAGCTTCGCCGACACCAACGGCGACGGCGTCGGTGACCTGAAGGGCGTGACCGCGCACCTCGAGCACATCGCCTCGCTCGGCGTCGACGCCGTCTGGCTGAGCCCCTTCTTCACCTCGCCGATGAAGGATTTCGGCTACGACGTGGCCGACTACTGCGACGTCGATCCGATCTTCGGCGACCTCGCCGACTTCGACGCCCTGATCGACAAGGCGCATCGGCTGGGCCTGCGGATCATCATCGACCTGGTCTTCTCCCACACCTCGGAAGAGCACGCGTGGTTCCGCGACAGCCGCCAGAGCCGGACCGGCGAGCACGCCGACTGGTACGTCTGGGCCGACGCCAAGCCCGACGGCTCTCCGCCGTCCAATTGGCAGTCGGTCTTCGGCGGCCCGGCCTGGACCTGGGACGCGCGCCGCGGCCAGTACTACATGCACAACTTCCTGCCCGAGCAGCCGCAGTTGAACGTGCACAATCCGGTCGTGCAGGAGGCGCTGCTGGACGTCGCCCGCTTCTGGCTGGACCGGGGCGTCGACGGCTTCCGTTTCGACGCCATCAACTTCTCGATGCACGACCCGAAGCTGACCGATAACCCGCCCCTGCCGGCGGGCGGCAAGCGGACCCGGCCGTTCGACTTCCAGGACAAGATCCACAACCAGAGCCAACCCCAGATCGCCGACTTCCTGAAGCGGATCCGGGCCCTGACCGACAGCTACGGCGGCCGGTTCAGCGTGGCCGAGGTCGGCGGCGACCACGCCGAACGCGAGATGCAGGCCTTCACCGCCGACGAGGACCGGCTGAACAGCGCCTACGGCTTCCTCTACCTCTACGCCCCGGCGCTCCGTCGCGAGATGCTGCAGCAGGCCGCGGCGACCTGGGACGGCCGTCCCGGTCAGGGCTGGCCGTCCTGGACCTTCTCGAACCACGACGCCCCGCGCGCCATCTCGCGCTGGGCCGAGGGCCGCGATCTGCAGGCCGTCGCCGAGATGGCCATGCTGCTGCTGATGTGCCTGCGCGGCAATGTCTTCGTCTATTACGGCGAGGAGCTGGGCCTGCCGCAGGGCGAGGTGCCGTTCGAACGGCTGGTCGACCCCGAGGCCATCGCCAACTGGCCCCAGACGCTGGGTCGCGACGGCGCCCGCACCCCGATGCCCTGGGCGGCCTCGGCGCCCTATGCGGGCTTCTCCAGCGTCGAGCCCTGGCTGCCGGTCGATCCGCGACACGCGCCGCTGGCGGTGGACGCCCAGGAGGCCGATCCGCGCTCCATGCTGAACGTCACCCGCCGCCTGGTCGCCGCGCGCAAGGCGCACCCGGCCCTGTCCCGCGGCGCGCTGAAGATGCTGGACGCGCCCGAGGGCGTGGTGGCGTTCGAGCGCAGCCTCGACGGCGAAACCCTGCTGTGCGTGTTCAACCTCGGCCACGCCGCCGTCGACTGGACCGCCCCGTCGGGCTGGCGCGTGGTCGAGTCGGTCAACGTCGAGGCGGGCTCCGCCGGGACCTTGGCGCCGCTCGCGGGACTGGTGCTGACGGGCGAGCCCGGATGACGTCAGCCGCCGCAGCTCTCGCGCACGATCAGGTCGGTCGGAATGCGTTCCGAACGGCCGACGGAGTCGCCGGGGTTGTCGATCAGCTTGGACACCAGCAGGCGTCCGGCCTTCATCGTGTCCTGCGCGATGGTCGACAGCGCCGGACGCGCGTAGCGGCTGAACGGCACATTGTCGAAGCCGATGACGGAGACGTCCTCCGGCACCCGCAGTCCCGCGTGCAGCAGCGAGCGCACGGCGCCCAGGGCGATCTGGTCCGAGGCGCAGACGATGCCGTCGAACTGCACGCCGCGGCGGATCAGGCCGTCCACCGACGCCTCGGCGGACTCGACCTCGAAATGAGCCTCCATGATCAGGTCCGGGTCGACGCCCAGCCCGGTCTGCTCGAGCGCCTCGAGGTAACCGCGGTGCCGCTGCATGGCCTCGGGCGGATCGAGGTCGCCCAGGAAGACGATACGCTTGCGCCCCAGCCGGGCCAGATGCCGCGTCGCGCGGCGTCCGCCGGCCAGGTTGTCCGAGCCGACCGAGCAATAGAGCTGGTCCGGCATCTCGGCGCCCCAGACGACGAAACGCCCGTCCGTCTCGGCCAGCCGGTTGAGGCTCTGGTGCAGGAAGGACTGCCCCAGGAAGATCACGCCGTCGGCGCGGGTGTTCATCGCCGCCGACAGGTCGTCGTAACTGGTCGGGGCGAAATGGCTCATGATGACGTCGCAGCCGCGCTCGCGCGCCGCCTCGCCGACGCCGGCCAGCAGCTCCAGGAAGAACGGATCGCTCAACCGGCCCTCGCGCCCCTGCGGACGCGGCGTGACGAGGGCGATCACCCCGTCGGCGCCGACCGGACCGGAGGGCATGTAGCGGCGGAACGGATAGTCGTGCTCGCGCGCCAGCTTCCAGATAAGTTGCTTGGTCCGGGCGTTGACCGCCGGGCTGTCGTTCAGCGCCCGCGAGGCCGTCGAGATCGACACGCCCGCCATCTTCGCCAGATCTTCAAGGCGGGTGTTTCGGCGGCTCACGTCACGGCTCCGGCTGGACTCACGGCTGCAAAATTTGCTGCAAACCTTGCTTGTTCTGCGCCGTCACGGTCGCGCTTGGCAAGTCCTGTTCGATGGAGCGTTCCCTCATGCTGACCCGTCGCCTGCTGATCTCGAGCACGGCCCTCATGGCGGCCCTGCCCGCCCCGGCCTTCGCCCGCCAGACCGCCACGACGGCGGCCCCGGTCGGCGCCGCCTCGCCCGGCGGGGTCCTGTCGGTCACCGTCGGCGTCACCGGCGAAGGGCGGCCCGAGTACACCGTCTCCCGCCTCGGCCAGCCGGTCATCGCCGCCTCTCGCCTCGGCTTCATCCTGACGGATGCGCCCAAGCTGGAGCGCAACTTCACCGTCACCGCCGACGCCCCGACGCAGCATGACGACACCTGGGAACAGCCCTGGGGCGAGCGGCGCTCGGTCCGCAATCGCTACACCGAATTCCGCGTCCACCTGACCGAGCGCAGCACGCTGGGCCGCCGGGTCGATGTGGTGTTCCGCCTGTACGATGACGGTCTGGGCTTCCGCTACGAGTTCCCGGAGCAGCCCAACCTGACCACCGTCCGCATCGGCGACGAACTGACCGAGTTCGCCGTGGCCGAGCCGGGCACGGCCTGGTGGATCCCGGCCTTCGAGTGGAACCGCGAGGAGTATCTCTACAACCGCACCGCCATCGAGTCCGTCGGCGTCGCCCAGACGCCGATCACCCTGCGCACCGACAACGGCCTGCACGTCTCGATCCACGAGGCGGCGCTGGTCGACTATTCGGCCATGAACCTGCGCCGGGTCGAGGGCGGGCGGCTGAAGGCGGCGCTGACGCCGGGCCTGACCAATGCGGCGGTCGAACGCACCGCCCCCTTCACCACCCCCTGGCGCACGCTGCAGATCGCCGACCGCGCGGGCGATCTGGTGGAATCCAGCCTGATCCTGAACCTGAACGAGCCCAACAAGCTGGGCGACGTGAGCTGGTTCAGGCCGATGAAGTACGTCGGCATCTGGTGGGACATGCACCTGGACCGCAAGACCTGGGGCTCGGGTCCCAAGCACGGCGCGACCACCGACTACACGCTCAGGCACATCGACTTCGCGGCCGAGCACGGCTTCGGCGGGGTGCTGGTCGAAGGCTGGAACAAGGGCTGGGACGGCGAGTGGTTCGGCAACGGCTGGGACTACAGCTTCACCGAGCCCTATGCCGACTGGGACATCGAGCGCATCGCCGCCTACGGCCGGACGAAGGGCGTCGAGATCATCGGCCACCACGAGACGGGCGGGAACGCCTTCCACTACGAACAGCAGATGGACGCGGGCTTCGCCCTGTACCAGCGCATGGGCTGGCATTCGGTGAAGACCGGCTATGTCGCCGACGCCGGAGGCGCGCGGGTGCGCGGCCCGGACGGTCAGGCGCATCTGAGCTGGCACGAGAGCCAGGAGATGGTCCGCCACCATCAGCGCGTGGTGGACTCCGCCGCCCGCCATCAGGTCGCGGTCAACGCCCACGAGCCGCTGAAGGACACCGGCCTGCGCCGGACGTATCCGAACATCATCAGCCGCGAAGGCGCGCGCGGCATGGAGTACAACGCCTGGGGCCAGCCGGGGAATCCGCCCGAGCACGAGGTCAATCTGGTCTTCACCCGCCTGCTGGCCGGTCCGATGGACTTCACGCCGGGCATCTTCGGCATGACCACGCGCAGCCCGGACGGCGTGGCCACGACCTGGGCCAAGCAGCTGGCGCTGTATGTGACCATCTACAGCCCGATCCAGATGGCCGCCGACGTGCTGGAGAACTACGAGGCCAACCCCGGCCCGTTCCAGTTCATCAAGGACGTGGTCACCGACTGGGAGGACACCCGCGTGCTGAACGGCGAGGTCGGCGACTACGTCACCATCGTCCGCAAGGACCGCAACTCCGACCAGTGGTTCCTCGGCGCCATCACTGACGAGGAGCCGCGCGCGCTGAAGGCCCCGCTGTCCTTCCTCGACCCCGGCCGCCGCTATCGCGCGGAGATCTACCGTGACGCCCCCGGCGCCCACTGGAAGACCAACCGCGAGGCCATCGAGATCCTGACGCAGGAGGTCACCGCCGCCGACACCCTGGACCTGCGCCTCGCCCCGGGCGGCGGCCAGGCCATCCGCTTCGTTCCGCTGGGCCGGGGCCGCCGCGCATGAGCGAGACCCTGACCGCCCTCGCCCGCGTCCGCCCCCGGCTCAGCCGGCTGGCGATCTGGAACATGTGCGTCGGCTTCTTCGGCATCCAGATCGGCTTCGGCCTGCAGAACGCCAACACCAGCCGGATCTTCCAGACCCTCGGCGCCGAGGTGGATTCGCTGGCCATCCTGTGGATCGCCGCGCCCCTGACCGGCCTGCTGGTCCAGCCGATCATCGGCCACTTCAGCGACCGCACCTGGGGCCGTCTCGGCCGCCGTCGGCCCTACTTCCTGGTCGGGGCCATCCTGACCACCCTGGCGCTGTTCGTGATGCCCAACAGCCCGTCGCTGTGGATCGCCGCCTCCATGCTCTGGGTCATGGACGCCTCGATCAATGTGACGATGGAGCCCTTCCGCGCCTTCGTCGGCGACAACCTGCCGGAGGAGCAGCGCACCACCGGCTATGCGATGCAGAGCTTCTTCATCGGCGCGGGGGCGGTGTTCGCCTCCTGCCTGCCGTGGCTGCTGTCGAACGTCTTCCACGTCGCCTCGACCGCGCCCGGGGGCGTCATCCCCGACAGCGTCCGCATCTCCTTTTACGTCGGCGCGGTCGGCCTGCTGACCGCCGTCCTGTGGACCGTCTTCACCACCCGCGAGTACAGCCCCGAACAGATCGCCGCCTTCGAGGCGGATCGCGCGACCGCAGCCGAGGGCGACTCCGCCGCGCTGCGCCCGGCCGGCCGCTGGCTGACCGGCGGCCTGATCTGGATCGCCGTCGGCGCGCTCGGCTTCTGGGGCGTGATCGCCGCAGGCCTGGCCAAGGACCTGCTGATCCTCACCGGCTTCATCGCGGGCTTCGGCCTGCTGCAGGTCGCGGTCGGCCTGTTCCGGCGCGTGCAGGCCTCCAACGGCCTGACCGAAATCCTCGGCGACATCTTCGCCATGCCCCGCACCATGCGCGGTCTGGCCGTGGTCCAGTTCTTCAGCTGGTTCGCCCTGTTCGCCATGTGGATCTACATGACCCCGGCGGTGACGGCCGTGCATTTCGGCGCCGCCGACGCCACCTCCGCCGCCTATGGTCGCGGCGCCGACTGGGTCGGTGTCCTGATGGGGATCTACAACGGCGTCGCCGCCCTGGCCGCCTTCCTGATCCCGGTGCTGGCCCGCCGCATCGGCAAGCGCGGCGCCCACGCGGTCAATCTGGCGCTCGGCGCGGCCGGTCTGGCCGGGGTCTTCCTGATCCGCGACCCGGCCCTGCTGTGGCTGCCGATGATCGGCGTCGGCTTCGCCTGGGCGTCCATCGTCTCGATGCCCTACGCCATCCTGTCCAGCGCTGTGCCGGGCCGGAAAATGGGCGTCTACATGGGGGTGTTCAACATCTTCATCGTGGTGCCCCAGCTGGTCGCCGCCACCCTTCTGGGCGCCCTGCTCAAGGGCCTGTTCGGCGAGCAGGCGATCTGGGCCCTGGTCATCGGCGCGGTCAGCTTCCTGATCGCCGCTGGCGCCAGCCTGCGGGTCCCGCAGGAGGCCGCATGACCCCGGACCGCCGCTCGATCCTCGGCCTGATGGCCGCCCTGCCCTTCGCGGCGCCGGCCCTCGCGCGCGCCGATGCACCCGCTTCGGGACGACTGGTCGAGCATCCGGCCCTCGTCTCCGCCCACGCCGCCCCGCGCGATGTCACCGTCTGGCTGCCTCCGGGCTATGACGCGGCGCCGGACGCGCGCTGGCCCGTCCTCTACATGCACGACGGCCAGAACCTGTTCGACGGCGCCCGCGCCGCCTACGGCAAGGAATGGGGCGTCGACGAGCATCTGGCCCGGCTGATCGCGGGCGGGCAGGTTCGCGCCCCTATCGTCGTCGGGGCCCACAACACCCCGCTGCGCCTGCGGGAGTATGTGCCCGCCGACCTGCTCCGGGCCCTGCCCGACGACATGCGCGGCGACATCCAGTCCATCTATGGCGGCGAGCCCCTGTCGGACGGCTACGTCCGCTTCCTCGCCGAGGCGCTGAAGCCGCTGATCGACGGCGCATACCGCACCCTGACCGGACCGGCCGACACCGCGATCATGGGCTCCAGCATGGGCGGCCTGATCTCCCTCTATGCGATGATGAAGCGCCCGGACGTCTTCGGCGCCGCCGGCTGCGTCTCGACCCACTGGCCGCTGAAGGTCGAGGGTCTGGAGGCGCCGCAGCAACTGAACCCCTGGCGTGAACGGCTGGTCGCCGCCTGGACCGGCGTGGTTCGCGCGGGCTTGCCGGACCCGGCTACGCACCGGCTGTATTTCGATCGCGGCGACGAGACGCTGGATCAGTTCTACGCCGTCTTCCAGAGCCGTATCGACGACGCCGTCCGCGCCGCCGGCTGGGGCCCGGATCGCTTCCGCTCGCTGGTCTTCCCCGGCGCCGAGCACAACGAGGCCTCCTGGAACCAGCGCCTCGACGTTCCCCTGACCTTCCTGCTTCCGCCTGCCTGAGAGTTCGCCCCATGCGCATGTCCCCCCTCCTGCTCGCCGGCGCCGTGTTCGGCCTCGCGGGCTGCTCCACCCTTGAAGGCCTGATGCCGGGCGCGCCGTCCGAACCGGCGCCGAACGTCGTGGCGATCGCCCCCGGCGCGCCGGGCGACGTCCCGACCTGGGTCAACGCCGCCAAGACCGGCGCGGGCGCGTCGTACGAAGCCTATGTCGACGGCCGCTATCGCGACGGCGGCCGGACCGGGACGGTGTCGAAGGTCTGGTTCTCGCTCGCCGACGGCGTCCTGACCGAGACCATGTACGGCCTGATCCACGAGGCGCAGATCAAGCAGATGCGCTTCGCCGTGGTCACCTCCACCGGCCTGTCGGTGGAAGGGACCGACACCACCAGCCGCACCGAATACCTGCATGTCGACGCCCAGGGCCGCCCCCTGTCGCCCGCCTACCGGGTGATCACCACCGACAAACAGGGCCGCTACGAGATCGAGAAGCGGATCTACACCGACCCGGATCGTCAGGCCCTGGTCGTGCGGGTCTCGATCCGCGCCCTGGGCGGCGACGTCACCCCCTACCTGCTGCTGGAGCCGCACATCGGCAACACCGGCGTCGGCGACAGCGGCGACGCGGTCGCGGGCGGCGGGACCGAGGACGCGGCCCTGTACGCCTGGGAGGGCGACACCCACCTGGCCCTGCGCAGCGACCGTCCGTTCACCCAGGCCAGCGTCGGCTTCGTCGGCGCGTCCGACGGCCTGACCGATCTGGCCGACGGCCGTCTGGACACCGTCTATCGCTCGACCGGCGAGACCACCGGCAACATCATGCTGACCGGCGCCCTGCCCCGGGTGCGCGGCGGCCAGAGCCTCGAACAGGACTTCGTCATCGGCTTCGGCCGGTCGCGCCAGGACGCCCGCGCCGCCGCGGGCGGCAGCTTCGACACCGGCCTCGATGAAGTCCTCGCCCGCTTCAACGGCGAGGGCGAGCGCACGGGCTGGGAGGACTATGTCGCCTCCCTGACCGAACTACCGCGCCTTGCGGAACAGGCCACCGACGGCGGCCGGCTGGCCTACGCCTCGGCCCTGATGCTGAAGGTGCAGGAGGACCGCACCTACGCCGGCGCCCTGATCGCCTCGCTCAGCAACCCGTGGGGCGACACCGTCGACGCCACCAACAGCTCGACGGGCTACAAGGCCGTCTGGCCGCGCGACTTCTACCAGGTCGCCATGGCCATGCTGGCGCTGGGCGACACCGAGACCCCGCACGCCGCCTTCCAGTACCTGCCGCAGGTCCAGGTCCGCGCAGACACGCCCGGCAACACCGGCTCGACCGGCTGGTTCCTGCAGAAGACCCACGTCGACGGCGAGATCGAATGGGTCGGGGTCCAGCTCGACCAGACCGCCATGCCCATCATGCTGGGCTGGCGTCTGTGGAAGGCCGGCATCGTCTCCGACGCCGAGATGGCGGCCATGTACAGCCGCATGATCAAACCGGCCGCCGACTTCCTCGTGGACGGCGGCACGGCGGGCCTGCTGTGGAATGACCGCCGCATCACCCCGCCCTGGACCCAGCAGGAGCGCTGGGAGGAACAGGAGGGCCACTCGCCCTCGACGACCGCCGCCGTCATCGCCGGCCTGACGGTCGCCGCCGACCTCGCCCGCGCCTCGAACGACACCGCCTCGGCCGAGCGCTATCTCGCCGCCGCCGACGACTACGCCTCGAAGGTCGAGTCCCGGATGTTCACCACCTCGGGCGCCTATGGCGACGGCCGCTATTTCATGCGCCTCAGCCGCAATGACGATCCGAACGACCACGGCCTGCTGGGCGAGAACAACGGCCAGCCCGCCATGCCCGAGGACCGCATCATCGACGGCGGCTTCCTGGAGCTGGTCCGTTACGGGGTGCGCGGCGCCCTGGCTCCGTCGATCGTCGACTCCCTGCCCGAGTACGACGACCAGGCGCGCGAGGATCGCTTCCGCGTCCGCTACGATCTGGACGGCGCCCCGGGCTTCCGCCGCTACGGCAACGACGGCTACGGCGAACAGGCCGACACCGGCGGCAACTACGGCGTCGGCGGGGTGATGCATCCCGGCCAGCGCGGCCGGGTCTGGCCGATCTTCACCGGCGAACGCGGCCATTATGAACTGGCCGCCCTGCTGGCCATGCCTTCGGCCTCGCGCGAATGGATGGACGCCCAGGTCAACGGCATCCGCCAGACCTATGTCCGCGGCATGGAGAGCTTCGCCAACGACGGCCTGCTGCTGCCCGAACAGGTCTGGGACGGCGTCGGCGACGACACCGCCCACGACTATCGCCGCGGCCAGGGCACCAACTCCGCCACCCCGCTGGCCTGGTCGCACGCCGAGTACATCAAGCTGCTGCGCTCGCTGGCCGACCGGCAGGTCTGGGACCGCTACGCCCCGGTCGCGGAGCGGTACGCGCGCTGACTCTGGCGCGGAGCGATGGACGGGGCTAACGAGGACGCATGACCTCCGGCCCCGTCCTCGTCACCGGCTCCGCCGGCTTCATCGGCTTCCACACGGCGCAGCGCCTGCTGGCGCGCGGCGAGACCGTGATCGGGGTCGACAACCTGAACAGCTACTATGATCCGGCGCTGAAGCAGGCCCGGCTGGAGCGGCTGCAGGCCAACCCCAACTACATCCACAACACCCTGGACCTCGCCGACCGCGAAGGCATGGCCGCCCTGTTCGCGACCCACGCCCCGCGCCGCATCGTCCATCTCGGGGCCCAGGCGGGCGTCCGCTACAGCCTCGAACAGCCCGAGAGCTACGTCGACTCCAACGTCGTCGGCTTCCTGACCATCCTCGAGGGCGCGCGGGCGGTGAAGGCGGAGAACCTCGTCTTCGCCTCGACCAGCTCGGCCTTCGGCGCCAACGGCGCCCTGCCCTTCTCGGTGAAGCAGGGCGTGGCCCATCCGCTGACCGTCTATGCGGCCACCAAGATCGCCAACGAGGCGATGGCCCACTCCTACTCCCACCTGTTCGGCTTCCCCTCGACGGGGCTGCGCTTCTTCACCGTCTACGGACCGTGGGGCCGCCCGGACATGGCGCTGTTCAAATTCACCAACGCCATCCTCGAAGGCCGACCGATCGACGTCTACGGCCACGGCAAGATGGAGCGGGACTTCACCTACGTGGACGACATCGTCACCGGCGTGGTCGCCGCGCTCGACAATCCCGCGACCGTCGATCCGGACTGGAACCCGCAGGCGCCGAACCCGTCCACCAGCGGGGTCGCTCCCTGGCGCATCCTCAACCTCGGCGCCGGCCGTCGCGAGCAGCTGATGCGCTATATCGAGGTGCTGGAAGAGGCCCTGGGCCGCAAGGCCGAGCTGAACATGATGCCGGTGCAGGACGGCGACGTGGCCCGCACCGAGGCCGACGTCAGCGAGACCGAGGCCGCCCTCGGCTACCGCCAGTCCACCCCCATCGACGTCGGCGTCCGCCGCTTCGTCGACTGGTACCGCGACTTCTATCAGGTCTGATCGACAAGGCTCTTGCGCCACGGCCAAGCTGACCCCAATATTGGCAACACTGATTGTTACCATTTAGTCATTCAAGGCCCTTTCCCATGGCGTCACGCTTCCTGTCCTCCAACACCCCGCTGGCGCTGGCCGCCCTGCGGATCATGTCCGGCCTGCTCTTCCTGGCCCACGGCACCCAGAAGTTCCTGTCCTTCCCGCTCGGCGAACGCGCCGGTTCCGGTCTGGCCCTCGACAACCCCGGCGCCTTCGCGGGCATCATCGAGCTGGTCACCGGCGTCCTGATCGCCCTGGGCCTGTTCACCCGCCCGGCCGCCTTCGTCGCCTCGGGCACGATGGCCGTCGCCTATTTCCTGGCCCACGCCCCGCAGAACGCCTTCCCCGTCAACAACGGCGGCGACGCGGCGATCCTGTTCTGCTTCGTCTTCCTGTTCCTGGTCTTTGCGGGCCCGGGCGCGCTGAGCGCCGAAAAGCTGCTCAAGAAGCGCGGCTGATCCGCCGACACTCCGGCGACAAAAAAGGCGGGGCCCTCGCGGGTCCCGCCTTCTTCGTATCCGCCGGTCAGACGTCTTACGGAATCGGGTTTCCGTTCACGTCGACCACCTGCACGTCGCCGAAGCCCAGCGCGCGGATCTTCGGTTCGATCTGGGCCCGGTCGCCGACGATGACCCAGGTCGTGGGGCCGGCGCCGACCATCGCGCGGGCGGCGGCGGTGGCGGCGTCCGGCGTGGTGGCGTTCACCCCCGCGGCATAGCTGTCATAGAAGTCCTCCGGCAGGCCGTAGGTGACCATCCGGGCCATGTCGCCCAGCACCGCGCCGTTGGTCTCCCATTCGCCGGCCAGACCCTGCACCAGATTGGCGCGGGCGGCGGCCAGTTCGGTCTCCGTCAGCGGACGCGACCCGACCACCTCGGTCAGTTCGCGACGCAGTTCGACCAGGCTCTCGGCGGTCTTGTCCGCCTGCACCCCGGCGCTGACCACATAGGCCCGCTCGCCGCGCGCGGTGCGAACCCCGCCCGAGGCGCCGTAGGACCAGTGCTTGTCCTCGCGCAGGTTCATGTTGATCCGGCTGGTGAAGGCGCCGCCCAGCGCGGTGTTCATCGTCTCGATCGAGGCCTGGGTCTGCGCGTCGAAGGCCGGGGCGATGCGGCCGCCCATGATCATCGACTGCGGACCGGCGCGGTCCACGATCAGGATGCGCGGCGTGGCCGGAGCCTGCGGCAGGGCCGCGGCCTCCGGACGGGCCGGGAGCGCCGCGGACGGCGCGCGCCAGCCGGCGAAGGCCCGCTCCAGCTGCGGCTGCAGCTCGGCCAGGGTCGTGTCGCCGACCACCACCAGGGTGGCGTTGTCCGGACGGAACCAGGTGTCGTGATAGGCGTGCAGCGCCTCCGGCGTCAGGGCCCCGACCGAGGCCTCGCTGCCCGAGGTCGGGCGGCCGTTGGGGTTGTCCGCGCCGTACAGGTCCGCCGCCAGCACCCGGTTGGCGATGGCGCCCGGGTTGCGGTTCGACTGCTGGATGCCCGAGATCTGCTGGGCCCGGCCGCGCTGGAAGTCTTCCTGACGGAAGGCCGGATTCTGGACCACGTCGGCGAACAGGGCCAGCGACGGCTCGATCCGCGACTCGATCGCCGTCATGCTGACGGTGGTCGAGTTCACGCCCGAGCCCGCGCCGAGGGTGGCGCCCAGGATTTGCAGCCGGTCGCTGATCTCCAGCGCGTCCAGCGACTCGGTGCCGTTGGTCAGCACCGTCGAGGTCAGGACCGCGGCGCCCTGCTGGCCGGCCGGATCAACGGCCGAACCGGCGTCGAAGATCAGGTTCATGCTGACGGTCGGCACCGCGCTGCGCGGCACGAACATCACCTTCAGCCCGTTCGACAGGGTCGCGTGCTGGATCTCCGGGAAGTCGGCCAGCGGCGCGGCGGCCGGGACCGGCATCTGGCTGCGATCCACGCCCGTGGCCGAGGCGGCGTATTCGGGGAAGGGCACGACCTCCAGCGTATAGCTGCCGTCCTGCAGCCACTCCCGGCCCGCGCTGGTCAGGTTGGTGGGGGTCGCCGACAGGATGCGCTGGTAGCTGACGCGCCAGGCGCCCGGGTCGCCGTGGAAGACCTGGCTCTCGGCCAGACGGTCCGACTTGCCGCCGAAGCCGCCGATCCGCTCCAGCCCGCGCACATAGCCGGCGCCGTTCGAGGTGCGGGCGCGTTCCAGCTCCTCGGCGGTCGGGCCGTCGCGCAGCAGGCGGGCCATTTCCTCATCGACGATCGCCTCGATCGCCGCCAGGTCCTGTCCGGGCTTGGCCGTCACGGTGACCAGGAACTGGCTGCCGATCTCGCCTTCCGACACCCCGGCCGACACGCCGGTGGCGACCTGGTCGTCGAACACCAGACGCTTGTAGAGACGCGAGTTGCGGCCGGTCGACAGGATGTCGCCCAGCAGGTTCAGATAGTCGGTGTCGGCCTCGCCCGCGGGCGGCACGTTCCACACCTTGTACAGGCGCGGCTGGCCGACACGGTCCTGCATCACCTCGCGCGAGGCGCCGGTCATGCGGGCGATCATCTGCTGCGGATGGGTGACGGGCGGTCCGGGCGGGATGTCGCCGAAATACTGCTCGACCTTGGCGCGGGCCTCTTCCGGGGTGATGTCGCCGGCCAGGACGATGGTGGCGTTGGCCGGACCGTACCAGGTGCGGAACCAGGTCTGCACGTCCTCCAGGCTGGCGGCGTCGAGGTCTTCCATCGAGCCGATGACCGTGTGGCCGTAGGGGTGGTCGGACGGATAGGTGGCGTTGGTGATCGCGTCCCAGACGCGCCCGTAAGGCTGGTTCTCGCCCTGACGCTTCTCGTTCTGCACGACGCCGCGCTGCTCATCGAGGCGGGCCTGGTCGACGGCGCCCAGCAGGTGGCCCATCCGGTCGCTCTCCAGCCACAGGATGCTGTCCAGCGCCGAGGTCGGCACGTTCTGGAAATAGTTGGTGCGGTCCTGGCTGGTGGTGCCGTTCTGGTCGGTCGCGCCCAGACGCTCGGTGCCCTTGAAGAAGTCGTCGTTGAAGTTCTCGGACCCGTTGAACATCAGGTGCTCGAACAGGTGGGCGAAGCCCGAGCGGCCCACCGGCTCGTTCTTCGAGCCGACGTGGTACCAGATGTTCACCGCCACGATCGGCGCCTTGTGGTCCTCGTGGACGATCAGGGTCAGGCCGTTCGGCAGGACGAAGCGGGTGTAGGGAATGTCCACGTCCGGCAGCGGCGCGAGGCGCTCCTGCGCGGCGGGCGCGGCCGCCATCGCGGCGGGGGTCTGGGCCTGGGCGGCGCCGGAAGCCAGAAGGACCGCCGCGGCGGCGCCTCCCAGCAGGATGGGACGGATCGAACGCATGCAGGCACCCCCTGAAAGTGAAACCGCCCGGGGCCGCGAGGCCGGACCGGGCGCGACAGTGGTTATCCGTCTGCAACCGGCTCGCAAGCGATTTGAAATTGCGTTTTTGTAATCTTCGCGGCCCCATCTCGCAGATGCGAGGCCGAAAGGCAGGACCGTGCATATTCCTTGGCTGGGACCTCCGCCCGCGCAGGAGATGACGAAGTATTGCGCCGCACACGAAATGAATTGCCTGCGGCGCTGCAATAGGGTCCTATCCCTCTCCGCGGCGTCGAACGCGGGTTCGGGCCGAGCTTTCTGACATTCTGCCCTTCGGACGCCGCGCCCATGATCCGTAAATCGCTCGCCCTCGCCGCCCTCGGCTGTCTGGTCGCAGGCCCCGCATTCGCGGCCGCGCCCGCCGCCCCGGCTCTTCTGGCCCATCAGGCGGCGCTGGAGCTGAACGAGGCCTCCTCGGCCTGGATCCTGACCTCGACGGCGCTGGTCCTGCTGATGACCCTGCCGGGCCTGGCCCTGTTCTACGGCGGCATGGTCCGCCGCAAGAACGTCATCGCCACCATCGCCCATTCGACCGCGGCCCTGGCCATCGTCACCGTGCTCTGGTTCGTGGTCGGCTACAGCCTGTCGTTCGGGACCGGACCCGAGGCCGTCAACGGCTTCGTCGGCGGCCTGCAGGCGGCCTTCCTCAACGGCGTGACCCCGACCACGGCCCACAGCCTGGCGCCCGGCCTGCCCGAGTTCCTCTGGATCGCCTACCAGCTGACCTTCGCCATCATCACCCCGGCCCTGATCGCCGGCGCCTTCGCCGAGCGGATCAAGTTCTCGGCGTCGATCCTGTTCTTCTTCCTGTGGCACCTGATCGTCTATGCGCCGATCTGCCACCAGGTCTGGGGCGGCGGCTGGCTGGGCAGCTGGGGCGTTCTGGACTTCGCCGGCGGCGCGGTCGTTCACGTCAACTCGGGCGTGGCCGGTCTGGTGGCCGCCATCGTCCTGGGCCAGCGTCACGGCTTCGGTCGCGACAACATGGCCCCGCACAACCTGGCCTTCACCGCCATCGGCACCGGCCTGCTGTTCGTCGGCTGGCTGGGCTTCAACGCCGGTTCGGCCTGGGCGGCCGACGCCATCGCCAGCGTCGCGGCCCTGAACACCATCCTCGCCGCCGCCGCCGCCGCCATCGGCTGGACCGCGGTCGAGTGGTTCCACCACAAGCGCCCGACCCTCCTGGGTCTGCTGTCCGGCATCGTCGCCGGTCTGGTCGGCATCACCCCGGCGGCCGGTCTGGTCGATCCCAAGGGCGCCTTCTTCATCGGCATCCTGTCGGGCCCGGCCTGCTATGCGGGCGCGGTCTGGCTGAAGAAGCTGCTCAAGTACGACGACAGCCTGGACGCCTTCGGCATCCACGGCATCGGCGGCATGGTCGGCGCGATCCTGACCGGTGTCTTCGCCTCGGCGGCCATCAATCCGGTCGGCGAGGGCGCCGATGTGGTCAAGCAGATCCTCGGCCTGCTCGCCGTCATCGCCTGGTCGGGCGTCGGCACCTGGGTGATCCTGATGATCTGCAAGTTCACGACGGGCCTGCGTGTCACCAGGGAAGACGAGATCGAGGGCCTCGACTACACCCAGCACGGCGAGACGATCCACCAGTAGGGGCTGCCGTTTCACCTCTCCATTCGCCCCCAAGCGAATGGAGAGGACAGACCGGCGCGCCAGCGACGGTCAGGTGAGGGCGGCTCGGTGGTGACAGGGGACGCCTCGAACACCGGTGTCGGCGGGCCAACGTCAAACGCCTGCGCCGCCCCCTCCTGATCGCTGCGCGATCTGTCCTCCCCATCGCCCTGAAGCGGGCGATGGAGACGTGAGCCGGTTCCCCACGCCAGCCCTTCCCCCCTCCCCGCCTTCCCCGCTACAACCGGAGCCATGAGTTCCGCCCCGCTTCCTGACGCCGGCTCCAACTGGGTCGATCGCCATGCGCCCGAGGGGCTCAAGCCCTGGCTGAAGCTGGGTCGCTTCGATCGCCCCATCGGCATCTGGCTGCTGCTCATCCCCGGCTGGCAGGGGATCGCGCTGGCCCTCGCCGCCGAACGCCGCACCTCCAGCCTCCATGACCTGTGGCTGGTCGTCGGCTTCGCCATCGGGGCCTGCCTGATGCGCGCCGCCGGTTGCGCCTTCAACGACATCGTCGACCGGGACATCGACGTGAAGGTCGCCCGCACCGCCGCCCGCCCGGTCGCCTCCGGCCGGATCAGCGTGAAGAAGGCGCTGGCCTTCACCGTCGGCTGCTCGCTGGTCAGCCTGCTGATCCTGCTGACGCTGAACATCTTCGCTGTCCTGCTCGGCGTGGCGTCCCTCGCCCTCGTCGCCGCCTATCCCTTCATGAAGCGGATCACCTGGTGGCCGCAGGCCTGGCTGGGGCTGGTGTTCTCGTGGGGCGCGCTCGTCGGCTGGACCGAGCTGCGCCCCGACGGGTCGCCGGCCGACTGGGCGGCGCTCGCCGCGCTCTATGCCGGCACGATCGCCTGGGTGATCGGCTACGACACGATCTACGCGCTGCAGGACCGCGAGGACGACGCGCTGGTCGGCATCCGTTCGAGCGCGCGCGCGATGGGGGCGCACGTCCGCGGCGGCGTGGCGATCTTCTACGCGCTGGCTGTCGCGCTGTGGGGCCTCGCCTTCTGGCTGCTGCGCCCGGACTGGCTGTCGCTGCTCGCGCTCGCACCCGCCGCGGCGCATCTCGCCTGGCAGGTGCTCACGCTCGACACCGAGGACGGCGA
>NZ_DASWWG010000009.1:0-11894 GCF_036400995.1 Brevundimonas sp.
GTGGAGGTCCGCAAGCGGGAGAGGGCTTGCCGCCGCCCGCGACCCGGCCCAAACGGGACGGGTGAAGAGACAATCGCTGATTATCGATTGCGACCCCGGCGTGGATGACGCCGTGGCGCTGATGCTGGCCTTCGGGGCCGAAGAGCTGGACCTGCTGGCCGTGACCACGGTGGGCGGCAATGTGCCGGTGGAGAAGACGGCGCGGAATGCGCGCATGCTTCGCCAGATCGCCGGGCGTCCGGACGTGCCGGTGTTCATGGGCGCGGCGCGGCCGCTGGCCCGCACGCTGGGCACGGCGACCGATTTCCATGGGCCGGAGGGGACGGGCGACCTGACGCCGTTCGAGCCGGATCTTCCGTGCGCGGACGGTCATGCGGCGGACGCCATCGTGGATCTGGTGATGAGCCGTCCGGCGAAGTCCGTGGCCGTGGCCGTGCTGGGCCCGATGACCAATCTGGCGCTGGCGATCCGCAAGGAACCGGCGCTGGCCGGGCGGCTGGGGCCGGTGGCGGTCATGGGCGGCGCGCGCAGCGAGGGCGGCAACATCACCGCCTCGGCCGAGTTCAACATCTGGGCCGATCCGGAGGCGGCGGCCGAGGTGCTGGCGACGGGCGCCGAGGTGGTGCTGTTCGGACTGGACGCGACCCATCAGGTGCGGGCGACGGAAGAGCGGATCGCGGCGGTGGAGGCCATTGGTACTGCGATGGCGGACACGGCGGCGAGCATGCTGCGCTTCTCGCAGCGGGTGGAGCGGACGATCGTCGGCTGGGACGCCTCGCCCCTGCATGATCCCTGTCCGGTGGCCTGGCTGCTGAAGCCGGAGCTGTTCGCGCTGAAGCCCTGCCGGGTGCAGGTGGAGACCGGCAGCGACCTGACGCGCGGCCATACGGCGGTGGAGTTCCGCGAGGCGGTGGCGGGTGAACCGCTGAAGCATCGCTGGGCGGTGTCGGCGGATGCGGACGGGGTGTTTGCGTTGATCAGGGAGAAGGTGTCGTGAGGATCACTGTCGTCGGATCGATCAATCTGGATTTCGTCGCCTCGGCGCCGAAGCTGCCGCGGGCGGGCGAGACGGTGACGGGGGCGACCCTGGCGCGGCATCCGGGCGGCAAGGGCGCCAATATGGCGCTGGCGGCCCAGCGGCTGGGGGGCGAGGTTTACATGGTCGGGCGCGTGGGACGCGACGCCATGGCCGAGGAGGCGCTGGCGCTGCTGCTGGCCGATGACGTGGACACCGGCGGGGTGATCGCCGACGCCGAGGCGCCGACCGGCGTGGCCCTGATCGCGGTGGAGCCGCAGGGCGAGAACCAGATCGTGGTGGCGGCCGGGGCGAACCATCAGGTGACGCCCGAGCAACTGCCGGCGCGGATCGAGGGGCCGTTGCTGCTGCAGCTGGAACTGCCGGTCGAGACCGTCGAGGCCGCGGTCGGGCGGGCGACGGATTTCGTCTGCGTGAACCTGGCCCCCGCCCAGCCGGTGTCGGACCAGCTGCTGCGCCGCGCCGACCTGATCGTGGTCAACGAGACCGAGGCGGCCTTCTACGGCGACGGCCTGCACCACGGCGGCGGCCGGGTGGTGGTGACCAAGGGCGCGGCGGGCGCGGTCATGTACCAGCGCGGCGTCGAGATGGCCTGGGCCACGCCGCCCAAGGTGCGGGCGGTGGACGCGACGGGCGCGGGCGACTGCTTCGTCGGTGCGATCTGCGTGGCCCTGCTGGAGGGGATGGAGCCGGAACAGGCCCTGACCTTCGCCTGCGCCGCCGGAGCCATCGCCGCGACCCGGCCGGGCGCCCAGCCGTCCTTCCCGACCCGGGACGAGGTCGAGGAAATCCTGGAGGGCTAGGCCGTCCCGGATAGCGCCTTCGGCGCTTCCGGGATGACAAGAGTGGTGGGTCAGGCCGCTTCCGGCTGGCTGAGCGAGACCTTGCGGTAGCATTCGCAGGCGCAGGCCTCGAGCGCCCGGCGGCTGATGACCCGCACCTTGCCGCGCGAATAGGAGACCGCGCCGTTGGCCTGAAGCATTTGCGCCGCCTCGTTCACCGTGGTGCGCTGGGAGCCGAGCATGGAGGCCATGTACTCCTGCGTCAGCTGCATGGTGTCGCCGTCGGAGCGGTCGTGGCAGCGCAGCAGCCACTTGGCCAGACGGCGCTCGGCCGGGTGCAGGGCGTGGCAGGCGGCGGTCTGTTCGAGCTCGCGCTGAACCCCGGCATGATACAGCGCCAGCATCTGGCGGACGGCGGGACGGTCGTTGGCCAGGGCCCGGACCCGTCCGGCGTCGATCTTCAGCGCCTCGCCGGCGACCTGGATCGTCTGGCGCGAGGCCGAGCGCATCGGAATGGTCGTCGCCTCGACCCCGGCCACGCCCTCGCGGCCGACCATGAAGGCCTCGACCGAGCGGCCGTCGGCCATCTCGTTCACCGTGGAGATGATCCCGGACAGGGGAAAGTGCACCGCGTGGATCATCTGACCCGGCTGGATCAGATCGTCCCCCAGGATCAGGGGCACGCGGACGGCGGTTGCCAGCAGGGCCTCGCGGTCGGCGGCGGGCAGCTGGTCAAGCAACAGGTTCGTCGGCTTGCTCATCGGTCCCTCGACAGGAGGGTCAGGCGGGAAGCCTGACCATACTTCCGGGGTGCCAAACGACGAGTCCGCGAACCGGGTTCCCTCTCAGTCCTCGCGATGATGGGCCAGGCGGAAGGTGTCGGCGGCGCGGTAGCATTCGCAGGCCGCCCGC
This sequence comes from Brevundimonas sp., assembly GCF_036400995.1. Taxonomy (GTDB): domain Bacteria; phylum Pseudomonadota; class Alphaproteobacteria; order Caulobacterales; family Caulobacteraceae; genus Brevundimonas. The sequence goes on from NZ_DASWWG010000009.1 coordinate 2,731, forward strand.
TCGAGCGTGGCGCGGTCCAGCACGGTGATGCGGCCGCGGGAATAGCTGATGGCCCCGGACTTCTGCAGGCTCTGCGCCGCCTCGTTCACGGTGGTGCGCTGGGAGCCGAGCATGGAGGCCATGTACTCCTGCGTCAGGTTGAAGGCCGCGCCGCCGACGCGGTCGTGGCAGCGCAGCAGCCATTTGGCCAGACGCTGCTCGGCCCGGTGCAGGGCGTTGCAGGCGGCCGACTGTTCCAGCTCGGCCTGCAGGGCGGCCAGATAGGCGGCGATGACGTCGCGGACGGCCGGGCGAGCGGCGGTCAGGGCGCGCAGGCGGGCGACGTCGATGCGCCGCGCGCCGCCGGCCATCTGGGCGACGTTGCGGGTGAAGGCGTGACGCGGCGTGGAGGCGGCCAGCCCCCCGACGACGCCCTCGCAGCCGACCATGACGGTCTCGACCGTGCGGCCGTCCTGCAGCACGGCCACAGCGGAGACGACGCCGTGTTCGATGAAGAAGACGTGGTCGATGGGATCGCCCGGCTCGTGGAAGATATGGCCCGGCGCGAACTCGATTGAGACGCATTGGGACAGCAGGGCGTCGCGATCCGCGGCGTCCAGCGCTTCGATCAGTCGGTTGCCCGGCGAAATCCCGTCCATATCCGGCGGATAGGATGATCCGAGGCCCGCCGTCTGTCGGAAGTCGACTTAAGCGTGACTTTGGAATCATTCCGCTTTCCCGGGGCCGGAGAACGGTCCGGCGGCGGACATTACGGGCGACGGAATCGCCGCGCGGGCGCGTGGGAGACCTGTCGCCGACGTTCATTACGAACTTGAAATCCGGCGCGCGCCAGGTCGCTGCTACGGTCGCGGCGTTCAGTTCCATCGTCCTTTGGGGGGACCTCATGATGACCCGCACCGCAGCCCTGCTGGGCGCCTCGCTGCTGGCCCTGACCGCGCCGGTGTTTCCGGCCGTGGCGCAGGACGCCTCGACCATCACTGTCCCGCCGCTGGAGTACACCCACCGGCAGCTGGCCAACGGGCTGAACGTCTATGCGATGCCGGACCCGACGGCGGGCACGGTGACGGTGCAGGTCTGGTACGACGTGGGCGGCAAGGACGATCCGGAGGGCCGCAGCGGCTTTGCCCACCTGTTCGAGCACATCCTGAGCCGCAAGACGGTGAACCTGCCCTACGGCCAGATCTCGACCATCGTCGAGAACGCGGGCGGGACGCGCAACGCCTCCACTGGTCAGGACATGACCAACTACTACGAGACGGTGCCGCCCCAGTACCTGGAGACCATGCTGTGGACCCACGCCGAGCGGATGGCGCGGCCGGTGGTCGATCCGGACGTGTTCGAGCGCGAGCGGTCGATCGTGAAGGAGGAGCTGCGCCAGCGGGTCTATGCGCCGCCCTACGGCCGTCTGGGCGTCTTCGTGATCGGGGACAACGAGTATGACCAGTCGATCTACCGCCGCAGCGTGATCGGCTCGATCGAGCAGCTGGACAGCGCCACGGTCGAGGACGCGCGGGCGTTCCACGAGGCCTATTACCGGCCGTCGAAGGCGACCCTGATCGTGTCGGGCAATTTCGATCCGGCGCAGCTGGATCGCTGGGTCGACCAGTATTTCGCCGACATTCCCAACCCCGAGCGCCCGGTGCCGGTGTTCGAACGTCCGGTCTCGCCGCCGCGCACCGCGCCCCGGCTGGTCGAGGCCTATGCGCCGAACGTGCCCCTGCCGGCGATCGCGGCCATCTTCCCGGGCGTCAGCGCCTCTGACCCGGACTCGGCGGCGCTGGACGTGCTGTCGGCGATCATGTCGCGCGGCGACAGCTCGCGCCTGCATCAGGCGCTGGTCTATCGCGGCCAGCTGGCCTCGAGCGCCCGGCTGGGCGCGGACCAGATGGAGGAGGGCGGTTCGATCACCGTCCAGGTGACCCTGGCCCAGGGCAAGACCATCCCCGAGGTCGAGGCGGCCCTGAACGCCGAGCTGGAGCGCATCCGCAACGAACCGGTGACCGAGGCCGAACTGGCCGAGGCCAAGATGGAGATCGTCTCGGCGGCCCTGCGCCAGCGCGAGACGGCCTCGGGCCGAGCCTTCATCCTGGGCCGGGCGATCATCGACGAGAATGATCCGACCGCGCCGGACGCCGGCCTGCGGGCGGTGCAGGCGGTGACGGCGGCCGACGTGCAGCGGGTGGCGCGCCGGTACCTGGATGAGCAGGCGCGGGTGTCGATCCGCTATCAGGACGAAAGCCAGCGCCCGGCGGGCGTCGCCGAGGACAGCTGGCGCAACCCGGCCCCGGTCCCGACCTTCGTCAGCGTGCCGCCGGCGATCCTGCCGCCGAACGAACTGCTGCCCGAGGGCCAGCGGCAGGCGCCGCCCGCCCCGGCCGCGCCGCGCGCCATGGCCACGCCGACGGTGGTCGAGCGGACCCTGTCGAACGGCCTGCGGGTGATCGTGGCCAAGTCCACCGACCTGCCGATCGTCAACGCCCAGCTGGTGATCGCCGGCGGGGCGGCGGCCGATCCCGCGGACCGCGCCGGTCTGGCGGCGATGACCGCGGGGCTGGCCTCGGAAGGCGCGGGCGGCCGCTCGGCCCCCGAAATCGCCAGCACGCTGGAGGCCCTGGGCGCCAGCATCGGCGGCGGCGCGGGCGCGGATGCGACCACGGTCTTCATGTCGGCCCCGACGGCCTCGGCCGATCAGGTCGGCGCCGTGCTGGCCGATGTGGTGCAGCGCCCCGACTTCGCCGAGGCCGAGGTGGCGCGCAACCGGACGCGGGCGGTGAACGGCCTGCGGGTCAACCTGCGCCAGCCCGGCCCGCTGGCCAATGTGGTGCTGAACCGGCTGGCCTTCGGCGCCGCCCCCTACGGCGCCCCGACCTCGGGCACGCCGGACTCGATCGGCGCGATCACCCGGGACGAACTGGTCGCCTTCCATGACCGCTGGTGGCGGCCGGACAATGCCGCCCTGATCATCACCGGCGGGATGGAGCCGGAAGAGGCCTTCGCCTTCGCCGAGCGGACCCTGGGCGGCTGGGAACGGCCGTCGGGCGCCGTGCCCGTGGTGGCGAACCGCTCGGGCGCCGTCCCCGCGCCGCGCGTGGTGGTCATCGACCTGCCGGGCGCCGGTCAGGCGGCGGTGGCGGCCGCGGTGCGCGCCCCGAGCCGCTCGGACGAGGGCTACTATCCCCTGGCGGTGGTCAACAGCATCATCGGCGGCGGCCAGAACGGCCATCTGTTCCAGGAGGTGCGGGCCATCCGCGGCCTGAGCTACGGCGCCTATTCGTCGCTGCAGGCGCGGGTGGACGGCGGCCTGCTGAGCGCCACGACCCAGACCAAGAACGAGAGCGCCGCCGAGGTGGTGGGTCTGGTCCTCAACGAGTTCGACCGGCTGCGGACGGAGGCGGTGACGGAGCAGGCGGTGACCGACCGCGAAGCCTTCGTGACCGGAAACTTCTCGCGCAGCGTCGAGACGACGGGCGGTCTGGGCGGGGTGCTGGCGGACGCCGTCACCTACGGCCTGCCGCTGACCGAGGTCGGGACCTATGCGGGCAAGATCAATGCGACCACGCCCGCCGGCGTGCGCGCGGCGGCCCAGGGCGTCAGCTCGGATCAGGCCTATGTCGTGGTCGTCGGTCAGGCCTCGATGTTCATCGACGCCCTGCGCGCGGCGCATCCCGATGTGGTGGTGATCCCGGCGGCGGAGCTGGATCTGGACAGTCCGACGCTGGGGCTGTGAGCTCTCCTCCCCGTCGCGGTTCGCGATGGGGAGGGGGACCGCCCGGGCGACTCAGCCCGGGTGGTGGAGGGGGCGGCGCAGACGGTAGGGGATTGGCGTACGGCTTTCAGAAGCCGGAGCCGCCCCCTCTGTCACGCTTCGTATCCGAAGCGCGCCACCTCCCCATTCGCGACGCGAACGGGGAGGAGATTACTTCGCCCGAAACGCCGCGATGGCGTCCACGGTCTTGCGGACCTGCGCCTCGATGCCGGCCCAGTCGCCGGATTTCACGGCGGCGTCGGTGATCAGCTTGGAGCCCATGCCGGCGGCGACGATGCCCGAGCCGAACCATTTGGCGATGGAGGCCTCGTCCGGATCGACGCCGCCGGTGGGCATGATCTTGGTCCAGGGCATGGGGCCCAGCACCGCCTTGACGAAGTCGGCGCCGCCGACGCTGGCGCCCGGGAACAGCTTGACGATCTCGCAGCCCAGCTCGTGCGCCTGACCGATCTCGGTGACCGAGCCGCAGCCGGGGAAGTAGGCGGTCATGCGGCGGTTGCAGACCTTGGCCACGTCTTCCACCAGGCAGGGGCTGACGATGAAGCGGGCGCCGCGGTTGAGGAACATCGCGGCGGTCGGGGCGTCGATGACCGAGCCGATGCCCAGGATGATGTCGGGATCGGTCTTCTGCAGCTCGCGCGCCAGCTCGCCGAACAGGTCGACGGCGAAGTCGCCCCGGTTGGTGAACTCGATGGCCTTGGCTCCGCCGCGCGCGCAGGCGCGGATCACGTTCAGGCAGACCTCGGGGTCGGCGTGATAGAAGACGGGGGCGACGCCCTGCGCCTCGAGGGCGTTGAGAACGGTCAGGCGGTCGTGGCGCATGGGATACCCTTTATCCGCTCATCCCGGCGAAAGCCGGGACCCAGTGCTTCGGGTGACGGCTGTCACCGGTGTCGATGATCTGTTTATCCCGGCGGGCGGGCGAAACGAAAGGACTGGGTCCCGGCTTTCGCCGGGATGAGCGGAACTTATTGTTTCGCCAACTCCACCACCCGCTTCACCATGGCGCTGTCCGGGTCGAGCAGCGGGCCGAGGACGGTGAAGTGGTTGAGGCCTTCCAGCGCTTGGTAGCGGGTCTCGACGCCGTTGTTGGCCCAGTGGTCGGCCATCATCTTGGACTGGCGCAGGAACTCCGGGCTTTCGTCGCCGCCGACGAGGCAGTCGAGGATGGTGCCGCCCGGCGTCGAGCCGTTGGGGATGGGCCAGAAGATGGGGGACAGGGCGGCGGCCTCGTTCTCGTCGAGGTCCAGCGCCGTGTTCAGCGAGGTGTGGATCAGGGGGCGCAGGTCGAAGACGCCGCTGATGGCCACGGCGGCGGAGGCGCGGGCCTCGCTGAGCATGCAGGCGGACATGTGGCCGCCGGCGGAGTGGCCGAAGACGACCGGGCGCCGGCCGCCGTTGCGGGCGCGGATCAGGTCCACCGCCTCGCGCACCTGTTTGAGGATGGTCCCCAGCCGGACGGTCGGGGCCAGGTCGTAGGAGGGGACCGCCAGGCTGACGCCGTGATGGAGCAGGGCGGGGGCGAGGCCGCTGAACCAGTCCTTGTCCAGCGCCTGCCAGTAGCCGCCGTGCAGGAAGACGACGATGGGGGCGTCCGGTCCGGCGGAGAACAGGTCCATCACCTCGCGCGGGCCGGGGCCGTAGGCCATGACCTCCGGCGGATGGGCGGCGCGGGCGGCCTCGGCGGCGGCCTTCCACTGGCCCATGGCCTGCATGTGGTCGGGGACGCGGGCGCGGTTGTTGTATTCGGCCTCAAGGAGAGGGTCGAGGGTTGAGGGGCGAGGGTCGAGGGAGGCGCCGCGGGGCGGATTTTCCTTGCTGGTCAATTCGCCTTACCCCTTGGCTGACGTGTAGTGGTCATTAGAATCCTCGACCCTCGACCCTCGACCCTCGACCCTCGCCACCGGACCTCCCGCCATGATGACCGCCATCTTCGTCTTCATCAAATGCGAGCTGGGCCACGCCAACGACGTGGCGGCCGACATCGTGGACAATGTCGAGTACGTCTCGGAGGTCTATTCGACCTCGGGCCAGTACGACCTGCTGGCCAAGTTCTCGCTACCGAAGGACCTGGATATCGGGACCTTCGTGACGAAGTCGGTGCAGACGCGCCCGAATATCCGTGACAGCTTCACGGTGATCACCTTCTCGCCGTTCCTGCCTTCGAAGGGGTAGGCGCGGGCTTCCCCTCGTCCTTCGCCTCCTCGGCCTCGTCGGCGTCGCCGACCTTCTCCTCGACAGTGGCGGACAGGCGCTGGAAAACGCCCAGGCCGACGAGGACCAGCACCGAGACGCCGATCAGGGCGACCGGATAGAGCATCTGCTCGACACTCTCGCGCGCCGTCTTGAAGACCAGCACCAGCCCCTCGAGGAAGAGGGCGATCAGGATGGTGGAGAGGAACTTCGTCAGGCTTCGCCGGGCCTCGGCGGCGCTGCGTTTTTCGGAGCCCCGGCGGACCTCGTCCTCGAACAGGTATTTGGCCACGTCGAAGACGGCGATGGCGACGATGACGTAGCCGAGGATGTCGAGGATGGCGTCGGCGGCGGCGTCGCCGCCCGACAGGATCGGGCCGACCGCGTGGGTCAGGCCGACGATGACGAGGCCCAGGGCGAGGACCAGCAGCAGCAGGCTGGCGGCGGCGAAGACGGCGCGGGTGATCAGGCTCATGCGGGCCTAACGCGATCACAACGTCGAGCGTTGCCGTCGGGTCACCGTAGTCAAACGAGACTTATCGCTGCTAACCTTCGTCCAAGAGCTCCGGCAAACGGACATCAAGGGTTGGAAAATGGCTGATCTGGAAGCGTTCCGCGCCGAGGTGCGCGCTTGGCTGGAAGAGAACTGTCCGCAGGAAGTGCGCGGGCCGCTGGACAATGAGGAAGACCGGGTCTGGGGCGGGCGCAACGCCAGCTTCAAGACCCCGGCCCACAAGCTCTGGATGGAGCGGATGGGCGCCAAGGGCTGGACCGCGCCGGAGTGGCCTAAGGAATACGGCGGCGGCGGGCTGAGCCGCGAGGAGGCCAAGGTGCTGGCGTCCGAGCTGCGCCGGATCGACGCCCAGATGGCGCTGTCGAGCTTCGGCATCTGGATGCTGGGGCCGGCGCTGCTGCAGTTCGGCACCGAGGAACAGAAGAAGCGCTTCCTGCCCGAGATCGTGCGCGGCGAAATCCGCTGGTGCCAGGGCTATTCCGAGCCGGGCGCCGGGTCGGACCTCGCGAACGTGCAGACCAAGGCCGAGGACAAGGGCGACCACTGGATCGTCAACGGCCAGAAGATCTGGACCTCGTACGCCGACAAGGCCGACTGGATCTTCTGTCTGGTGCGGACCGACCCGGAGGCGCCCAAGCATCTGGGCATTTCCTTCGTGCTGTTCGACATGGCCTCGCCCGGCGTGACGACCAGGCCGATCACCCTGATCAGCGGCAAGAGCCCGTTCTGCGAGACCTTCTTCGACGACGTGCGCGTCGAGAAGGAGAACCTGGTCGGGACGCTGAACCGCGGATGGGACGTGGCCAAGGCGCTGCTGGCGCACGAGCGGACGATGATCGGCGCCATCGGCGACGCGGGCGGCGGACGGCCGCTGGGTCAGGTGGCGACGGACTCGGTCGGCGTGGATGAAGAAGGCCGTCTGGACGACCTGATGCTGCGCGCCAAGGTGGCCGAGCTGGAGGTCGACGCGGCCGCCTTCCGTCTGGCGATGGAGCGGGCGGGCGATCAGATGAAGGCCCGTCAGGCCCATCCGGCCATCGCCTCGATGCTGAAATACTACGGCTCGGAGCTGAACAAGCGCCGCCACGAACTGCTGATGGCGGCGGGCGGCTCGGAGGCGCTGGAGTGGGAGGGCGAGCGGTCGCGCGAGGGCACGGTCGCCCGCGACTGGCTGCGGACCAAGGCCAACTCCATCGAAGGCGGCACCAGCGAAGTGCAGCTGAACATCATCGCCAAACACCTGCTGCAGCTGCCGGGAGCCTGACGCCCATGCCTCTGATCCTGACCGAAGAGCAGACGATGCTGAAGGAGGCCGCGGACGGCTTCCTGAGCGAGAACGCGCCCATCGCCCATCTGCGCAAACTGCGCGACAGCCGCGACGCCGACGGGGTGTCGCGCGAGCTGTGGAAGGCGTTCGGCGAGATGGGCTTCGCCGGGGTGATCATCCCGGAAGAGCACGGCGGCTCGGCGCTGGGCGCCGTGGAAGCCGGCGTCGTGGCCGAGGCGCTGGGCCGGACCCTGACGCCGTCGCCCTTCATGGGTTCGGGCGTGCTGTCGGCCAAGGTGCTGGTGGACGGCGGCTCGGCGGAGCAGCAGGCGGCCTGGCTGCCGAAGATCGCGGCGGGCGAGGCGATCCTGTCGCTGGCCGTCGATGAGGGCGCCAAGCATGCGCCGTCGAAGATCGCGACCTTCGCCGAGCGCGCGGGCAACGGCTTCAGGATCAACGGGGCCAAGGGCTTCGTGCTGGACGGCCATGTGGCCGACGCCCTGATCGTGGCGGCCCTGACCGAAAACGGCCTGACCCTGTTCCTGGTCGATCCGAAGACGAAGGGCGTGGAGATCGAGCGCACCGTGATGGTCGACGCCCACAATGCGGCGCGGGTGACCCTGACCGACGTCGAGGTCGATGCGGACGCGGTGATCGGATCGGTGGACGGCGGCGAGGCCCTGCTGGAGGGCGCGCTGAACCTGGGCCGGGCCTGCGCGGCGGCGTCGCTGAACGGGGCGGGCGATCAGGCCTTCCAGACGACGATGGAATACCTGCGGACCCGCAAGCAGTTCGGCAAGCTGATCGGCGAGTTCCAGGCGCTGCAACACCGGGCCGCCCACCTGTACAGCGAGATCGAGATCGCCCGCGCGGCGGTGATGGGCGCCCTGCAGGCGCTGGACGCCGGCAAGGAGAAGGCCCCGCTGGCGGTGTCGGTCGCCAAGGCCAAGGCCGGACGCGTCGCCGAACTGGCGGTGCAGGAGGCGGTGCAGATGCACGGCGGCGTCGGCATGACCGACGAGTTCGACGTCGGCCTGTTCATGAAGCGGGTTCGGGTGCTGAACGAACTGCTGGGCGACGCCGGGTTCCACCAGGAGAAGATGGCGCAGAGCCAGGGGTTCTGAGTTCACCTCCCCATCACCCGTTCAAGGCGATGGGGAGGACAGATCGGCGTCGTCGCCGATCGGGAGGGGGCGGCGCAGGGGGTGGCTGATTGGCCGCCGATACCGGTGTTTGAGACCTCTCCGGTGCTGACGGAGCCGCCCTCACCTGACCGTCGCCGACGCGCCGGTCTGTCCTCTCCATTCGCTTGAGGGCGAATGGAGAGGTGAGCGCCCGCGCCGTTCTCCGCAAACTCGGTCGGCGGGGTGGCCCGCCACCCGCAGCCCCTGCTAAACCTCCCGCAAGGGAGACCAGCACATGAC
>NZ_DASWWG010000010.1:0-4180 GCF_036400995.1 Brevundimonas sp.
GGCGCGGAAGGCGTAGCGGACGGCCTCGGCCACCTCGGCGTCAGACACCGTCTCGACGCGCGACAGGCGACGATTGATCGGGAAGGTCAGCTCGCCCGGCCGGTCGGTCATCAGGGCGTCGCAGATGGTGCCGTGGGCCGGCGCGTGGGTCAGGCGCTCGCCCGCTGCCATGGACAGCTGGGTGTCGTTGTAGTCCCGCGGCTCGATGCCGATGACCGGCACGTCGGGCATGAGGGCGCCCATCGACAGGTTGATCCCGGCGATCAGGCCGCCACCCGAGGCGCCGCACAGCAGCTGGTCGATCGTGGCCCCGGCCGCCTCCGCCTGCTCGACGATCTCCAGCCCGGTCGTGCCCTGGCCCTCGATCACGAACGGATCGTCGAACGGCCGCACCAGCACGCTGCCGCGCGTCCGGGCGATCTCCTCGCCGATCTCCTCGCGGCTTTCGGTGTAGCGGTCGTAGAGACGGACCTCGCCGCCGAAGCCGATCACCCCCTCAACCTTCACCTTCGGACTGTCGGCCGGCATGACGATGATGGCGCGGGTCCCCATCATCTTCGCCGCGCAGGCCACCGCCTGGGCGTGGTTGCCGGACGAATAGGCGACGACGCCGCGTGTCAGCTCCTCGGCCGTCAGACGGCTGATGCGGTTCCAGGCGCCGCGGAATTTGAAGGCCCCGGCCCGTTGCAGGTTCTCCGCCTTGAGCAGCACCCGGCCGCCCAGATGGTCGTTCAGCGCCGGGCTTTCGATCAGGGGCGTGCGGACGGCGTGGCCGGCGAGCTGGCGGGCGGCGTCGCGGACGCCTTCGAAGGAGGCTGTGTGCATGCCTCCTCCCTTACATTCCCGCCCAACCCCGGTCTAACCTCTCCCCATGAAAAGCCTCATCCTCGCGATTGACCAAGGCACCACCTCGACGCGGGCGATCGCTTTCGGGCGAACGGACGAAGGGGGCCTGCGGCCCGTCGCGGTCAGCCAGATCGAGCTGGAGCAGCATTTCCCCCAACCCGGCTGGGTCGAGCATGACGCCGCCGAGATCTGGGCCGCGACCCTGCAGACCTGCCGCGAGGTGGTGCGCAAGGCGGGCGGCGTCGGACGGTTCGCCGCCATCGGCATCACCAACCAGCGAGAGACCTCGGTCATCTGGGACGTCGCCACCGGCGAGCCCCTGCACCGCGCCATCGTCTGGCAGGACCGCCGCACCGCCGACGCCACGGGCAGGCTGGCCGCCGCCGGGCATGAGCCGGAGGTGCAGACGGCGACCGGCCTGATCCTCGACCCCTACTTCTCCGCCTCCAAATTCGCCTGGCTGCTGGATGCGGTTCCGGGGTCGCGGGAGCGGGCCGAGAAGGGCGAGGTCAAGCTGGGCACCATCGAAAGCTGGCTGATCTGGAAGCTCACGGGCGGCGCCAGCCACGTCACCGACGCCACCAACGCCAGCCGCACCTCCCTGATGGACCTGCGCACCCGTCAGTGGCGGCCCGATCTGGCGGCGCTGTTCAATGTCCCCATGGCGGGACTTCCGGAGATCAGGGGCTGCGCCGACCATCTGGGCGACAGCGAGCCGTCGCTGTTCGGCGCGGCCCTGCCGATCCACGGCGCGGCGGGCGATCAACAGGCCGCACTGGTGGGACATGGCGCACTGAAGGCCGGCGACGCCAAGATCACCTACGGCACCGGGGCGTTTCTGGTGGCCAACGTCGGCGCCGAGCCGGTCGTCTCGACCAGCCGCCTGCTCGGCACCCTCGGCTATGAGGCCCAGGGGACGGCGGCTTACGCGCTCGAAGGCTCCATCTTCTCGGCGGGGTCGGCGATCCAGTGGCTGCGCGACGGGCTGAAGGTCATTTCGGAATCGCGCCACTCCGAGGCGATGGCCCAGGGCCTGAAGGACAACGGCGGGGTCTATCTGGTCCCCGGCTTCACCGGTCTGGGCGCCCCCTGGTGGGAGCCGGAGGCGCGCGGGACCATCGTCGGCCTGACCCGTGACAGCGGTCCGGCCCATATGGTTCGGGCGGCGCTGGAATCCCTCGCCTACCAGACCCGCGACCTGCTCGACGCACTGGAGACGGACGGGGCGCCGAAACTGTCGGTGCTGAAGGTCGACGGCGGCGTCACCGCCAACGCCTTCGCCATGCAGTTCGTCGCCGACATCTGCGATGTCACGGTCGAGAGACCGGCTTTCCAGGAGATGACGGCGCTCGGCGCGGCCAAGCTGGCGGCGCTGGGGTGCGGCCTGATCGACACGCTTGACGCAGCGTCCGCCGAGGCTCCGGCGGTCTGGCGCCCCCGGATGTCCGGTGAAGAGCGCGAGCGGCTGCTGAAAGGCTGGCGCGGCGCCGTGAAGGCCGCCATCATCGCCGCGCAATGACCCAGACGCCCCTTGAAGACGCTCAATCGACCTTCTCCGGCACCCGTGAGGTCGACCCCCGCTACGCCCTCGACGAGGCCGCGCTCGGCGCCTGGCTGGCGGCGAATGTGGATGGCTACGCCGGGCCGCTGACGGTGCGTCAGTTCAAGGGCGGCCAGTCCAATCCGACCTATGAGCTGTCAACGCCGGGCCGGACCTATGTGCTGCGCCGCAAGCCGCCGGGGACCCTGCTGCCCAGCGCCCATGCGGTGGACCGCGAGTTCACCGTCATCTCGGCCCTGCACGCCCAGGGCTATCCGGTCGCAAGACCTCATGCCCTGTGCACCGACGACGGCGTCATCGGTTCGATGTTCTACGTCATGGACAAGGTCGAGGGCCGGGTGCTGTGGGATCTGAAGCTGCCGGGGCTGGAGCCCGCCGGGCGCCGCGCCGTCTATGACGCCCAGGTCGATACGCTGGCCGCCCTGCACCGCTTCGATCCCGCCGCCATCGGACTGGGCGACTACGGCAAGCCGGGCAACTATTTCGAACGGCAGGTCGGGCGCTGGACCAAGCAGTACCGGGCGTCAGAGATCGACCCGATCCCGGCCATGGACCGGCTGATCGAATTCCTGCCCGCCACCCTGCCGCCCGAGGGACCGACCCGGATCGTCCATGGCGACTTCCGGCTGGACAACATGATCCTCGCCCCGGATCAGCCGCAGGTTCGCGCCGTGCTGGACTGGGAGCTGTCGACGCTCGGCGATCCGATGGCCGACTTCTCCTATCTGCTGATCGCCTGGGCCATTCCGGGAAGCCTCCGCAACGGCCTCGCCGGCGCCGACCTCAAGGCGCTGGGGATCCCGTCGGTGGACGAGGTGGTGGCCCGCTATTCGGAGAAGACCGGCGCGCCGCCGCCATCGAACCTCGACTGGCTGTTCGCCTACAACCTGTTCCGGCTGGCGGCCATCTGTCAGGGCATCGCCGGCCGCGTCCGCGACGGCACCGCCGCCTCGCCGCAGGCGAAGTCCATGGCCGCGCAGGTGCCGGCGCTGGCCGAAGGGGCCTGGGGATTTGCCAAAAAGGCAGGAGCCTGAAGAGAGGGATCAGGGACTAGGGATCAGGGGCGGCAGAGGCCGGTGTCGGGAGTGGCGGTCTCGCCTAATCCCCAATCCCTACCCCGGCTCCCCCACGAGCGTGAACGCCGCCCAGTAGGCCGGGTGCGACCAGCGGCGTTCGGCGCGGACGGCGCGCTGACCGGCCTGAAGCGCGCGGGCGCGGACGCCCGGGTCGCCGACGGCATGACTGTCCAGATCGGCGAAGGTGGCGGTGATCAGGGTCGTGGTGGCCGCGTCCGACACCTCCCAGTGCGACACCAGCACCGACCGCGCCCCGGCGTAGAAGAAGGCCCGCGCCAGCCCCGACAGCCCCTCCCCGCCCGGGCGGCCGTCCGAGGCGGCGGTGTTGCAGGCCGACAGGACCACGAACTCGGCGTCCAGCCTCAGCTGGGCCGCCTCGGAGGCGCTCAGATAACCGTCGTCGGCCTCGGTCGCCTCATCCGGCGGGGTCATCACCAGACCCGGCTCGGCGGCGGCGGAGCCCGCCATCAACCCATGGGTCGAGAAGACCACGAACCGGGCGCGCGACAGGGCCTCGGCGTCCGCGGTTCGCACCGCCTGCTCGGTCGCCTCCGAGCCAATGCGGACGACCGAGTCCGGGTAGCGGGCCTTCAGCGTCTCCAGCTCCAGCCGGGAACCGCGCAGGTAGGGCAGAGCCTTCAGACGGCCGACGTCGGCCAGCCGCCCGTCCATCACCGTGTCCGCCGCCGGGGCGCCC
>NZ_DASWWG010000011.1:0-9428 GCF_036400995.1 Brevundimonas sp.
TGGAAATGTTCCGCAAGCTGCTGGATCAAGGTCAAGCGGGCGACAACGTCGGCGTGCTGCTGCGCGGCACCAAGCGTGAAGACGTCGAGCGCGGTCAGGTTCTGGTGAAGCCGGGTTCGATCACCCCGCACACCAAGTTCCTGGCTGAAGCCTACATCCTGACCAAGGAAGAAGGCGGCCGTCACACGCCGTTCTTCACCAACTACCGTCCGCAGTTCTACTTCCGCACGACCGACGTGACCGGCATCGTGCACCTGAAGGAAGGCGTGGAAATGATCATGCCGGGCGACAACGCCGAACTGACCGTCGAGCTGATCACCCCGATCGCCATGGACCAGGGCCTGCGCTTCGCCATCCGTGAAGGCGGCCGCACCGTCGGCGCCGGCGTCGTCGCCAAGATCATCGAGTAATCCTTGATCGAAGGGCGCTAACGCGAACGACGCGGTCGTTCGCTGCTTGAGCGCCGACTGACTACCGAGACGGCCCCCGGAGAAATCCGGGGGCCGTTTTCTTTTGGGCTGCGGCTCAGACGAACCGCACCGTTACCCCCGGCCTGACCGCCGCGGCCAGTTGCCAGGCGTCCCAGTTGGTCAGGCGGACGCAGCCGTGGGAGGCGGTCTTGCCGATCTTCTCGGGGTCCGGCGTGCCGTGGATGCCGTAGCTGGGCTTGTTCAGGTCGATCCAGACGACGCCGACCGGGTTGTTGGCCCCGGCGGGCACGACGAGGCGACGGCCGCCCGGACCGTAGCTGAGCTTGGCCGGGTCGTAGACATAGTCGGGATTGCGGGCGACGCCGTTGACCCGGACGGTCCCGCTGGGCGTCGGATTATCGCCGCTGCCGATGGTGGCGGGGTAGTAGGCCAGCAGGCGGCCGTCCCCGGCGAAGGCGCGGACCGAACCCTCGGTCTTGTCGACCACGATGTGATCCACGTCGCCGGGCAGGGGCGCGGCGCCGATGGCCGGGACGGTGATGCGGACGCCCGCGCGGCGGAAGTCGACGCCGGGGTTCAGGGCCTGCAGCAGGCCTTCGGTGACATGGAAATGCTCGGCGATCCGCTCGCGCGGGCTGGTGTAGCGGACGCCGTTGGCGGCCTGTTCGGCCAGCTCGCCCGGCGGCGGGCTGAAGGGCCCGGCCACGTCGGCGGCGGTCAGGACGTGGGTGGTCATGGCCGGGCGGTCGTCGGCGGCGATCAGGCGATCCATCAGCTCGGCGTCGATCGCGTCGCCGCTCATGCCGTTGGCCTGACGCCAGGCGGCCACCGCCTGTCGCAGGTTGGAGCCGGACACCCCGTCGACGGCGCCGGGCGAGAAGGTCGAGCGGTCCAGCAGGACCTGCAGCCGGATCAGGGCCGGGTCGGGCTGGACCGGGGAGGGCGGAGCCGTTCCGGGCGCCGGAGCCGTCGGGGGCGCGACGGGCGCGGTCAGCCGGGCTTCGTTGATCTGTTCGGCGGTCAGGCCGGGCGCCCGGGCGGCCTCGACGGGATCACCGGGATCGTCGGCGCGGCCACAGGCGGCCAGGGCGAGGACGGCGGTCGAGGCGAGGATCAGACGAAGGGGCATGCGGACTCCGGACCGTTGGTGGTCCGGAGGCAACCCTTCGCGGCAGAGCTTGTTCCCCGCGCCTAGCGCAGGCGGGGCGCCAGCCCCTCGGCGGTGACCTCGGCCCAGCAGGCGTAGCCGGCGTCGTTCAGGTGCAGGTCGTCCGGGCCCACGCCGCCGCGCTCGAGCCCGCCCCAGTCGGCCATGGCGTCGAAGCGGCGCAGCACCGCGTAACGGCCGCGACGACCTTCCTCGGAGATGCGGCGGGCCATGTCGCCCAGCGCCGGGTTGCGGCCGCGGAACGAGGCGTTGGTCGTGTTCTCGGGCAGGCGCTGCGGGTCGATCAGCAGCACATCGACGTCGGCGGCCTGAAGCACGGCCTCGCCGCGATGGAAGTCGGCGAAGACGTCGTCCACCAGACGGTCCCGCAGCACGTCGTTGGTGCCCAGTTGCCAGATGACCAGATCGACGCGGCCGGCGGCCAGTTCGCGCTCCAGCCGGTCGGCGGTCTCCCGGGCCGTCTCGCCGCCGATGCCGCGGTTGAAGACGGTGACGTCCACCCCCGGCATGCGGCGCTCCAGCGCCAGTTCAAGCTGGGGGGCGAAGCCGAGTTCGCGGCGGCTGGCCCCGATGCCCTCGATGGAGGAGGAGCCGACGGCCAGGATGCGCAGGGCGCCGGCGCGGACGGCGGCGCGGCTGCGGGTCAGGCCGCCGTTGTCGGCCACGAAGCCGGTCGACAACGGGCAGACCGCGATGGGCGCCCCGGTCACGATCGCCGGGCGGGGCGCGTCCTGGGCGCGGGCGGACAGCGGGAGCGCCGATCCGGCGGTGAGGGCGACGGCGGCGAGCATGGGGGCGACAAGCTTCAAGGATTGGGCTTTCCGGTAGCGGGATCAGTGGCCGTGTCGCCCGGGTTGGAGGAGCCTTCGGAGCCCTTGGGCTCGGTCGCGGGGCGCGGGGGGCGGCCATCCGCGTCGGGGCGCAGGTCCTCGTTCTCGGTCTCACGGCTCTCGGGGCGTCTCGCGTCAGTCATGACAGGTCTCCTGCGGATGGGACAAGCGCAACGTGCGGCCCGGAGGCGGGCTCCCGGATCACGAAGCGTTAAGGATGAACGCTCACCGGGCCGAAACGGGGTCTGTGGCATGAGACCGGCTGCAACGGGCCGATCTGGGGCCACGGGGGCGAAGGACGGCGATGACCGGATTCAAGGTCGACATCCTGAAGGCGGACCAGCTGGGCGAGGCCGAGTGGGAGGCGTGGCGCGCCTTCCTGGCGGCCAACCCGGCGCTGAAAAGCCCCTATTTCCGGCCCAGCTTCACGCGCGTCGCCGGCCGGGTCAGCCCCGGCGCGGCGGTGGCCGTGTTCAGCAGGGGCGGCGAGATCGCGGGCTTCTTCCCGCACCAGAAGCGCGGCTCGGCGATTCAGCCGCTCGGCGCGCCGATGAACGACTATCACGGCGTCATCGCCCGGCCGGGCGAGGGCCCGACCCTGTCGGAGGTGGCGACCCTGCTGGGCGGCGCCCGTCTGAACGTGACCGCCTGGGTCGGCGATACGCCGCTGGGCGAGGACCGGCGCACGGTACAGGTCGAGCTGGGCGACGACGGCTATGACGGCTGGTACGCCGAACGGCGCGCGGCCTTCGGCAAATTCTTCAAGGACAAGGAACGCGCGCGGCGCAGCATGGAGGCCGAGCTGGGCCCGCTGCGGGTCGAGCGCGGCCTGCAAGATCCGAAGCTGCTGGACTGGCTGATCAACCTGAAGCGGGATCAGTACAAGCGGACAAATCGCCACGACATCTTCGCCTGCGGCTGGACCGCCGACCTGCTGCACGAGCTGCTGCAGACCCGGGGCGAGAACGGCTTCGGCTGCTCGATGGCCGGGCTGTGGGCGGGCGACCGCCTGACGGCGATCGAATATTCGCTGCACGCGGGCGACCAGTATCATTTCTGGTTCCCGGGCTATGAGCCCTCGCTGGCGCGCTGTTCGCCGGGGATCCTGCTGAGCATGGACACCATGCGGCTGGCGGCGGGGCTGGGCTACCGCACCTTCGACTTCGGCTTCGAGGGCGAGCACTACAAGAAATACTTCTGCAACGGGGCCCATGTGGTCCGCGAGGCCATGGTGCTGAAGCCGGGGATCGGTTCAGCCATGAGCCAGGCGGCGGTGAAGGCCCTCGACCTGGCGGGCGAGGGCCGGGGCGAACGCCTGCGCGCCAGCGTGCGCCGTCGCTGGGCCGCCATCGAGGCCTGCGAGGTCACGACCGGCGACCGCTTCAAGGGGGCCATGCAGGCGGCGGGCGCCGCCCTTGCAAAGGCCCGTGCCTCTTCCAGCCATCGCGTTCCGGCCTGAGACATCCCATGACCGAAACCCGCACCCGCTATTCCGGCCCCATCCGTCAGGCCGAGGTCCATCCGCACTCCCTGGTCGAGCAGGGCTTCGCCACGGATGAGTCGCTGGCGGCGATCCTGGATCGCTATCCGGCCGAGCTGTTCGACATCAACCTGTACGACTACGACGACGACGGTCAGGTCTCGCTGCGCACCGGCGCGCGGGGGCGTCTGGACGGCGGCGAGCTGCTGGCGGCGATCCAGCAGGGGCGGCTGTGGGTCAACATGCGTGAGGTCGAGACCGGCTGGCCCGAGCTGTGGGCCGCCGCCATGACCGAGTTCGGCAAGGTGCAGGCGAACTATCCGGGGATGCGGGCCGTGCGGAACGCGGGCCAGCTGATCCTGTCGTCGCCCAAGGCCCGGGTGCCGTATCATTTCGACCCGGCGGGCGTGGTGCTGTTCCACATGCGCGGGCGCAAGCGGGTGTTCGTCTATCCGGGCGACGAGGGCCACCTGCCCGAGCGCAATATGGAGCAGGTGGTCGCGCGCCAGACGACCGAGGAGCTGCCCTACACCCTGGCCTTCGAGCAGGACGCGCAGGTGATGGACCTGGAGCCGGGGCAGGCCCTGACCTGGCCGATCTATGCGCCGCACCGGGTGGAGAACCTGGACCGGTTCTGCGTCAGCCTGTCGATGGACTTCCAGACCTGGCCGTCGAGGTTCCGGAACGGGGCGCTGTACACCAACGCCGTGCTGCGCAGCCGGGGGCAGCGTCCGCGCATGACCGACCGGATGGCCGGGCCCGAGCTGGCGGCGCGCTGGGCCGCCTCGCTGGCCCTGAAGAAGGCCGGGGCGCTGAAGAGCCGGCTGGCGCATTTCGAACGGGACTTCGAGCCCGAGGTCGGCGTGGCCGACGGCGCGGGCGCGCTGAGAACCTGAACATCCGGAAAGGCCGGGTCCCGTCGGTCAGGCGGGGCGGGGCTTTCAGGCCGGTTTCTTACAACGGGGTCATGACCTCGTATTAAAGTGACTTCCGGCGGCGGCGGACGCACCCTTTCCTCATACCGGACTGGGAGGCCCGTCATGAAAACCGCAATCGCAACCGCCGTATCCGTCATCGCCCTCACGGCGCTCGCCGGACCCGCCCTGGCCAAGGAGCCGAAGGTGGAGATCCGCAACGCCGTCGCCCGCGTCTCGGTCGTGATCGAGGATCGCGCCGACGTGGCGGTGGAGGTCGAGCACGGCGCCTCGAGCCTGCCGCGCGTGCAGGTCAGCCGCCGCGGCGATGAAGTCATTATCGACGGCGGCCTCGGCAACCGTCGCTCGGGCCTGTTCAACCGGGGCGGCGGCGACCGCATCCGCCAGTGCCACACCGGCCGCGAGGGCGGCCTGCCGGGCGAGGGCGCCTGGGTCGAGGTTCGCGACATGGGACGGGTGAACGTCATGGACGCCCCGGTCATCCTGGTCCGCGTGCCGCGCAATGTGGATGTCGAGGCCGAGGGCGCGATCTTCGGATCGATCGGCCGCGGCGCCTCGGCGGTGGAGCTGGGTCACGGCGGCTGCGGCCGCTGGGACGTGTCCAACGTCGACGGGCCGGTGTCGCTGGCCATCGGCGGCTCGGGCGACATCCGGACCGGGACGTCCCGGGCGCTGGAGGTGTCGATCGGCGGCTCGGGCTCGGTGATGGCCGGCGCGACGCGCGGTCTCGAGGTGGCCATCGGCGGATCCGGCGATGTCCGGGTGGCGCGGCTGGACGGCCCGATGGAGGTGTCGATCGGCGGCTCGGGCGACGTCGACGTGCGCAGCGGAACCTCGCCCAACATCGACATCAGCGTCGCCGGCTCGGGCGACATCAACTTCGGCGGCGTGGCCCACGACGTGGACGTGTCCATCGTCGGCTCGGGCGACGTGACCATCGCGCGGGCCACCGGCTCGGTCAGCCGGGCCATCCTGGGCGGCGGCGATGTGAGAATCGGCGACTGACCTGCTGCGGTCGTCGTGACGAGAAGGCCCGGGGATGTGGAACCCCCCGGGCCTTTTTCATGTCCGGTCTTCAGCGGTGGCGTAGCGGGTCAGTCCTCGCCGCGGGTCTGCATGCGGCGGACGGCGTCCATCACGCAGGCACGGTGGGTGGCCACGGCGGTGTTCACGCAGGTGTTCCAGCCGCCGGACAGCGGCGCATGCATGTTCCCGCAGGCGACAATGCTGCGGTCGAGGCCGGTGTCACATCGCTCCACGTCGGACCCCAGGTCCGCGGCGGAACTGCCGGCCGAGGCCAGGATGATGGCGATCGCGACGATACCGGTCTGGACGGCGCGCATGGTGTGATCCCCCGGTTGTCTCTCGGAACAACCATAGGGGGATATACGTAAGGCTGTACACCTCCCGGCATGGAAAAAGCCCCGGCGGTCGAACCGCCGGGGCTTTCCGTTTTCAGCCCGAAGGCCGGGGTCCCGTGATTACGGGGCGACCGGCGAGGCCAGCATGGCGGCGATCGGGGCGACGCCGACGGCGGTGCGGCCCAGGTCAGCGCCCGAACGCGAACGGGTCTGCAGGTCGCCGCCGAACGAGTAGCGGAAGCCGACGGTCAGGGTGTTGACCGACAGGTCCACGTCTTCCAGCTCGCTGTAGCCGTAGTTGGCGACGAAGCTCAGCGGGGTGTTGGCGATCTGGTATTCGCCGCCGACGTTGGCCGACCACAGGTCGATGCTGTCGCCGCCGCCGTCGACCGTGCTCCAGCCCAGGCCGCCGTTCACGCGGAAGGCCGGGGTGATGAAGTAGGCGGCGTCGCCGCCGACGGTCCAGGCGTCGACGTCCACGCCGTCAACGGTTTCGTAGGCGACAGCGCCCGTCAGGGTCATCTTGTCCAGGTAGGCCTGGCCCTGGGCGCCGAACGACCACAGGGTCTCGTCGACGATGCCCTGGCCGCCGGCGAAGCCGCCGACGCGCACGCCGTTCACCAGGGTGCTGGCGTGGATGGTGCCGTCGATGTTGCTGTTGTCAGCGCCCGGGACGTTGTTGTTGCTGTAGGCGAAGCCGCCGTCCAGGGTGACGGTCCAGTCACCGACGACCGGCACGGCCACGGCCACGTCCAGCTTGCCGTTCTCGGCGGTGTAGTCCGAGCCGCCGGCTTCGAACTTGGCGTTGTTGTAGGTGAGGCCGATCGAGCCGATCGAGTCCTGGGCCAGGGCCGGAGCGGCGGCGAAGGCGGCGACGGCGGCGGTGGCGAGGAAGAGAGTCTTCATTTTTGTTTTTCCCTCGGCAGCTGCGGGGAGTCGCGCTGCCTTGGCCGCCGACTAACAGCCGCGCTTTCGGCCAAGCTATTACAAAGTTGTCACAAAACAGTGGCTTGCGACCGGTGTGGCGAGCGCGTCACGCATTGTGGCGCCCGTGCGGCGCCTCTGGGCGGACATAGCGGCGCTATCTCAATTCGCCGTCAGAAACCGACGGTTTCGGTCCTCCGGGATGAGCCGCAGGCTCGGCCTGACGGATGGAGGCGGCGATGCGGATTCGGGGATGCTGGACGGTGGCGGTCGCGGCCGCGGCGATGCTGGCCGCGGGGCAGGGGAAGGCGCAGACGCCGACCCCGCCCGAGGGCTTCGTCTGGTACGTGCTGAACGCGCTGAACGCCTTTGATCTGGACGTCGAGGACCCGACCAACCGGCCGCCTCTGGTCACGGCGGTCCCGGACGGGGTGCTGGAGCCGGTGGAGGTCAATGGCGACGGGCGGCCGGACTGGCTGATCCGCTGGCCGGAGGCGACGCAATTCTGCGGCACCGGCGGGTGTCGGACCACTCTCTATATAAGCGACGTGGACGGCGGCTTCGTGCGGGCCTTCGACCGACAGGCCCTGCGGTTCGATCTGAAGGCCGTGGACGGGGAGGTCCGGGTCGAGGCGGCGCTGCATCATCTGTACTGCGACAGCGCCCGGGACGCGTGCCTGCGCGCCTGGGCGTGGGAGGCGGGCAGCGGGCGGCTGCAGGAGCGTCCGTCCTCCGACGGGTTCAGCCGCCTGACCGTGGTCGACCCCGTGGACCGGGGGGAGACGGAGGACGGCACGCCGATTCTGCCGGAGTGGACCCCGCCCATGCTCGAGGAGATGCGATTCCGCAGCCGGGCGTGGTGTCCGGTGACGACGGAGGAGGGTGTCCGCCTGCAGCAGGCGACCCTGTTCGATACGCCCGACCTGAACGGCGACGGGATCCGGGACTGGGTGTTCGGGCCCGCCGCCGGTTGCGCGGGCGAGCCGGCGACGGGCTTCCAGGTCTGGGTGACCACGGAGCCCGGTCCGGGGCCGCAGGGGCGCGGCGGGGCGGTGACCCTGGCCTGGACGGCCCCGCCGGGGCGGTGGGCGGAATTCGAGGTGTCGGAGCGTCCTGCGACGCTTATGATGGTCGCGCCCTGTGATCAGGGGGCGGATTGCGCGGGTATTCCACTGCGTTAGAACGTCTCGGAGGGGCGTCTGGCCGACTAGGCGGAAAAGCCCGCCCTGACACAGTTTCGCCGCTTGACGAACGGGGACTCAATCGGCATAAGCGCGCACTCTTGTTGGACCGGCTGTGCACCTCCGGGTGCAGACGCGGTTCGCAGGAACGACCTGAGTGCCTGTTCTTTGCAGCTTCTTGGGACTTAAACGGCCTTCGCGGGGTACTGCGTGGGCCGATCGTTTTTGCGGACGTGCGTACTCTGAGGGCTCTTTGGGCCCGAAGGCTCCGGTCTTTGAAATGGTTCACAGGGACGCAGGTTCGCCTGCTTGGGAATAACAACCGATATGGATCAGAGCATCCGCATCAGGCTCAAGGCCTTCGATCACCGCGTCCTCGACTTTTCGACGCGCGAAATCGTCAATACGGCCAAGCGCACCGGCGCGACCGTCCGCGGTCCGATTCCGCTGCCGACCCTGATCGAAAAGTTCACCGTGAACCGCTCGCCGCACGTCGACAAGAAGTCGCGTGAGCAGTTTGAAATCCGCACGCACAAGCGCGTGCTCGACATCGTCGACCCCACCCCGCAGACCGTGGACGCGCTCATGAAGCTCGACCTCTCTGCCGGTGTGGACGTCGAGATCAAGATCTAAAAAGAAAGAGGCGGGATCCGATGCGCACGGGCGTGATCGCCAAGAAGCTGGGCATGACCCGCGTGTTCGCCGATGACGGCGCGCACGTTCCGGTCACTGTGCTCCAGCTCGACGGCTGCCAGGTCGTCGGCCAGCGAACCCAGGAGCGGGACGGCTACGTCGCCCTGCAGCTGGGCGCGGGCATGAAGAAGGCCAAGAACACCAACAAGGCCCAGCGGGAAGCTTTCGCCAAGGCGGAAGTCGAGCCGAAGGCTTACGTGACCGAGTTCCGCGTCGACGCGGACGGCCTCCTCGACGTGGGCGCCGAACTGTCGGCCGACCACTTCGTCGCCGGCCAGAAGGTCGACATCCAGGGGCTGACCATCGGCAAGGGCTTCGCCGGCGGCATGAAGCGCTGGAACTTCGGCGGCCTGCGGGCGACCCACGGCGTGTCGGTCTCGCACCGCTCGCACGGTTCGACCGGCAACCGTCAGGATCCGGGCCGC
>NZ_DASWWG010000012.1:0-40369 GCF_036400995.1 Brevundimonas sp.
CGTCGGCGCCGGGGGCTCGGGCCTCCGCGCGGCGCTGGGCGCGGCGCAGCAGGGGCTGAAGGTCGCCTGCGTCACCAAGGTCTTCCCGACCCGGTCGCACACCGTGGCCGCGCAAGGGGGCATCTCCGCCTCGCTCGGCAATATGGGCGAGGACGACTGGCGCTGGCACATGTTCGACACCGTCAAGGGATCGGACTGGCTGGGCGATCAGGACGCCATCGAATACCTCTGCCGCAACGCCCCGCAGGCCGTGTACGAGCTGGAGCACTGGGGCGTGCCCTTCTCGCGCACCGAGGACGGCAAGATCTATCAGCGCGCCTTCGGCGGCATGACCCGCAACTACGGCGAGGGCCCGGTGCAGCGCACCTGCGCCGCCGCCGACCGCACCGGCCACGCCATCCTGCACACGCTGTACGGCCAGTCGGTGCGCCGCGAGGTCGAGTTCTTCATCGAATATTTCGCGCTCGACCTGATCATGCAGGGCCACGCCTGCACCGGCGTCACGGCCCTGAAGCTGGACGACGGCACCCTGCACCGCTTCCGCGCCAAGACCACCATCCTGGCCACCGGCGGCTACGGCCGCGCCTATTTCTCCGCCACCAGCGCCCACACCTGCACCGGCGACGGCAACGCCATGGTGCTGCGCGCCGGCCTGCCGCTGCAGGACATGGAGTTCGTCCAGTTCCACCCCACCGGCATCTACGGCGCCGGCTGCCTGATCACCGAGGGCGCCCGCGGTGAAGGCGGCTACCTGACCAACTCGGAAGGTGAACGCTTCATGGAGCGCTATGCGCCGACCGTGAAGGACCTGGCTCCGCGCGACATGGTCAGCCGCTCGATGACCATCGAGATCCGCGAAGGCCGCGGCGTCGGTCCGAAGAAGGACCACATCTTCCTGCACCTGGATCACCTCGATCCGGCGATCCTGCACGAGCGCCTGCCGGGCATTTCGGAATCGGCCAAGATCTTCGCCGGCGTCGATGTGACCAAGGAGCCGATCCCGGTCCTGCCGACCGTCCACTACAACATGGGCGGCATCCCGACGAACTATCACGGCGAGGTGCTGACGCTGCGCGACGGCAACCCGGACAGCGTGGTTCCGGGCCTGATGGCCGTGGGCGAAGCCGCCTGCGTCTCGGTGCACGGCGCCAACCGCCTGGGCTCGAACTCGCTGACCGACCTGGTCGTGTTCGGCCGCGCCGCGGGCCTGCGCACCGGCGAGATCGTCGACAAGAACAGCGCCGTTCCGGACGCTCCGGCCAGCAGCACCGACGGCCACCTGGCCCGTCTGGACCGCTTCCGCAACGCCAACGGCTCGACCCCGACCGCCAAGCTCCGCATCGAGATGCAGCGGGCGATGCAGTCGGACGCCGCCGTGTTCCGCACCGGCAAGACCCTGGAAGAGGGCGTCGCCAAGCTGCGCGCCATCCACGCCCAGGGCTCGGACATCAAGACCACCGATCGCGGCCTGATCTGGAACACGGACCTGGTCGAGACCCTCGAGTACGACAACCTGATCGATCAGGCGCTCGTCACCATCGAGGGCGCCCTGAACCGGACGGAATCGCGCGGCGCCCACGCCCGCGAGGACTATCCGGATCGCGATGACAAGAACTGGATGAAGCACACCCTCGCCTGGAAGACCGCCGGCGAGGACGTGAAGATCGACTACCGTCCGGTGCATAATTACACGATGTCGGACGAGGTCTCGTACATCGAACCCAAGGCGCGGGTGTACTAATGGTCCAGCTGACTCTCCCCCGGGGCTCCAAGCCCACCACCGGCAAGGTTCACAAGGCTCCCGCCGGCGCCCAGAACGTCAAGACCTACAAGGTCTATCGCTACGACCCCGAGGTCGACGCCGAGCCGCGCTGGGACGTCTACGAGGTCTCGGCCGACGACCACGGCCCGATGCTGCTGGACGCCCTGATCCACATCAAGAACGAGATCGACCCGACCCTGGCCTTCCGCCGGTCGTGCCGTGAGGGCATCTGCGGCTCCTGCTCGATGACCATCGACGGCCGCAACGCCCTGGCCTGCACCAAGGGCATGGACGAGTGCTCGTCGGACACCATCTCGATCTCGCCGCTGCCGCACCAGCCTGTGGTGAAGGATCTGGTGACCGACCTGAGCCTGTTCTACGCCCAGTACGACTCGATCCAGCCCTACCTCCAGTCCGACGAACCGGACCCGGAGAAGGAGCGCCTGCAGTCGCCGGCGGACCGCGCCAAGCTGGACGGCCTGTACGAGTGCATCCTGTGCGCCTGCTGCTCGACCTCGTGCCCCAGCTACTGGTGGAACCAGGAAGAATATCTCGGCCCGGCCGCCCTGCTGCAGTCGTACCGCTGGATCTCGGACAGCCGCGATGACGCGACCCAGAAGCGCCTCGACGACCTCGAGGATCCCTTCAAGCTGTATCGCTGCCACACGATCATGAACTGCGCCCAGGTCTGCCCGAAGGGCCTGAACCCGGCCAAGGCGATCGCCGAGACCAAGAAGCTGATGGTCTCGTCGAGCCGCAAGAAGGACAAGGCCTCGGCCTGAACCGGATGACCGAAGTTCTCCTCTTCTCCTACGGCACCCTTCAGGACCCGCAGGTGCAGGAGGCGAACTTCGGGCGCCGGCTGGACGGCTCGGCGGACGCCCTGCCCGGCTACGACCGGAGCCTGGTCGAGATCACCGACCCGGACGTCATCGCCGAAAGCGGCCTGACCCATCACCCGATCGTCCGGCCCACCACAGACGGCTCGGGCCGGATCGAGGGCACGGTGTTCCGGATCACCGACGCCGAACTGACCGCCGCCGACGACTACGAGGTCGACGACTACCACCGCATCCTCGTGACACTGGAATCCGGGCGCTCCGCCTGGGTCTATGTCGCCAGAACATAGTCTGCTAGCAGCCCATCATGGCGAAGATCACCTACATCGAGCACGACGGGCGCGAGCACACCGTCGAGGTCAAGAACGGCCTCTCCGTGATGGAGGGCGCGATCCGCAACAACGTGCCTGGCATCGACGCCGACTGCGGCGGCGCCTGCGCCTGCGCGACCTGCCACGTCTATGTGGATGAAGCCTTCCAGGCCGAAACGGGACGTCCGTCGGCCATGGAGGAGTCGATGCTCGACTTCGCCGAGAATGTGCAGCCGAACAGCCGCCTGTCCTGCCAGATCCGCGTTTCGGACGATCTGGACGGCCTGATCGTCCGGCTGCCGGAAAACCAGCACTGACACCCGACCTCGTCGCCCTGATCGGTCGCCTGATCGAGGCCGGACCGCAGCATCGCCCGCCCGTCATCGGCATCGCGGGATCGCAGGGATCGGGCAAGACCACCCTCGCCCGCGCGGCCGCCGGAGCGTTCGGCGCGGTGCAACTGTCGCTGGACGACGTCTATCTGACCAAGACGGAGCGCGCCGCCCTCGCGGCGGAACTCCATCCCCTGTTCTCGACGCGCGGACCGCCCGGGACGCACGATCTGGAGCTTCTGGATCGGACAGTGGCCGCCCTGTCCATCGCCGGCCCGGATGATGAGACCCCGCTGCCGGTGTTCGACAAACTGGCCGACGAGCGCGTCGTTGAGGGTCGATGGCCCCGGTTCCGCGGTCGCCCTCGCGCCATTCTGATCGACGGCTGGTGTCTGGGGGCGCTGCCTGAAGAGTCCGACGCCCTCGCCTCGCCGCTGAACCGGCTGGAGACGGAACGCGATCCGGACGGCGTCTGGCGCCGCGCGGTCAACGCCTTCGCCGGCGATGCCTATCTGGCTCTGGCGGAACGGCTGGACGCCCGTCTTTTTCTGCGCGCGCCAGGGTTCGACGCGGTGCTGGACTGGCGTTGTGAGCAGGAGGCGGACCTGCGCGGGCGGCCGCTCGCCGCGGAGGAGCGTCATGCGATCGCCGACTTCATCCAGTGTTTCGAGCGCCTCACCCGCCGGATGATCGACGGCGGCGTGCACGCGGACATCGTCGTGCAACTGGATCGAAACCGTCAGCCTGTCACAGTCGCCTCATGAGTTTTCAGGATCGTCGCCTTGAAGCGCGTTCGCCCGCCAATGCGAAGGGCGTCGTGGTCGCCCCGGGGCTGGAAATGCCCTGCCTGATCACCGACGTGTCCGGCGCGGGTCTGAAGGTGCGGCTGGACCGCAAGCTGGCCCTGCCGAAACAGGTTCAGGTCATCGATATCGCCCAGGGCGTGGCCATAGAGGCCGAGGTCGCCTGGTCCAAGGGGCAGGAAGCCGGACTGAAGCGAACGGGGCAGGCCGGGCTGCGCGGCCTGATCCCCTCCCGGCTCGCCGCGGCCCGCGCCGCCTGGCTGCGCGCAGGCGGACGCTAGTCGGCCAGGGTTCGGGCCAAGAAGGTCACGACCTTGGGCCAGGCGTCGGCGCGCGCCGCCGCATCCGCTTCCGGTGATCCTCCGCTGCGCTCGACCTGGCGCACCCCGCCGTCGCCCACGAGATCGTGTCCTGCCTCCGGATAGACCAGCGCCTCGGTTTCGAGCCCGACCGCGGAGCGATGGGCGACGATTTCCGTCACCGCCCCGGCGGCGTTCCACTGGGCGTCCCGGCCGCCCGCGATGAGCAGGAGCGAACCGGGGTAGGTCTCGATCGGAATGCGGGCCGCCACGGCCTTCTCCGGATGATCGGCGCGCCCGTTTTCATGGATCGCGCGCAGGTCCGCCGCCGGCCCCGCCAGCAGGCCTTCAACGAAGCCGCGATAGGGCACGAAGGGCAGGGGCTGGCCGCCGAACGAGAAGGACGACCGCGTCCCCTCGGCCTCGACCATCTCCAACCCCCAGCCTTCCCAGACCACATCGGTGGGGGCGTAGGCGACGATGCTGTCGATCCACGGATAGCGGCTGCCCGCGATCAGGGCGAACTCGGCGCCCTTCGACGCGCCGAACAGGCCGAAACGCTCGACATCGGCCCCCGGCATGCCGCGCAGGGCCTCGCGCAGCTCCGCCAGCTGATCGACCCGGATGTCGATGAAGCTGCCCGGCAGGTCGGGGAATTTCGGCGGCGGGCCGTAGTCGCCCCAGTTCGGCGAATAGTAGGGCAGGCCGACCGCCGCATAGCCCATCCGGGCCAGGATCGGGCCGAACCGCGTGCTCGCTTCGTCATTGCCGTCGGCGCCGTGGAGGATGACCACCACCGGCTTCGGCGCGTCGCCCACGGTGTAGAGCACGGCGTGCGGGAAGCCCGCGACCGGGCGCTGGGCCACCTCCTGCGCTGTCGCCGCGCCCCCGAAGAGGAGGGCGGCGATCAGGGTCAGCAGACCGGTCAGTCGATGCAGCATGGCGATGTTCCCCGGGCGGATGATCCGCCGTCTCAGGGTAGTCGCCGCCGACGCCGCCTGTGGATGCGGCCGATCAGACCCCCGCCGGCATGGTCCCGGCGTTGATGGCGATGCGGCCGATCAGGCCCTTCACGATCAGGTCCAGCGCCGAGCCCTCGCGGTAGTCGGCGGCGGCGACGAAATTCACGCGGTCCTCGGAGATCAGCGAATAGATCTTCTTCTGGTCCTTCTCGTTGAAGCGCGGGTCGTAGACCGCGATCGAGAAGCCGCCCTTGGTGTGCATCATCTTCATGGTCGGGACGTCGGTGTCCCCGTCGCCGAGGAAGATCATCCGCTCGAACGGGACCGGACGGTCGTCGTCGGCCATGAATTTGTTGATCTTGTCGTGCTCCCAGTGGTTCAGCACGCCCTTGTTGATGCGGAACAGGTACTGGGTCTTGGTGGTGTAGTTGACGCCCACTGCCGGCCAGATCGCCACGCCGTTTTCGTCGTAGACGAATTTGGACGCGAAGACGTGGTGGAACTCCTCGCGGATCGGGCACCCGTCGATCATCTCCTCCAGCCCGGCCGAGATGATGTAGTGCTCGATGTCGAGGCCGTACTCGCGGCCCTTCTCGTTGATGCGGTCGAACCAGCCCTTGCCGGTTAGGTCGTTCTTCAGGCCGTCGAACAGCTTCACGTCCTGGCCGTGCTCGCGCAGGCCCTCGCGGGTGATCGGCGCGCCGTTCTGGCGGGCGTGGGCCAGCATCAGCTGCATGTACATCAGGATGCCGTCGCCGTCGGCGGCCTTGGTCAGCGCCTCGGCCTCGCCCCAGAAGTCGCCGATGCCCATCCCGACGGACGGGATGAAGCTGACTTCCTGCATGTTCCCCCGGGCGAGGGTGCCGTCGAAGTCGTAGATGAGGGCGGTCTTGAGCAGCTTGGCCATTGGAGGTTCCAGGCTTTAGGGATCAGGTTGTAGGGGCGTAGGTAAACGCGGCCCCACTGTCAAAGACCTGATACACCCTTCCCCTGAAACCTGATCCCTAGAACCCGGTCCCCAGATGCAGCTCCGGGGCGGCCGCAACGCTCGCGGCCTCCAGCGGCAGATGCAGGATGAAGGCCGCGCCCTTGCCGGGTTCGCTCTCCACCTCGGCCCAGCCGCCGTGCAGTTCGACCAGGGCCTTCACCAGCGCCAGGCCGACGCCGGGACCCCCGCGCTCACGCCGGACGAACCGGTCGAAGACGTGCGCCTGCAGGTGATAGGGAATGCCGCGGCCGCTGTCCTCGACGCGGATGCGAACCTCGGACGGCGAGCCCTCGGCGATCAGGTTGACCGAACCGCCCTCGCCGACCGCGCGCGCGGCGTTGTCCAGCAGATGCTCGAGCGCCTGTCCGACGCGCTGGGCGTCTGCCCGGATGGGTCGCAGCCCGGTCGGGCAGGCGACGGTCAGAACGGCGCCACGCCCCTCGATCCGTGCACGGACCTTCTCCGCCGCAGTGTCCAGCAGATCGCAGACCCTCACGTCGCCGAGCGTGAGCTCCATCTCGCCTGCATCGATCTGGGCCATGTCCAGAACGTCATCGATCGAGGTGGCCAGCTGGCTCGCCGCCACCCGGATGGCCCCGGCGTGCTGACGGCTGCGCTCGGGCAGATCGCCCTGAAGCTCCAGCAGTTCGGAGTAGCCGACGATGGTCGTCAGCGGCGTACGGAGCTCATAGGAGACGCTGCCCACAAACTCGCGCTTCAACGCGGTCGCCTCTTCCAGCGCCTGGGCCTTGGCGGCGAGGGCCTGCTCCAGCTCGCGGCGGGCGGTGACGTCCGAGAAGGCGACCAGGGTGGCGCCGTCCGGCAAGGGGCGGGTCTGCCAGGCGGCGGTGCGGCCGTCGACCGTCCGCCCCTCGCCCGAGATCGGCACGCGGCTTTCCGGATCGGGGTCCGCGACCCGCGCCTTCAATCCGAGCCACAGGCTGGGGTCCGGCATGGCGGCCTGGCAGAGGGCCGCGACGGCGTCGAAATCGCCGGCGGCGCGCAGCTGCTCGCCGGTCACGCCCCAGAAGCTCTCGAACGCCTCGTTGTGCAGGCGGATCCGACCGTCCGAACCGAACACGGCCACCGCGTCGTTCAGCTTGTCGAGGGTCGCCGTCTGGACCTGGAGTTGGGCGTTGAAGCGGCTGCGCAGCTTCAGTTCGTCGGTGATGTCCGAGAACAGCAGCAGGACGCCGCCCAGCGGGTGGGGCTGGCGCACCACGCGCAGGGTGCGGCCGTCCGGCAGGGACCAGCTGTCGTCCGGCGCGGCCGCCGAGGCGCCGTAGAAGTCCAGTTCGCGCGCCTTCCAGCCCGCGTAGTCGATGACCTCCGGCAGCAGACGGCGCTGGCGCAGGCGGTCCAGCAGTTCGGCGTGCGTCGGGCGCTCGTCCAGATAGCCGGGATCGACGCTGAACATCTGCTGGAAGGCGGTGTTGTGGAACGCCAGCCGCTTGGACGGGCCAAAGATGGCGACCGCGTCGGCGATGTGGTTCAGGGTCTCGTCGTGGGCCTCGACGTGACGACGCAAAGTGTCGCGCGTCTCTTCGGCCTCCGTCATGTCCAGGGCGAAGGCCAGAACCCCGCCGCCGGGCGCGGGCTCGGCGACGATCCGCCAGGCGCGACGGCGCCCGCCGCCGGTCGTCCAGCGAAAGCCCTCCTGACGCTGGTGCAGGCGGCCCGCCTCGGCGACGATGGCGTCGGCGCCGCGATCAAAGGTCAGGCTCTTGTCGCGGGCGGCCTCGACGGTTTCGACCTTCATCTCGGCCAGCCAGGCGCGGTTCGCCCAAGCCAGGCGTCCGCCCGCATCGACCACCCAGGTCGGGGCCGGATAGTAGTCCGCGAGCAGGCCGAGGCCGCTCTCGGCCGCCGTACCGATCAGGCCGAGCCGCGACAGGCGCAGCCAGGCGGCGCCGGCGGCGCTGCGTCCCTCGACGGCCCAGGCGCCGGACTCGCCCTCCAGCACAGCGTCGAAAGCCTCGCCGCGTTCGAGCAAGGCCTCGAGGCGCGGGCCCGCGACTTCTCGCACCGCGTCCAGAACCACATAGGCGGGATCGTCGGGGAAGACCTCGACCCCATTCGTCAGATCACGGACGATCAGTTCCCAGGTCGCCGGGGAGCCGAGACGGTCCGCGCCGCCGCCCGGGGTCAGGGCGACCCGTACATCCTCGAACGCGGCCAGGGCGCCGTCCCGGGCGGACAGATCGGCCTGGGCGCGCTGCATGGCGGCCTCCAGCACCGTGTTGCGCTCGGCCAGACGCCCGCGCAGCCGCGCGGCCCAGGCGCTGAGCGCCAGCGCCAGTCCCGCGGCGCCCGCGGTCGCGACATAGGCGATGTCCGCCTCGGCCATGTGTGTCGTTCAGCTCCCGAGCCCTGATTCGGTAACCATACCTGAAGAGGGGCGAGGGACTAGGGTCGAGGGTCGAGGGAGGCGAAATGCGGCGAAACCGCCGGGGTCCGCCCGAAGTCTTGACCCTCGACCCCCGACCCTCGACCCTCTCGCCCATGCAGTGGACCAACCAACTCGCCCCCTCCCTCGAGGATTTCGCCCGACTGGCGAAGGAAGCGTTCGACGCCCTGCCCGAACCCTTCAGGGGGCTGGCCGGGGACGTGGTCATCCGCGTCGATGATTTCGCTGACGACGAGGTGCTGGCGGGCTTCGGCATGGAGGACCCGTTCGAGTTGACGGGCCTGTATCACGGCGTCGATATCGGCCTGCGCTACAGCATGGGCCCGGCGGCCGAACCGTCGCGCATCTTCCTGTATCGTCGGCCGATCCTCGACGAATGGTGCGAGCGGGGCGACGTCGGCCTGGACGAGATCATCGCCCACGTCCTGATCCACGAGATCGGCCACCACTTCGGCCTCGACGACGACCAGATCCACCACATCGAGGATGGGGCCGACTGAGGCTTCGCCCCCCGCCTTAAATCCAGCGCGATCTGTGGTATAAGGCCGGTCTCCCGCCATCGAAGGACGCCGCCTTGAGCCTGACGCTCGACCTTTCGCGCACCAGCGCCCCTGCCGTTTCGGCCCCCGTCAACCTGTCCGGTCTGACGCGCGCGGAGCTGCGGCAGGCGCTGATCGACGCGGGAGTGTGCCCGCCCGAGAAGGCCAAGATGCGGGCGTCGCAGGTGTGGAGCTGGATCCACCACTACGGCGTCACCGACTTCGCGGCGATGACCAATGTGGCGAAGGACACCCAGGCGAAGCTGGCGGCGGCCTTCACCCTGGCCCGCCCCGAGGTGATCGAGCGGCAGGTGTCGAAGGACGGCACCCGCAAATGGCTGATCCGCACGGCGCCCGGCATCGAGATCGAAACCGTCTACATCCCCGACGTGGGCCGGGCCGGCGCCCTGTGCGTGTCGTCGCAGGTCGGCTGCACCCTGAACTGCAGCTTCTGCCACACCGGCACCCAGAAGCTGGTCCGCAACCTGACCGCCGCCGAGATCGTGGCCCAGGTCCAGGTCGCCCGCGACGACCTCGGCGAATGGCCGTCGCCCAAGGAGGACCGCCGCCTGTCGAACATCGTGTTCATGGGCATGGGCGAGCCGCTCTACAATCTGGACCACGTCTCCAACGCCATCGACATCATCTCGGACAACGAGGGCATCGCCATCTCGCGTCGCCGGATCACGGTGTCGACCTCGGGCGTGGTGCCGAAGATTCCGGAGCTGGGCGAACGCACCCAGACCATGCTGGCCATCAGCCTGCACGCCACCAACGACCCCCTGCGCGACGTTCTGGTGCCGCTGAACAAGAAATTCCCGCTGGTCCAGCTGATGGACGCCATCCGCGCCTATCCGGGCCTGGGCAACGCTCGCCGGGTGACGTTCGAATACGTGATGCTGAAGGGCGTCAACGACAGCCCCGACGAGGCCCGCGCCCTGCTGAAGCTGATCGAGGGCATTCCGGCCAAGATCAACCTGATCCCGTTCAACCCGTGGCCGGGCACCGACTACGAGTGCTCGGACTGGAAGACGATCGAGCGCTTCGCGGCCATCCTGAACCGCGCCGGCTACGCCAGCCCGATCCGGACCCCGCGCGGCCGGGACATCCTGGCCGCCTGCGGCCAGCTGAAGTCCGAGAGCGAGAAAATCCGCGCCTCGGCCCTGCGCAAGGCCGCGGCGGAAGGCGACGAGGCGGAAGCGGCTTAAGGCAGCAGGATTTCAGTCAGACGGCGGCGAGCGAGCACTTCCTGCTCACTGCTCCCTTCGTCACAGGCTGTCATCAATCTTGACCGACTGTGTCGTCCGCGCGCTTGCGGATTGGGGCGAAAAGCGGGCAAGCGTTCCTGACTTCTGACCAGCGGACCGCCATGGACACCTCGTCCCTTTCCAGCGTGCTCGACAGCGCCGAGGTGCAGGCCTTCGCGACAGGCTTTCCCACGACCCTGGCCCATCTGGCGGTAACGCTGGGCCTGCTGCTGGCCGGCGCGGTGATCTACGCCCTGTTCACGCCGTGGAAGGAGATCGCCCTGATCCGCGAAGGCAACGCCGCCGCGGCGGTCGCCTTCGCCGGGGTGCTGGTGGGTCTGGCCATTCCGCTGGCGGTCAGCCTGAGCGTCTCGACCTCGATCAAGGACATCACCCTGTGGGGTGTGGCGACCTTGGCGCTGCAACTGCTGGCCTTCCGCCTGATCGACATGCTGCTGACCGGACTGCCCCAGCGCATCCGGGACGGCGAGGTCTCCGCTTCCGTCCTGCTGGTCGGCGCCAAGCTGTCGACCGCCCTGATCCTCGCGGCGGCTTTGACCGGGTGATCGGATGAGGCCGCCCGACTGGCTGATCTACTCGGGCGTGGTCGGCGTGATCGTCCTGGCCTGCCTGAGCCACCGCGAGAACGCCGACGCTCCGCCGGCCCCCGCCGCGCCTGACGAGGCCGAAGGCGCCCTTCTGGGCCCGGTGACCCCCTTTGACCCGGCCGTCACCGTCAATGCGCCGGACATCCCCTTCCAGCCGTCCACCGGCACCGCCTTCTCGATCGCCCGAACCGGACGGTGGGTGACCGCCCGCCATGTCGTCGAGGGCTGTCGACAGCCCGCCATTCTGGTGGGCGGCGGTCGGGCCGTCGCGGCGGACATGCGGCTAGCGCCCTGGGCGGACATCGCCGTGCTGCAAACCGAGGGTGGCCCGTCGGCCTTGCCCATCGCGCCTGCGGAAGCCCTGCGCAGCGGACAGCGGGGCTTCCATCCCGGCTATCCGCAGGCGCGGGCGGGCGAGGTGACCTCCCGCCTCCTCGGGCGCGAAACGCTGAAGGTGCGCGGCCGAGGCCAGCGGGACGAACCGGTCCTGGCCTGGGCCGAGGTCGGTCGCACCGATGGCCTGGGCGGAACGCTTGCGGGCCTGTCGGGCGCGCCGGTGATGGACCGGCAGGGACGGGTCGTCGGCGTGACCATCGCTGAAAGCCCGCGTCGCGGCCGCATCTACACGACCTCGCCCGAGACCTTCCGCCCCGCCGTGCGCGGCGTACAGAAGGCAGATGAACCGCTGATGGGCCGCCTGCTGACGGTCGACAACTACGGGCTGGTCTCTGATGACCTGCGCCGCGACCTGCGCGTCGCGCGGGTCATCTGCATGTCAGGCTGACCCCTCCCCCTGGCGAGGGAGGGGCCGCCGGTTTCAGCGCAGCGCCGCCGTATCCAGGTCCAGCGCCGACAGCGGCAGAACCTCGACGTTCGGGTGTTTGGCCCGGATCGCGTCGATGAACTGCGCGGCGTCGCCGACGATCACCAGGCTGGCGTCCGACACCGGCAGATGCTCGGCGAAGGCGGCCTGAACCTGCTCGGGCGTGATGGCCTCGACCCGGCCGACGTAGCTGGCCAGATCGCTCATCGGCAGGTCGTAGAGGGCCAGATTGGCGACGACCCCGCCCAGGCCGTCCACCGTCTCCAGCGAGCTGCCGAAGGCGCCCGACAGGATGGCCTGACGGGTGGTCATCTCGCTTTCGGTCGGTTGCGTGGTCGACAGGCGATTCACCTCGCCCAGGATCAGATCAGCCACCTCGGCGGCCGCGTCGTTGCGGGTCTGGGCGTAGGCGACGAAAGCGCCCTCGTCCTGACGGACGCCCAGGTTCGACCGGGTGCCGTAGCTGAGCCCGCGCTTGATGCGGATTTCCTGGTTGAGGCGCGAGGTGAAGCTGCCGCCCAGCAGCGTGTTGCCCAGGGTCAGCGGGAAGTAGTCGGCGTCCGTACGCGCGATGCTGCGCATGGCGACATAGACCGCCGCTTGTCCGGCGCCCGGCTGGTCGATGACGATGACCCGCGGTGCGACGGCGGAGCCGGCCGGATCGACACGGGGCGCGGGCGCCGGACCCGTGGCGCGCCAGTCACCGAAGGCCTGCTCCGCCAGCGCGCGGGCCTGGTCGACGGTGATATCCCCCGAGAAGATCAGGGTCGCCGTTTCGGGGCGATAGCGCGCGGCGTGGAAGGCCGTGACATCCTCACGGGTCAGCCCCGGCAGGGAGTCCGGGGTGCCGCCGCCCGGCGCGCCATAGGCGGCGTCGCCGTACACCAGTCGCCCGGCCGCCATGGAGGCGACGGGGCCCGGCGAGCTGAGCGAAACCCGCAGGCCATCCAGCGACTGGTCACGCTGGCGCTCGACTTCCTCGGCCGCGAAATCCGGACGCCGCACCACATCGGCCATCAGGGCGAGCGCGCGCGGGAAGACATCCGATGGGGCATTGACCGAGACGTTGGAGAAGTCCGGTCCGGACGAGGCGCCGAGCTGGGCGCCCAGCTGTTCGATCTCGGCGGCGATCTCCGGCGCCGAACGGCCGCTGGAGCCTTGGGTCAGCAGGCCGGCGGTGAGCACCGACAGGCCGGTCCGCGCGCCGTCATCCGCCGAGCCGGCGGCGATGCCCAGCCGGGCCGAGACGAGGGGCAGGCCCGGCTTACGGGCGACATAGACCTCCAGCCCGTTCGACAGGGTGAAGGTCTCCACGGTCGGGGTGGTCAGGTCCACCGCCGGGCCGGCGGCCGGGATCGGGGTCCGCTGATCTTCCGGCAGCAGTTCGAAGATGCGACCGACCGGGGCCAGGTTCGCGACCTTGACCGGGGCGGTGACCTCCACGGACTGGGCGGTGACCGGGTTCTGCTCGTCCGCGTTCAGATAGCGGATCGAGATGCTGCGGTCGTCGGTCAGGTAGCGGCGGGCGACACGCTGGATATCGGCGACGGTCACGGCCTGCAGGGCCGAGATTTCGGCGTCGGCCGCGGCGGCTCCGCCGGTGTTGATCAGCGACCAGCCCAGAACGTTGGCGCGATCCTCGACCGTCTCGCGGTCCCTCAGGGCGCCGGCGATCAGCTCGTTCTTCGCTTCCGCCAGCTCGGCCTCGGTGACCGGGGCGTCGCGCAGACGGGCGGCTTCGGCGCGGAGCGAGGCGAGGCCCGCCTCGGGCGTCTCGCCTTCAGCCATGATGGCGTAGGTGATGACCGAGCCGGCCTGCTGGCTGGCGTCGACGTTCGAGCTGGCCTGGGTGGCGATCTTCTGATCGTAGACCAGCGAGCGGTACAGACGGGAGCTCTCGCCGGTGGACAGGATGCCGTCCAGCACGGTCAGGGCGGCGCGATCCGGGTCGTCATAGCGAACGCCCGGCCAGGCCAGAACCACGGCGGGCAGGGGCACGTTGGGCGCGTAGAAGGTCGCCTCGCGCGGGGCGGTCGGCTCGGGCTCGCGCACATCATTGGTCGGCAACGGGCGGTCCGGATTGGCCAGCGGGCCGAAATACTGGTCGATCCAGCGATCCAGCTGGGCTTGATCGAAATTGCCCGCCACGATCAGATAGGCGTTGTCGGGGCGATAATAGGTGGCGTGGAAACGACGCACATCCTCGATGGTCGCCGCGTCCAGGTCCTCGATCGAACCGATGGTCGAGCGACGATAGGGGTGGTCCTGATAGATGGTCGCCGGAACGAACAGGCTGAACAGACGGCCGTAGGGGCTGGCCAGAACACCCTGGCGGTATTCCTCCTTCACCACGTCGCGTTCACTCTCGAACACGGACTCATTGACCACCAGCGACCCCAGACGGTCGGCTTCGGCGAAGATCAGGCGTTCCAGATGATTGGCCGGAACAGTCTCGTGGTAGGCGGTGACGTCGTCCGAGGTGAAGGCGTTGTTGTTGCCGCCCACGTCTTCGGTCAGGCGGTCGAAGGTCTCGTCCGGGAAGTTCTGCGTCGCCTTGAACATCAGGTGTTCGAACAGGTGGGCGAAGCCCGAGCGGCGCTCGGGATCATCCTTGGAGCCGACGCGGTACCAGACCTGCACGGTGACGTTCGAGGTCGAGGTGTCCCGCGCGGTGTAGACCTTCAGCCCGTTCGGCAGGGTCCGCTCCTGGAAGCCGAGCGGCGGCACGGCGATCTGGCCCGCCGCGGGGGCGGAAGCGGCGCTCTGGGCCAGGGCGGGCGAGGCGGCAGGCAGGCCGAGCAACAGGGCCGAGGCGGCGGCGGTCAGGATCAGACGGGTCTTCATGTACGGGCTCCGGACGCCCGGACGACGGGCGGCGCCGACCCTAACAGGGCCGGTCCGGGGCGCACGTTACGGAGTGGTAATGAAGCTCAGTCCAGCCGCAGGGCTTCCGCCAGCAGCTTCGCCTCGGCGGCCCGGCTCGAGCCCGCCCGCCAGGCCACCACGATCTCGCGCCGGGGCGCCTTGGCGGCGATGGGCCGGACAACGACGCCCGGCATGTCGGCCAGACCGGCCCGGACCGCCATCTCGGGCAGGAAGCTGACGCCCAGACCCGACGAGACCATCTGAACCAGGGTGTGCAGGCTGGTGGCGGCGAAGACGTCGTCGCCCTTGGGGGCCTCGATATCGAAGGCGGCCAGGGCCTGATCGCGCAGACAGTGACCGTCCTCGAGCAGAATCAGGTCCTCGGCCTTCAGCGAGCCGGGCGGGATCGGTCCATCGCCCGCCAGGACATGGCCCACCGGGGCGGCGGCGAGGATTTCGTCATCGCCGATCCGCGCATGTTCGATGCCGGTCGCGCTGTAGGGCAGGGCGATCACGGCGGCGTCCAGATGTCCGGTCTTCAGCGCGGCCACCAGCCGGGGCGTCAGGTCCTCGCGGATGAACAGGCGCAGGCTGGGATACTGTTCCTTCAACGCCGGAAGCCGGGCCGGCAGAAGGAAGGGCGCGACGGTCGGGATGACGCCCAGACGGAACCGGCCCGACAGCGGCTTGCCCGCATTGCGCGCCGCTTCGACCAGATCCTCTGTGCGGGCCAGAACGTCCTCGGCCCGGCGCACGGCCTCGGCGCCGACGGCGGTCAACTGAACATTGCCCCGTGTGCGCTCGACCACCGGCGCGCCCAGAATTCTCTCCAGTTCCTGCACCCCCGCCGACAGAGCGGGCTGACTCACGTGGGCGGCCTCGGCGGCGCGGCTGAAGGAGGCGTGCTCGGCGAGCAGACGCAGGTACTGAAGTTGGCGGAGCGTGGGGAGCATCCGCGCCACATAAGGCGTCGTTATCAACATGGCAAAGTCCATCAGCCGAACCCGCCCGCCTCTCCGACGGAGAGAGGCGGGCGGTCCGCGACGGATCAGGCCTTCAGGTCGTACCGGTCGGCGTTCATGACCTTCACCCAGGCGGCGACGAAGTCCTTCACGAACTTCCCGCCAGCGTCAGACGAGGCATAGACCTCCGACAGGGCGCGGAGCTGGGAGTTGGAGCCGAACACCAGGTCGGTGCGGGTCGCGGTCCACAGCTCCTCGCCGGTCTCGCGGTCGGTGCCGACGAAGGTCTCGTCGC
Organism: Brevundimonas sp.; assembly: GCF_036400995.1. GTDB lineage: Bacteria > Pseudomonadota > Alphaproteobacteria > Caulobacterales > Caulobacteraceae > Brevundimonas. The sequence continues at coordinate 16,043 of NZ_DASWWG010000012.1, forward strand.
CCTCGCCGTCGACCTTCTTCCAGCCGGTCTTCATGTCCAGCAGGTTGACGAAGAAGTCGTTGGTCAGCTGACCCGGACGATCCGTGAGGACGCCGTGGGTCGAGCCGCCGTGGTTGGCGCCCAGAACCCGCAGGCCGCCGACCAGAACCGTCATCTCCGGCGCGGTCAGGCCCAGAAGCTGGGCGCGGTCCACCAGAAGCTCCTCGGTCGGAACGTTGAAACGGACCTGCAGATAGTTGCGGAAGCCGTCGGCGCGCGGCTCCAGCACCGCGAAGCCCTCGACGTCCGTCTGCTCGGCGGAGGCGTCCGTCCGGCCCGGGGTGAAGGGGACCTCGATCGAGGCGCCGGCCGCCTTCGCCGCCTGTTCGATGCCGACGGAACCGCCCAGCACGATCAGGTCGGCGACCGAGGCGTTCGAGCCCGCCGCGATGTCCTCATAGACCTTGAGCACCTTGGCCAGCCTGGCCGGTTCATTGACCTCCCAGTCCTTCTGGGGGGCCAGACGCAGACGTCCGCCGTTGGCGCCGCCGCGATGGTCCGAGCCGCGATACGTCGCCGCCGAGGCCCAGGCGGTCGAGACCAGCTCGCTGACCGAAAGGCCCGAGGCCGCGATCCTGTCCTTCAGCGCCTTGATATCCGCGGCGCCGAGGGCCGGGCCGGTCGGCGCCGGGATGGGGTCCTGCCAGATCAGGTCTTCCGCCGGGACGTCCGGGCCGAGGTAACGAACCTTCGGCCCCATGTCGCGGTGGCACAGCTTGAACCAGGCGCGGGCGAACTGGTCGGCGAAGTAGGCCGGGTCGGCCCGGAACTTCTCCATGATCACGCGGTAGGCCGGGTCGATCTTGAAGGCCATGTCGGCCGTGGTCATCATCGTCGGGACCTTCTTGCCCGGCGTGTGCGCGGCCGGGGCGAGGGTCTCTTCGGGATTGCCGACCGGCTGCCACTGCTTGGCCCCGGCGGGCGAGCGGACCAGCTCGTAATCGTGGTCCAGCAGCATGTCGAAATAGGTCATGTCCCAGGTGATCGGGGTCGGGGTCCAGGCGCCCTCGATGCCCGAGGTGATGGTGTGGTCGCCCATGCCGCTCTCGTGGCCCGACTGCCAGCCCATGCCCTGCTGGGCGATGTCAGCGCCCTCAGGGGATGCGCCGACCTTGGAGGCGTCGCCGGCGCCGTGGGCCTTGCCGAAGGTGTGGCCGCCCGCGGTCAGGGCCGCCGTCTCCTCGTCGTTCATGCCCATGCGAGCGAAGGTTTCGCGGATGTCGCGGGCCGATTGCAAGGCTTCCGGCACGCCGCCCGGACCTTCCGGGTTCACATAGATCAGGCCCATCTGGATGGCCGCCAGCGGCGCCTCCAGCGCGGCGCCGTCATCGGGACGGATGCGGGTCTGGTTGCCCTCATCCCCGACCCAGTTCTCCTCGGTGCCCCAGTAGACGTCCTTCTCGGGCTCCCAGACGTCGGCGCGGCCGCCGCCGAAGCCGAAGACCGGTCCGCCCATGCTTTCGATGGCGACGTTGCCGGCCAGGATCATCAGGTCGGCCCAGCTGAGCTTGGCGCCGTATTTCTGCTTGATCGGCCACAGCAGGCGGCGGGCCTTGTCGAGGTTGCCGTTGTCCGGCCAGCTGTTCAGCGGAGCGAAGCGCTGCTGCCCCGCGCCCGCGCCGCCGCGCCCGTCACCGGTGCGATAGGTGCCCGCCGAGTGCCAGGCCATGCGGATGAAGAAGGGGCCGTAGTGGCCGTAGTCCGCCGGCCACCAGGCCTGGCTGTCGGTCATCAGGGCGGTCAGGTCGCGCTTCACCGCCGCGAGATCCAGCGACTTGAAGGCCTCCGCGTAGTTGAAGCCGTCGCCCATCGGGTCGCCCGACTTCCCCTGCTGATGCAGGATGTCCATGGTCAACTGGTTCGGCCACCAGTCGCGATTGGTCCGACCCAGCAGGCTGCGCAGCGCGGCCGGTTCCTTTTTCGGGTCGTTGAGGGGCGTGGCTCCGCCGGCGTGTCCGTCCATGGTCGTCGTCTCCCTGATGTTGTGGCGGGAGCCTAGGCGCGGACGGACAACAGGGAAAATCAATAAACTTTGTCATCACCAACAGGCAAACTTATGGACACGCTTGTGATCGCCGGACTTCGCCATACGCGTTGCAGGCGCAGGAATTCGCTTCACTATCGGCGGTAGCCGGCGGCCCGCGCCGGCGCGTGGCGTAGCCGTCCGGGGGCCGACATCGTGCTGCATTGGCTTGTGATCATCGTGCTGGCGGTCTTCGTGTACCGGCAGGCCGAGGCGATCCGGCGGCTGGAGCGCCGCCTCGACGCCGCCCTGAAGGCCCTGGGTGGCCAGAAGAAACCGACGACCGCCGAGACGCTGGAAACCGTCATGGGCGATCCGCGCTGGTCGGAAGGCGCCGCGCCCAAGCCTGCGCCGAAGCCCGCGCCGGCGGCCCCGTTCGAAACCACGCCCGCCCCGCGCCCCGCCGCCGCGCGGATGGAGACGCCCGCGCCCCGGGCGACCGCCGCGTTCGATCCCCGCTTCAGCGGCGAACCGGAGCCGGTGAAGCCGCCGCGCGAACGGCGGACGGCGATCTCGACCTGGCTGGCCGAGAACGGACTGGCGTGGATCGGCGGCGGCGGACTGGCGCTCGGCGGCCTCCTGCTGGTGGTCTATGCGGCCCAGCAGGGCGTCTTCACCCCGCCGCTGCGCATCGCCGCGGCCGCCGCCCTGGGCGTGGCGATGATCGCCGCCAGTGAATGGATCCTGCGGCAGAAACAGGCGCCGGGCGGACGTCACCTCTTGGCCGCCGCCGTCGCCGCCGGAGCCGGGGCGGTGACCCTGTACGGCGCGGTCTGCGCCGCCTACGCCCTGTACGACCTGATCCCGTTCGCCGCCGCCGCCATCCTGACCGGCCTCATCTCTCTGGGACTTCTGGCCCTGTCGCTGCGCCACGGCGAGCCGCTCGGCCTGCTCGCCCTCGTCGGAGCGGCGGTCACGCCGTGGGTGACCGGGATCGACGCCTGGCCGTCCACGGTCCTGCTCGCCTGGGCCCTGCTGATCGGCGTCACCGGATTCACGATCAGCGCGATGCGCGCGTGGGGTTACGCCGCCCTCGTCACCGTCATCGGCCTGCTGCTTCTGGCGCTGTTCCCGGCGCCGGACGAGGGAGCGCTCCTGATCCTGCTGGCCGCGGTCGGCCCGGTCGCCGCGGTGCTGTGGCTGCGCCGGCAGGCCCCGGAGCCCAATCCCGCCGGTCGCAAGGTGCTGGGTCACCAGCCCGGGATCGCGGCCGTCCTGACCGCCCTCGCCGCCCTTCTGTCGTGGTTCCAGGCCCTGGCGCCGGGCGGCGGCGCGCCGACGGCGGCGGCCCTGTCAGGCGCGCTGGTGATCCTCGGCGCGGCGGCGGCCGTGCGGCGGATCATCCCGCCCATGGTGTTCGCCGCACCCGTCGCATCCGCGGTGCTGGCGATCCTTCTCGCCCTGACCCTCCCGGGCTGGGGCGCCGGTCCGCAGCCGGACCTTCCCTGGCTGCACGGGCTGACGGCCCTGATCCCCCTGGCCGCCCTCATCGGCGCCCTGAGGACTTCCGGATCACGCCGGACCGTCCTGCTGGGCGTCGGCGCCGTCGGCGCGGCGGTCACCGCCAGCGTCGGCTGGCGCCTGATGGACGACGCCGTCCTGACCCTGCCGTGGGCGCCCGCGGCGGTTCTCGGCGCCGCCCTGTTCCTGACCGCCGCCCTGATCGCCCGGACCTCGCAGAACCTGGCGAAAGACCGTGGCCTGGTGCTCTGGCTCGCGGCGGCCGCCGAGATGTCGTTCCTCGCCCTCCACGCCGCCCTGCCGGGTCGCTTCGAGCCGCTGGCGTTCGCGGCGGCGGCGCTGCTGCTTTCACTGGCCGCCCGGCGGCTTTCCTGGCCGGGGCTGGCCCAGACCGCCGTCGCGGGCGGTCTGTTCTCCCTCGCCGCCCTTTTCGCGCCGGAGGCGATGGGCGCGGCCCTCTCCGGCGCGCTGCCCCTGCCTTTCGCCATAGGCACGACCTTGCTGGCCGCCGCCCTGCTGTTCGCCGGGGCGCGACTGATGCGGCGCGACCGTCACCATGAGGCGGAGGCGCAGGCGACCCTGTCGCTGCTGGTCCTGCTGACCGGGCTGTTCGCGGGCCTCCACCTGCTCCTTTCCGGGCAACAGCCCGACGCCCTGTCGGGAGAGCTGTTCCGGGCCTCGGCGCGGACCCTGCTGCTGCTCAGCGCCGGACTGGCGCTCACCCTGAGGCAGGCCGAAGATGACGGCCCGATCGCGCGCTGGCGGACCCGGCTGGTGATCGGCGCGGGCGTTGTGCACGGAGCGCTGCTGCAGGGGCTGGTCCTGAACCCCTGGTGGGGTGGCGGCGCAGCGCCTGTCGGTCCGCCGGTGCTGAACACCCTGCTTGTCAGCTTCCTGGCGCCCGCCCTCCTGCTGCTGGCCTGCGGCGCGCGCCGGAAACCCGCCGACAACTGGAGCCGGGCCTGGACCATCAACGGCATCGCCTTCGGCTTCCTGTGGCTGGTCATGACGCTGCGCCACCTGTTCGTCGGCGACGCGATGACGGACGCCGTCATCGGCCGCGCCGAGGCCGCCGCCTACGCTGTCCTGCTGCTGCTCACCGCCCGGACCTTCGCCCATCCGCGGATCGGTGCGGCTTCCGGACTGCCGCAGGGCCTGCGCGAGACCGCGACGCCGGCGGGATGGCTGGCGATCGCCGTCGCCGTGGTCGTCTTCGGCTGGTGGTCCAGTCCGTGGTGGGGACCGGACACCGACCCGATGGCCTCGATGGCCCACGTCGCGCTCCTGTTCGGCCTGCATGCGCTCGGCGCCGGCGCGGCGTCCCAACTCCGGGGCCTGCCCGCGCCGCTGGACCGGGCCGGAACGGCGGTCGCCACCCTGATCCTGTTCGTCCTGATGACCCTGATGATCCGCGCCGCCTTCCATGGCGTGGATATGGGCGTCGACACCCCCGGCGGCGGTCTGGAAACCTGGACCTTCTCCGCGCTGTGGGCCCTGTTCGGACTGGGCGCACTCGTGCTCAGCGCGGGCCGGCACGATGTCGTCCTGCGCTGGGCGGGCCTGATCGTGCTGCTGGTCACGGCGGGCAAGGTCCTGTTCTTCGATCTCGCCCGACTGGAGGGCGTGACCCGCGCCGCGTCCTTCCTGGCGGTCGGCGCCCTGTTCCTGGCCGGAGCGCTCGCCGCGCGGCGGCTCAACCGGGCCCGCAGCGCCGAGCCTGACCCGGACGATGTCGGGACCTAGCGGTCGGCCTCGGCGAACCAGCGCAGGCGACAGGCCATGACGGCGGTCTCGCCCAGCCGCTCGACCAGTCGCCAGTTGACCACCGCCCCGACGGGCGCGCCGACCAGTGGCAACAGCTGCGCCATCTTGGCCAGATCGATGTGGTCCCGATATTCGATCTGGAAGGTTCGCCAGTCGTAGTCAGTCAGGACCTCGGGTTGATCGATATCGGCGATCCATCGCTCGAGATCGGCCAGCGCCTCAGGCCGCCGACGCGCGCTGGCGAAAGCCAGATGGAAGATGTGCAGCACGAACAGCCGTTCGCGCACGGAACCTCCCCCCCATCCGTAGGCGGCGACGATCTCGCCCAGCATCCGCACCTTGATCGCCATCAGAGCCGGGAAATCGGCGGCGGCCAGAACGAAACCGCCCGCACCCGCGACCCCGCCCTCGATGCTGGCGGTGTTCCGATAGGCGCGGATCGTCGCCCGGGCCTTCTCCTCGCGCGCCGCCAGCCCGCCCGCCGCCACCGGCTTCGCCTTCAACAGGTCCGAGCCGAACAGAATGCCCTTCGTCATCGCCTCGACGCCCGTGGTGATGATCTGATGCACTCGCTCGGGGATGACGCGGTTGATGCGGTCCTGGGTTCCGCGCGTCGCCCTGTCCCAGAGGCCGGGCCGCTTCAGCACCTTCGCCCGCCAGACCTCCATCTGCGCCCGCACCTCCCGCTCGTCGGCGACAGGGATCAGGGCCGTCGGCACATCCTCGGGCGCGACAAACTCGGGCAGGGTTTCGGGCGTGACGGTCATCTGGCGGGCAGGGTAGGACAGACCTCACGCGGCGTCACGGTTGCAGGCGCGCGCCAGCGGGTCTAGACCGCCGCCCGACAGCGGTATCGCACCGCACAATCCACCCTCGGAGACTGACAGTATGGCTCGCGCGAAGATCGCCCTTATCGGCGCCGGCATGATCGGCGGCACCCTGGCCCACGTTGCGGCGCGCGAAGCGCTGGGCGACGTGATCCTGTTCGACATCGCCGAGGGCACCCCGCAGGGCAAGGCGCTGGACATCGCGGAAGCCTCGGCCGTCTTCGGTCAGGACGTGGCCCTGAAGGGCGCCAACGACTACGCCGACATCGCCGGCGCCGACATCTGCATCGTCACCGCCGGCGTGCCGCGCAAGCCGGGCATGAGCCGCGACGACCTGATAGGCATCAACCTGAAGGTCATGAAGGCCGTCGGCGAGGGCATCAAGGCCCACGCCCCGAATGCCTTCGTCATCTGCATCACCAACCCGCTCGACGCGATGGTGTGGGCCCTGCAGAAGTTCTCGGGCCTGCCGAAGGAGAAGGTCGTCGGCATGGCCGGCGTGCTGGACTCGGCCCGCTTCGCCTATTTCCTGGCTGAAAAGACCGGCGTGTCGGTGCAGGACATCCACGCCTGGACCCTGGGCGGCCACGGCGACGACATGGTCCCGATGGTCCGTCACTCGACCGTCGGCGGCCTGCCGCTGCCGGACGCCGTCGCCGCCGGCTTCCTGTCGCAAGCCGATCTGGACGCCATCGTCGAGCGCACCCGCAAGGGCGGCGGCGAGATCGTGGCCCTGCTGAAGACCGGCTCGGCATTCTACGCCCCGGCGGAATCGGCCATCGCCATGGCCAAGTCCTACCTGCTGGACCAGAAGCGCGTCCTGCCGTGCGCCGTGTGGCTGTCGGGCGAGTATGGCCTGTCGGACCTGTACGTCGGCGTTCCGGCCCTGATCGGCGCCGCCGGCGTCGAGAAGATCGTCGAGTTCACCACCAACGACGAAGAAAAGGCGATGTTCGCCAAGTCGGTGGAGTCGGTCCAAGGCCTCATCCAGGCCTGTAAGGACATTGAACCGTCGCTGGCTTAAGGTCCGCAAAGGGGCGCTATCGCTCGCGACGCGGTCGCTCGCTGCTGGAGCGCAACCGCATCGCCCTCAAGCAGCGAGGCTCCGCGAGCCGAGCGATAGGGCCAAAAAGAACGAGGGCCGTGGAGCGATCCACGGCCCTTTTTCTTGCGCGCCGACCTGACGGTTGTGTCTGGCCGCAACCTGGGGAAGGGCGTAGGCTGCCCGCCGAAACGAAGGGAGACGCCCATGCTGCCCCTCATTCTGGCCTTGCTGGTCGATCCGGAGGCTGCGGCCACCGTACGGCCCGAGCCTGCGCCGCCGCCGGTGATCCAGCCCCAAACCTATCGGTTCCGCGTCCGCGGCGACTGCGAGAACCCGCGCATCCAGCAGGCCGGGCCCGCCCTGGCCACGGCCACGCCGCGCCCGGTCATGACCGACCTGATGCAGCGCGACGGCGACCCGGTGCGCGTCGACCTGTTGCTCGACCGGCGGATCGACGGTTGCTCCGCGCCGCTGACCACCGTCATCGATCCCTTCGCGCGGCGGCGATAGGCGCTCCGGAAAGCCGTCAGTTCCCCGCCGGCGGCGCGGTCGGCTGCGCCGGCGCGACATTGGCGAACAGGGCGCGGGCGAACTGGGTCAGCAACTGCAGCCAGATGTAGGTCGGCTCCTGCAACTGCTCGGCGCCGTCGGCCAGAAGCAGAACGTCATACTGGGCCAGAATGGTCGCGTCGCCGCCCGGGGTCGCCGGCGCGATCCAGACCGCCTTCAGGTACCGGCTTTCGCGGTTCCACGCCGTGACCTGGGCTTCTGTGATCGGGCCGGTGAAGATGGCGTTGTACTGAAGGTCGTCACAGCGGGTGCGGCACCCGAACAGGCTGAGGCTCCACGGCAGCGGGCTGTCCTGCACCCGAAGCAGAACACCGCCGTCCACGGGGGTCGGGCCGTCGACAGTCCCGCCCAAACCGACGAGCCAGGTCTTCACCTCGTCCGCCGTCACGCCCCGGCTCGGGGCCGCGGCCTGCGCGGGCGGCGGCGTCTGGGCGGCGGCCGGAACGGCGGCGAACACCAGCCCGGCGGCGGTGGCGAAAGCGGCGAGGGCGGTCAGTCGGCGCATGTCGATCTCCGTAAGGTTCGCGATCCAGCCGGACCGTCAGAGCGGAATTGTGGCCGAGCCTAATCCGCCCGGGGGTGAGCCAGCCAGTCCGCGGACGCCATTTCGTTCAGGCGCGACACCGTGCGCTCGAATTCGAAGGCGCCGACGCCCTTGGTGTACAGCGCCTCCGGCGGCGCCGCGGCGAGGGCCACCAGCCGGGTCTTGGCCTCATACAGGGCGTCGATCAGGGTCACGAAGCGGCGCGCCTCATGATGGTTGGCGGGCCCCAGCACCGGTACTTCATCGATGAAGACCGTGTGGAAGCGTTCGGCGATGGCCAGATAGTCCTGCGGGCCCAGCGGGCGGGCGCACAACTCCTCGAAGGTCGCCCGCCCCATGCCGCCCGCCGTGCGATCAACCGTCACCTCGCGGCCCAGCACCGTCAGATGCGCGGGCTCCTCCGGCTCGCCGCCCCGGAGCTCGGACCACAGGGTCTCGAAGGCGACGCGCTGGTCCGGGGTGAACCAGACCGGCGATCCCATCAGACGGTCCAGCCGCCAGTCACGCGCGCCGTCGATCTCGACCACCACGCAGCGCTTCTGGATCTCGGCGATGAAGGGCAGGAAGAGCTGCCGGTTCAGCCCGTTCTTGTAGAGGTCGATCGGCGCCCGGTTCGAAGTCACGGCCAGGACCACCCGCCGCTCGAACAGGGCCTCGAACAGCCGCCCCAGGATCATGGCGTCGGCGATGTCGGTGACCTGCAGCTCATCGAAGCACAGCAGCCTCGCCTCCGAAGCGATCAACTCCGCGATCGGCTCGATAGGATCGTCGCCCTTGTGGGTGCCGAAGACGGCCTGACGGGTCTTTCTGTCCCCCTTGCGCCATTGATCGACCAGCTTGTGAATGCGGGCCATGAAGGCGTGGAAGTGGGCGCGGGTCTTGCGCGCCTCGGGCGAGCTGGAGACGAACAGGTCCATCAACATGGACTTGCCGCGCCCGGGCGGTCCCCAGATGTAGAGCCCCTGCACCGCCGGCGGTTTGCCGAACAGGCTCTTCTTCGCCAGATCGAGCTCCAGCCGCTCCAGCGCCGCGATCAGCGGCTCCTGCGCCGGGTCCGGGACCAGGACGCCTTCCTCGATGCGGATGTCATAGGCGGAACGGATGCGGGAGGTCATCGCCCCCGGCATAGCTCCGCCGGGACGCCGAGAAAAGCGTCGATCACGGTTCGGCCATAAGCCCACTGTATGGGAAGCCGCTCGGTTCTCAGGCTGGTCCGTCCGCGGGCGGTTGGAAAACTGATTGCTTCGCGGCTGCGAAAGACTACATCGCAGCCTGCATCTTCGCGTTTCCGTCCGGCTCCTCTCCGCCGGGCCCGGGACGCCATCAGGGAATACGCAAATGGGCTATCGCGTCGCCGTCGTCGGGGCCACCGGCAATGTCGGTCGGGAGATGATGAACATCCTCGAGGAGGTCGACTTCCCCGTCGACGAAATCCACGCCATCGCCTCGCGAAAATCCAAGGGCGTCGAGGTCGCGTTCGGCGACCGCACCCTGAAATGCCAAGACCTCGAGCAGTTCGACTTCTCGACCGTCGACATCGTGCTGATGTCGGCCGGCGGCGGCGTTTCGAAGGAATGGTCGGAGAAGATCGGCAAGGCCGGTCCGATCGTGATCGACAACTCCTCGGCCTGGCGCATGGACCCGGACGTGCCGCTGATCGTGCCGGAAGTGAACCCGGACGACGTCAAGCTGGCGACGAAGAAGAACATCATCGCCAACCCGAACTGCTCGACCATCCAGCTGGTCACCGCCCTGCGTCCGCTGCACGACGCGGCGAAGATCAAGCGCGTCGTCGTCTCGACCTACCAGTCCGTCTCGGGCGCCGGGAAGGAAGGCATGGACGAGCTGTGGAACCAGACCAAGGCCATCTACGGCCTGGGCGACGCCACGCCGAAGAAGTTCCCCAAGCAGATCGCCTTCAACGTCCTGCCCTTCATCGGTTCGTTCCGCGACGACGGCTACACCGATGAGGAAGCCAAGATGTGGATGGAGACGCAGAAGATGATGGACCCGTCCATCAAGCTGACCGTCACCTGCGTGCGCGTCCCGGTCTTCGTCGGTCACTCGGAAGCCGTCACCGTCGAGTTCGACCGTCCGATCACCCCGGACGAGGCCCGCGCCATCCTGCGCGACGCCCCCGGCGTGCAGGTGGTCGATAAGCACGAGGCCGACGGCTACATCACCCCGGTCGACGCCGCGGGCGAGTTCGCCGTCTATGTCAGCCGCATCCGCAAGGACCACACGGTCGAGAACGGCCTGTCGTTCTGGGTCGTCTCGGACAACCTGCGCAAGGGCGCGGCCCTGAACGCCGTCCAGATCGCCCAGCTGCTGGACGAGACGGGGACGATCAAGTCGTCCTCCGGCTATCGCACCCTGACTGTCTGATCCTTTCCGTCTCGCCGCTCCCCCGGCGATGGAGGCTCCCATGACCACCGCCACCGGCTCCGACGCGAGCCGCCCCGCCCTGCTGTCCGCTTTCGGCTGCTATGTGCTGTGGGGGCTGATGCCCCTGCTGTTCATGGGGCAGCACGCGGTCGGATTCGACGCCTTCGAAATCCTGGCGCACCGGGCGTTCTGGGCGGTGTTCGTCGCGGGTCTTCTGGTGGTTCTGGCGAAACAGGGCGGGCAGGTGCTGGCGGTGTTCCGCTCGCCGAAGACCCTGGCCTGGCTGACGCTGTCGACGGCGCTGATCGCGGTGAACTGGGGCCTCTACGTCTGGGCCACCACCCACCACGCGACGCTGGAGGCCAGCCTCGGCTACTACATCAACCCGCTGCTCAACATGGTGGTCGGGTTGTGGCTGTTCCGCGAGAAGATCGACAAATGGGGCTGGGTCGCCATCGGTCTGGCGGCGGTCGGCGTCCTGTTCCAGGCGCTGGCCCTGGGTCGGCCGCCGTGGATCTCGATCGCCCTGGCCATCTCGTTCGCCAGCTACGGCGTCATCCGCAAGCGCGTGCCGGTGGAGGCGCAAACAGGCCTGTTCATCGAGTGCCTGCTTCTGGCGCCTCTGGGCCTGCTCTGGATCCTCTGGCTGGTGAACACCGGCGCGAGCGCCGGTTTCGACAGCCCGACCAACCTGCTGTGGGCGTTGGCCAACGGTCCGGCGACCGTCCTGCCGCTGGCCCTGTTCGCCTGGTCGGCCCGACGCCTGCCGCTGTCGACCATCGGCTTCATCCAGTTCCTGGCCCCGACGCTTCAGTTCGCGGTCGGCGTCTGGGCGGGCGAGCCCCTGACCGGCCTGCGGATCGCGTCGTTCGCCTTCATCTGGACCGGCGCGGGCGTCTTCGCCGCCGCGGCCTTCCTGCGCCAGCGGGCGGCCCGGCTGGCGCTGAAGAACAGCGCCAATGAGGTCGTGAACGGCTAGAGGGCCGCGTACAGCGCCCCGATCAGCCGCTGGGCGCGCGGGTCGCCGATCAGGTGCGGCGACTGGCGGGTCATGACATAGGCGGCCGACACGCCCGTCGCCGGATCGGCGAAGACGCAGGACCCGCCCCAGCCGCAATGGCCGACGGCGTCCGGATTGGTCCCGAAGATGTTGAGGCCCGCATTGCGGGTGAAGCCGGCGGCCCAGCTCATCTCATAGGGCAGCACCCGGTCCTGCCCGTGGATGCGCTCGCGCGTCGCGGCGGCCAGCACCTCGGGCGACAGGACAGACCGGCCCTCGAAGGCGCCGCCGTCCGACAGGATTCCGGCGATCCGCGCGAGGTCCAGCGCCGTGCCGTGCAGGTTGGCCGACGGGATCTCGATCATCCGCCACTCGGCCGAACCCCGCCCGCCGGGCGACGAGCCCTTGTCGAGGAAGGCGGCCTTCTTGATCGCGTCGATGTCACCCAGATTGGTGGCCTTGGTCGGCTTGCGCATCTGGGCCACGCGGTCGTGCTCGGCCTCCGGCAGGCCGATCCACAGGTCGAGGCCGGGGAAGTCCTGCCGCAGGGCCGCGCCCATGGTCCGCCCGTCGACGAGACGGAACAGCTCGCCCGCCAGATAGCCGATGACGATGGGGCTGTAGCCCGAGGCCGTCCCCGGCGCCCACATCGGCGCCTGGGCGCACAGCCGGGCCAGGGTCGCCTCGCGATCGAACCAGATTGCCGGATCCTCTGGCGCGTCGAAGCCCGGCAGGCCCGCCTGATGGCTCATCATCTGGCCGACGGTGATCTGGTCCTTGCCCGCCTGACCGAAGGCCGGCCAGTAGCTGGAAACCGGCGCGTCATAGTCCAGCAGGCCGCGCTCCACGCAGGTCGCGATCAGCAGGGCCATCACCGCCTTGCCGGTCGAGAACACCGGGGTCAGGGTCCGCTCGCCGAACGGAACCGTCCCCGCCGCATCGGCCGAGCCGCCCCACAGGTCGATGACCGTCTCGCCGCCGATCCGGACGCTGAACCGCACCCCCTGCTCGTTCAGCCCTTCGGGAGCCTCGATGAAATTGGCGGCGAAGGCGTCCTTCACAGCAGCGAACCGTGGCGGGCAGACGCCGTGGATATCGGGGAGGTCGGTCATGCGAGGGGTCTAGACCCGACGCCCGCCCCTGTCACCGCCGCCGGTCCGCCGACACCTCGCGCGCCGCCTCGAACTCGGCGCCGGCGTTCCAGCGCGGCCACTCGCGGCTGTCGGCCAGATCGCGGCCCACGGCGTAGAGCAGATTCACGTCCACGGCGGCGGCGTCCATCACCCAGTCCGGCGTCCATTCGTCCGAGGGCTTGTGGTAGCGGTTCTGGACGTAGTCGCGGCTGGGCGCGTTGTGGCCGGTGAAGCCGGCGGCGGCGAACAGGGCCGGCACGCCCATCCGGGCCAGCGGGAAGTGGTCCGAGCGATAGAAGCCGCCGGCCTGCGGCGCCGGGTCGGGGATCAGGCGGCGGCCCTGTTCGGTCGCGCGGCGCTCGACCCAGCGGTCCGTCTCGCTCTTGCCCGCGCCGATCACCACGATCTCGGGCGAAATCTCCGTCCCCGGAAGGAAGCTGTCCATGTTGATGTTGGCGACCGTCGTCTCCAGCGGCCAGACCGGGTTGGCGGCGTAATATTCGGCGCCCAGCAGGCCCGCCTCCTCGGCGGTCCAGGCGGCGAAGACCACTGAACGCTCCGGCGGCGTCCCTTCCTTGAACAGATGCGCCAGCTCGATCAGGGCAGCGACGCCGGTCGCGTTGTCCACGGCCCCGTTATAGATGTCGTCCCCGTTCTGCGGGGTGGCGCGGCCATAGGCGTCCCAGTGGGCGCCGTAGAGCACCGTCTCTTCCGGATGCTCCGAACCCGGAATGCGGGCCAGGATGTTGCGGCTCTCGATATTGGCGTGGGTCTGGCCGAAATTCATCGACATGGTCACGCCCGGCAATTCGACCGGTCGGAACTCCGGCGTCCGCGCCTGTTCCCGCAAGACGGCGTAGTCCAGGCCCGCGTCCCCGATCAGGGCCGCGGCGACATCGCCCTGGATCCAGCCCTGGGCCGGGACCCGCTCGGCCTCCCAGTTGGTGCGGACGATGTCGAAGTCGGGCGCCGTCGACGAGCCCTCCAGCACGCTCCAGCCGTATCCGGCCCCGGGGGTGTCGTGAATGACCAGCACCCCGGCCGCGCCCTGCCGCGCCGCCTCCTGGAATTTGTAGGTCCAGCGCCCGTAGAAGGTCATCGCATTGCCGTCGAAGCGACCCGCGACCGGATGCCCTTCCGGCGCGCCGAAGTCCGGATCATTGACGATCACGAGGATGATCTTGCCCCGCACATCCACGTCCTTGAAGTCGTCCCAGCCCTTCTCGGCCGCATCGACGCCATAGCCGGCGAAGACCACCGGCACGTCGGTCAGGGTGATCCGATCCACCGGCCGATCGCTGGCCACCAGCACCTGCGGGCCGCGCTCCAGCGTGCGGACCTGTCCGTTCACGGTGGCGGTGATGGTGGCCGGACCGGACTGCTGGGTCCGGCTCAATCGGGCGACCTGCACCCACTGGCCGTCAGGGCCGCCGGGCTCCAGCCCCAGCGCCTGGAACCGACTGACCACATAGTCGACGGTCTTCTGTTCGCCCGGGGTCGCGACGCCACGGCCCTCGAACTCGTCCGAGGCCAGGACCCGGGTGTACTCGTTCAGCCGGGCCGGATCCGCCTGCTGGGCGTGCGCGGCGCCCGCGAGACAGAGCAGCGCCGTGGTCGAAACGAGGATCGATTTCAGGCGCATGACTTCAACTCCGGACGGTCAGGAAGGACGACCACCCTGCCCCGTGAGGCCAAGCCAGTCCAGCACGCCGTCCGCCGCCACCACGCCTGAGGCGAAGCTGGCCTGCAACAGGTAGCCGCCGGTCGGGGCTTCCCAGTCCAGCATTTCGCCGGCGACGAAGACGCCCGGCACAGCCTTCAGCATCAGATCATCCGTGACCTGATCAAGCCGGACTCCCCCCGCCGACGAGATGGCGCGCTCCAGCCCCTGCACGCCGGTCAGCGTCAGACGCACCGCCTTGATCCGGCGCGCCAGCTTGTCCGCGCCCTCCGGGATCGGACCCGGGATTTCCCGCAGGAGGCCGACGGCCGCCGGAGACAACCCGCCCGCCTTGCGCAGCCAGTTGGACACGCTGTCCTTCCCACGCGGCTTGGCCAGCCGCGCCGCCAACGCCTCGACCGACAGGTCCGGACGCAGATCGACAACCAGCTCGGCCACGCCGTCGCGCTCGATGGCGTCCCGCAGCGCCGCCGACAGGGCGTAAACCGCGCCGCCTTCCAGGCCGTAGCGGGTCAACATCAGGTCGCCGCGCACCGACTGGCCGCCATGGCTGAGGCCGATGGTCTTCAGGGGTTCGCCCGCGAACCGCGCCTTCAGGACCTCGCTCCAGTCGACGTTGAAACCGACATTGGAGGGTCGGAACGTGGCCACCTCAACCCCCGCCGAGCGCAGATCCTCCGCCCACGATCCGTCCGAGCCCAGACGCGGCCAGCTGGCGCCGCCCACCGCCAGAACGACGGCGTCGGCCTGTTCGGTCGTCTCGCCCTGCGGACCGGCGAAGGTCCAGCCGCCGTCCCGGCGTCCGGTCCAGCGGGACCGGGTCCGCACCTCGACGCCCAGATCGGCCAGCCTGGCGAGCCAGGCCCGCAGCAGCGGCGAGGCCTTCATCGCCACCGGGAAAACCCGGCCGGAACTTCCGACGAACGTCGGCTGTCCCAACCCTTCGACCCAGCCGATCAGTCGGGTCGGCGAGAACCGATCAAGCCAGGGCGCAACGCGCGGCGTCGCCTCCGCATACCGAGTCAGGAAGACCTCCGTAGGCTCGGAATGGGTCAGGTTCAGACCGCCGCGTCCGGCCATCAGGAATTTGCGCGCCACGGACGGCATCGCCTCATGGACGATCACGCGGACGCCGCTGCTCGCCAGCCTTTCGGCGGCCATCAGGCCCGCGGGTCCGGCGCCGATCACATGGACGATGGTCATCACCGACCTGAAGCGCGGTTCGGGGCCCGGCGCAACCTCAGACCGCCGCCGCCTCGCGCTCGCCGGGGGCGTTGGGGTCAGGCGCGGTGGCGATCTTGCGGGTGTCCTGGCGGCGGGGCAGACGCCAGACCTGATGGTCCTCGAACCGGTCGCCGGTCCAGGCGACTGCGGTCACGACGATCTCCCCCGCATCCCATTCAATCCGGTTGAAGCTGGGCGGCGCGCCCCGTTCCCGATGGGACAGGGTCCCACATCCCACCGCATAGGAGCAGTGATCGCCGAGCTGGATCGGAAGGGCGAAGGGGACATGGACATGACCGGTCGTGATCAGGTCGACCCCCGCCTCGGCGAAGATCAGGGCCGCGTCGTCGCCGCGTTTCACATCCCCGGTCATCGGCGTACCGATCATTTCGATCAGCGGGTGATGGCAGGCCAGCACCCGCAGCGCCCCGACCGGCGCCTGACGCAGGGCCGCCGCGGCCTTGCGGGTCTGATCCAGATCGATCACCCCCTTCGACCAGTTCGGCCGCGCCTGCCAGCCGCGCGCCGTGACCACCCCGCGCACCATCAGGTCCGGGCTCAGGAACTGGTGATCGTGGGCCGGGTGTCCGGTCGCCCGCTCGAACGCCTTCCACGGATGGAACAGGCGGGCGGCCAGACTCCAGTAGGGCACGTCGTGATTGCCGACGATGACGAAGCGGGGATCGGGCATGCGCCGGATCCATTCGGCCGCCGCGTCGAACTCGTCCGGGAAGCCCTGCTGGGTGATGTCTCCGGTGATCAGGATCAGGTCGGCGGTATTGGCGTGGGCGTAGTCCAGCGCCGCTGAACAGGCCCGCCGGTGTTCACATCCGAAGTGAATGTCCGAAAACTGGAGAATACGCCCCACTAGACCGAGTCCTCGGCCGCCGGCGGGACGGGAGCCAGGGCGCGGAAGGCCTTGCGGATGAACCGGACGCCGGCGGTGTGACGCAGCTGCACCGGCTCGCCGTCGATGACGGCCGGGATGCGCGAGCGGGCGCGGATGGCCACCTTCTGCGTCGCCCGGGTCGTGACGGCCGGATCCTGTCGCCAGTCGTCCATCACCGCATGGGCCGCCAGACGGAAGGCCTCCATCGCGTCGCTGGGATTCATGGCGGCCGCCTCCAGCCCGGTGTTCTCCTCCATCGCGCGGGAGATCATGGGGCTGATCAGGACCAGCGCCTCTGCGCGCCGTTCCGGTCGGGCGTCGAGCGAGAAGCGCAAGCGGCCGCTGAACGCCCTCTTCAACGCCCGGCGGGCATGCAGCCAGGCCAGTTTCAGCTTGCCGGTCCGCATCGCCTCGCGGGCCGGCGCCCACAGGGCCGGGGAGCCGAAAATCGCCGCGCAATAGAAGGACTGGGTGAACGCGCCGTCCGAGACCTCGCCGCCCGCCACGGACTGGGGCGCGCCTTCCTCCAGGGCTCGGCGCAGGGCCAGCTTCCAGTCCGCCGTGCCGTACAGCGCCTTGGGCAGCATGTTCATCGTCCCGCCGGGCAGGGGCGCGACCAGAGGTCCGTCCGGGCCCGCCCGCGATGCGATCGTCCCCGCCGTGCCGTCCCCGGCGAGGACGAACAGGACGTCCGGCTTCGCGTCCAGCGCCTCGCTGATCTGGGCGTCGAAGCGCCCGCCCTCCAGCGCGACGACCGAGGAGTCGCACCCGTAGTCGGCCAGTATCGCCTCGGCCTCGCCCGCGGCGCGCGGCCCGACGCTGCCGGACAGTGGATTCACCAGCATGATCACGCGTGAAATCGCGACGTGCGGGGTCAGCTCATGCGCTTCGGCGGCCACGTCCAATGCCGCGTCCGCCGGTTGTTCAACCGTAGCCGTTATCTCGCCCATGCCGCCCGAACGCTTCGCCCGGGCGGATGTTCCGGCGGACCCTGGCTGACGAAGGGCTTACTTCTTCAGCTCTTCGGTCGCGGCGGCGGCGCCGGCCTGGGCCGCGTCACCCGCCTTGCCGGCCGCTTCGCCCGCGACGTCCACCGCCTCGTCGGCGACCTTGGGCGCCTCGCCCCTGACCGTAGCGATCCCGGCGGAAATCCAGCCGTCCATGATGGCGCCGCCCTCGGCCAGCGACCGTTCCTTGATGCCCAGCACGGCGGTCAGAACGCCGAACACCGCCAGCAGCGTCACCAGCACCCCGACCAGCGGGTTGGCGCCGCGCCGACGCTTGGTCCGCGCCCACACCGGGCTGTGATCGTCGTCCGCCATGCGAACCGGTTCAGAAAAACGCATACGAAACCCCCGTCTGCACCCGATTTCCCGACGAAGCCCTCCGCAACGCCGGTGCAAAGCCTAATACAGGCTTAACCCCGATCATAGGCAGGGGAACCGTCACGCTTATCCAGCGTTCTCACCCCAAGGGGGAAACCCGAGGGATGAAGGAATAGCATTATGAAGAAGGCGATCATCGCGGTTGCGGCCGTGGGTCTGATGGCTTCGGCCTGCGCCAGCGACCCCTACTACGGCGGCACCAACGAAACCGTGCGCCAGGGCGCCATCGGCGCGGGCATCGGCGCCGTCGCCGGCGCCATCATCGGCAACAACGTGGGTGACGGCAACGCCGGCACCGGCGCGGCCATCGGCGCCGTCGTCGGCGGCGCCGCGGGCGCGATCCGCGGCTCGGCCCAGGACCGCGCCAACCAGCAGCGTTACCGCGACAGCCAGGGCCGGTACTACTATTGCTACGACGGCCGTCAAAACGAGTGTTACTGGGAAAACGGCTCGCGCCGCTACTAGGATTCGCGGGTCGTAGAGACCGGAATTTGGGGGCGGTTCGTCGAGAGGCGGACCGCCCTTTTTCGTGGGTTGAGAGGGGATGGGTATGATGAAACGGGTGATCGTGATCGCGGCGGGCGCGGCAGTGCTGGCGGGGTGTTCCTGGACGCCGGGGTTCCGGGACCGGAGCGCCGTGGTGGCGGAGCCGTCTCCGTGCGCGACCAAGCGGTTCGACGTCTATTTCGCGGAGAACGAGGCCCGGCTGACGAGCGCGGCGCTGCAGGCGATCGGCCTGACGGCGACCCAGCTGCAGGGCTGCGAGATCCAGCGGGTGCAGGTGATGGGACTGGCCTCCGCCACGGGCGACGTCCAGAGCAACCTGAGCCTGTCCGAGCGCCGGGCCATGGCGGTGGCCGAGGCGCTGGTCGCCGCCGGCTGGCCGACCCCGGCCTTCGAACTCGGCGCCGTGGGCGACGCGGGCGCCACGACGGCGGAAGGAACCAACGAGCCCCTGCGCCGCCGGACCGAGGTGGTGGTCGAGGCGACACCGCGCCGCTGACGGCGGACAGTGACGACCGGGGGTCGGGGCGGCTAAGGTCGCCCGGTCCCGAACGAGAGACCGTCGCGTGCGCCGCCTGTTCCGCCTTCTGATCCTGCTGGCCCTGATGCTGGCGCCCGCCGGTTTCGCATGGGCGCAGACCGGACCGGGGGCCGGACCCCAGCGCACCGACGAGATCGAGGCGGAACTGGTCTCCATGAGCCGCTGGGCCGCGCCCGGCGGCACGGCGGTTGTCGCCGTCCGGCAGCAGATCGAGCCCGGCTGGCACACCTACTGGCGCAATCCCGGCGACTCCGGCGGACCGACGACGCTGGACTGGACCCTCCCGACGGGGGTGACGGCGGGCGAGATCGTCTGGCCGCTTCCCGAGCGGCAACGGCTGCAGGGCCTGGTCAACTACGGCTACGAGGGGCGGGTCTATCTGCCCGTGCCGGTCGAGATCCCCGCGAACGCCCGGCCCGGAACCACCCTGCCGCTGAGGGTGAAGGCGCTGTTCCTGGTGTGCAGCGACGAGATGTGCATCCCGCGCGAACTGACCCTCGGCCTCGACCTGCCCATCCGCGAAGGCGCGGCCCCGCAGGACGCCGCCCACGGCGCCGCCATCGCCCGCATCCTGGAGCAAGCGCCGCGTCCGGCTGGCGTCACCGCCCGGGTCGCGCTGGAGAACGGGGTCCTGACCCTGACCGCCACCGGCGGCCCGCTGGCCGGCGGCGATCCCGGGCCCAGCTATTTCTTCCCGTTCGAGAGCGGGACCATCGACCATGCCGGCCTGCAGAGCGGCTCGTGGGGCCCGAACGGCCTGACCCTTGTGCTGAACGCGGGCGGGCGACTGGCGAACGGCGGCCTGACGGGGCCCGTCTCCGGCGTTCTCGCCACCTCGAAGGGCGCTTTCGAGATCACCGCCGAACCCGGCCCGCCCCTGCCGGGGGCCACCGGGTCGGGCGAACTGGACCCGCTGGACGCCGCCGCCCCGACGCCCGGCAACGGACCCGACGCGACCGGCTGGGCCGTCTTCGGGCAGGCGATGCTGTTCGCCCTGCTGGGCGGACTGATCCTGAACCTGATGCCCTGCGTCTTCCCCATTCTGGCGATGAAGGCGGCGGCCCTCGCCGCCTCGGCCCATGATCCAAAGCGCTCGCGCCGCGACGGTCTGGCCTTCCTCGCGGGCGTCCTGACCACCTTCCTGCTGCTGGCGGCCGTGCTGCTGGGGCTACGGGCGGCGGGCGAGGCCGTGGGCTGGGGCTTCCAGCTGCAGTCGGCGCCGGTGACGGCCGGGCTGGCCCTGCTGATGCTGGCGGTGGCGCTGAACCTGTCCGGCGTCTTCCATGTCGGCGGCGGCCTGCAGGACGCGGGCTCCGGCCCGCTGTCCCGCCTGCCGGGCGGCGTCGGCGCCTTCTTCACCGGAGCCTTGGCGGTCGTGGTCGCGGCGCCCTGCACCGCCCCCTTCATGGCCTTCGCCCTGGGCGCGGCCCTGCTGATGCCCTGGCCGATGGCGCTGGCCGTCTTCCTGATGCTGGGTCTGGGTCTTGCCCTGCCCTATGTCCTGATCAGCCTCAGCCCGCGCCTGCTGGCGAAACTGCCCCGTCCCGGCGCCTGGATGGAGCGGCTGAAGAACCTGCTGGCCTTCCCGATGTACGGCGCCGCCCTGTGGCTGGCCTGGGTGTTCGGCAACCAGACGGGCGCCGAGGGTCTGGGCCTGCTGTTCGTCGCCGGACTGGCCGCCGCGGCGGGCCTCTGGCTGGTCGGCGCCGGTCAGGGCGAGCGGGCATTGGGCCGTCGCGGCGCGATCCACGCCGTCGCCGGCGCCGTCCTGCTGCTGGTCGCGCTGGGCGCAGCCACCCTCGCCGCCCGCGCGCCGGTCGAGAGCCGGGAGAACGGGGCGGCGGGCGAGACCGGCGCACTGGCCTCCGCGCCCTGGTCGCAGCAGGCGGTCGACGCCGCCCTCGCCGAAGGCCGTCCGGTGCTGGTCAATTTCACCGCCGACTGGTGCGTGACCTGCAAGATCAACGAGCGCACCTCCCTGACCACCGCGGGCGTCAAACGGGCGATGGCGGAGCGCCGGGCGATCTACCTGGTCGGCGACTGGACGCGGCGTGATGACGCGATCACCGCCGAGCTGCAGCGGCACGGCCGTTCGGGCGTTCCCCTGTACCTGCTGTATCGCCCCGGTCAGGCCGAGCCGGAGGTGCTGCCGCAACTTCTGACCGAAGGCGTCGTCGTCGAGGCGCTGAAGCCCTGACCCCCAAAACGGAGATCGCCGTGGCCCGCATCCTGACCGTCGCCCTCGCCGCCCTGTCTCTGGCCGCCTGCCAGCAACAGGCCGACGCTCCCGCCGAAAAGGCCGGGGCGCCCGCGGCGGCCGCTCCGGCTGCGGCCGGCATGCCCATGCCCGGGGCCCAGGCGCCGGCCTTCACCCTGGTCGACGCCGACGGCGTACAGCGCAGCCTGGCGGATTTCCGCGGAAAGATCGTGGTCCTGGAGTGGACCAATGAAGGCTGCCCCTATGTGCAGAAGCACTACTCCGGCGCCATGCAGGCCCTGCAGCGGGAGGCGGGCGAGGACGGCGTGGTCTGGCTGAGCGTCATCTCATCCGCGCCGGGAACGCAGGGCTTCGTCGAGGGCGACGGCGCCCGAAGCTGGAAGGCCCGGACCGGCGCCCATTCGACCCATCTGCTTCTGGACCCGGACGGCCGGGTCGGCCGCACCTACGGCGCGAAGACCACCCCGGACATGCGGATCATCGATCGCGAGGGGCGGCTGGTCTATGTCGGCGGCATCGACGACAAGCCGACGAACGACGTCGCCGACCTTCAGGGCGCGACCAATTTCGTCCGCGCCGCGCTGGATGACGTCATCTCCGGCAAGCCGGTGCGCACCGCCTTCGCCAGCCCCTACGGCTGCTCAGTGAAGTACGCGGACGAGGCGTAGGCGCGCCCGTCAGACCGGCGGCTGCGGCGGCGCGGTGATGACCTCGACGTTGTCGTTGAGGAGGTAGTGAAGTTCGTCCAGGGCCACGCGGCGTTCCGCCGGGGTGGCGGCCGTGCGGACGGCCTCAACCTTCTTGGGCATGTCCTCGGAGATGCCGCGCAGGATGCATTTCAGGTCGCCGTCCGTGCCCCGTTCCTTGAGGATCAGGTGGCCCTGCATGTCGAGGTCGGCGAGGGCGGTCGTGTCCCGGACCAGAAGGGCGAACTCTTCCGAGGTTCCGAAGGCCGCGTTGTCGGCCGCGCCCGCGGAAATCCAGGTGCCGACGATGCCGCGCATGGCCGTCGACCGGGTGACGATCTCGGCGAACAGGGGCTCGCTCGCGACCGAGACAGGCGCGCCGGCCACGGCCGGGGGCTGCTCCGCCGCGAGGGCGACGTTGGGGTCGGTGAGCAACAGGGAGATCGCGAGGGCGGCGCCGCAGGACATGAGCAACCTCAATTGTTTTGCCGAATCACGGATTCGACGTTGAACCGGCTTACGCCCGACCCGTAAACGAGGGTTTACGACTCCCCATTCGCCGACTGCCCCCGAGATCGCCGATGACCGCCCGCAAACAAGCCCTGGACCTGCTCCGCGCCGTGGCGCGCAAGGATTCCGGGGCCCGCATCGCCCACCATTTCGCCACCGACCCCGGTCGGCTGGACCGGATGAGCGTCGATGCGGCGGGCCTGTATCTGGACCTGTCCAAGCAGTCGTGGAGCGCGGAAGGGTTCGAGGCCGCGCTGGACGTCGCCCGCGCCTGTGACGTCGAGGGGCGGCGTAACGCCCTGTTCGGCGGCGAGGCGGTCAACAACACCGAGGGCCGGGCGGTCCTGCACCCCGCCTTGCGCGCGGTCGAGGGCGCCGACTTCCACGCCCTGGGCGAGGCCGTGTCGAAGGAGGTCGACGAGACCCGGGCCGCCATGGCCCAGTACGCCGCCGACATCCGCTCGGGCGCCGAGACCGGCGGCACCAAACAGCCGTTCACCGCCATCGTGCACATCGGCATCGGCGGGTCGGATCTGGGCCCGCGCCTGCTGTGGGACGCGCTGAAGCCGCTGGAACCGACCATCGACCTGCGCTTCGTGGCCAACATCGATCCGCGCGACATGGCCGAGGCGCTGGCAGGGCTGGACCCGGAGACGACGCTGGTCGTGGTCGTGTCCAAGACCTTCACCACCCAGGAGACGCTGGCCAACGCCGAGCTGGCCAAGGCCTGGCTGGCCGAAAGCCTGTCGCCGCGCCGGATGGTGCGCCACCTGATCGGCGTCACCGCCGCGCCCGAGAAAGCGAAGGACTGGGGCTGCGGCCGCACCTTCGGTTTCCGTGACTGGGTCGGCGGCCGCTATTCGCTGTGGTCGGCGGTCAGCCTGTCGGTGGCCGTCGCCCTGGGCTGGGACGTCTTCGAGCGGGTGCTGGACGGCGCCCGGGCCATGGACGAACATTTCCGCGAGGCCGACCTGGAGAAGAACGCGCCGGTGCTGATGGCCCTGGCGCAGGTGTTCAACGTCGAGGGCCTGGGCCGCCCCGCGCGCACCGTCGCACCCTACGCCCACGGCCTGCGCCGCCTGCCGGCCTTCCTGCAGCAGCTGGAGATGGAGTCGAACGGCAAGCGGGTGAAGCGCGATGGCGCGCCGGTGGACACCGCCACCGGGCCGATCGTGTTCGGCGAGCCGGGCACCAACGGCCAGCACGCCTTCTTCCAGCAGATTCACCAGGGGCCGATGGTGGTCCCGGCCGAGTTCGTGGTCGTCGGCCACACCTCGGAGGCGGCGATGGACGACCGCGAGGGCGACGCCCCGCTGTGGTCCAACGCCCTCGCCCAGGCCCAGGCCCTCATGGTCGGGAAGACCGAGGCCGAGGCGCGCGCCGAGCTGATCGCCGCCGGGACCCCGGAGGCCGAGGCCGACCGCCTGGCCCCGCACAAGACCTTCCCCGGCGACCGGCCCTCGACGACCCTGCTGATGGACGCCCTGAGCCCCGAGGCGGTCGGCGCACTGCTGGCCCTCTATGAGCACAAGACCTTCGTCGAGGGCGTGATCTGGGACATCAACAGCTTCGACCAGTGGGGCGTCGAACTGGGCAAGGTGCTGGCCAGGGCGGTCCTGAAGGACGTCGAGGCCGGGGGGCCGAGCGCGGAACTGGACCCGTCGACGGCGTCGTTGATGGCCCGACTGATGGGCTAGCCGAACGAAACCTCCCCGGCCGCGTTGACGCGACGGACGCAGAGAGGGGCGCATGCAGCTGTTGATCGAACTGGCCGTCGCGACCGTCATGGTTCTCGCGACCGTGGCTATTCACGGCGCGGGGCTGATGGTGCTGGGGCGGGCGTTGGTCGCCCATGACGCACGACGCGGCGATCCGCGCCTGAATCCGCTGTCGGCGGA
>NZ_DASWWG010000013.1:0-16097 GCF_036400995.1 Brevundimonas sp.
AGAAGCATGGGGCCGTGATCGTCGGACGAGACCTCGAAGCTGTCCCAGCGCGGATCGGCGTCCGTTTCCGGGTCATAGCGATAGACCTTGTAGGTCTTGACGTTCTTGGCGCCGGCGGGGGCCTTGTGGACCTTGCCGGTCGTGGGCTTGGAGCCGCGCGGGAGAGTAAGTTGAACCATCTGTCTGCTCTCCCTTAGTAGACCCGAGCCTTGGGCTCGATGTAGGCGACCTCGTCGGTCATCGTGTACTTGTGCACCGGACGGTAGTCGATCTGGACGCCTTCGCCCGGACGCTTCCACGCCAGGGTGTGCTTCATCCAGTTGACGTCGTCGCGGTCCGGATAGTCCTCGCGGGCGTGGGCGCCGCGCGATTCCGTGCGGTTGGCCGCGCCTTCGATGGTGACGAGGGCCTGAGCGATCAGGTTGTCGTACTCCAGCGTCTCCATCAGATCCGTGTTCCAGATCAGGCCGCGGTCGGTCGTCTTGATGTCCGAGCCGGCGGCGTCGATCGAGCGCAGCTTCTGGACGCCTTCGTCCAGGGTCTTGCCGGTGCGGAAGACGGCGGCGTCCGACTGCATGGCGCGCTGCATCTCGAGACGCAGCTGGGCCGTCGGGGTCGAACCCGAGGCGTTGCGGAAGCGATCCAGGCGCGCCAGGTGGGCGTCGGTGGTCGCCTTTGGCGCCGAGGGCACGGCCGAGGCCTTGTCGACGACTTCACCGCAGCGCAGGCCGACGGCGCGGCCGAACACGACCAGGTCGGTCAGCGAGTTGGAGCCCAGTCGGTTGGCGCCGTGCACCGAGACGCAGGCGGCTTCGCCCACGGCCATCAGGCCCGGAACCACGCTGTCGGGGTTGCCGTCGCGCAGGGTCAGGACTTCGCCGTGATAGTTCGTCGGGATGCCGCCCATGTTGTAGTGGACGGTCGGCAGGACCGGGATCGGCTCCTTGGTCACGTCGACGCCGGCGAAGATCTTGGCCGATTCCGAGATGCCCGGCAGGCGCTGGTGCAGGATCTTGGGATCCAGGTGGTCCAGGTGCAGGAAGATGTGGTCCTTGTTCGGACCCACGCCACGGCCTTCGCGGATTTCGATGGTCATGGAGCGGCTGACCATGTCGCGCGGGGCCAGGTCTTTCACGGTCGGCGCATAACGCTCCATGAAGCGTTCGCCTTCCGAGTTGGTCAGATAGCCGCCTTCGCCGCGGGCGCCCTCGGTGATGAGGCAGCCGGCGCCGTAGATGCCGGTCGGGTGGAACTGCACGAACTCCATGTCCTGCAGCGGCAGGCCGGCGCGCAGCACCATGGCGTTGCCGTCGCCGGTGCAGGTGTGGGCCGAGGTGGCCGAGAAGTAGGCGCGGCCGTAGCCGCCCGTCGCCAGGATCACCAGCTTGGCGCGGAAGCGGTGCAGGGTGCCGTCGTCCAGCTTCAGCGCGGTCAGGCCGGTGCAGACGCCGTCCTGCATGATCAGGTCCAGGCCGAAGTATTCGACGAAGAACTCGACCTCGCGACGGACCGACTGGCCGTACAGGGTGTGCAGGATGGCGTGGCCGGTCCGGTCGGCGGCGGCGCAGGTGCGCTGCACCGGGCCTTCGCCGAAGTTGCGGGTCATGCCGCCGAAGGCGCGCTGGTAGATCTTGCCTTCATCCGTCCGGCTGAAGGGCACGCCCCAGTGTTCCAGCTCGTAGACGGCCTGCGGCGCGTTGCGGACCAGGTATTCGATGGCGTCCTGGTCGCCCAACCAGTCCGACCCCTTGACGGTGTCGTACATGTGCCACTGCCAGCTGTCCTCGCCCATGTTGCCCAGCGAGGCCGAGATGCCGCCCTGGGCGGCCACGGTGTGCGAGCGGGTGGGGAAGACCTTGGTCACACAGGCGACCTTCAGGCCTTGCTGGGCGGCGCCCAGGGCGGCGCGGAGGCCCGAGCCCCCGGCGCCGAGAACCACGACGTCATAGGCGTGATCGACGAATTCGTAAGCAGCCACCGATCAGGCTCCGATGCCGGCCGGGAGCGGGGCCGAGCCCAGCGCCAGACGCACGATGAAGAAGACGCTGGCGGCGGCCAGCGCGAGGAAGAGGATGTTCACCAGGGCCAGCGACAGGGTCTTGGCGCCCGCCGTGTGGACGTAGTCCTCGACGATCACCTTCCAGGCCAGGGCGGCGAAGGTGCAGAAGACGATGATGGTCACGGCGGCCAGGCCGGCGTTCAGCGGGTTGGCGAACCAGTCCATCACGGCGGCGTAGGGCGCGCCGGCGAGGGTGAAGACGGTCGAGACGACCCAGAGGCCCAGCGGCATCAGCAGCAGCAGGCAGACGCGCTCCAGCGCCCACTCGCTCGCGCCGTGGCGCTCGGAAATCTTGACGTTCTTGCGGAATTTGGCCGGGCTGCTCACTGCGCGTTCCCCCCCGTGGCGTACAGGATGACCCACACCAGCACCGCCAGCGGGACCGGGCCCCACACGGCGATGTTCGACAGCAGGTTGGCCGACTTCAGGCTCAGGCCGTTGCCGGTGTCGTTGTACAGGTGGCGGGCGCCGTTCAGCAGGAACGAGAACAGCACCACCGTCAGGCCGAAGCCGATGAACAGGCCGAAGGGCGAGCCGGCGAATTCGGCGACCGCCGCGAAGCTGTCCGGCCCGCAGGCGACCGCGGCCAGCCAGCCGAGGACGAACAGGGCGCCGACGCTGGCCGCGCCGATGGTGACGCGGAACAGGATCGAGGCCGTCATGGTGACGTGCCAGCGCCAGTTCTGAAGATGGGGCGAGAGCGGCCGGACACGGCCATTGGGCTGACGCACGAAACGACCGGTGCGGTCGGCCGTTTTGTCACCCGTCGTTGGGGAGCTCGACATTGCGAATGGTTCTCAAAAAACCTGAGCGAAAACAGGCGCTCGAAATCGGTGAACTGGCTTTAGTCAGCGATGACGGGAGGGTCAACGCAGCCAAGGTAGACAAGCGCGCCCTGTGGCGCCGTTGCGGCGCGCGAATTCTCATCACGATTTCGAGCGCGGGCAATCTGTAGTAGCTTTGGAAACTTTCGCACGGCAGCCTAAACGTCATGTCAGGCCTCCTCGTCTTCGCATTCGCGGGCGCTCTCCTGCAGCAGTCCGCCCCGCATCCCTCCTCGCAGGTGCTCTATTCGGCGCCCGCGATCCGTCCGTTCGAGCCGAATTCCAGCTTCGGACGCGAGAACGCGCAGGGTGACGGCGACGAAAGCCAGCGGCAACCGCTGGACGCCCCCGTCTCGGTCGACGCCTATGCGCGCTCCTATGAGTTCGTGCCGGGTTCGGTCGAGGTCGCCTATAACCGCGGCGTCACCAGCGCCGAGCGTCGCGTCGATCAGACCGCCGGACCGCTGGACGGCAGCTGGCGGGTGGCGGACGACCGCGGCCGTGTGCTTTTCGGCCTGGTGATGAGCGATCCCCGCGGCGGCATCGTCGAGGGCGGCTGGCGCAATCCGGACGGCTTCGGCGTGGCGACCGCCAACGGGCGAACCGTTACGCTCGAGAACATGGGCGTGCTCACGCTCGAGCGGCACGGCGAGGGCTGGCGCGGGACGCTGGTCGCCAACGGCCGTTCCCGGCCGGTGACCGTCAGTCGGCCTGACTGAGTCTCAGCCGCGACACTGCGGCCTGAAGTCCGGACGCCCCGTAGGGCATGGCCGCACCTCGACCCCAGACCGGATCAGGCCACACGGCGTCATCGTGACGGCGGCCGACGACGTGCACGTGAAGCTGGGCGGTAACATTGCCCAGGGCGCCGACGTTCAGCTTCTGCACCGGCCGTCCGGCGGCCTCGCCCAGCACGCGCACGGCGTCGCCGGCCTTCAGGACCTCTTCCATCAGCGCGGCGCGTTCAGCCGCCGTCAGGTCCTCGAGTTCGTGCAACCCGGCCCGGCGGGGGATCAGGATCAGCCAGGGATAGCGGCTGTCATCCTGCAGCCGGACCTGGCACAGCGGCCAGTCCATCACGATCACGGAACCGGCGTCGAAGGCGGGGTCGGCTTTGAAGTCAGCGGTCATGACGCCTCGGTCGCCTGCCGACGACCGGGCGTCAAGCCTGTCCTCAGTTCAGGGCGTAGACCACGCACGCCCGGTCCGTCAGCTCCCGCAGCGGCGGCTGCAGGGCGAGGCGGGCGGCCTCGATCTGGGCCTCGGTCGGCGCGGCGGCGCCCGCGGGCGGAGGGGGCGGCGGCGGAGGCGGGGGCGGAGCGGGCGCCCGGGACACCCGCGAACCGGTGACGACCATTTCATCAACGGTCGTCGCATCCTCGGCGCCGGAACTGTAGGACGGCCAGCCGGCCAGGACGTCGGTTTCGCAGGCCCGCCCGGTCGGATCGATGACGCGCACGGCGCCCAGAGCCGCGCCCGCGTTGCCCGCGGCGTCCCGGGCGCGGCGGGCGGCGTCCTTGACCGCCTCGCCTTGCAGCCAGGTCTTCAGCACATTGTCCGGCTCGAGGTTGAAGCGCACGGCGCTGACCGAGGTGGGCTGCGAGGCGATGACGGTGGCGTAGACGCGCTCCAGCACCGCGACGTCGCGCACGGTCACCGAGATGCTGGCGTCCGCCTGGTAGCGGGCGATGCGGTCGGCGCGGACGTTATCCCGCAGGACGCCGCTCTCGTCGCGGTACTGATCGTAGATGGGGCGGGTGGTGATCGTCGTTTCGACCCGGACCACATCGACGCCATAGGCGGCCAGCGCCTGGCTCAGGGCCCGGATCTGGTCGGCAGCCTTGCGCGACGCCTCGGCGGCCGACCGGTCGATGGACTGGAAGCTGGCGCCGAACATGGCGCGGTTGGCGGGCACCTCGGTGCGGACATAGCCGACGGAGGCGATGACGGGGTCCCGCATCCACCAGGGCGCGGGCACATAGCGTTCGCCGATCGCGGCGGGCGGCGTCTGGGCCATGGCGGCGGCGGGCAGGATCGTCGGAGCGATCATGGCGAGGCTGAGCAGGACGGCGGTGGTGCGAGACATTCCGGAACTCCCTGTTGCCCGTTCAGGCTGCCTCCCGTGTCCGGGCCGGAAAAGGGCGAGAGGCCGGGATGTCAGGTCCTGTCAGGTCGGCGCGGCGACGGCCGCCTCTGGCATGGCGCGCATCTCCGGCGTAGGCGGATCGCTCCCTCGACGGAGTTCCGCCATGCCTCTCGACGCCCTGCGTGATCTGATCCCGCCCTACGCGCGCGACATCGCCCAGAATCTCGGTTCGGTGATGGACGAGACCATTCTCAACGACCAGCAGAAGTGGGGCTGCTTCCTGGCCTCCGCCCATGCGATAGGCGTCGCGCCGGTCGTGCGGGCGGTCGAGGCTCATGCGACGACCGTGCTGTCGCCGGAGGCCATGAGCGCGGCCAAGTCGGCCGCCGCGATCATGGGGATGAACAACGTCTATTTCCGCGCCATCCATCTGATGCGGAACCAGGCCTATACGGCGCTGCCGGCGCGGCTGCGGATGAACGTGAACCGCAATCCGGGCGTCGAGAAGCTGGACTATGAGCTGTGGGCGCTGGCGGTCTCGGCCATCAACGGCTGCGGCGCCTGCCTGGATGCGCATGAGGGCGTCCTGCGCGAGCACGGCATGCCGGAGGTGCAGGTGCAGGCCGCCCTGCGTATCGGGGCCGTGGTCCATGCCGCCAGCCGCATCCTGGCGTCGGAAGCGGCGCTCGCGGGCTAGGCCCGCACCATGACCGGCGCGGCCCAGTCCGTGCCCTTCAGCGCCGCGGCATAGGTGCGGCTGACCGGGGCCGTCGCCCCGTCCGCGAGGACCAGCTCGCCCCGCCCGCCCTTCCAGCGCGCGGTCTCGACCCCGGTTCGCGACACCCACCATGAGCGGTGGGTGCGGAAGCCGTCGCAGGCCGACAACGCCTCCAGCGCGTCGCCGAGCCGCATCAGGATCAGTTCCGAGCCCGCCTCGGTGCGGATGCGCAGGTAATGGTCCTCGGCCTCGACGGCGATCAGCCGGGATCGGGCCAGTCGGGGCGACAGCCGCGCGCGGATCGCCTCGGGCGCCGTTCCCTCTGTCGCGGGACGAGGCACCGGCCGGAAGGCGGCCCGCACGACCCAGGCCAGGGCGATGACGGCGATGTTGACCGTCACGACGCTGGGCAGGGCCCAGACCAGTTTCGAAGCCCGGAAAGGTTCGCCCCACAGCAGGGTGGGCAGAAGCGCGACCCAGAGGATGATGGGCGGGGTCATCAGAACCAGCTGGGTGGCGGCGAAGACCCTCGGACGGCCGGGCGTCAGGCGCGCCGCCAGCGGCTCCAGCGCAGCGGCGATCACGCCGCCGCCGACCATGGCGAACTGCCAGTAGAGGTAGCGGGACAGCGTCGGGATGTCCCCGGAATCGAAGGCGGCGATGGCGGCGAGGAACACGCCCATCGCCGCCAGGCCGATCAGTTCGACCATGCCGGAACGACCAAGGCGCAGGCCCCGCCCCTTCGGTTTCGCGCCTTCGTCCGTCACGTCCCGCTCCGTTCGCGAAGCGGATCGCGCCGTTCGCGAAATCAAGGCTGACACGCCGGACGCGCCCGTTTCAAGCGGGCGAGGTCATTGTCGCGGAGAACCTCATGCAGCGCGTCGCCCACTCCACCCTGTTCGGCCTGCTGGCCCTCATCTGTCTGGCCGTCGCCCTGTTCAGCGCGCGCTACTTCATGCCGTCGCCCATCATGGCGGAGGGGATGGCGCCGCACCTCCAGGCGAGGCCTGTGGTGTTTCTCACCCATGTGGCCGGCGGGGTGACGGCGCTGGCGCTGGGCGCCTTCCAGCTGGTCACCTGGCGCGGTCCGCGTCGTCGGTGGCACCGCGTCGCGGGGCGGATCTATGTCGCCGCCTGTCTGATCGGGGCGGGCGCGGGACTGGCTCTGGCCCTGACCAGCCCTTCCGGTCCGGTGGCGAGCACCGGGTTCGGTCTTCTGGCGGTGTTCTGGTTCGGAACGACCGCCCTGGCCTGGCGCAAGGCGGTGTCCGGCGACTTCGGCCAGCATCGTCGCTGGATGATCCGCAGCCTGTCCCTGACCTTCGCCGCGGTGACCCTCAGGATCATGATCCCGGCCGGCGAGATGCTGCGGCTGGATTTCGCGGTGGCCTATCCGGCCATCGCCTTCCTGTGCTGGGTCCCGAACCTCCTGCTGGTCGAGGTCTGGCTCAGGACGTGGGGCTGGGAAGCGTCGCCGCCGGCGCCTCGCCGGTTTCAAGATACTGCAGCCAGCGCCGGTAGCCCGCCTGCATGACGGCGTCGACACCGTCCGCCATGGCGCCCAGACCCGGTCCCTCGACGGTCATTTCCCAGGTCGGCGTCCAGCCGTGGGTCGCCGGCGGCCAGGTCACGACCAGGACGGCGCGGGTCGCGCGGCCCTTCAGCGGGCCGAACGGCGCGTCGAAGACCAGTCGGCTTCCGTCGATGGAGACCACGCGGGCGTGCTCGAAGTCCGTGCCGTCAGCCAGCTTTTCGCACCAGCATCCGCCGGGCGTCATGTCGATCGACAGATTGGCGGCGTCGCCGCTGTAGGTGTGGGCGCTGTCCCACCACCGGCCGACGTCGCTCAGGCTCCCGGGGATGTCGCCCGGGTCGATCTCGGCGCCGAGTTCGTAGCGCAGGGTGAAGCTGTCCGCGCTGCGCTGGACGACTTCCGCGGCGGCGGGACTCGCGAGCAGGGCGATGACGCCCGCGATGAGCAGTGTTCTCGGCATGGTTCTTCCTCCCGACGGCAGTGGCCGCTCATCGGGCGGCTGCGTCAAGATCAGGCGGACTGGAAGGTCAGCGGAGCGCCCCAGAACTGGCTGACCAGCTCCGACTGGGGCCCGGGCTTGCCGGTCGTCAGGAAGTCGCGTCGACCCGAACCGCCGAGCGCATACTCGGGGTGACGCTGGAAGTAGCGGTCCAGCGCGTCGGCCACGGCGGCCGGCTGGTGGATGATGGCGGTCTCGGGCGGCAGGGCCGAGGCGAAGATGTCGGCCACGATCTCGTAGTGGGTGCAGCCCAGGATGGCCTTGTCCGGGTGACGGCCGATGCGGCGGCGCAGGGCGTCGACGTGGTCGCGAACCACGACCTCCAGCTCCTCCTGCGGGGCGCCCAGCTCGATCAGGCCGGCCAGGCCCGGGCAGGGCTCGGAAAAGACGGCCAGATCCTCGCGCCGCTTGTCGATCTCGATCTCATAGACCCGGCTCATGGCCGTGGCGGCGGTGCAGAAGACGCCGTTGACGGCGATCGCCTCGACCTTTTCGCCCTCGGCCCGGTGCTCGGCCTCGTAGGTCCAGGGCAGGCCGGTGGCGGCCTCGATGGTCGGGACGATGATGCCCAGCACATTGACCGGGCGGCCGTGGCGCGCCCGCGCCTCCGGCACCCAGGTCTGCTGCAGGCGGCGCAGGGCGATGGCGCTGGCGGTGTTGCAGGCCAGGACGATGACATTGGCCCCGGCCTCGAACAGGCGTTCGCAGCCCGCGCGGGTCAGATCGACGATCTCCTCGCCGCCCCGACCGCCGTAGGGGGCGTTGGCCTGGTCGGCCAGATAGACGAAATCCCGCTCGGGGAAGCGTCGGGTCAGTTCACGGTGAACGGTCAGTCCGCCCACGCCGGAGTCGAAAACGCCAATGGCCATGGGCGCGCTTTAGCCGCGCCGCCGGTCGCCGTCCATGGCTGGAGGTTACAGGGCGTTCATGTGACAGTCCGCCCGCCTCGGGCCTAGGGTCCGTGGAAACGAAGCGACGCTACGGAGTTCCCATGCACAGACGCCATCTTCTCATCGCCGGAGGCAGCCTCATGGCCCTGTCCGCCACCGCAGGCTGCGCCACCATCGGCGGTTCCGGTTCCTCGGCCGCGAACTATGCGGAAGATGCGCGCGTCGCCCGCGCCGTCCTGCCCGTCCAGACGCCGCGCGCCGAGCTGCTGCAGGTCTGGACCGGTCCGTACGAGGGCGTGCCCCCGTGGGACAAGGTCACCGCGCCCAAGCTGCGCGAAGCTATTCTGGAAGGGATTGAACTGCGCCGCGCCGAGATCGCCGCGATCGCCGACAACCCGGACGCCCCGACCTTCGCCAACACCTCGGTCGCCATGCAGATGGCCGGCGAGCCGCTGGGTCGCGCCATGGCCCTGTTCGGCGTGATGACCTCGAACATCGGCTCGGCAGAATACCAGGCGCTGGACCGCGAGGTCTCGCCGCTGCTGTCGGCCGCCGGCGACGAGATCACCTTCAACGAGAAGCTGTTCAACCGCATCAAGACGATCGCGGACAACGCCGGGGCCGCCGGCCTGACCGCCGAACAGACCCGCATCGTGACCCGCAGCCGCGACGCCTACATCCGCGGCGGCGCCGCGCTGGACGCGTCGAAGAAGGCCGAGCTGGGCCGCATCAACACCGCCCTGTCCAACGCCTTTACCAGCTTCGGCCAGAAGGTCGTGGCCGACGAGAACACCTGGACGGTCATCCCGACCGAAGCGGGCGTCGCGGGCCTGCCGGCCTCGAACAAGGCCGCCGCCGCCGCTGCCGCCCGCAGCCGCAACGTTCAGGGCTGGGCCATCGTCAACACCCGCTCGAGCGTCGATCCCTTCCTGACCTTCGGCGATGACCGCGCCCAGCGCGAGATCGTTTGGCGCAAATTCGTGAACCGGGGCGACAACGGCGACGCCAACGACACCAATGCGACCATCGCGGAGATCGTCCGCCTGCGTCAGCAGCGCGCACGTCTGCTCGGCTACCAGAATCACGCCGAACTGCGCATGCAGGACACCATGGCCAAGACCCCGGCCGCGGCCATGGATCTGATGAACCGCGTCTGGGCGCCGGCCACGGCCCGCGTGGCGGAAGAGGTGGCGGACATGCGCGCCATCGCCGGTCACGACATCGAGCCGTGGGACTACCTGTACTACGCCGAGAAGGTGAAGAAGCAGAAGTACGACCTCGATCAGAACGAGCTGAAGCCCTACTTCGAACTGGGCGCGGTCAAGCGCGGCGCCTTCTACATGGCCGAGCGCCTGTACGGCCTGGAGTTCAAGGCCCTGCCGAAGGGCACGGTCCCGGGCTTCACCCCGGACGTCGAGGTGTTCGAGGTCAACGACAAGGCGACCGGTCGCAACGTCGGCCTGTTCTACTCGGACGACTTCGCCCGCGCGGGCAAGCGTTCGGGCGCCTGGGCGACCAGCTATCGCTCGCACTCGACCTACGACGGTCGCAAGAACGTCCTGTCGTCGAACAACAACAACTTCACCAAGCCGGGCGAGGGCGAGCCGCTCCTGATCTCGCTGGACGACGCCGAGACCCTGTTCCACGAGTTCGGCCACGCCCTGCACTCGCTGAACTCGACGGTGAACTACCCGGCGCTTGGCGGCACGCCGCGCGACTTCGTGGAGTATCCGTCGCAGGTGCACGAGCACTGGGTGCTGTCGCGCCCGATCCTCGACGGCTTCATGAAGCACTACCAGACCGGCGAGCCCATGCCGCAGGCGCTGGTGGACAAGGTCGAGCGCGCCGCCACCTTCAACCAGGGCTACGCCACGGTCAGCTATCTGTCCTCGGCCCTGGTCGACATGGACCTGCACACCCAGGCCACGCCGCCGACCGACATCGACGCCTTCGAGCGTGAGAGCCTGGCGCGCTACGGCATGCCGAAGGAGATTGTGATGCGGCACCGCCTGCCGCAGTTCAATCACCTGTTCACGTCCGACGCCTACTCGGCCGGCTACTACAGCTACCTGTGGTCGGAAGTGATGGACGCCGACACCTGGGCCTACTTCGAGGAGTCCGGCGACGTGTTCAATCCGGAGATCGGCCGTCGCTACAAGGACATCATCCTGGCGCCGGGTAACACCACGGATCGCGCGGAGGCCTACCGCGCCTTCCGCGGCCGCGACCCGGACGTCGCGGCCCTGCTGCGGGTGCGGGGCTTCCCGACCAGCTGATCCGGTTGATTGTCAGATGAGCAAGGGCCCGCGGAGCGATCCGCGGGCCCTTTGTCATTCAGGTTGCGCGGTCCGGTCTGTCCCCACCGGCCCGAACGCTATCCTGCGCGGGATCCTCAGGCCGGCCAGGCCGGAGCGACCATGGCGGTGATCGGCGCCGAGCGGCGAACGCGGGCATAGTCGTCCTGACGCGATTGCGGCAGCTGGCGCACGGCCTCGCGGGTCACGCGACGGACGCAGACGCTGTCGACCAGGCGCGAGCCGCGAACGCAGGCGTCCCGGGCCTCGCTCGCCACGCGGGCGTCGAAGGCGGCGGCGCCGGCCGAGGTGGACAGGTCCAGGTCGCCGAACGGCACGCGGACGGTGTCCTGGGCGGCGGCGGGCGCGGCGGTGGCGAGCAGGGCCAGGGCGGCCAGCGGAAGCAGGGTCTTGATCATCGGAATTCCTCCACGTCGCGGGGATGGCTACGACAAGCCAAATGAGGGGCTCGTGTGACGATCGCCAGATCGAAAACGTGAAGATTCCTTGATTTCGGCTCGAGAACTGCTCAGCCAATCATAAGTACGACTTATGATGATGGCGGGAGCTGCCCGAGCAGCTCCCGCCTGTCCGGATCAGTAGGCCACGGCGCCGCGGCTGGCGGCGTAATCAACCTGGGCGGCGTCGGGCAGCTGGCGCACGGCCTCACGGCGGACGGCGGCCTGGCAGAAGCCGCGGTCGCTCAGCCGGCTGCCCGGGCGGCGGGCGGTGCGGCACAGGTCGCGGGCGGCCGCCTCGACGCGCTGGTCGAAGGCGGCGGCGCCGGTGGTCGAGGCGAGATTGAGGTCGGACCACTGGACGCGGGCCTCTTGGGCGGAGGCGGCGCCGGCGGCGGCCAGGACGAGGATGGCGGTCAGGGAAGCGAGGGTCTTCATGGCGGTCTCCTGCGGAGCGCTGCGTCGCTCGGGGGCGGCGACCGTGGCCGTATGAGCCGCCCCTGTTTCAGGCGCGTGAGACTTCGACGGCGAAATCGAGACGCCGCATTAAATCGCCGAAACCTGATCGCCGGTCAGCCGCTGTTGCGCAGTCCCGCCGCCACCCCGTTCAGCGCCAGCAGGATGCCCTCGCGCACGCGGGGGTCGTCGTCACCGGCCCGACGGCGGCGGATCAGTTCGATCTGCACATGGTTCAGCGGCTCCACATACGGCATGCGAAGTCGGATCAGGCGGTCCAGCTCCGGCTGGCCGCCCAGCAGGGTGTCCTGACCGGTGATGGTCAGAACGGCCGCCTCGGTCCGGTCCCATTCGCCCCGGATCGCGGTGAAGACCCGATCCGCCAGCGCGGCGTCGGGCACGAGCGTGGCGTAGCGCCGGGCGATGGTCATGTCCGCCTTCGCCATCACCATCTCCATGTTCTGGATCAGGGTGCGGAAGAAGGGCCAGTCGCGGTGCATGGCGCGCAGTTCCTCGATATCCACGCCCTCGATCGCCGAGCCGAAGCCGAACCAGCCGGGCAGCATGACCCGGCTCTGGCTCCAGCTGAACACCCAGGGGATGGCGCGCAGGTCCTCGATGGCGGTCGATGTGGTGCGCGACGCCGGGCGCGACCCGATCTTCAGGTCGGCGATCTCGGCGATGGGGGTCGCGGCGCGGAAATAGTCGACGAAACCGTCCGTCTCATAGACCAGGGCCCGATAGGCGCTCATCGAGGCCTGCGACAGCTTCGACAGGGTCGCGCCGTGCTTCGCGGTCAGCGCGGCGTCCGGTGGCGGCGCAAGCGAGGCCAGCAGGACGCCGCAGGTCAGGGCGTCCAGATTGCGCCGCGCCACTTCGGGCTCGCCGTATTTGTTGGCGATGACCTCGCCCTGCTCCGTCACCCGGATACGCCCGGCGACGGTGCCTTGCGGCTGGCCCAGCACGGCGGCGAAGCTGGAGCCCCCGCCCCGCCCCACGGCGCCGCCCCGGCCGTGGAACAGCTGCAGGCGCAGCCCTGTGCTGTCCGTCATCTGCAGCAGGGCGCGCGACGCCTCGTGCAGCTCCCAGGTGGAGGTCAGGTAGGACCCGTCCTTGTTGGAGTCGGAATAGCCGATCATCACTTCCTGAACGCCTCGCGCCTTGGCGACAGCGAGGGCCGAGGGCTCTTTCAACAGTCGCTCCAGCGTCGGCTTCGAGGCGCGCAGGTCGTCGATGGTCTCGAACAGGGGCGCGGCCTGCACCGGGCAGGAGGCGGGATCCTCGGGTCGGTAGAGGCCGACTTCCTTGAGCAGCAGATAGACTTCCAGAAGGTCCGAGGCGGCGTCGGTCTTGGACACGATGTGCGTCCGGATCGCCTGCGGGCCGAACAGGCGCAGCGCCTCGGCGGCGGCCTGCAGGATGCCGCGTTCCTTCAGCGTCTCCTCGGCATAGGCCTCGTAAGGATTGAACAGCAGGCGTCCGGACGCCAGCTCGGCGGCCAGCACCGCCAGCCGCCCCTCCTCATCCAGACCGGCATAGTCCTCCGTGACGCCGGCGACCTTCAGCAGATCGGCCACCACGCGTTCGTGCACGTCGGAATTCTGGCGCAGGTCGAGTGTCGCCATGTGGAAGCCGAACACATCGGCGGCGGTGATCAGCCGCGCGAGCCGGTCATCGGCGAAGACGGCGCCGTGGTTCGCCACGAGGCTGTCCTGCAGCACCGCCAGATCGGCGCGGAAGGCGTCCGGCCCCGCATAGGGCTCGGCCGCGAAGGCGGCGGCTCGGGGCGCGGGCTGGCCGGTCAGAACGGGGTGGGTGGCCGCCAGCCGGGCGTAGATCTGGCTGAGCACCCGGCGATAGGGCTCGTCTGCGCGGTGCTGTGAGTGATCACCGGACGCTCCGGCCAACGCCGCCAGTTCCGGCGAGATATGGCTCATGGAGCCGGACAGGCTGAGCTCGGCCCCGAGCGCGTTCACCTCGTCCAGATAGAAGCGCAGCACCGCCCGCGCCTGGGTCCGGAAGGCGGCGGTCAGCACCTCGCCGTTGACGTTGGGGTTGCCGTCCCGGTCGCCGCCCACCCAGGTGCCGATGCGGATGAAGGGCTCCAGCTCCGGCGCGTCCAGCCGCTTGCGCCAGTCAGCCAGCTGGGCCGGGGCGACATGCAGGAAGATACGCTCGAGGAAGGACACGACGGTGTCGATCTCGTCCTGAACCACCAGCCCGGCCTGCCGCACCAGTCGCGTGGCCCACAGGATCGTCGTCTGGCGGCGCAGGCCCGCATTGCGCGCCTCCAGGTCGCAGGCCGGGCCGTTCTGGTCGCAGGCGTCCAGCAGGTCCGAAACGGCGGCGATCCGGTCGATGACGCTCTTGCGGCGCACCTCGGACGGGTGGGCGGTCAGCACCGGCGAGATCAGTGCGCCCTTCAGCAGGTCCCGCGCCTCCTCCGGCGTCCGTCCCGCGGCCTTCAGACGGTCCAGCGCGCCTTCCGGCGTGTCGGGCCGGGCGCCCGAGGCGGTCTGTTCCCGCGCTCGGCGCTTGCCGGCCCGATCCTCGGCGACATTGGCCAGCAGGGAGAAGACGGCGAAGCCGTGCGCCAGCCCGACCGCCTGATCCAGCGACAGCTCGCCCAGCAGGGTCTCCAGCAGGCGGGCGTCCTTCTCGCCGGCGTCACGGTGCCAGGCGACCGATGCCTGCCGCACGGCCTCGATCCGGTCGTAGAGCTCACGCCCGCCCTCGGCGAGGATCACCTCGCCCAACAGTCCGCCCAGCAGGCGGACTTCCTCGCGCAACCGGTCGTCGGCGGCCTGGATCATGGTGGTGTCTCTCAGCGGGGAGGCCGGGAGCGTCACCGTATCAGGGGTTTTGGAACTGGCCATGCCTCAGGCCAACGCCGAAACCGAAAGTGCGTTCGGCGCGCCGTTTGCAGCCGTCCTCCGCAGGGTCAGGCCCTGCGCTTTGGCCGCGGAGGAAATGTCATGTCCATTTCGTTGGTTAGCGGTCTGATCGGCGGCATCGCCGGGCTGATCGGCACGGAGACGACCCGGCAAAATCAGCCGTCCCTGCAGGCTTCCGCCCGGACCACGACCCGATCGGAGATCGAGGAGATCCGCCAGAAGGGCCTGACCGAATGGGCCCGCGAGCAGAAGATGGAGGCGCTGAAGGAGAAGCTCCGCGCCGAAATCCTGTCCACCAACGGCCTGACGGAGCAGGGCGTCGCCGCCCTGCCCGGCGATCAGCGCACCACGGTCGAGGAT
This sequence comes from Brevundimonas sp., assembly GCF_036400995.1. Lineage (GTDB taxonomy): Bacteria > Pseudomonadota > Alphaproteobacteria > Caulobacterales > Caulobacteraceae > Brevundimonas. The sequence continues at coordinate 15,073 of NZ_DASWWG010000013.1, forward strand.
GAGGTGGCCCGGCTGATCCAGCAGAAGCTCGAAGACACGATGCAGCAGCAGATGCAGGACGCCGCCCGCAGCGGAAAGACCCAGGCGGTCCTGCTGGACATCGTGGTCTGACGACGGTCCTTCGCGCCTGAGTCGACAAACGCTCGACTTTCCTTCATAAGCCGCCGCTTCCGACGCAAGTGAACCTCGCGTCTCCACCGGGACGACCCCATCTTCGGATGGACGAGCCCGGCGAGAACCCTCTGCCGACGTGATCGTCGCCAGAGGCCGTTTTCGTATGGAGCCGCCTCGCCTGCGCAAATGAGGTAGTTGATGTTCGAGGCTCTGAACGAGCGGCTTACAGGCGTTTTCGACCGGATCATCGGTCGCGGCGCCCTGTCCGAAAAGGACGTGCAGGAGGCGATGCGCGAGGTGCGCGTGGCCCTGCTCGAGGCCGACGTCGCCCTGCCGGTCGTCCGCGACTTCATCGCCAAAGCCAAGGAACGCGCCACCGGCGAGGCGGTGATCCGCGCCGTGAAGCCGGCCGATCAGGTGGTGAAGATCACCTATGACGGCCTGGTCGAGATGCTGGGCGGCGAGGGCGAGGCCGAGGGCCTGAACCTCTCGCTGAACCCGCCGACCGTGATCCTGATGGCCGGCCTGCAGGGCTCGGGCAAGACCACCACCGCCGGCAAGCTGGCGCTGCGCCTGATCCGCGAGCGCAAGAAGGTCCTGCTGGCCTCGCTCGACACCCGCCGCCCCGCGGCTATGGAGCAGCTCGGCATGCTGGCCGAGCAGGCGGGCGCCAGCTTCCTGCCCATCGTCGCGGGCCAGGCGGCCCCCGACATCGCCCGGCGCGCCATGCAGGCCGCAAAGCTGCAGGGCTTCGACGTCCTCATCCTCGACACCGCCGGCCGCACGACGATCGACGAGGCCATGATGGCCGAGGCGTCCGAGATCGCGAAGATCTCGTCGCCGTCCGAGACACTGCTCGTCGCCGACGCGCTGACCGGCCAGGACGCGGTGCGCACCGCCAAGGCGTTCCA
>NZ_DASWWG010000014.1:0-76414 GCF_036400995.1 Brevundimonas sp.
GCCAGATCCTTGTCCTGCACCGCCGACGCCGCCTGGCGCAGCCGCCCCTTCAGCCCGGCCCGGCGTTCCGGCGTGTCCAGCGGCTCGGCCTCGGCCTCCCTCTGGAACAGCACCTCGGCGAAGGTTCGCGTGGCGGCAAGCGCCTGACGCAAGGCCGGCGCCCCCCTGTCGCGCAGGATGTCATCCGGGTCCTGCCCCGCCTCCAGCAGGGCGAAGCGAAACGAGCGGCCGGACTTCAGCTGCGGCAGGGCCCGGTCGATGGCCCGGTACGCCGCCCGCCGGCCGGCCGCGTCGCCGTCGAAACACAGCACCGGCTCGGACGAGACCCGCCACAGCCGTTCCATCTGCTCCTCGGTCAGGGCGGTGCCCATCGGCGCGACGGCCGGGATGCCCGCTCGCTGGCAGGCGATCACGTCCATATAGCCCTCGACCACGACGATCCCCTGCTCGCCGCGCGAGGCTGCGCCGAGGATGCGACGGGCTTCCGGCAGGCCGTACAAGGTCGCGCCCTTGTGGAAGAGCGGGCTTTCGGGACCGTTCAGATATTTGGCCCGGTCGTCCGGGTTCATCGCGCGCCCGCCGAAGCTGACGATCCGTCCGCGAGCGTCGAGGATCGGGAACATCAGCCGGTCGCGGAACCGGTCATAGGGCTGGCCGCCGCTTTCCGGAGAGATCAGCAGCCCCGCCTCGACCAGATCGCCCGGCCGGGCGCCGCGCTGGACCAGCGCCTGCTTCAGCCCCTCGCGATCATTGGGCGCGTAGCCGAGGCCGAACCGTTCCCATTGATCCTCGGGAAGGCCGCGACGCTCCAGATATTCGCGCGCCGCCTTGCCCGGCGACCGGCGAAGATTGGCCGCGAACCATTTCTGGGCCAGGTCCATCCAGTCGTTCAGGCCCTGCCGCTTCTGTTCCCGCTCCTGCGCCTGCGGGTCCTCGGCGGGAAGCTGCATCCCCGCCTCCGCCGCCAGCCGCTGCACCGCCTCGACGAAACTGAGCCGCTCGGTCTCCTGCAGGAAACTGATGACGTCGCCGTGCTTGCCCGAGCTGAAGTCGTGGAAGAAGCCCTTGTCATCATTGACGAAGAAGGACGGCGACTTCTCCTTCGAGAAGGGCGACAGGCCGACGAACTCCCGTCCCTGACGCTTGAGCTTCACCGACCGTCCGATGATGTCGGACGGGCGAAGGCGGGCCTTCAGTTCCTCGATGAAGCGATCGTCAAAGCGCACCGTCGCCTTATAGCGCGGGACTCGCCCAATGGACGCGATTTACCTTTCATTAACCAAAAAGGCGAAACAGCGGCTCTAACCGTCTGATTCAAAGCGCAATTTTACGGAACTATCCACAGGCCTTGTGGATTATCCACGCAACCGTCCCAGAAACAGGACGGCCTCTGACGGTTTCGCAGCGGACGCTGCGGGGGACGTCCGGATCGAAAGCCGCTTCATGTTCATCGCCATCGCCCGTCCGGCGGTGGAGCCCAAAGGCCCCGACGCCGTCGCCGTCCCCGGTTCCCCCGCCATTCCCTTCGCCTCGCCCCGCGCCCTGCATGCGCGCCTGCTCGAGAACGCCGCCCTGCGGCGGATGCGCGGACTGGAGCGACGGCGGGCAAACCGGCCGGAAGACGCCGACTATTGGCTGCACGCGGCCCCGGTCGCCGTGCGCAAGGCCTGCGCCCTGCGGGAAGACGCCAGCTTCGCCCCCCTGCCCTGACGGTGACCGGGCTGCGACGCCCCGTCCCTCACTTCGGGGCTAGGCGCCGCGCGCGCGTCGGTGTTCTCTCCGGCCGAAGCTGAGGGGGAAACCAGCCATGAAGACCGTCATCGCGGCCGTCGCCGCCGTCCTGATCGTCACGCCCGCCGCCGCGCAGGACTTCGCCGGCCCGGTCGCCGCCGCCGTCGACCAGTTCGGTCAGGGCGTCGCGGAGTCCATGACCGGCGGACCGGGCGTCTTCGTCACCGCCCAGGGCCGCGCGCCGCTGCCGCACAGCAACGGCCTGCCGCTGACCCTGACCATCAAGGGCGAGGGCAAGACCGCCGCCGAAGCCGTCGCCGACCGGAACGCCCAACTCGAGCGCGTCCGTTCGGCGGCCAACAATTTCGACGCCGCCGTCGAGGTCGGGGCCACCACCTGGGGCATCGGTGACGGCGAGGACGCCTGGGCGTCGATCGACTGGGACGATGAGGACGCGATCACCGCCGCGGCCGCCGCCGACGCCGCGGCTGCAGCCGTCGATGCGGCAGCCGCGGCCGCGGGAGAGGAGGCTCCTGCCGCCGCTCGGACCATCACCGCCTCAGTTCAGGTCAAGATCGACCGCCCGAACGAAACCCGTATGCCGGCCTTCATCGACGCCCTTGTCGACGCCGGCGTCACCGATCTGGACGACAGTCTGAACGGCGTGAACCTGGGCGCGATGCAGCCCTTCCTGTCCCTGCTGGGTCTGGATACCGCACGCGATCCGGGCGAGGAGATCTGGAACGCCGCCACCGCCGACGCCGTCATCCGCGCCCGCGCGCAGGCCGAGGCCATCGCCGCTGCCTCGGGCCGCCCCCTGGGGCAGGTCCGCTACGTCTCGGTGCTGATGCGCTCGCACGACGGCGAGAACGCCCTGGTCAGCGTCGCCGTGCGGTTCGGGCTGGAGTGACCTGAAACGAAATCGCCCTCCCCGCGACGGGGAGGGCGACCTTCGGACTACTTCATCGAGTCCGCGAAACGCTGGAACAGGTACAGACTGTCCGTCGGCCCCGGCGAGGCTTCCGGGTGATGCTGGACGCTGAACACCGGCTTGCCCTTCAGGGCGATGCCGCAGTTGGTGCCGTCGAACAGGCTGACGTGGGTTTCCTCCACCGCCTCCGGCAGGCTGTCGCGATCAACGGTGAAGCCGTGGTTCATCGACACGATCTCGACCTTGCCGGTCGTGAGGTCTTTCACCGGATGGTTCGCGCCGTGGTGGCCCTGATCCATCTTCACGGTCTTCGCGCCCAGCGCCAGCGCAAGCATCTGGTGGCCCAGGCAGATGCCGAAGACCGGCTTGCCGCTCTCGACCAGCTTTTTGATCTCCGGCACCGCGTACTCGCCGGTCGCGGCGGGGTCGCCCGGACCGTTCGACAGGACGACGCCGTCCGGGTTGCGGGCCAGAACCTCTTCAGCGGTGGTGGTGGCGGGCACCACGGTGATCTTGGCGCCGGTCGAGGCCAGGGCGCGCAGGATGTTGCGCTTTACGCCGTAATCGATGACCACCACGCTCTTGTCGGCGGCGTCGACGCGCGGGTGGCCTTCCGGCCATTCCCACAGACCTTCATCCCACTCGAACGCCTGCAGGGTCGAGGCGGGCTTGGCCAGGTCGAGGCCGACCAGGCCGGTCCAGGCCTTGGCCTCGGCGACGAGGGCGTCGAGGTCGAAATTGCCGTCCGGATCGTGGGCGATGACCGCGTGCGGCGCGCCGGTGTCGCGGATGCGGGCGGTCAGGGCGCGGGTGTCGATTCCCGCCAGGCCCACGACGCCGCGACGCTTCATCCAGCCGTCGAAGTCGCTTTCGGCGCGATAGTTGGCCGGGTCGGTCGGCACGTCGCGGAAGATTGCGCCCTTGGCCGAGGTGTCCGAGCCGCCGCCGATCTGCTCGATATCCTCGACGTTCGTGCCGACGTTGCCGACGTGCGGGAAGGTGAAGGCCAGGATCTGGCTCATGTAGGACGGGTCGGTCAGGATTTCCTGATAGCCGGTCATGGCGGTGTTGAAGACCACCTCGCCCAGCGCCGTGCCGGTCGCGCCGCAGCCGACGCCCTGGAAGATGGTGCCGTCGGCCAGCGCCAGAACGCCAGTGACGCCGGGAAGAAGGGTCTGGGTCATGGCGCGCTCCGTAAAGCCGTTATCCGGCGAACAAACGGCGGCGTGGTTAGGCCCCCTGACCCTCAGGGTCAACGCGCGATCCTGACTTTCTCAGGAATACGAACCAGGCGAGGGTCATCAGGGCGACGAAACCGGCCGTCGGCAGGATATAGCCCGGGGCCGCGGCGGCCACCGCCGCGACGGCGAACACCAGCCCCAGCACCGCCACGATCCGGGCGCCCGGCGTCTTCGCCAGCCGGAACAGCGCCAGCGAACAGACCGCATAGATGCTCAGCGTCAGCACCGAGGTCACGCCGACCAGCATGCTGAACTGCCCACCCAGCGTCGGCTGCCCCGACAGGATGGCGATAACGCTCATGAAGGCCGCGCCCAGCATGGGCGTGACCACCGGGGTCTTCGTGGCCGATCCGAAACCGGACGGCAGATAGCCCTGCTGCGCGGCGGCGCGGGCGGTCTCGCCGCCCATCATGGTCCAGCCGCCGATGGTGCCGAGGGTCTTGGCGATGGCGCAGACCGCGACGACGCCCGCGATCGAGGCGCCGAAGACCCGGCCGGCGAGGTCGGCGTAGGGGCTGTTCGAATGCGCCAGCGCGCTGACCGGGATCACCCCGAACACCGCTACGGTCGCCGCGACATAGACCACGGTGGCCAGCAGGGCGCCCGCGACCGACGCCCGGCGCACGTCCACCGCCGGATGGCGCACCCGGTGCGACAGGGCCGCGGCGCTCTCGACGCCCAGATAGGCCCAGAAGATGATGGCCAGCGAGGCCGGAACGGACTTGAGCAGCGGTTCGCCCGACGGGCTCCACGAGGCGGCGAAGACCTCCGGATCAAAGGCGGTCGCGCCCGCGGCGACCGCGATGACGATGGGGATCAGGCCGATGACCAGGGCCGCCGCCGCCAGCCACGAGGCCGTGCGGGCGCCGATGATGTAGGCGATGGTGGCGATCCAGATCAGGGCAAGGTTGCACAGGGTCGCCGCCACCGGATTCTTCAGGATCGGCCAGAAGAAGCCCAGATAGCCGGTCGCCGCGACCGCCACGGCGACGTTACCGACCAGACAGGCCATCCAGAAGGCCAGCGAGACCTGGAAGCCCGCGAACCGGCCCAGCCCCTTCTCGGCGAAGCCCGACAGGCCGTCCGCCCTGGGCGCCACGCGTCCGAGGGCGCCGAAGACCAGCGCCAGGGTGCAGGCCCCGACCGCCGCCACCAGCCAGCCGATCAGGCTGGAGCTGCCGGTCGCCGCAAGGCTGACGGGCAGCATGTAGAGGCCCGAGCCGATCATGTTCCCGGCCACGACCAGCGCGGCCAGCCCCCATCCCAGCTTGTGCCGGTCCGAGAGCGGGTCTTCGGGCAGGGGGACGGGATGTTCGACGTGGCTCATGCGCGCAGGTGCCCCCCTGCGAGGCCCTGCGTCAACCGCCGCCGGGCCGACGGCCTCAGATCGAGACCGTCTCCATGCCGGCGAAGACCGCATGGGTCGCCCCGGCCTCATGCGCCGCCAGCCCCCGGTCGGGCCGCAGGTTCAGCAGCATCACCTGCCCGCAGACCTGTCGGGCGACGGCGATCAGCTGGGCCGCAGGGGCCCAGTCCTTCGGATGCTCGTGGCTGACCCCCGCGAAATCGATCGACAGACAGCGCGCCGTCACCCCCGCCAGCCGCCGCACCGCGCCGGTGTCCGGCGCCACATGCAGGATCGCCCCCTGAGAGGTCGTCTCGAAGTGGCTGATCGCCGACTGCACGGCTTCGGGCGGCGCCTGCTCCAGCCCGCCCATCACCTCGACCAGCAGGGTGCCGGGCCTGTCGTGCTGCAGCTCGGTGCACAACAGCGAGAACCGTCCCCGGCTGGTCGCTACGGTGCGCCAGAAGGCGGGCAGGACGCCGCTTTCGTTCACGCCCAGCTTCAGCATGTCGAGCCCCTGATGCAGGGTCTGAAGGTCGATCCTCTGCAGGTCGACCTGCTCCAGCGTCCGGCGCCCCAGCCCGGTCAGCGCCCGTTCCCCGCCCTGATGCCGGACCGTTCGCCGGATGCGGCGGCTGACGGGCGTCGAGCGCGCCAGATCAAACACGGGCTGCGCCGCCAGCGTCACCGTCAGCTCCCGCCGCGCCCGGGTCACCATGGTGAAGGTCAGGCTCTCGTAAGGCGTTGCATAGGCGCGGCGCTCGAGCGGCAGGACGGCCTCCGGCGGCTCCTGTTCATCCGGCGGCGCGTATGCGCGACGCTCCACCGATACTCGCGAAGGCGGGTCCTCATCACCCGCCGACGCCTCCTCGGGCGGACCGATCCGTCCCGTCGGAATCCCTACCATAACCGGCTCCTTGCGAAGCCCCCCGGGATCTGCCTGAACGATCAGCCTCCGCCGCCTTCGCGAAGATATCGCTGACAAACATGGTCAGTTTCGAATTGATCATTAACGCCCGTCCGGGCGGCGCTCGACGTCGGGGCGAATCGGGTTCAGGGAACGGCCCATGAGCATCACCACGGTCGGCCTCGATGCCGACGACACCCTCTGGCACAACGAGACCATCTTCCGGCTCACCCACGACCGGTTCGCCGACCTGCTGTCGCCGCACGGCGATCGCGAGACGGTCGAGACCCGTCTGGCCGAGGTCGAGAAACGCAACCTCCGCCTCTACGGATACGGGGTTAAGGGGTTTACCCTGTCCATGATCGAAACGGCCATGGAACTGACCGACGGCAATGCGCCCCCGTCCGTGATCCGCGAGATCCTCGCCGCCGGACGCGAGATGCTGGCCCATCCGGTGGAGACCCTGCCCGGCGTCGATGAAGCCCTCGCGGCCCTTTCCGAGAAATACAGGCTTGTACTGATCACCAAGGGCGACCTGATGGATCAGGAGCGCAAGGTGGCGGCCTCAGGTCTCGGCGAACTCTTCGCGGCGGTCGAGATCGTCTCGGAAAAGACCGTCGACACCTACACCCACATCTTCGCCCGTCACGGCACCGGCGCCGAAGAGGCGGTGATGGTCGGCAATTCGATGAAGTCGGATGTCCTGCCCGCGCTGCAGGCCGGCGCCTTCGCCGTCCACATCCCCTACGTCATCACCTGGGCTCATGAACTGGCCGACCCGCCAGAGGGTCATCCCCGCTACGGCGCGCTCGACCGGATCGACGATCTGCCCGTCTGGATCGCGGATCACGCGACGCGGAACAGATAACGACGGTTTGTTCCGAGAAAGAGCACAGTTTTCTTGAGGTGATGCTGACACGCCGCATAGTCGTCATAAATAACGGCGAAATGTTTCGATAATGTCAGAAAACAGCTTGACCAGACACATCTGAGGTGAGTTTGTGGCGTCGCTCTGGCTTGGGGGAGGCAGACGCAGGTACCCCTCACTGGATCGAGAAACTCACGAATGACTGTTATGCGTAGCCACTTGCTGGCCAGCACCGTGCTGGCCGGTGTAATCGTCGTCGCCGCTCCGGCGTGGGCGCAGACCCCCGCCCCCCAAGATCAGTCGCTGGCCACCGCGCCGGGCGCGGACCTGCAGGAAGACACCACTGAACTGGGCGAAGTCGTCGTCACCGGCTCGCGTATCCGCCGCAGCGCCGAGAACTCGCCGACGCCGCTGATCCAGGTCCAGCGTGAAGACCTGCTGTCGACCGGCCAGACCACGGTCATCGACTACCTGGCCACCATCCCGGCCCTGTCGAACTCGGTCGTTCCGTCCGACACCACGGGCTCGGGCCTGGGCGACGGCGGCCTGTCGCTGCCGAACCTGCGCTCGCTCGGCGCCAACCGCACCCTGACCCTGGTCGACGGTCGTCGTCACGTGGGTTCGAGCGGCGGTCAGCTGTCGGTCGACGTCGACACCATTCCGCGCCTGCTGATCGAGAACATCGAGATCGTCACCGGCGGCGCCTCGTCGGTCTACGGCGCCGACGCCGTCTCGGGCGTGCTGAACTTCGTCCTGCGCAAGAATTTCGAAGGTCTGGAGATCGACGCCAACTACGGCATGATCAACCAGAACGGCGAAGCCAACACCCGCATCTCGGCCCTGGCCGGGACCAACCTGCTGGACGGCCGCCTGAACGTCTATCTGCACGGCGAGTACGAGCAGGTCGACGAAGTCACCTCGCTGGACATCGACTGGCTGCGTGACGCCCCGGTCCGCATCGGCGTCGACGCCGACCCGACCACCGCCCGCAACGACGGCATCCTGGACACCCGCGTCTACACCGGCGTGCGCCGCATCGACCTGCCGCGCTGGGGCCAGACCACCCTGGCCAACGTCTCGCAGCCGAGCGCCCTGAACAACCCGAACGTCCCGTACGTGGACTGCTTCTCGGGCACCGGTTCGGCCGCGGGCTTCTCGTACAGCGCCAACTGCTTCGGCGTGCAGCCGGGCAAGACCTACTGGTACGACGGCACGACCGCCCGTCTGGCCAACTTCGGCGAGCGCGTCGGCGAGACCGGCATCAACCGCCCGTACAACATCGGCGGCGACGGTGAGAACCCGGCGGAATTCAGCACCGGCTCGCGCGTTCCGCGTTCGGAATCGGCCCGCTTCCAGGCCGGCGCCACCTTCGCCCTGACCGACAGCATCGAGCTGTACGGTGAGGCCAAGTACGTCACCGAAGACACCTTCGACCTGTCGCAGCCGACCTTCTACGACATCGATCTGGTCAACTCGTACAGCGCCGGCTCGGTCAACCCGATCTACAACGTCGCCAACTTCGACCTGCGCTGGAGCGACAACGCGTTCCTGCCGCAGAACGTCAAGGACGCGATCGCCAGCAACATGGTGACCCCGTACGCCCAGCCGACCAGCACCACGGCGGGCGCGGCCCTGGCCCCGATCCTGCTGCAGAACGCGCGTCACAGCATGTTCGGCCCGGACCGCACCCAGGACAACAGCCGCGAACTGCAGCGCTACGTGGTCGGCCTGCGCGGCGACTCGGACGGCATCGGCTTCGTCCGCAACATCAGCTGGGACATCGGCTACACCTACGGCCAGGTCGAGGTTGAGAACCGCGAACGCGGCACCGACTCGCAGCGCGTGGCCCTGGCCGCCGACGCGGTCGTGGACGTCGCCGGCGTCGTCAACGGCGCGCCGGGCCAGATCGTCTGCCGCGCCCAGCTGCTGAACGCCCAGAACGCCCCCGCCGGCGCCCTCGACATGGGCACGGGCGAGGACCTGCGCGACAGCGAGTACGGCCGTCGTTCGATCGCCGAGTGCACCCCGCTGAACGTCTTCGGCAAGGGCAACCAGTCGGCCGAGGCCCTGGCCTACATCGACGCCGTCATCGGCGTCACCGAGCGGAACGAGCAGGAGCAGGCCATCGCTTCGGTCTCGGGCGAGCTGTGGGACTTCTGGGGCGCCGGCCCGATCGGCGTCGCCCTGGGCGCCGAATACCGTCGTGAAGGCACCGAGGCCACGGGTCGCGACCGCGACACCGCCGGTCGTCAGTTCCTCTTCCTGAACTCGGGTCCGGACTTCGACTTCGTCGAGTACGAGAGCGAGGAAGTGTTCGCCGAACTGTCCGTGCCGCTGTTCCGCGACACCTGGCTGGGCGAGTACGCCGAGATCAGCGGTTCGTACCGCTATGCCGACTACTCGACCGTCGGCAACGTCGACGTCTACGGCGTGAACCTGGTCTACCGCCCGATCCGCGACATCGCCTTCAAGACCAGCTTCAACAGCTCGGTCCGGGTGCCGGATCTGGCCGAAAACTTCTCGCCGTACAGCCAGACGTTCCTGAACGGCGTCGTCGACCCCTGCGCCACCCTGGTGATCGCGGCCCAGGACGCCGAAACGCGTGAGAACCGCATCAACAACTGTACGGCTCTGGCGACGGCGGCGGGTTACACCTTCGACTTCGCCGGCGCGACGGCCACCAACGCGGACGACTTCAACCCGGTCTACACCTCGGGCATCGCCGGCGTCAGCGGCGGCAACCCGTTCCTGGAGCCGGAAGAGTCGGACAGCTTCACCTTCTCGACGGTGCTGCAGCCCCGCTTCTTCCCGGGCTTCTCGCTGGTTCTGGACTACTATGAAATCCAGATCGACAACGTGATCTCGTCGGTGTCGGCCCAGACCGTCGCCAACAACTGCGTCAGCGGCGCGACCCTGAACACCGCGGCCTGCGCCACGATCTTCCGGAACAACCCGGACATCGACTTCGGCATCGGCGCCCCGGTGGGTGACCCGATCGGCGGCTTCATCGAAGGCTCGGTCAACTACGCCAAGCTGGAGACCCGCGGTCTGGACTTCACCGGTCGCTACAGCCTCGACCTCGAGGCCGTGACCGGCAAGGCCTGGGGCACGCTGGACTACGCCCTGGCCGGTTCGTGGCTGATCGACCAGAACGAGTACCTGAACGCCGACGATCCGTCGGACCAGACCTCGCTGGCCGGGACCCTCTACTATCCGAAGGTCCGCCTGAGCTCGTCGCTGACCTGGACGCCGAACGACGTCTGGAGCGTCAACTGGACCGCTGACTGGCAAGCCAGCCAGGACATCATCCAGATCCGCGACGCCGTCTCGAACGCCGACCAGCGTGAGTATGACGAGTTCACCACCGGCGACTTCACCCGGCACGACTTCACCGTCCGCTGGAACGTCCGCAACGATCTGTCGCTGCGCGCCGGTGTCGTGAACGCCTTCGACGCCGAGCAGGCGACCTACCTGGGGACGACGCTCTACTCGAACTTCGACCCCTACGGCCGTCGCTTCTTCATCGGCCTGAACTACCGTCCGTTCTGATCGAACGACGCAACGAGAATGGAGGGCGGCCCGCAAGGGCCGCCCTTTGTCGTTAAAGGGCGGAATCCCGCTTGCCCCCGGGGGTCTGCGTCTTTAGACGGGCCGCTTAACCGACAACCCGACCGGACCGCGCGGCGCTCGCCGTTGCGGGTTCGCGCGCGCAAGGAGCCTCCCCCGCCCGTGTTCGCTTCCGACGCCAGCCATGAAGAACGCGACGCCGCTGTGCGCGCGGCCCTGGCGGAACAGGGCGACAACGGCGTCACCCCGCGCCACACCCTCTTCTACTTCTATGGCGAGGGTGACCACGACGACCTGAACGAGGTCGCGCGGCGCGCCGGTTTCGTGACCCGCGGCCAGGGGGACATGACCGTTCTGGAAACGACGATTCCCGTGGACGAAGCCTCGTTCGCGCCCGTTTCCGCCATGATGCAATCCTGGGCCGCGGCCTTCCAGCTCGACTACGACGGCTGGGAGTGCGCGGTCGTGACGAACTGACGATCAAGAAGAAGAGCCTCAGGCCATGCCCAAGCGCACAGACATCAAGTCGATCCTCATCATCGGCGCCGGTCCCATCGTCATCGGGCAAGCGTGTGAGTTCGACTATTCCGGCGTGCAGGCGTGCAAGGCGCTGAAGGCCGAGGGCTACCGGGTCATTCTGGTGAACTCGAACCCGGCCACGATCATGACCGATCCGGAGGTGGCCGACGCCACCTACATCGAGCCGATCACGCCCGAGATCGTCGAGAAGATCATCGCCAAGGAGAAGCCGGACGCCCTGCTGCCGACCATGGGCGGCCAGACGGCGCTGAACACGGCGCTGGCGCTGGAAGAGTCCGGCGCCCTGAAGCGCCACGGCGTCGAGATGATCGGCGCCAAGGCCGAGGTCATCGACAAGGCCGAGGACCGTCAGAAATTCCGCGACGCCATGGACAAGCTGGGTCTGGAAAGCCCCCGCTCCAAGGCCGCCCACTCGATGGAAGAGGCGCTGGAGGGTCTGGAGTTCGTCGGCCTGCCCGCCGTGATCCGTCCGTCCTTCACCCTCGCCGGCACCGGCGGCGGCATTGCCTATAACCGCGAGGAGTTCGAGGAGATCGTCCTGCGCGGCCTCGACCTGTCGCCGACCACCGAAGTGTTGATCGAGGAGTCGGTGCTGGGCTGGAAGGAGTACGAGATGGAGGTCGTCCGCGACACGGCGGACAACTGCATCATCATCTGCTCGATCGAGAACGTGGACCCGATGGGTGTCCACACCGGCGACTCGATCACCGTCGCCCCGGCCCTGACCCTGACGGACAAAGAGTACCAGCGCATGCGCACGGGCTCGATCAACGTCCTGCGCGAGATCGGCGTCGAGACCGGCGGCTCGAACGTCCAGTGGGCGATCAACCCGGCCGACGGCCGCATGGTCGTCATCGAGATGAACCCGCGCGTGTCGCGCTCGTCGGCGCTGGCGTCCAAGGCCACCGGCTTCCCGATCGCCAAGGTCGCCGCCCGTCTGGCCGTCGGCTACACCCTGGACGAACTGCAGAACGACATCACCCAGGTCACGCCCGCCTCGTTCGAGCCGAGCATCGACTACGTCGTCACCAAGATTCCGCGCTTCGCCTTCGAGAAATACCCGGGCTCCGAGCCCCTGCTGGGCACCTCGATGAAGTCGGTGGGTGAGGTCATGGCCATCGGCCGGACCTTCCAGGAATCGATGCAGAAGGCCCTGCGCGGCCTCGAAACCGGCCTGAACGGCTTCAACGAGGTCGAGATCGACGGCGTCTCCGGCGCCGAGGACGACGCCTCGGCCCGCGCGGCGGTGATCCGCGCCCTGGGCGTGCCGACCCCGGACCGCATCCGCGTCATCGCCCAGGCCTTCCGCCACGGCCTGACCGTCGAGGAAGTCCACGCCGCCTGCTCTTACGAGCCGTGGTTCCTGCGCCAGATCGCCGACATCGTCCGCACGGAGGGTCATGTCGTCGTGCAGGGCCTGCCGACGACCGCCACCGATTTCCGCAAACTGAAGGCCAAGGGCTTCTCGGACGCCCGTCTGGGCCAGCTGACCGGCAAGACCGAAGCCGATGTCCGCAAGGCGCGTCGCGCGCTGGAGGTCCGCCCGGTCTTCAAGCGCATTGACACCTGCGCCGCCGAGTTCGCGTCGGCCACCGCCTACATGTACTCGACCTATGAGACCGGTGCCCTGGGCCAGGTCCCGCAGAACGAGGCCGATCCCTCGGACCGCAAGAAGGCGATCATCCTCGGCGGAGGGCCCAACCGGATCGGCCAAGGCATCGAGTTCGACTACTGCTGCTGCCACGCGGCCTTCGCCTTCGACGACATCGGCGTCGAGTCGATCATGGTCAACTGCAACCCCGAGACGGTTTCGACCGACTACGACACCTCCGACCGCCTGTATTTCGAGCCGCTGACGGCCGAGGACGTGCTGGAGCTGATCGACGTCGAGCGCTCGAAGGGCGAACTGGTCGGCGTGGTCGTCCAGTTCGGCGGCCAGACGCCGCTGAAGCTGGCCCATGCGCTGCAGGAAGACGGCGTGCCGATCCTGGGCACCACGGTCGACTCGATCGACCTGGCCGAGGACCGCGAGCGCTTCCAGCAGATGCTGCACGAGATCGGCCTGACCCAGCCGCCGAACGGCCTGGCCCGCAGCGCCGAGGAAGCCGCGCAGAAGGCGGAAGAGGTCGGTTATCCGGTCGTCCTGCGTCCGTCCTATGTGCTGGGCGGCCGCGGCATGCAGATCGTCCACGACCGCGAGCAGCTGGACCGCTACGTCCACGAGGCCATGCAGGTCTCGGGCGACGATCCCGTCCTGATCGACCACTATCTGAACCGCGCCACCGAGGTGGATGTCGATGCCCTGTGCGATGACGAGACCGTCTTCGTGGCCGGCGTGCTGGAGCATATCGAGGAAGCCGGCGTCCACTCGGGCGACAGCGCCTGTTCGATGCCGCCGTGGTCGCTGCGTCCCGAGACCGTCGCCGAGCTGAAGCGCCAGACCGAGGCCATGGCCCGGGCGCTGAAGGTGCGCGGCCTGATGAACGTCCAGTTCGCCATCGAGGAGCCGCACAGCGAAAACCCGCGCATCTTCGTGCTGGAAGTGAATCCGCGCGCCTCGCGCACCGCCCCCTTCGTCGCCAAGACCATCGGCCAGCCGATCGCCGCCATCGCCGCCAAGGTGATGGCCGGCGTGCCGCTGAAGTCCTTCGGCCTGACCGACAAGCCCTATGACCACATCGCGGTGAAGGAGGCGGTCTTCCCGTTTGCCCGCTTCGCCGGGGTCGACATCATCCTGGGGCCGGAAATGCGCTCGACCGGCGAGGTCATGGGTCTGGACTGGAAGCGCGACGGCGAGGCCGACATGGCCCCCGCCTTCGCCCGCGCCTTCGCCAAGTCGCAACTGGGCGGCGGCACCACCCTGCCGACCTCGGGCTGCGCCTTCATTTCGGTGAAGGATGAGGACAAGCCCTTCATCCTCGACGCCGCGAAGACCCTGCTGGCCGAAGGCTTCACCCTGATCGCCACCGAGGGCACCCACTCCTACCTCGTGGGCGAAGGCCTTGAGGTCGGGCATGTGAAGAAGGTGCTGGAAGGCCGTCCGCACATCGTCGACGCGATGAAGAACGGCGAGGTCCAGCTGGTCTTCAACACCACCTCGGGCAAGCAGTCGCTGCAGGACAGCTTCAGCCTGCGCCGCACCGCCCTGATGATGAAGATCCCCTACTACACCACCGCCGCGGGGGCCCTGGCCGCCGCCCAGGCGATCGGGGCGATCAAGGCGGGCGAACTCGACGTTCGTCCGATCCAGAACTACGCCTGACCCGGCGATGGACGGCCTCACGCGCGTCGATCAGGCGCTGATCGTGCTGGCCGTCCTGCAGGCGGCGGTGTTCTGCCTGTTCTGGTTCGACAAGGTTCAGGCCCGCAACGGCGACTGGCGGGTGCGGGAACGCACCCTGCTGCTCGGCGCCCTGTTCGGCGGTCCGGGCGCCTGGCTCGCCCAGCACCTGCTGCGCCACAAGACCCGCAAGGAGCCGTTCCGGTCGCTTCTGGGCGGGGCGATCATCCTGCACCTGATCGGGGTGGTGACGATGTTGTGGTGGCTTCTGCGATAGCGCTCCCGCCCCGGCTTGCCCGCCCTCCCCGTCCGGTCCAAGCTCGTCATCGGACAAGGGGGAGCAGATGATGAAACGGTTGATGCTGACGGCGGCGATGGCCGCGTTGACGCTGGCGGCGGCGCCCGCCTTCGCCCAGGACACCGCCCTGCGCGCGGCGGTCGAGGCCGACTATGACGCCAACCTCGGCGCCCTGTTCGATCATTTCCATCGCAATCCCGAGCTTTCCGGCATGGAGACGCAGACCGCCGCCCGCATGGCGAGCGAGCTGCGGGCCCTGGGCTATGAGGTTACCGAGGGCGTCGGCGGGACCGGGGTGGTCGCGGTGCTGCGCAACGGCGACGGGCCCACCGTCATGATCCGCGCCGACATGGACGGCCTGCCCCTGCAGGAACAGTCGGGCCTGCCCAACGCCTCCACCGCCCGCCAGGTCGATGCCGACGGGACCGAGAAGCCGGTCATGCACGCCTGCGGCCACGATGTGCACATCACCGCCCTGGTCGGCACCGCGAGGCAGATGATGGCCCGCCGCGACCGCTGGTCCGGCACCCTCGTCCTGATCGCCCAGCCGGCCGAGGAGCGCATCTTCGGCGCCCGGGCCATGGTCAACGACGGCCTGTACACCCGCTTCCCCAAGCCGGACTACGCCATCGCCTTCCACGTCGCCGCCGACATGCCGACCGGCCGGGTGGACGTGCCGCTGGCCGTCACCTCGTCCAGTTCGGACAGCGTGGACATCACCGTGCGCGGCGTCGGCACGCACGGGGCCTATCCGCACATGGGCGTCGATCCGATCTATGTCGCCTCGCAGATCGTGGTCTCGCTCCAGTCCCTGCGCAGCCGCGAGACCAACCCGCTGGAAGGCGCGGTCGTGACCGTCGGCAGCTTCCACGGCGGCATCAAGCACAACATCATCTCCGACCACGCCGAGCTGCAGCTGACCGTTCGCGCCGACAGCCCCGAGGTGCGCGCGCAACTGCTGGACGGCATCGACCGGATCGCCCGCAACACCGCCCTGGCGCTGGGCGTGCCCGAGGATCGCCTGCCCGTCGTCACCCGCTCGACCACCGAGACGACGCCCGCCACCATCAACGACGCCGCCACCGCCGCCCGCGTCCGGACCGCCGTCGCCGCAGGGCTCGGCGAGGGGGTGCTGATCGACGAACCCCGCACCGGCATGGGCGCCGAAGACTTCGCCTATTTCGTCACGCCGGAGAGCGGGGTGAAGGGCGTCTACTTCAGCGTCGGCGGCACGCCCGCCGCCGAGGTGGCCGATGCGCCGGGGCACCATTCGCCCCTGTTCCGCATCACGCCGCGCCCGGCGGTGATTACTGGCGTGGAAGCTTCCGTTGCGTCAGCCGAAGCTCTCATGCCACGCAACGACTGAAGACTGACGCTCGATCCCGTCGAATAGTCAGTAATACGTAGCTTAACCGTCCGTTAGGCTGGCCGGGCGCAACACCACAATTCCAATGTGGTTAAAGGCGTTGTCAGTGCGGTTCGGCTCGATACTCAGGCCGCTCGCCGTCGGGATGCTCGTTCTTGCATCCTGTACAGCGGCGCTGGCCGCCAATACATCTGCAGGTAGTGAAAAAGGCGCTCCAGTCGCGGCTGTGTACCCGCCGTGGCTGGATTCCACGTCTTCCTTCGCCCGCGCCGGGGCGGCCGCGCCCGTACTCGGCATGGGCGTATCCCCGTTCATTGTTCTGTCCGCCGCCCGCACGCCCGCCCAACGCGCGGCGGTGCGCGAGAGCGGCGCCTGGCTCATTCTTGACGGTTCGCTGGCCCGCTGGTGCGGAACCGTTCCCGGAGACTCCGATGACGACTGAAACCCTCGACCTCCAGCGCCGCGTCGGCGGCCGGGTGGTGATCGGGCTGATCGCCCTGCTGGCGCCGATGGTCGCCGCCGCACGGCTGCTGACGGGAGAAGCCGTCATCGCCCCCCTGGTCACCGCGACGGTGCTGGCCGGGGCCGCCGGACTGCTCTGGCGGATCGGACGGGGCGCCGCCCTCGCCCAGATGGGGCTGGCGGCCGTCCTGATGGCGCAGGTCTCGATGCTGGTCGGCGCCCTCGCCGGACACAGCTGGCAGGTCGACATGCACATGGCCTATTTCGCCGCCCTCGCCGTGCTGGTGGTGTTCAGCGACTGGCGCGTGATCGCCGCCGGCGCCGCCGCCGTCGCCGTCCATCACCTCGCGCTCAACTTCGTCCTGCCGGCGGTGGTCTTCCCCGGCGGCGGCGACCTCGCCCGGGTGGTCGTGCACGCGGTGATCCTGATCGTCGAGACCCTGGTGCTGGTCGCGGTCACCAACAGCGTCTCCACCATGTTCGAGCGGATCGAACGAACCATGGCCGAGACCGCCGCCGCCCGTGAGGCCGCCGAACTGGCGGACCGTCAGGCGCGCGAGAGTGAAGAGGCGCAGCAGCATCTCCGGGATCAGTCGATCGCCGAGCGCGAACGCAACGCCCGTGAGCAGGAACGCGCCGTCACCCGTCTGGGACAGGGGCTGTCCCGACTGGCGGAAGGCGACCTCACCACGCGGATCGACGCCGACTTCCCCGAGGCCTACCGTCTGCTCCGCGACGACTTCAACGCCGCCGTCGAACGGCTGGCGGCCTCCATGGCGGCGATCTCGGACGTCAGCGGCGGTCTGCGCGGGCAGAGTGACCAGCTGGCCCGGGCCGCCCACCAACTGGCCCAGCGCACCATGCGTCAGGCGGCCGGTCTGGAGGAAGCGGCCGCGGCGCTGGAGGAGATCACCACCACCGCGGGATCGACCGCCCAGGGCGCCGACCGCGTCGCCGACGTCAGCGCTCAGGCCCGCACCCACGTCCACCAGTCGGTCGAGGTGGTTCAGTCGGCGGTGACCGCCATGACCCAGATCGACAACTCCTCACGCGAAATCAGCCAGATCGTCGGCGTCATCGACGAGATCGCCTTCCAGACCAACCTGCTGGCCCTGAACGCCGGGGTCGAGGCGGCACGCGCGGGCGAAGCCGGTCGCGGCTTCGCGGTGGTCGCCTCGGAAGTCCGTGCTCTCGCCCAGCGGTCGGCCGAAGCGGCGAAGGAAATCCGGACCCTGATCCAGGAGTCCGGGCGTCAGGTCGGCGACGGCGTGGCCATGGTCGGCCAGACCGGCTCGACGATCGACGGCATGGTCGAGCGATTCACCGAGATCAACAGCCTGATCCGTGAAATCTCCCGCGCCTGCGCCGAGCAGAGCGAAGGCCTTGGACAGGTCAACACGGCGGTCGCCATGATCGACCGCACGGTTCAGGAAAACGGCGCCGTGGTCGACGAGACCAATGAGGCGGTCACCGTCCTCAATCGCGAGGCGGAGCGGCTGGGCGAGCTGATCGCGGGCTTCCGCCTGCCGTCCGACCGGTCCGGCGCGACGGCGGCTCTGGCCGCCTAGATCCCCGCGCCCGGCTCGGGGTCCAGATCGGCGTCGCGGCCCTCGACGATGCGGGCCGCGGCGAGGTCCGCGGTGACGTTGCCGATGGTGCGGAAGATGTCGGGGATGACCTCCACCGCGAGCAGCAGCGGCAGGACCTGAACCGGCACGCCCATGGCCAGACAGATGGGCGCGATGGACACGAAGAAGCTGACCTGACCCGGCAGGCCCACGGTGCCGACCGAGACCGCCAGCGCAGTCAGGCCGCCCACGACCCAGAGCGCCGGGCCCAGATGGATGCCGTGCAGGTGGGCGACGTAGATGACCACCGCCAGATTGGCGACCGGGCTGGTGATCCGGAACACCGCCACCGCCAGCGGCAGGACCAGACCCGCCGTCGCCGTCGATACGCCCAGCGCGGTGCGCGCCTGTTCGACCATGGCCGGCAGGCTGGCCAGCGACGACTGGGTCGAGAAGGCCACCACCTGCGCCGGGACCACGCCCCGGGCGAACCGCGCCAGACCGATCCGTCCGAACGGCACGGCGACCGCATAGATCAGCAGGATCAGCCCGACCTGGGCCAGCACCACCAGCGCCACATAATGCCCCAGCACGCCCAGCGCCCCGAGCCCGGCGTTCAGCCCCACGCCCATCGACAGGGCGAACACGCCGATCGGAGCGGCCAGCAGCACCCAGTGGACGATGACGATCATCGTCTCGGACACCGCCTCGAAGAAGGTCACCAGCGGGAGCCGGAGCCGGGCGTCCAGCCGGGTGGTGGCGAAGCCGAACGCGATGGCGAAGACCACGATGCCCAGAATGGCGTCCTCGGCTGCCGCGCGCACCGCATTGGGCGGCGCCAGGCTGGCCAGGAAGGCGGGCAGGCCGCCGCTATGGGCGTTGCTGGTGACGGTGGAGGCGTCAGGCGCGCTGGCCAGCAGGGTCCGCGCGCCTTCCGCGCTGACCGGCCAGAGCATGTGCAGCCCCTCCGACGCGAGGAAGGCGTAGATCACCGCGCCGGTCAGCATCAGGCCGAAGACCAGCAGGGCCTTCAGCGCCAGTCGTCCGGTCGCCGCGGCGTCGGCGATAGAGGCCACGCCGGTCACCAGCAGGCCGAACACCAGCGGAATGATCGTCATCTTCAGG
Organism: Brevundimonas sp.; assembly: GCF_036400995.1. GTDB lineage: Bacteria > Pseudomonadota > Alphaproteobacteria > Caulobacterales > Caulobacteraceae > Brevundimonas. The sequence goes on from NZ_DASWWG010000014.1 coordinate 19,230, forward strand.
GCGTTCAGCCACAGGGTGCCGATCGAGCCGATGACGGCCGCCGTCCCCTCCCCGCCGGGAAGGCCCCAGGCCTGCGCCGCCGCCCCCGCGAACAGGCCGGCCAACAGGGCGATCATCACCCACAGGCTCAGGGATTTCAGCGCGGAACGGAGTCGGGAAACGGCCATCCGGCGAAGCTATGCGGCGGAAGGCCTTCGGTCGAGGGCCTCGATCACTGTTCTCGCGGCGACCGCCAGATCGGCCTGCCCGGCGCCCGCCACCGTGATCCGGGCCAGCACCTGCCGCTCACGCCCCTGCCCCTGTCTGCGATAGGCCGGATCGTAGTGGGCGTGGATCAGGCTTTCCGCCAGCGCCGCGGTCTCCCCGCGCGCCGCCATGGCGCGCCAGTCCGACCGGTCGACCTTCGACAAATGCCGCGGCAACTCCGACAAGGCCCGATCCAGCGCGGCGGCGTCCCGGGCGATCGCGGCGTAGTCCCCGACGATCCGTTCGACACGGACGGCGACGGGAGCGTCCAGTTCGACCACGGGAGCCGTCGCCATCGCCGCCCAGACCGTGCGCGGCAGCACGCGGCGGCCGATCCGGCTGCTCTCTGCCTCGACCACCACGGGGAGAGCAGGGTCCAGTCGGGACAGCGCATCGTACAGCCGGCTCTCGAACAGCTTCTGCGGCGGCTGGCCCTCCGGCAGGCCGCCGAACACCGACCCCCGATGTCCCGCCAGTCCTTCCAGATCGAGCACCTGCGCCCCTGCCTCTGCCAGGACGCCGAGCAGGGCGGTCTTGCCGACGCCCGTCGGGCCGTCCAGCAGCACCAGCCGGTGATCGAGCTCGGCCTCATACAGTCCCGCGAACACCTGTCGTCGCCAGGTCTGGTAGCCGCCGTCCAGCACGGTGACCGGCCAGCCGACCTGGCTCATTACCTCCGCCATGGCCCCCGACCTCTGCCCGCCGCGCCAGCAGTGGACCAGCGGCCGGAACCCGCCGTCCCGATCCGCGAGGGGGCCTTCCAGATACGCCGCGATGTTCCGCGCCACCAGCACCGCGCCCCGGCGTCGCGCCACGAATTTCGAGCCCCGGACGTACTCCGTCCCGATCTCCGCCCGCTGGGCATCGTCCAGAACCGGCAGGTTTATCGCCCCCGGGATATGGTCCTCGGCGAACTCCCCGGGGCTGCGCACGTCGATGACGGCGTGGAAGCCGTCCAGCGCCGGCCTGGAGATGTCGGCCGTGCGCCGGATCATCCGGTCACGCGCACCCGCGCCGGGCCCTCCACCACACGGCCCACGACCGCCGCCTGATCGAAGCCGTCAGCCCTCACCATCGCCAGCAGGCTCTCCGCCTCGGACGCGGCCACGGCGATCAGCAGGCCGCCGGACGTCTGGGGATCGGTCAGCAAATCCCGCGTGGCCCGCGACAGGCCGTCCGCCCCGTCCACGGCCTCGCCGTAGCTGTCCCAGTTGCGGCCCGACGCACCCGTCCTGACGCCCGCCTCAAGCAAGCCGGCGACACCGTCCAGCAGCGGCGGGGATGCGGTCAGTTCGACGCTCACCCCGGCGCCGCGCGCCATCTCCAGCGCATGCCCCAGCAGACCGAAGCCGGTGACGTCGGTGACCGCATGCACCCCGGCGCGGCCCGCAAGCTTGCTGCCCACGCTGTTCAGCCGGGTCGTCGACGCGATGAGGGACTGATAGCCGGCCTCATGCAGCCGTCCGCCCTTGAACGCGGCGCTGAGAATGCCGACGCCCAGCGCCTTGGTCAGGATCAGCAGGTCCCCCGCCCGGGCGTTGCGATTGGTCAGGACCTGATCGGGATGCACCAGCCCCAGCGCCACCAGACCGTAGATCGGCTCCACGCTGTCGATCGAATGTCCTCCGGCCACCGGAATGCCCGCCGCGGCGCACACCGAGGCCCCGCCCTCCAGGATCTGTCCGATGGTCCGGGTCGACAGCACTCCCACCGGCATGCCGACAAGCGCCAGCGCCAGAATGGGCGTCGCTCCCATCGCATAGATGTCCGAGATGGCGTTGGTCGCCGCGATCCGCCCGAAGTCGAACGGATCGTCGACCACCGGCATGAAGAAGTCCGTGGTGGCCACCAGCGCCTGCTGGTCGTTCAGCCGCCACACGGCCGCGTCGTCGCTGGTCTCGGCTCCGACCATCAGATTGGCGAACGGCGCCGCCGCCGGCATCCCTTTCAGAATGTCCTGCAGCACGGCCGGAGCCAGCTTGCAGCCGCATCCGCCGCCGTGGGCCAGTGATGTGAGAGGGGGTTCGACGGTCTCCATGCCCGTTGGCTTAGGCAAGGTGACGCCGGATGGCTACAGGCCTCTGGACGGACCCTGCGTAAACCGCCCACAGTCCGGTCTGCTGACGGGAGCCGCATCATGATCATCGTCCACCATCTGAACGACTCGCGCTCGCAGCGTGTGCTGTGGCTGCTTGAGGAACTCGGCGTCGAGTACGAGGTCAAACGCTACGAGCGGGATGCGAAGACCCGGCTGGCGCCGCCCGCGCTGAAGGCCATCCATCCGCTCGGCAAGTCGCCGGTGATCCAGCACGGCGACGTCATCGTGGCCGAGACCGGCGCCATCGTCGAATATCTGCTGGAAACCTTCCCCGACGCCGGACTGAAGCCCGCGTCCGGAACGCCGGAAGCCCGGCGCTACACCTACTGGCTCCACTACGCCGAAGGGTCGGCCATGACGCCCCTGCTGCTGAAGCTGATCTTCGGCGTCATCCCCCAGCGCTCCCCCGCCCTGATCCGCCCGATCGCGCGCGGGATTTCAAAGAAGGTCGGGGCCAGCCTGATCGACCCGCAGATCGCCAGCCACCTCGGCTATTGGGAAGCCGAGTTGCACAAGTCGGAGTGGTTCGCCGGCGAACGCTTCACGGCCGCGGACATCATGATGAGCTTCCCGCTGGAGGCGGCCGGCTCCCGCGCGCCCTTCGGGGACCGCATGCCGAAGGCTGCGGCCTTCCTGAAGCGCATCCACGCCCGCCCGGCCTACCAGCGGGCGCTCGAGCGCGGCGGGCCCTACGCCTACGCCTGAGTCGGCTGCGTAACATTCAGGACACGGTTTCGTCAGAGCGGGAGACCGGGGGAAACCCGGTCCTGAACCAGACGTTAACGGGCCATGCGCCTGAAGACCGTACAGATTATCGCCGCCCTGACCGCGGCCATCGCCTTCATCATGGCTTTCATCGCCGCCGGGGTGCTGTTGGTGTCAGGCCTGTTCATGGCCCTGGGCCTGGCCGCCGTGGCCTGGCTGGCCCTCAGCCTGATCCGGCAGGTTAACGCCGTGCGGGGCCGGAAGACCGCGACACTCACGCGCCCTTGAACCTTTTCGCCGGGCGCCCTACCCTCTTGGGCCGGTCGCGTGCGCCCAGCGATCTCTGTGCCGAGTAGTCTGTCAGTCGGGCGAAGCAAGAAATTCACGACATATGGAAAAAGTGCCGATGACGGCCGAGGGCTACCGTGTCCTCGACGATCAGCTGAAGCAATTGAAGTCGGTTGAACGGCCGAACGTGATCGCGGCCATTTCCGAGGCCCGCGAACACGGCGACCTGTCTGAAAACGCCGAGTATCACGCCGCCAAGGAGCGCCAGGGCTGGATCGAGGGATCGATCGCCGAGATCGAGGACAAACTGTCCCGCGCCCAGGTGATCGACGTCTCCAAGCTGTCGGGCTCGCAGGTGAAGTTCGGCGCCACGGTCACCGTGGTGGACGAGGACACCGAGGAAGAGGGTCGCTACCAGATCGTCGGCGAGCACGAAGCCGACGTGAAGGCGGGCAAAATCTCCATCGCCTCCCCGATCGCCCGCGCCATGATCTCGAAAGAGGTCGGCGACGTGGTCGAGGTCAACACGCCCGGCGGCGTGAAGGCGTACGAAATCCTCAAGGTCGAGTGGAAGTAGGCTCACCGCCGAAAGCACTCACGATCCGCGTCGTCTCGGACGGCCGGATCGGGATGGAAAATCAGGCGCTGGGGTTGGCGGAAGCCCTCCAGCGCCTTTCGCCGTCTGAAATCACCGTTCGTCGCGTAAAGTGGCGCAAGGCCTTCGACAAGCTGCCGTCGGCCCTGAAGGCGCCGTGGATGCTGGACCCCGCGTCGGACGATCCCCTTCCCGGGGCCGGCGACGCCTGGCCCGACGTGTGGATCGCCACCGGCCGCGCCACCCTGCCCCTGTCCCTGATGGCCAGGCGCCGCTCCGGCGGAAAGACCTTCGTGGTCCAGACCCAGGACCCGCGCTGGCGCACCGGCGACTATGATCTGGTGGTCGCGCCCCGCCATGACGGGATCGCGGGGCCGAATGTCCTGTCGATCACCGGCTCTCCCCACCGCATCTCCGCCGAGCGGCTGGCCGAGGGGGCGAAGACCTTCGCGGACCGTTTGGAGTCCCTGCCGCGCCCGCGCGTGGCGGTCCTGATCGGCGGCAAGTCCCGCGCCTACGACCTGCCCGAAGATCACGCCGCCCTCTTGGCGGACCGCATCGCAACGGCCGTCACGGCGACGGGCGGCTCCCTGATGCTGACCTTCTCGCGCCGAACGCCCGAGGCGGCGAAGGCGGCGATGACCGCGCGTCTGTCCGGCCTGCCGGGCCTGATCTGGGACGGCGAGGGCCCGAACCCCTACTTCGCCTTCCTTCAGTTCGCCGACCACATCCTCGTGACCGAGGACAGCGCCAACATGGCCGCCGAGGCCGCCTCAACAGGCAAGCCGGTGCACATCCTGCCGATGGTCGCCACCAAGCCCGCCGACAAGTTCGCCCGGCTGCACGCCGACCTGCGCGAGCGCGGGGCCGCCCGGCCGTTTGACGGAACGCTGGAGAGCTGGACCTATACTCCGCTGGTGGAGACCGACCGGGCGGCGCGCGAAATCCTGAACCGGCTGGCCGTCAGGAACGGATAGCTCGACGTCGGCGGCCGGGCGTGGCTTCCTGCTCTCCATGCTCACCCTGCTCGCCCTCGCCGCCCTGTCGACGACGCAGACCACCGCCGGGGAGGCGGCCCGACCGCCTGTGTCGATCTGCACGGCGCAGGAGGGATCGCTGGATCGCCACACCGGCTACAGGCGTCCCGACGGTCAGGTCTGGTGGTATGCGACGCTCGCGGAAACCGCAGCGCCTTTTGAGTCCTTGCGCGAGGCCACCGCGCACGGCCGGGACTGGTACCGCGACCGCAGCCCCCTGACGGTCCGCGGGCTGGTCTATGAGTTCCGGGGCGTCGAACCGCTCGGTGACTGGCCGTTTCGTCGGTACAATCGCATCATAAGCCCGATCGACGGCGTGCCCGCCCTCGTGCCTCTCGGCGCGGAAGACCGGGAAGTCTGGGTTCTGCTGGAGCCCGTGGGGTGCAAGTTCGCGGTCTGGGCGCGCGATCCCGAGGCGGGTCAGTCCCCGCCGCCACCGCCCCCGTCGCCACCGCCGTCCGAGCCGCTGTCGCCGCCGTCGACGTGAGTCCCGCCGCCGTCCGAACCGTCCTTCTTCGCCTTCGCATTCGCGGCGCCCATCATGGCGACGCCGAAGCCTGAACCGATGGCGATGCCGATCGGCAGCCAGACGGCGAGATTGTCTGTAGCGACGCCCAGCGAAGTGCCGATGGCGACGCCCATCCCCATGCCGATCGGCAGGAAGGCTGCTGGATTGGTCTTCTTCATCCCCGACTCCTTGTTCCCTCAGGCGAGCCTACCATCGCGGAATCCGGAATCAGCCCTTAAATAGGCGTCATGAGCACTCTCCGTACCGTCCGCGTCGCCATCATCGGCTCCGGCCCCGCCGGCTGGACCGCCGCCATCTACGCCGCGCGCGCGCTGTTGAAGCCGGTCGTGATCGCCGGCCTGCAGCCCGGCGGCCAGCTGACCATCACCACCGACGTCGAGAACTATCCCGGCTTCGCGGACGTCATCCAGGGCCCCTGGCTGATGGAGCAGATGCAGAAGCAGGCCGAGCACGTCGGGACCGAGGTCATCCACGACATCGTGGTGAAGGCGGACCTGTCGCAGCGCCCGTTCCGCCTGACGCTGGATTCGGGGACCGAGATGCTGGCCGAGACGGTGATCATCTCGACCGGCGCCCAGGCCAAGTGGCTGGGTCTGGAGAGCGAGGCCAAATACCAGGGCTTCGGCGTCTCCGCCTGCGCGACCTGCGACGGCTTCTTCTACCGCAACAAGGACGTCATCGTGGTCGGCGGCGGCAACACCGCCGTGGAAGAGGCCCTGTTCCTCACCAACTTCGCCTCCAAGGTCACCGTCGTGCACCGCCGCGACGAATTCCGCGCCGAGAAGATCCTGCAGGACCGTCTGTTCGCCCACCCGAAGGTCGAGGTGGTCTGGAACAACGCCATCGATGAAATCCTCGGCGAGACCAACAGCTTCGGCGGCGTCAACGTCACCGGCGCCCGGGTGAAGAACGTCGAGACCGGCGAGACCCGCGACATCACCGCGGACGGCGTCTTCATCGCCATCGGCCACGCCCCGTCGTCGGAGCTGTTCGCCGGCCAGCTGGAGACCAAGCAGGGCGGCTATCTGGTCGTGAAGCCGGGCACCGCCGCCACCGCCATCGAGGGCGTCTGGGCTGCGGGCGACGTGACCGACGACATCTACCGCCAGGCCGTCACGGCGGCGGGCATGGGCTGTATGGCCGCGCTCGAGGCCGTGCGCTTCCTCGCCGAGGAAGACCACGCCAAGGCCCACCATCCGATTTCGCACAAGGAAGCGGAGAAGATCGGGGTCTGGTGACCCCGATCCGTTGGCAAGGTCAGTCTTCCGACGCCTCCGTCAGCTCCGCCACATCCTCGGCCGACAGCGTCAGGGTCGCCGCCTTCAGGATATCGGACAACTGCTCCAGCGAGGTCGCGCTGACGATCGGCGCCGCCACGGCGGGCCGGGTCAACAGCCAGGCCAGGGAGACCTGGGCGGGCGTCGCCTCATTCCGGTCCGCCACCCCGCGCAGCGTGGCCAGCACCCGCATGCCGCGCTCGTCGAACCGGTCCTTCAGCCCGGCGCCGCGCGTGGTCGAGGCCGCCTCTTCCGCCGTCCGGTACTTGCCGGTCAGGAAGCCGCTTTCGAGGCTGTAGTAGGTAATCACCCCCAGCCCCTGCTCGACCGCCAGTTCCTGGAGCGGCCCCTCGAAGGTCTTGCGGCTGTACAGGTTGTAGTGCGGCTGCAGGGTTTCGTAGCGCGGCAGCCCCTCGCGGGCCGAGATCGCCAGCGCCTCGGACGTCGCCTCGGCCGTGTGGTTCGAAACCCCGATGGCGCGGACCTTCCCGGCCTGCACCAGCTTGTCGTAGGCGCGCAGGGTCTCCTCCTGCGGCGTGTTCGGGTCAGGCCAGTGGGACTGGTACAGGTCGATCACATCGGTCTGGAGGCGCTTCAGGCTGTCCTCGACCGCCCGCTCGATCCAGGCGCCGGACAGATCCGTGCGGTCGTCCGCGTGCTGCCCCATCGGCGAGCCGACCTTGGTCAGCAGCAGGACATCGTCGCGCCGGCCGCGCGCCTTCAGCCATTCACCGATAATGGTCTCGCTCTCACCGCCCCGGTTGCCGGTCGCCCAGCGCGAATAGACGTCCGCCGTATCGATGGCGTTGAAACCCGCGTCCACGAAGGCGTCGAGCAAGGCGAAGGACCGATCCCGGTCCACGGTCCATCCGAAGACATTGCCGCCGAACACCAGAGGTGCGGTTTCGAGGCCGCTGCGACCGAGGGGGCGTTTCTGCATGAGGAGGCTCCTGCGTTTCGGGGAGCCTTTCATCTGGGGCAGGTCAGCGTGACCGCAACCACCGCCTCACGGCTTTGTCAGCCGAACAGTTGCAGTTCCGCCGGAGCCGTATCGACCGGTTTGCCCGTGCGGCGACGAAGAGCATAGTCGACGGCCTTCTGCACCGCCCGCTCGTCCGACGGCTTGGACAGGACACCGATAGTCCCGGCGACGCCGTTGCGGACCATGCCGGGGTTGGCCGTCATGAACAGGACGGTCACGCCCATCTCTTGCGCCAGCTCGCGTCCCAGTTCGACACCGGTGGGGCCGTCGGACAGGTGGATGTCGACGAGGGCCAGATCGACTTCCGTCTCCCGCACCAGATTGCGGGCGGTCCGCGCATCAGCCGCCACACCGGCAACCTCGTGGCCGAGATCTTCCAGCACAAAGCGGAGTTCCATGGCGACGAGGGCTTCGTCCTCAATGATCAGGATGCGGGCGGTCATGGGAGGCGGACAGACAGACTTTTAAACTCGGACGTGCGTATGAAAGGCGCACAGGGAACGCACAAGCCCCGTGCAGGTTTCGCGCCAATGTCGGTTATCAGACAACCAGCGCCGCCCGTCTTCTGGACAGGGCGGTGGCGGGCAGATCGGCGACCACGCGCAAACCCTCCGACGCCCAGTTCCGTTCCAGTCGCCCGCCCAACTGCCCTTCGACGGACAGGGTGGCCAGCGATGAACCGAAGCCCGACCGCTGCGGCGGTCCCACGATCTCGGGCCCGCCCATCTCGCGCCAGGTCAGGATAAAGCGGTCGCCTTCGTTCCGGGTGTCCAGCTCGACGTGCCCGCCGTCGACCGAAAGCGCGCCGTACTTGGCCGCATTGGTCGCCAGTTCATGGAACAGCAGGGCGACCGAGGTCGCGGCCTGATCGTCGAAGGTCGCATCATCGCCGTTCAGCCGGACCCGCGCCGCGCCGTCGGGTCCCGCATAGGCCTTGAACAGGTCGTTCAGGAAGGCGTGGAGGGTGGTCGTGCCCACCAGCGGACGGGACGTCTCCGTGTGCGGCCGTACGAACTCATGCGCCCGCGCCAGCGCATTGATCCGCGTCCGCACCGCCGAGGCGAAGGCCTTGGCCTCGGGAAACTGGCGGGCCGACAGGGCGATCAGGGCCGAAACGACCGCGAAGATGTTCTTGATCCGGTGGCTCAGTTCCTGGCTCAGAAGCTCCTTGGACTGCTCCATTCGCTTCAGGTCGTCGATGTCGGTGCAGGTGCCGAACCAGCGGGTGATGACGCCGGTTTCGTCCCGGATCGGGACCGCTCGCCCCAGGGTCCAGCGATAGACCCCCGAGCGGTGCCGGAGCCGGTACTCGATCTCGTACAGTTCGCCGGTCGCCAGCGAGTGTCGCCACAGCGCCCAGGCCCGCTGCCGGTCGTCGGGATGGAACATCTCGTTCCAGCCCTCGCCGTCCGTCGAGCCCGCCGGGACCCCGGTGAACTCGTACCAACGGGCGTTATAATAGTCGTGGAAGCCGTCCGGCAGGGTCGACCAGACCATCTGCGGCATGGAATCGGCGATGGCCTGGAAGCGGGCGTCGCTTTCGGCCAGTTGCCGGGTCACGGCGGCCAGCCGCACGTCGCGGGCATCGCGGAAGCCGTCGTTGGCGTCGCGGCGAAGGGCGGTCGCCTCCTGCTCGGCGATGCGACGCGCGCCGGCGGCGATGATCGCCGCATCCTGGGCGGTGACCTTGCGCAACTCCATCAGGGTCTGGACCTGATGCGCCAGCACGGTCAGGGCCTGGGCCTGCAGGTCGGTCAGACCTTTGGGCCTCGGCTTGCTGTCGATCACGCAGAGCGATCCCAACGGCTGGCCGTCCGCGCTGACCAGCGGCGCGCCGGCGTAGAAGCGGATATGGGGCGGGCCGGTGACCAGACCGTTCTCGGCGAAGCGCGGATCGAGGGTGGCGTCCGGCACCACCATGACGCCCTCGCCCCGCATCGCGTGGTCACAGAAGGAAACGTCGCGCCCGGTCGAGCAGGCGTCCAGTCCGACCCGGGCCTTGAACCACTGCTCGTCCTCGGCGACCAGGCTGACCAGTGCGATCGGCGCCTCGCACAGGCGCGCGGCCAGCACAGCGATCTCGTCGTACTCGGTCTCCGGCTGGGTATGCAGGACGCCATAGGCGCGCAGGGCCGCGATCCTCTCGCGCTCCAGCGCGCTGCTCAGTCCGGTCTTGCTGTCTCGCACGCCTACGCCTCAAGCGGCGCCGTGCGCCTGTCGTCCGACTCTAATGCGAAGCCGATGACGACGTTGCAACATTCGAACGCTGAATATCAGGATCCGGGGCGCCCGACTTCCTCGACGTTCATCGGCGTCACCCCGGGCGGCGGCGGCGCGGGCGCGGCGGCCGGGGCCGGCGCGGGGGTCTCGAAGGCCGCCAGCCGCTGGTTGATCGTGGCGATGTCTTCGGCGGTGGCCTGACGACGACCGCCCAGAGAAACCACGCCGACCACACGGGTGCGGCCGTCGATCTCGACGGTGCGCGTGGCGCCGGTCCCGGCCGCGGCCGCCGCGGCCAGGGCGGCGTCGGCTTCCGCCAGGGTGACGGTTTCCGGAATCTGGATGCGCGGACGCGAGAACCGCGCCTCGTCGATCAGCGGCTCCCGGCCGGCGTAGGCCTGACGGAAGGCGGCGGTCTCACCGTAGACGCCCTTCCAGCGATAGAAGATATGCGCCCCGATCTGGGTCAGCTTGTTCAGGGTCGGCGCCCACCAGGGGTGGACATAGTCGGCGTGGTAGTGGGTCGCGGTGCCGACACGCTCCGAGACATAGCCGGACAGGGCGCGCTCGGCGACCTTGCGCGACCGCTCCCAGGCCCATGCGACCGGCGCCTGTGACAGGGCCCCGTCGCAGGTGAAGCTGAACTGGCAGCCCGTGACCCGCTCGGCGCCCTCGAACACCACGCCGCAGACCGTGTTGGCGTAGTTGGGGTCGCGTACGCGGTTCAGGATGACCTGGGCCACGGCTTCCTGCCCCTCGGTCGGCTCCAGCGCCGCCTCATAATAGATCGCCTGGGTCAGGCAGCGCACGGCGCGGCGGCGATCCTCGGCGCTGGCGGGACGGAAGACAAAGGGGCGCGCCGGGCGCAACTGGCCCGACACATTGGGCGTGGCGGCATTCAGGCGCAGCGCGTCTATGCCGTCCTCGCCGAAGCCGAGGGTCGGCTTGCCGATCAGGGTCAGGCTCTCCCAGCCCGGCGTCAGACCATACAGGGCCGGCTGGCGGGCCGACGGGTCCATCCGCTCGGCCAGCGCCACCTGCGACGGGGTCATCCCCGCCATGATGGCCGCCAGCCCCTTGTTGGACAGATCACCGCCGGTCAGGCGACGCACGTTCTCGACCCGCTGATCGATCTCCGGCCGGGGCGTCGAGGAGGCGGCCATGGCGACGCCGAAAACAGCCAGCGCGACGGGCGCGGCGGCGGCGAACCGTCGCGCTGTCTTCATCACCGACGTCAGGGTCGTCCGGTTCAGTGTCCGCCTCCAAAGCCTCCGGCCGGTTGGCCGAAGCAAGGGTCATGCCCCCGAAGGGGGGCGCTTTTCAGGCTGAAAAGCGCCGTTCGGTCAAGTCTCAGCGACCGCCGAGGGTCGAACGCAGCATCCAGGCGAACTTCTCATGCGCCGCCAGACGCTGGGTCAGCAGGTCGGCCGAGGCCTCGTCGCCCGCCTTGTCGGCCACCTCGAACGCCGCGCGCGCGGTGGCGATCAGGGTGTCGTGGTCGGCCAGCAGTTCCTTCAGCATCGGGATGGCGTCCTTGTCCGGGTCGCCGTCCTTGATCGAGGTCAGGTTGCCGAAACCCGAGAAGCTCTGCGGGGCCACCACGCCCAGGGCGCGGATGCGTTCGGCGATTTCGTCCAGGGCGTTCCAGATGTCGCGGTACTGCTGCTCCAGCAGATTGTGGAAGCTGAAGAACTCCGGCCCGCGCACGTTCCAGTGATAGCCGTGCGTCTTCAAATAGACCGCGAAGCTGTCGGCCAGAACCTTGGTCAGTTCCTGGGCGACCTCATTGCGATCCGTCTTGCTGAGGCCGGTGTCGATGGTCACGGTCATGGGGAGATGTCCTGAATGAAAAGCGCGTTTCGGCGTTACAATTAGGCGCCGCGACGCCTCCGGCCAAGCCCGCCTTGCGGAAAGCGTGACTATACGAAGGGATATATGCGGCGTTCGGGAACGCCTTTATCGACATAGCGTTGCAGTCAGCACGCCGGAGAATGCGTGCGGAGGGATACAGCGGCCTTGGGGGCGGACCGGTTTTTCAGACAGCTGGCGCTGGCCCAGCCCGGGAGACCGGGACAGGCAGTCCTGACAGGACTGCTGTGCGCCGCTCTGGGGCTGTTGCTCCGGCTTGCGCTGCAGCCCCTGTTCGGCAGCATCACCGGCCTGACGGTGATGATCCCCGCCGTGTTGATCGCCGCCCTGTGGGGCGGACAGCTCGCCGGCTATACCGCCATTCTGCTGAGCATTCTGGGCGCCCTGTTCATCAGCCAGCAGTTCGACGGGCTGCTTCAGGGCAATTTCAACCTGATGACCGTCGGGGTCGCCTCGTTCGTCGTCGTCGGCGTCTTCGGCACCGTGCTGGCCGCGTCCCTGCGATCCACCTTGCGCAATCTGGACGACACCATCCGTCGGCTCAGCGCCTCCGACACCCTGATCGACGAGACCACCCAGGAACTGCGCGCGATGGTCGAACAGGCTTCCGCCGGCATCGCCCGCGTGGACCTGAACGGGCGGGTCGTCAGCGCCAACGCCCGCTTCGCCGAAATCCTCGGACTGACGCCCGACAAGATCATCGGCATCACCACGCGGGACGTCACCCATCCCGATGACGTCGAGAGCACCGGCCAGGCGCTTGAGACCGCCAGGGGCGGCGGCGAGGGACGGCTCGAGAAACGCTACATCCGTCCCGACGGCACGATCGTCTGGGCGCTGACCAGCGTCCGCGCCCTGACCGCCCCGGACGGCGCGCCGATCGGTTTCATCGGCGTGCTGGTCGACATCACCGCCGCCAAGGCCGCGGAGGCCGCCCTGCGCGAGAGCGAAACCCGCTTCCGCCTGATGGCCGACACCGCCCCCTCCCCCGTCTGGATGACCAATGCGGACGCCGAGGTGGAGTTTGTGAACAAGGCGCTCGTCGAGTTCTACGGCAGGCCGGCCGAACAGGTCATCGGCGTCGACTGGCGCAGGAGCGTGCACCCGGATGACCTGCCCGAGGTCATCGCGGTGATGAATGTCGCCCGCCCCGAGCATCGACCCTACGGCTTCGAGGCCCGCTTCCACCGGTTCGACGGCGCCTGGCGCTGGATGCGGGTCGCCGTGAACCCGCGCTTCGACGCCGACGGGACCTTCATGGGCTACGTCGGCATGTCCTTCGACAGCACCGACACCCGCACCGCGATCGAGGCGCTGGAGGCGCAGGATCGGCGCCAGACCTTCCTGCTGGCGTTGACCGATCGCCTGCGGGACCTGACCACGCCCGATGACATCATGGTCGAGGTCGAGCGGTCCCTCGGCGCCGAATTGGGCGCGGACCGGGTCGGATACGGCGAGGTGGACCAGGCGCGAGGGCTGGTGTCGATGAGCCGCGACTGGACCGCGGGCGTGGTCAGCGCGCAGGGCCAGTTCAGCCTTGCCGAACTCGGCGCCGACCTGATCCGGGATCTGGCCGAGGGGCGGTTCATCCGCATCGCCGACGTCCATAACGACAAGCGCACCCGTGAAGCGCTGGAGGTGTTCGAACGTCTGGAAACCCGGGCCCTGATGCGCGCGCCGGTCATTCGCGGCGGCCGTCTGCGGGCCTTCCTCTACGCCCACGACGCCGAAGTGCGCGAGTGGACCGACGCGGAAACGGACCTGCTGCAGGAGGTCGCCGGGCGCACCTGGAGCGAAATCGAGCGGGCCCGCGCCGAGGGCGCCGTGCGCGAAAGCGAGGAGCGCTTCCGGGCCATCGCCGACACCGCCCCCGTTCTGATCTGGGTGACCGGCCAGGACCGGGTGCGGGAGTTCGTGAACCAGGCCTACGTCGCCTACAACGGCGGGACCTATGAAGACGCCCGGCTGGCCGACTGGCGCACCGTCATCCATGTCGACGACCATGAGCGGATCATCCGCGAGTCCGTCGCCGGCGAGGCCACCGGCCAGCCCTTCTCCATGGAGGCGCGCTACCTGCGTCACGACGGCGAATACCGCTGGCTCAAGTCCTTCTCGCGCCCGCGTCTGAACGCCGACGGCGAGGTGATCGGCTTCGTCGGCGTGGCCTTCGACGTGACCGACATTCGCGAGGCGCAGGCGCGACTGCTCGAATCCGAAACCCGCTTCCGCACCGTGGCCGACAGCGCCCCGGCCCAGATGTGGATGACCGACGACGCCGGTCACGTCGTCTTCGCCAACAAGCGCTACCGCACCTTCTTCAGCGTCCGCCGGGACGAGGATCTGGAGGAGAACTGGCGCGCGACCATGACGGCCAACGGCCTCGAAGCCTTCTACGCCGGCTTTATGGGCGCGCTGGAAAACCGCGACCGCTTCGAAGCCATCATGGAGGTCGAGCATCCCCAGATGGGCCGACGCTGGCTGCGCTGCGAAGGCATCCCCCGGTTTGACGGCGCCGGCCATTTCCAGGGCTATGTGGGCGCCAACATCGACGTCACCGAAGCCCGTCAGGCCGAGGAAGACCTGAAGCGCATCAACGAACTGCTTGAAGAGCGCGTCAGCGAGGCGATGGCCGAGAAGGCCAAGGCCGAGGCCGACCTGATGCACGCCCAAAGGATGGAAGCCGTCGGCCGCCTGACGGGTGGGGTCGCCCACGACTTCAACAACCTGCTGACCGTCGTCATCGGGGCGCTCGACATGATGTTGCGCTCCCCCGACGACAAGGCGCGACAGAAGAAGCTCGGCGAGGCCGCGCTGGCCGCCGCTCGCCGGGGCGAGGGCCTGACCCATCAGTTGCTGGCCTTCTCGCGTCGTCAGGCGCTTCGCCCCGAGGCGCTGGACCTGAACGCCCTCATCCGCGAAAGCGAGCCCCTTCTGAAGCGTGCGGTCGGCGAGGCTGTCGAGTTCCGGCTCAAGCTGCGCCGGGGCGGCGCGCGCGTGAACGTCGACCCCTCACAGTTTGAGGCGGCGCTGCTGAACCTCGTCGTCAACGCCCGCGACGCCCTGGGCGACCGGAGGGGCGGCCGGATCACGGTCCAGACCCTGACCACCGGCGTGCGCGCGGGCGAAGTGCCCGAACTGCCGCCCGGGAACTATGTCTGTATCTCCGTCGCGGACAACGGCACGGGCATTGATCCCGAGGTGCTCAGCCGTGTGTTCGAGCCCTTCTTCACCACCAAGGCGATCGGCAAGGGCACCGGGCTGGGCCTCAGTCAGGTGTACGGCTTCGCCCGCCAGTCAGGCGGCGGTGTCCGAGTGGCCTCGACCTTGGGCCGGGGTTCGGAAATCCGGCTCTACCTGCCGCCGCTGGACCGGGTCGACGAGCCCGAGACCGAAAGCCGTTCCGCCTCGCCCTACGCGCCGATTCCGGCCCGTCGCATCCTGCTGGTCGAGGACGACGTCGGCGTGGCCGCCATCGCCCTGGACCTGCTGACCGCCATGGGCATGGACGTGGCCGCGGCGGACACGGCGCCGCGCGCCCTGGAGATGCTGAAGGTCGAGCGCTTCGACCTGATGCTGAGTGATGTGGTCATGCCCGGCGGGATGACGGGCATCGAGCTGGCGCGCGTCTGCGCGCGCGACTGGCCGGACATGCGCATCGTCCTGACCTCGGGCTATGCCGGCGAGGATGTGGACGAAGCCCTGTCGGACGCGCCCTGGCCCTTCCTGCGCAAGCCCTATTCAGGCGAGCAACTGGCCGAAATTCTGGGGCAGGTTCCCGCCGGAGCGGACTGACGCCCGGAGCGATGCGCCCCGGGCGACCAGTGGATCAGCCGCGCTTCGAACCGCGGGCCTTGCGCGCCGCATAGCGGGCGTCGCGAGCAGCCTTCTGCTCTTCCTTGGACAGTTGCTTCCGCTCCTTGCGGGCGGCGCGCTTCTCGGCGTCCACGGCGTCCTGCTCGGCCTGCTGGGCGGCCATGCGGGCAGCCTCCTTTTCGGCCTTCTCACGGCGAACCTCGGCCTTGGCCAGTTCGTGCTGCTGGCGCTGGGCTTCCTTCTCGGCGGCGCGCTTTTCGGCCAGCTTTTCGAATTCCGGGTCCGGCGCGGCGGCCTTCGGCTTGAACTTGGCGAGCAGGGCGGCCTTGGCGTCTTTCTGGGCCGAGATGCGATCGGTGAAGCCGGTTTGTTTCAGATCTCTCATGCGAGGAGTCGTCGTATCCTTGATCAATTGTCAGATGCGCGTACGCCGGAGCGAGCATGGCTCAGCCCCGGGCGGGTCCGCTAACCCCATATGGGGATGAAATGCAAGGTTTGGAGGGCGC
Organism: Brevundimonas sp.; assembly: GCF_036400995.1. Classification (GTDB taxonomy): domain Bacteria; phylum Pseudomonadota; class Alphaproteobacteria; order Caulobacterales; family Caulobacteraceae; genus Brevundimonas. Next base: position 35,395 of record NZ_DASWWG010000014.1, read on the forward strand.
GCGAATGCACACCCTCCTGCCAGTGTGTCAGTTGGGGCGCTCGGCGTGACCGACCGCCGCGCCCGCCGCGCCGCCCACAGCCGCGCCGACCGGACCCGCGACGACCGCGCCCGCGACCGCGCCGGTGGCGGCCTTCTGTTCAATGGTGGTTCCGCAGGCGGCGGCTCCCAGGGTGAGAGCGGCGACGGCGAGTACGGTGGAAATACGGCGCATGACTGGTCTCCTGTTCGGGGAGTCAAACGTAACCGTGGCCATCGGGGTTCCCCGGAACGACCGAAAGTCACCACCCACCGGATTCGACTTCGAAAGACTAGACCTGACGATGGACGAAGACGCCCGAAAGCCGAGCCAGCGCTATGTGACAAAGACGCCAGAACATCCAATACAGTACATGACGCATTGACTGAGAGCATGAGCTGCCACAGCCGGCGCGAAATCACTGACCGTACACAAGGATTAACACCTAATGTCGCGGCGTACACGATTCTTGCGAATCAACCACATTTGAGCCACAAATGGCTGGCTTAAGGCGCGTCCTCCGAAGCCCGGCCGTTCGCCGAACATCGGAATTGCTGCAGTCGGAACGCGATCCCGGATCGCCCGGCGGCAAGACTACCCGGGGGCGGCACTGCGCCCTGCCGAACAGGACCGAGCCTTTGCCTACCCCTTTCCAGACGCGCGCGACTCCGCCTGAAGACCGTGTGGCCCGTATCCGGCCCGGCACGGCGGCGGCCATGTTCGGCGCACTGGTGGGACTGGCGGTCGGCGGCGCCTATCTGGGCGGCGCGGCGGCGAAGGCCTCGGCAATTCAGGATCAGGCTGCGCGCATCGACGGCGCCAGCTCGGCGGGCTTCACCGAGGAAGCCCTGGCGGCGGCCGCCGGCGGCCTCGACGAAAGCGCCCTGACCATCGCCCGTCGGCACGATCCCTATACGGTCGCCGGCCCGACCCAGCGCGACCGTCAGGCCGAACTGCTGACGGCGCGTCTTGAACAACTGCGCGGCGTCCGCGCGCCGGGCCTGCGTCAGGCCAACCTGTCGGCTCCGGTCGCGGCACAGCCCTTCCGCCTCGGCGGCGCGCTGGAAGCCTCGCGGGATCTCGAGTGCCTGACCCAGGCCGTCTACTACGAAGCCCGCGGCGAAGGCCGCAACGGCATGCGCGCCGTGGCCCAGGTCGTCCTGAACCGCGTTCGCCACCCGGCCTTCCCCAAGAGCGTCTGCGGCGTCGTCTTCCAGGGCGCCGGTCGTCGCACCGGTTGCCAGTTCAGCTTCACCTGCAACGGCTCGATGCGCGGCAACGTCAACCGCGCCGCCTGGGACCGCGCCCGCGCGATCGCCTCGTCGGCCCTGTCGGGCTCGGTCTACGGCGAAGTCGGCAACGCCACCCACTTCCACACCACCGCCGTCTCGCCCCAGTGGCGCAGCAGCCTGATCCGCGTGACCCAGGTCGGCGATCACCTGTTCTATCGCTTCGGCGGCCGCGCCGGCTCCGGCGGCGCCTTCAGCTACGCCGCCCGCCGCTCGACCGACGCCGACACGCCGCAGATCGTTCAGGCCAATCTGGAAGCCGACGCCCCGACGGGCCCGGTGCCGTATCTGGCCGCCACCGGCCAGGCCCAGACGCCCGCGCCTGCCGTGACCCGGACCCCGGTCGCCGCGGCCGCGCCCGCGATCGTTCCGCCGGCCGGCGAAGCCCCGGCCGCCTGATCCGTCAGCGCTGCTGGGTCTTCCAGTGCGTCGTCATGTTCTGACGCAGATTGCCGAACCGGCCCTGCGTTTCCAGATTCACGTCCGCGTCGCCCGGCTGGCCGGACTGCGCGCCCGTGCTGATGTCGCGCCGGTCGGCGTTCATCGCCTCGGCCATCGGCGTTCCGCCCCGGTCTCCGAAGCTGCGTTGTTCCTTCGGGATTTTCGGACTGTGAGTCATCGGTCCACTCCTTCCGTTGGGAAGACACAACCGTCCCGCGCCGGGACTGTTCCGGACCGATGTTCTCAGACCGCGTCCAGGCCGACGTCCAGCGATGCGGCCGAATGGGTCAGGGCGCCCACCGAGATGACGTCCACGCCGGTCTCCGCGATGGCGCGCACCGTGTCCAGATTGACCCCGCCGGACGCCTCCAGCGTGACCGCTCCGGCCACCCGCGACACGGCCTCGCGCAGGTCCGCGAGGCTGAAATTGTCCAGCATAATCACGTCCGGCCGTTCCGCCAGCGCCTCGTCCAGCTGATCCAGGCCGTCGACCTCGACCTCGACCTTCATCAGGTGACCCGCGGCAGCCTTCGCCCGGCGCACGGCCTCACCCACCCCGCCGCAGACGGCGACGTGGTTGTCCTTGATCAGGATGGCGTCATCCAGCCCGAAGCGATGGTTCAGCCCGCCCCCGCATAGCACCGCGTGCTTCTCCAGCGCGCGCAGGCCCGGCGTGGTCTTGCGGGTGTCGGCGATCCGCGCCGTCGTCCCCGCCACGGCGTCCACATAGGCCCGCGTCAGGGTAGCGATGCCGCACAGGCGGCCCAGCAGGTTCAGCGCCGTCCGCTCGGCCGACAGGAAGGCGCGGGCGTCGGCTTCCACCTCGGCCAGAACCGCGCCCGCCTCAAACGCCTCGCCGTCGCGCAGTTTCAGGTCCACCCTCGCCGCCGGGTCCATCGCCAGCACGGCCAGACGCACACAGTCGATCCCGGCCAGCAGGCCCGGCTTCCGCGCCGCGAACACCGCCCGCATGCGCGCGCCCTCGGGGATGCAGGCCTTCGCCGTCACATCGCCCGCGCGGCCCAGGTCCTCCGCCAGCGCCAGCCGGACCACCGGTTCGATCAGGATGTCAGGAAGGGTCGGGCTCATTCGGCGGCCATGATCTCGGAAAGGCCCGCCCCGGAGTCCCGGCGCAGGCGGGTATGCCGCGGCGCGGCGTCGGTCCCGGGATAGTCGGCCCGATAGTGCCCGCCCCGGCTCTCGCGGCGATCCAGAGCCGCGCCGGCGATCAGGCGGGCGGCCAGCACCGGCAGGGCGCCGCGCGCCGCCTGCTCCAGCCGCTCCATCAGGGCCAGCGCCCGCGTCAGGCCGTCGGCGTCGCGCACGACCCCGACATTGTCGCTCATCGTCACGCGCAGGGCCGTCAGGGCCTCGGGCGACAGGTCCGGCGTCAGCGCGGCCTTCAGCACCTTGCCGTCGACGCCCGTCTCGGCCGCCGCCGCACGGCCGGTGCGACGCCCGAAGGCGGCCGCCTCCAGCAGGGAGTTCGAGGCCAGCCGGTTGGCGCCGTGCACCCCGGTCGCCGCGCACTCGCCCACGGCGAACAGGCCCGGCAGGCTGGTGTGTCCGTCCCGGCCGGCCGCGATCCCGCCCATGTGATAATGAGCGCCCGGCGCGACGGGGATCGGCGTCTCGCGCGGATCCAGTCCCGCCCGCATGCAGGCGGCGAACACCGCCGGAAACTCGGTCGGGAAATGCGCCCCCACGGCCGTACGGGCGTCCAGATAGGCGCCGCGTCCCTCGGCCCGGGCGCCGTGCACCGCGCGGGCGACAATATCGCGGGCCTTCAGATCGGCGTCCGGCTCGTCGCCCAGGAGGAAGCGGCCCTCGGCGTCGATCAGGCGCGAGCCCTCGCCGCGCAGGGCCTCGGTGGCCAGCGGCATGGGGTCCAGCCCGACGTCGATCGCGGTGGGGTGGAACTGCACGAACTCCGGATCCAGCACCTCCGCCCCGGCCAGCCAGGCCAGCGCCATCCCCTCGCCCAGCAGGGCCACCGGAGTGGTGGTGCGCGCAAACAGTCCGCCGGCGCCGCCGGTGGCCAGCACCACGGCCGGAGCCAGCACCTCGGTAAGCCGTCCGTCGCGCTCGATCACCGCCCCGCGCACGCGGCCGGTGGCGTCCTGCACGAGGGCGCGCAGGCGGCCGTTCTCCCAGACCTCGACATGCGGCGCCGCGCGGACCGAGGCGACGAGGGCCGACAGGATCGCCCGCCCGGCCCCGTCGCCGCCCACGCGCGCCACGCGCGCCTTCGAGTGGGCGGCCTCCAGACTGACCGCAAAACCGCCGTCGACGTCGCGATCGAACGGCGCGCCCAGCGCCGCCAGCCACTCGACGGTCGCGCGGCCGTCGGCCGTCAGCGCCCGGGCGGTCGCCTCATCGACCAGTCCCGCGCCCGCCGCCGCCGTATCGGCCGCGTGCAGGGCCGGATCGTCCTGCGCCGACAGGGCCGCGGCCACGCCGCCCTGCGCCCAGGCGGACGAGCAGGCCTGCAGCAGGGGCGCCGGCGTCACCACCAGGGTCGGGCGCGGCCCGGCCTCCAGCGCGGCCGACAGTCCCGCCAGACCCCCGCCGATGATCAGCGGCCCATCGTGGCGCAGACGGTTCAACGGCCGATCCCCAGGAAGCGGGCGCCGTGGGTCGCGGCCTCGACCGCGGTTCCGGCGTCCGGCAACAGGGCGGCCACACCCACCGCGGCGCAGGCCGCCGCGGTCAGCACGAACAGGGCCACCGACTTGGCGGCCTCGACGCCGGTCAGCTTGCGGGCCACCGCGCGCCAGTGCCGCGCCTTCAGGTGTCCGATCAGGGCGATGGCCAGGAAGATGGCGAACAACCACATGCCGTTCAGGACGCCCCAGATCACCGCGAGGACGCCGAGGATCAGGATGACGACCCGCTCGACCATCGGATGGATCATCGCCAGCACCGGCCCGATCGCGCGCGAACCGTCCAGCGGCGGGGCTGGAGCCAGATTGATCAGGTTCAGGAAGGCGACCACCAGCACGGCGTCCAGCCAGATCGCGTCGCCGGTCCACAGGTACAGGCCCGCGAAGGGCACGGCGGCCAGCAGGCCGAAGGCCGGTCCGGCCAGGGCGACCAGCACGTCATGCCACTCGCTCTTCGCCGGGCGTTGCCCCACGGTCGCGCCGAGGAAGGGCAGGATGTAGACCCGCGCCGGCCCCATGCCGAGGCGGTTCATCGCCAGCATATGCCCGACCTCATGGACAAGGATGGCGAACAGCAGGGCGCCGACCATCACCAGACTGCCGGTCAGCAGATAGACGATGCTGCCCAGCAAGAGGGTCGACATCAGGGCCGAGCCCAGCCCCTGTTCGCGAACCGGCGGAAAGTCGCGCGGCTCGGCTTCCGGCGCCGCGGCGGGCGCGGGGGGCGGCAGGTCTTCCGGTCGGGGGTCCCAGGGGCCGGGGCGGCGGGGGGTGTCCATATCGCTCATCCCCGCGACGTGGCCTTTTCGGCCTTCAGCCACAAGGCCAGTACGGCGAGAAGCCGCAGGGTCTTGCGATCGACGGTCGCGACGGCGCGGACGGGCGGGACATAGTGCATCGGAGGTCAGTCCAGATTGTGCGCCCGCGCCTCGGCGGGATTGGCCCGCACCAGGGCGGCGCGCGTCAGGTTCTTGGGCACGCCCCGGCGCGCCAGTATTTCATAGACCCGGCGCAGGTCCCGCACCGGCTTGTAGGCGACCCAGCGCTGCTGGGACCGCCAGATCAGGATCATGTAGCCAAACGGTACGCGCCACACTCGAACCACTTCAGATCAACTCCACATCCACGTGATGCCGCGCCTTTACGAGGTCGTAGCGCGCCGGAACAGCCGGCGGCGGCAGATCGATCATCCGCTGCACCGCCATTCGCGCCTTGTCGATCATGTCGTCGGGCACGGTCACCTCAAACTTCATGTCGCGCAGGCAGTCGCGGATATTCTCCAGCGTGATCCGCTTCATGTGCGGGCACATGTTGCAGGGCCCGACGAACTGCACGTCGGGCACGTCGCCCTTGATGTTCGACGCCATCGAGCACTCGGTGATCAACACCACCCGCTTCGGCTTGCGGGCCTCGACGTAGTCGGTCATCGCCGCGGTGGAGCCGGCGAAGTCCGCCGCCTGCAGGATTTCCTCGGGGCATTCCGGGTGCGCCAGCACCTCGGCGTCCGGCCAGGCGTCGCGCATGTCGGCGATATCCTGCGTCGTGAAACGCTTGTGGACCTCGCAGTGCCCCTTCCACGCGACGATCTTGATGTCGGTCTGGGCCGCGACGTTGCGCGCCAGATACTCGTCAGGGATCAGGATGACCTTGTCGACGCGCCATTCCTTGGCCGCCCATTCGACGATCTGCACCGCATTGGCGCTGGTGCAGCAGATATCCGTCTCGGCCTTCACGTCGGCGGTCGTGTTCACATAGGTGACCACCGGCAGGCCGGGGTAGCGCTGCTTGATCAGCCGCACGTCCGCGCCCGTGATCGAGCTGGCCAGGCTGCAACCCGCGCGCAGGTCGGGGATCAGCACCGTCTTCTCGGGGCTCAGGATCTTGGACGTCTCGGCCATGAAGTGCACGCCCGCCTGGACGATCACCTTCGCCTTCGACTTGGCGGCCTCCTTCGCCAGTCCCAGGCTGTCGCCGACATAGTCGCCGACCCCGTGGAAGATTTCCGGCGTCATGTAGTTGTGCGCCAGAATGACCGCGTCGCGCTCCTTCTTCAGCGCATTGATTTCGCTGATCAGGGCCGCATAGCCGGGCCACTCCAGCGGGGTCACGTGGTCCTTGACCTTTTCCCACACCGGCGCGGTCTCGCGCTCCAGTTCCTTCGACAGCCCGAACATCCCGTCCGCCATCGCATCCGTCCTTTTGCTCGAACTGAGCAAATCAGTGATCCGAAGAACGGCGGTCAGCCCCTGAGGCCATCCGCCGACTTATGCTCACTTTCAGCATAAGCAGGTGCAATCTAGGCGGATGACGGAGGAATGCAAGCCCTGCCGGATGAAATCAGCGGCGACGAACGACCAGATAGTCCAGCGCGGCGACCGGCCCGTTCGGCACATAATAGACCCCGCCCTCGGGAGAGGCTTCGCCGAGGGCGAAAACCGGGCGGCCTTCCAGACGCTCCAGATAGCCGGCCTGCCCCTCCGGCGGAGTCGGCGGGCTCGGATGGTCGGTCCGGCATTCGGTCAGACGCAGTTCGCGAACAATGCAGCTCTTCTGCCCTTCCGACGGCGCGGGTGTCGACGGCGGCGGCGGCAGGTCCACCTGACGACGCGGCGAGCGCGAGGTCGCCCCCCGTCGGGTCGGTCGGATCGGTCCGGCTTCCGGGTTGAGCAGCGACACCTCCGCCCGGGGCAGGGCGTCACGATCGTCAGTCAGTCCCCAGCCGCAAGCGGTCAGGACCCGGTCCAGGTTCGCCGACTGCGGCGGCAGGTCGAAAGCCCCCTGGAAGGCGGGCGTCTCCCCCTCGGCGGTATGGACCCGATACAGGCCGCCGCCGCGCATGAAGCGGATATCCCGCGCCGGCACCGCGCTGCGGTAGGACCCGGGCGCCCCGGCCGAGGTCCAGGTCTGCACATCGCTGCGCCCGTCCGCGCGCGTGGCGGTCAGGGTCAGTTCGCCGGTCGCTTGCGGAAGGCCGGTCAGCACCGCCGTCAGGGCGCCGCCGCGGCACTGGACCACGATCATCTGCCCGGCGTCATAGCGCGCCGCGGCGATGGTGATGTTCTGCGCCGGATCCTGCTGGAACTCCCAGTCGTCGTCCTGCGCCGCCGCCCCCGCGGCCGCTCCCAGCCCGGCCGCCATGGCCAGACCGGCGAAAAGCACCGTCCTCATACTCATTTTCCCTCACAGCCCGCGTGCAGTGACACGCAGACTCGAGGACCCGTCAAGCGGCCGTCGCCACCCCTTCATGGGCCAACAACCAGCGCTTGCGCTCAAGGCCTCCGGCGTATCCCGTCAAGGTTCCATTGGCCCCGATCACCCGATGGCAGGGCACGATCACCGCAATCGGATTCTGGCCGTTCGCCAGTCCCGCCGCCCTCACCGCCCGGGGCGAGCCGATCGCCGACGCCAGCTGTCCGTAGCTGCGCGTCTCGCCCGCCGGGATGGCCCGCAGGGCGGCCCAGACCGCCCTCTGGAAGTCGGTGCCGCCGGTCTTCACCGGCAGTTCGTCCAGCGCGGTCAGGTCACCGGCGAAATAGGCCAGCACCGCCGCGCGCAAGCCATCCGGCGCACGGCCCTCCGCCAGCGACGCCCCCGGACTGTGCCGCGCCAGCAGACGGTGCATCCGGTCCTCGTATCCGGCGAAGTCCAGCGCCCTCACCGCCCCTTCAGGGCCGGTGATCAGCAGCACCTCGCCCACCGGGGTCGCCAGCCGGTCCAGCGTCAGGGTTTCAGGCCGCGTCGCGGTCATCGTTCATCTCCAGTGTCACGGGGTCGATCTCGGCCACGGCCAGATACAGCGCCCCATAGGCCCGCCACGGACGCCACAGCTCGGCGCGCGCGGTCAGGCGGTCATCGTTCAGCCGGTCGTTCGGCGGCTCGGCGCCGTCATCGATCCAGTCGCCGGGCAGCCGCAGCCCCGGCCGCGCCGCCACCAGCGGCTTCAAAAGCGGATCGGCGGACAGGTCCCGCGCGATGGCGTCCGGGTCCGCCGACAGGTCGAACACCCGCCGCACCCGCGCCAGCACGCCCGGCAGGGCCTTCAGGTCGGTCGTCTCGACACAGACCGACACCCGCCCGTCCTCGCCCGGCTCGACCCGGACCCAGCCTTCAGCCCCGTCGACGTCCCGGCCCAACGCACGCGACCACCGCCGTCCCTCGACCGTGTCACCCCGCCGGCCCAGGGTCGACAGCATCGCGTCCCAGTCATAGGGCGGCGCATAGGGCAGGCTCAGCACCACCCCACCCTCATGCACCCGCTCGCCCCGCCGCCGCAGGGCCGAGGGCGGCCGCTCGTACAGGGCCTGAAAGGTCTCATTGAACCGCCGCACGCTGCCGAAGCCGGAGGCCAGCGCCACCTGCGCCATCGACAGGTCGGTCTGATGGATCAGGGCCTTGGCCAGCAGCACGCGCCGCGTCTGCGCCACGCTGACCGGCGCCGCGCCCAGATGCTGGCGGAACAGGCGGCGAAGGTGCCGTTCACCCACGCCCAGCCGCCCCGCCAGCGCATCGACGTCGCCTTCATCCAGAGCGCCCGCCTCGATCAGGGCCAACGCCCGGCTTACCGTGTTCGAGGTGCCCCGCCAGGCGCCCATGTCCGGCGCCGTCTCGGGTCGGCAGCGCAGACAGGCCCGGAAGCCCGCCTCCTCCGCCGCCGCCGCCGAGGCGACGAAGATCATGTTCTCCCGCTTCGGCGTCCGCGCCGGACAGACGGGCCGGCAGTAGATGCCCGTCGTCTTCACGCAGCCGAAGAACCGCCCGTCGAACCGCGCGTCGCGCGTCAGCACAGCGCGGTAACAGGCCTCCTGATCAAGTTCGGCGGGGTTTTCCATGAACCGAAGATAGGCCGGGCGCCGGGGAAACGCTCGCGGTTTTCGGACACGGGTGTGATCCCCCGCAACAGAAAAGGCCCCGGCGGCCGGATCGCCGCCGGGGCCTGAAGCCGAAGCCGGTTCCAGCCGTCAATCTTCCTTTGGCAGCCGGTCGTCCTTGCCCGTGATCAGCCGCCCCAGCGCGCCGATCACCTTGAACACGCCGACGATGAAGCCGAAGGCGACGCACAGCATCAGGATGGTCGGCAGCGGCCACCAGCCGGACTGGAACATCTCGCGCACCCGGTCGACGAAGGTCTCGACGTCCGGCACGAACACCACCGGCGACATCGGCGAGTACAGCCAGACCCAGGCGAACAGGGCCGCCTCGGCGACGCCGAAGCCGATGTCCCCCAGCGCGGTGAAGCGGACGCCCTTCGGATGCAGGGCCCGGGTCAGGTCGAAGGCGATCCGCACCAGCAGGAAGGCGGTCACCGGCCAGTAGAGCAGGTCGTGCATCTCGGCGAGGATGCGGCCGAAGTCGACGCCGTTCACCACCGCCCCGAGGTCCGCGGGCGTCGTATGCGTCAGCGGCAGCCAGCCGACCCACCACAGCAGCACCACGCCCCAGCCGACGGCGCTGCCCAGCGCCCGCGCGGTCGGCGAGGCCCGCCGCTTGCCGGTCCGGACGGACTTGGCTGACCAGTCGCCCTCCTGCAGCCCCCGGGACATGGCCTCGGCGTTCAGGCTGCCGCCGAACTCGAACAGCCCCAGATCCTTGACCCGCCACTCCCGCAGGAAGCGGGGCTTCTCCTTCTGTCGCTCAATGAAGAAGGCGGCGATGGTGGCGAAGCCGATCAGGGTGACCCCGCTGTTGAACACGCCCGCGATGGCCTGTCCGAGCGCCTGCCCCAGTTCGATGTCCCCGACGATCGTCCGGACGAAGGCGCCCAGCACCGCGATCACCGCGATGACGATCAGCCCGGCGCGCACGCCGAACATCCACCACGGGAACAGCTCGGGCCCGACCACGTGCTGCGGCCCCGAGCCGTAGCGGGCAGCGACCGCCAGCGGGTGGCCGATGTCGCGCAGGATCTCCTCCTGCTCGGCCTCGGTCAGGGGGCGACCCAGCGCCTCCTCCTTCTCCTCGAACCGGTTCAGGATCAGGTCGCGCAGTTCGGCGACAATGTCGGCCCGCTGGCTCTGCGGCAGCTGGGCCGCGACGGCGTTCAGGTAGCGATCAATCAGGTCCATCAGACTTCCCCTCGTCCCTCGATCTTCAAAGCAGCTTGTCCAACGAGGCGCTGATGCCCCGCCATTCGTCAGTCAGGGCGGCCAGCATCGACACGCCCGCGGGCGACAGGACGTAGAAGCGCTTCTTCCGCTTCTCTTCCTCGCGCCATTCGCTCTGCAGCAGCCCCTGGCTCTCCAGCCGGCGCAGCAGCGGGTAGAGGGTGGATTCCTCCATCTCCAGCCCGTCCGCCGCCAGCGCCTGGCGCAGGGTGTAGCCGTACCGCTCGGTCCTCAGGCAGGCGAGCACCGCCAACACCAGGGACCCGCGGCGCAGCTCCAGCCGCATGCTTTCAAACAGTTCCGGATCGACGCTCACGTCGCTCCTCCCTCTGCGCCACATAGTGTGTGACGCACAGTGTATGCGACATACTGTGTGAGGGAGTCAAGCGACCGTCGTTACGCTTCGGTCGCTTTGCTCCGAACCCGAACCAAATTCGAAACAGCGATCAGACTGGACAACCTCCCGTTCCGGGTGTGTCCTGATGAGTCCGGCTCAAGAAAAACAACAGCCGGGACGAGTGAGGAAACATGTCGAACCGACCGAGCCACATTCGGCTCAACTCCCACCCCGGCGCGGGAACCGCGTCCCGCTTCCCCATCCATTGGGGAGCCCCCACCGCGCGCGAACGCGGCCCGGTGATCGGCACCGTCAACGCCGGGCCGGACCGCAACGCCATCGGCGCCCACGGCGGCGCCTATTCGGTCTATCGCGCCCTGGCCGTCTCGTCGGGCGCGATGAGCGCGAACAACCGGCCCGACCTGACCAACACCGCGCCGACCACGCCCATGGGGCCGTTCCCGCAGTGGACGGACGGCGGCAGGATCGTCTCGCTGGACCCCTGGGGCGCGCGTGTGGCCGAGGACTTCGCCGACGAGATTCGCGACGGCGTCGACATCCGCCCGACCATCGCCGTGACCCGCGCCCGGCTGCAGCTCGGCGAGATCAATGAGGCCATCGCGGCCGGGCGCATCAAGGTCGACGGGACCGTGGTGCATGACACCGGCGACGTCGCCGTGACCAAGGCCGCCATCGATCCGGTCTGGTATTTGCCCGGTATCGCCGAACGCTTCGGCGTCACCGAGACCGCCCTGCGCCGCACCCTGTTCGAACAGACCGGCGGCATGTACGCCGACCTCGTCACCCGGCCGGACATCAAGGTCTTCCTGCCGCCGATCGGGGGCATCACCCTGTACATCTTCGGCGACCCGGCCGCGATCGCCGACCCGGCGCGCCGCCTGACCTGCCGGGTCCATGACGAGTGCAACGGCTCGGACGTCTTCGGCTCGGACATCTGCACATGCCGCCCCTACCTGACCCACGGGATCGAGGAGTGCGTGCAGGAGGCCCAGAGCGGCGGCGCGGGCCTGATCGTCTATAACCGCAAGGAAGGCCGGGCCCTCGGCGAGGTGACCAAATTCCTCGTCTACAACGCCCGCAAGCGCCAGCCCGGCGGGGACCAGGCCGCCACCTATTTCGAGCGGACCGAATGCGTCGCCGGGGTGCAGGACGCCCGCTTCCAGCAACTGATGCCCGATGTGCTGCACTGGCTGGGCGTCACGAAGATCGACCGCTTCGTCTCCATGTCCAACATGAAGCACGACGCCCTGACCGGCTCGGGCATCGAGATCGGGGAGCGCGTGCCGATCCCGGACTACCTGATCCCGCCCGATGCCTCGGTCGAGATGGAGGCCAAGAAGGCCGCCGGCTACTTCACCCCCGAGGGCGCCAAGTCCGCCGATGAACTGACCCGCGTGGTGGGCCGCGATCTTGAGCAGTTCTGAAGCGACGCAGGCGAAAGGCCTGCTGACCCCCGCCGCCGTCCGCGAGCGCGCCCACGAGATGCTGGAGATCGGCGTCGCCGGCGGGCTCGACCACTGGCGGGTCGATCTCGACCGGTTGCCGGAGACGGCCGGCTATGTGGCCGCCGTCATCCGAGACCAGTATCCGACGCTGGCCGTGCCCTTCCACGCCCGCTGGCGACACTTCGCCGTCGGCGGGGTGGACCTGTGGGGGCCGGTGGCCGAAAGCCGGGCCTGGCCCGACGCCGCGACCCGCGCGCGGACCGAGTTCGATCTCGCCATCGTCTCGGTGCTGTTGGACGCCGGCTCCGGCCCCGGCTGGAGCTATCAGGACACGCGCACCGGCAAGACCCTGACCCGCTCCGAAGGACTGGCCATCGCCAGCTTGCGGATGTTCGAGGCGGGGGCCTTCTCCTCGACACTTAATGATCCATGGCGGGTGGACGCGGACGCGCTGGCCAACCTGACCACCGATGCACTGGCCGAGGGGTTTCAGGTATCGGACGCCAATCCCCTGACCGGGCTGGAGGGCCGCGCGGCCCTGCTGCGCCGCCTCGGCGACCAGTGCCTGAAACGGCCCGACCTGTTCGCCCGCGCCGACACGGCCCGCCCCGGCGGACTGGCCGATGTCCTGATCGCCCGGGCGACCAACGGCGCCCTGCCCGCCCCCGCCATTCTGGAACTGCTGCTCGAGGCCTTCGGGCCGGTCTGGCAGGACCGCCTGAGCCTCGGCGGCGTTGATCTGGGCGACTGCTGGCGGCACCCGGCGATGAGGCGCGACGACGCCACCGACGGCCTCGTGCCGATCCATAAACTGTCCCAGTGGCTCAGCTATTCGCTGGTCGAGCCGCTGCAGACGGCGGGACTGAAGGTGGTCGACCTCGACGGCCTGACCGGGCTGGCGGAGTACCGGAACGGCGGCCTGTTCGCCGATCTCGGCGTGCTTACGCTCAAGGACCCGACCGACGCGGACAAGGCCTGGCCCGTCTCCGACCCGCTGGTGGTCGGCTGGCGCGCCCTGACCGTCGCCCTGCTGGACAGGATCGCGCCGCTGGTGCGAACTGAACTGGGCGTCAGCGCGGAGGCCATGCCTCTGGCCAGCGTGCTGGAGGGCGGCACCTGGGCCGCCGGACGCCGCGCCGCCGCCGAACGCCGACCGGGGGGCGGACCGCCCCTGACCATCCTTTCCGACGGGACCGTCTTCTGATGCCGAAAGCCGCCTTCAAGATGGACGGGGTCACCGTCGTCGATCACCCGCTGGTCGCCCACAAGCTGTCGATCATGCGCGCGAAGGACACCTCCACCGCCCGCTTCCGCGCCCTGCTGCGCGAGATCTCGACCCTGCTCTGCTACGAGGTCACCCGCGACCTGCCGCTGGAGGACTATCCGGTCGAGACGCCGGTCGGGCCCGCCGTCGGCCAGAAGATCGAGGGCAAGAAGCTGGTCTTCGTGCCGATCCTTCGCGCCGGCCTCGGACTGGTCGAGGGCATGCTGGACCTCGTCCCGTCGGCCCGCGTCGGCCACGTCGGCCTGTATCGCGAGCCCGAGACCCTCGATGCGGTCGAGTATTACTTCCGCGCGCCCGAGGATGTGGCGGATCGCCTGTGCATCGTCATCGACCCCATGCTGGCCACGGCCAACACGGCGGTCGCGGCCATCGAGCGACTGAAGGAGCGCGGCGTCACCAACCTGCGCTTCGTCTGCCTTGTCGCCTCGCCGGAGGGACTGGAGCGGCTGCGCGGCTGGCACCCCGACGTGCCGGTCTGGGCCGCCGCCGTGGACGAACGGCTGAACGACCACGGCTACATCGTGCCCGGTCTGGGGGACGCGGGCGACCGGCTGTTCGGGACGCGTTAGCCCACCGCCCTCACATTGTCGTCGGCGTTCCGGTCGATCCATTTGTTGTAGGGATCGGCCCCCGCGAACTTCGGCTCACGGTCGGTGACGAAGCGCAGGACCTGCACGCCGGTGCGGATGCGGCGGCGTTCCAGCAGGATGACGTCACCCTGGTCGAAGGCGCCCTTGCCCGGCTCGGCGGTGAACAGGCCGACGTCGATCATCTCGCTCAGCGGCGAGGGCGTCTCCTTGCCCTGGCCATCCGCATACAGTTTGCGGGCGTCCACGGTCACCGCCACGTCCCAACGCCCGTCCGGGCGGCGGCGCGCCGTCACCCCGGTCGTCTTCAGGTCATAGAGGGTGATCTTCTCAAGCAGGTCGGTGATCAGCGCCTGTTTGTCGGCGGGGGCCTCGGCGCGCAGGGCGGCGACCAGGTCCAGCGACCGGGCGTAGGGCGCGCCCTTGAAGGCGTACTGGGCCAGCACCCGGCGCAGCGCCCGGTTGACCACGTCCTCGCCCAGCTGGTCGCGCAGCAGGTACATGACCAGCGCGCCCTTCCGGTAGTGGATGTACTGCTGGTTCTCGACCCGGAAGAGCGGAAGCTCCTCAAGCCGTTCGGTGCCGCGCGAGCGCAGGTAGCGATCCAGTTCGAACTTCAGGAAGCGCCGGATCTGGTCGCGACCGTACATCTTCTCCATGACCATCAGGGCCGAGTACTGGGCCAGGGTCTCGGACAGCAGGGTCATGCCCTGCTGGTCGGAACCCACGACCTGGTGCGCCCACCATTGGTGCGCGAACTCGTGCGCCGCGACATAGGTCACGTAGTCGATCTTGTTGGGGTCCCGCAGGTCGGCGATGAAGCCGAGGCCTTCAGACCAGGCGAAGGTGTTCGGATAGGACTGGGCGAAGGACGCGTAGTCCGGGAACTCCACGATCCGCGCCTGCCGGAATTGGTAGGGGCTGAAGTTGGCCTGGAAATAGTCCAGCGAGTTGGACAGGGCGTCCAGCATCCGCGGCACGTTCCGGGTGTGGGCGGGATCGTGGAAGACCACCATCTCGACCCCGTTGTGCATCCGCCGGCTCTGCGCATACCGGGCCGACTGCACCGAGAAGAAGTTCAGCACCGGCGCCTCGGTGACGAACCGGGCTGTGCGGCGACCGCCGGTCACCGTGTCCGAACGCTTCTCGCCGGGCGCGACGACGGTCTGATCGGCGTCCGTCGTCACGGTGATGTCCGCCGTCACCCAGTCCGCGCCGATGTAGTTGCGGTTCCGGGCGGCCTCGTTCTCGACCTTGGCCGGACGCAGCTCGGCGGGCAGCCCGTGCTTGCGGCGCTTGGTGCGGTCGGTCAGCAGGCCGTCGCGGCTCATGCCGACCAGCGGCGCGAACTCGAAATTGTTCACGAAGGTGCCGTTGTCGACCAGCCGGGTCGTGTTCCCGCTGGCCATGAAACCGCGCTGGGCCAGCACGCTGTCGAAGCGGACCGTGCGACGGTCGCCGGGCTGCAGCGGGGTGTCGAAGCGATAGATGCGGTAGCTGAACTCCGGCCAGTCGCGGGCCACCCGCGCGCCCTCGACCTCCAGACGCTCCATGTCCAGATCGTCGCTCCAGCGCAGGTGCACCTCGCGCAGCGGCGCGTTGGTCCTGTTCTCCAGAACATAGGTCCCGGTGGTCTCAAGGCTGGGCGCATGAGGGTGCAGGTCCAGCGTCATCCGCACATCGACCACCGACGGCTGCGGCGTGTCCTCGTAACGCAGCAGGGTCTTCTCGGCGTCAGCCTGAAGCTGCTCCAGCTGCTTCTGGCTGCGATACTCGTTCCAGACGTTGGTGTTGATGAAGATGAAGACGCCGAGGCCGATAAAGGCCGCGAGGGCCGCGCCGCCGATCAGGCCCGCCGGACCGGCGAGGCGGCGCGGGAAGCGCTTCACGCGCGGCAGCAACCGGCTTTCGGTTCCGCGCCGCCACAGGCCGTAGCCGATGACCAGCAGGATCACCGCGAAGGCGGTCCAGTAGGCGTCCAGCCAGGCGTTGAAGCCCGCGTAGTCGCCGGTGCCGTTCATGTCGGACAGCGGGACCCCGATGCCCTGCGCGTACAGGTACAGCGGGTGATTGAAGCCGAGGTTCGACATCACGATCGTCGAGATCATGTAGACGACCATGATCGCCCAGCCGACGAACTTGTTCGGCGACAGGGCCTGCACGAAGATCGCCAGCACCGCCAGAAGGCTGAAGCTGAGGGCCTGCGGCAGCACGTACCAGAGCAGGTATTTGCCGAACTCGAAGTCCGTATAGCCCTTGATCAACTGGGTCAGGACGCCCGCCAGCACGCCCATCAGCGCGGTGGACAGCAGCACCAGCGCCAGCGCCAGCGTCTTGGGCACGAGGAAGGTCCAGTCCGGCGTCGAGGTCGCATCCACGATCTCGTGGAATTTGCGGTCACGATCCCGCCAGACCAGCTCGCCCGAATAGTAGATGGCGATGACGACCGAGATCAGGTTGAAGGCGCCCCGAAGTCCGTCGATGACCACCCGCGTCACCAGCAGCAGCGGCGCGCCGTAGATTTCGCCGATGAAGAACAGCGTCGTCATGGCGAAGGCGAAGCCGAGCAGGATCAGGACGACATAGGCCGGGCTCCGGAAGACCATGGAGACCTCGAACGCCGTGCGCTTCACCAGCCGGGCCCAGCCGGCGGCGAAGCCGTGGCTGGGGGCCGGCAGGGCGCCCGGCTGGGCGACGACCGGCGCCGCGGCTTCGGCGAGCGCGCGCAGGCGCTCCTGCTTGCGCGGCTTCGCACCCTTGGTAGCGGGCCGGTACAGCCCATGGGCCGCCGCCAGCAGGGCCGCGCCCACAGCAATGAAGATCACCCGGTTCCACAGCAGCACGCCTTCCAGCGGCGCATTGACCGAGTTCCGCTCGGTGGCGGTCCAGTATTTTGTGACCAGCGAATAGGCGCCGCTGCCGAACGGCTCGGCCCAGGCCAGGGCGGTCTCGAACTCCGGCCGCGAGCCCAGGACGCCGGTGGTGGCGAGATAGACGATCAGCACCCCGACCACGCCGATATAGGTCGCCATCATCGACCGGGTCACGGTGGCCAGGGTGAAGAACAACGCCGAGGTCAGGAACAGGCCGGTCAGGCCGAACACCCCGTAGGCGTACAGATAGTCGAGCGGCCGGAAGGCGCCGACCGTCTCCGGATCGACCCAGGGCATCAGGGTGCCCGTCAGGGTGCCGATCGCGATGCTCAGATAGCAGAGCGCCACCGCCCCGAAGGCCCCGAAGAACCGGCCGTACAGATAGGCCCCCTTCGTCACCCGGGTGCTCTGGATCATCGGGCCGAAACCGGTCTGGGTGTCGCGCGCGACCACATTGGCCACGATGGCCGTCGTGCCCAGCATGAAGAAGACGTTGAAGATGATGTGCGCCACCGCCAGCGCATACGGCGCGTTGCGGTGAACATTCCCGCCGGAGCCCAGCGAGACATTGTCACTGGCGACCGCGCCGAAGGCCAGGAGGCCGAAGACGATGGCGATGACCCAGAAGGCCGGCTGGCGCAGCTGGTAGCGGAACTCGAAGCTGGCGATCTTGGCGAACATGCGGGCGCGCCTCAGGCCGCTTTGCGCGACTGGGCGACGGTCGCCATGTAGACGTCCTCGAGGCCGCCCGGCGCGTGTTCGAAGCCGTCACCCGGATGGTGGTCCGCCAGCACATGGATGACGGTGCGGCCGGCCAGGAGCCGGGTCGAGATGACCTCGTACCGCTTCCTGAAATCAGGCAGCTCGGCCTTGTCGATGACGCGTTTCCAGATGCGGCCTTCCAGATTGTGCTGCAGGTCGGTCGGCACGCCCTCGAGCTGGATCTTCCCGCCCGCGAGGACGGCCATACGGGGACACAGGTCGGTCACGTCGCCGACGATGTGGGTCGAGAGGATGACGACCACGTTCTCGCCGACCTCGGCCAGCAGGTTCAGGAAGCGGTTGCGCTCTTCCGGGTCCAGACCGGCGGTCGGTTCATCGACGATGATCAATTCGGGATTGCCGATCAGGGCCTGGGCGATGCCGAAACGCTGGCGCATCCCGCCCGAGAAGCCGGCCAGAGCCTTGCCGCGCACCGGCCAGAGGTTGACCTGATGCAGCAGGGCCTCGACCGTCGCCTTGCGCTCCTTGCCGTTGGCGATGCCTTTCAGCACCGCCATGTGATCCAGCATGTCGTAGGCCGAGACCCGCGGATAGACGCCGAAGTCCTGCGGCAGATACCCCAGGACACGACGGAGCTTCTCGGGCTCGGCGATCACGTCGATGTCGCCGAAACGGATCGACCCCGAGGTCGGGGTCTGGAGCGTGGCGATCGAACGCATCAGCGTCGACTTCCCCGCCCCGTTGGGACCCAGCAGACCGAACATGCCCTTGGGGATCGTCAGGCTGACGCCGTCCAGAGCCCGCGTCCCGTTGCCGTAGATGTGGGTCAGGTTCTCAATCGTCAGCATAGGCGTCCCCTCCGTACCAGGCTTTCACCGTGTCGCGCGGGGACATGAGCAGCAAGTTAAAGTTGGGTCAGAAATCGCCCCGCCGACGCCCGCTGGCGCGGCGTTTGCACGGGACGACCGGACACCACTATGTCTTGCCCCGCCAGCGGGTTAGAATGAAACCGGACAACCGCAGGACCCGACCCCGCCCGTGCTGAAAAACCTGCTTCCCAGCAAGCCGGGGACCGAGCCCCTCGCCGAGGCGCTGAAGGCGTGCAAGACGCACTTCCTGTGGGCGGCCGTGTTCTCGGCCCTGGTCAACCTGCTGTACCTGACCCCCACCCTCTACATGATGCAGGTGTACGACCGCGTGGTTCCGACCGGCGGGATCGAGACCCTGTGGCTGGTCACCGGCGTGGCCGTGCTGGCCCTGGCTTCGCTGGCCGGCCTGGACTGGTTGCGCGGACGGCTGATGCTGCGCGCGGGCCTGCGGCTGGACCGCCTGCTGTCGGGCAAGGTGCTGCAGCGGGTCATGGACCTGCAGGCCAAGGCGCCGTCGACCCAGGCCCTGCGCGAGTTCGACAACGTCCGCAGCGCCATCGGCGGACAGGGCATGCTGGCCCTGTTCGATGCCCCGTGGACCCCGATCTACCTGTTGTGCTGCTTCCTGCTGCACCCGGCCATCGGCCTGCTGACCCTTGTCGGCGGCGGCATCCTGTTCACCCTGGCCTGGCTGAACGAACGGGACACGCGTCCGCGTCTGGCCAAGGCGATCCAGTCCCAGAACCACGCCTACTCGGCGCAGGAAGCCATCGCCGGACAGGCGGAGGTCGTGCGCGCCCTGGGCATGCGCCAGTCCTCCATCTCGCGCCAGATCGAGCAGCGCCGTCAGGCCACCGCCGCCCAGGCGGACGCCCAACTGACCGGCGGACACTACTCGGGAGCGATCAAATTCCTGCGGCTGGTCATGCAGTCGGCCGCCCTCGGCCTCGCCGCCTATCTGGCGGTGAAGAGCGAGATTTCGCCCGGCTCCATCATCGCCTCGTCGGTCCTGCTGAGCCGCGCCGTCGCGCCGGTCGAACTGCTCGTCGGCGTCTGGCCCTCGCTGGTGCAGGCGACCGCCAGTTGGAAGACCCTGACCGAGCTGTTCGCGAGCACCGCCGCCGTCGAGCGCGAGCGCACCACCCTGCCCGCGCCCAAGGGACGCCTGCAGGTCGAGGCGGTGTCGGTGAAGTTCCCCGACACCGAGAACCCGCAGCTGCGGGGCGTGGCCTTCACCCTGCAGCCCGGCCAGACCCTGGGCGTGGTCGGGGCCAGCGGTTCGGGCAAGACCACCCTCGCCCGCGTGCTGGCCGGCGCGCTGAAGCCGCAGGCGGGCGCCATCCGGCTGGACGGCGCCGAGTACGACGCCCGCGAAGGCGACGAACTGGCCCGGTGGATCGGCTATCTGCCGCAGGTCCCCAGCCTGTTCGCCGGGACCATCAAGGACAATATCTCGCGCTTCTCGACCGCCGTGGGCGTCGATCAGGAAACGGCTGACCGCGGGGCCGTGAAGGCCGCCATGGCCGCCGGGGCGCATGAGCTGATCCTGCGCCTGCCCAACGGTTACGACACCCTTCTGGGCCCGTTCGGACAGGGGCTGTCGGCCGGTCAGGCCCAGCGCGTGGCCCTTGCGCGCGCGCTGTACAACGACCCGGTCCTGCTGGTGCTCGACGAGCCCAACTCCAACCTCGACCAGGAGGGCGAGGCCGCCCTGATGCAGGCGATCATCGGTGCATCGGCGCGCGGCGCCGCCGTGGTCATCATCGCGCACCGCGCGGGTGTGCTGGCCCGGGTCGACCGACTGCTGATGATGCGCGACGGCATGGTCCAGCTTGAGGGACCGCGCGAGGAAGTGCTTGAGAAGATGCGCGCCACCGCGCCCCGCGCGCCCGGCCAGCCCGGTCCCGCCCAGCCGCAGCCCCAGGCGAATGCGCAGGCCCCGCAGGCCCGCATCGCCTCGCCCGCCCAGCCCCCGCGACGCACCCAATGACCGACGCCACCGCGCCCCATGATCCGGCCGCCGCCGCGCCGGACGCCGCCGCGACGACCGCTGCCGCGCCGGAAGGCCCGGTCATCGTCACCGACAATCCGAAGCGTGAGCTGTGGATCGGAGGGGCGATCATCCTCGTCTTCTTCGGCCTGTTCATGGGTTGGGCCACCTTCGCCCCGCTGGACGCCGGCGCCTTCGCCCACGGCCAGATCTCCGTCTCGGGCAACCGGCAGGCGGTGCAGCACCGCGAGGGCGGGGTCGTCAGCGCCCTGCATGTCCGCGAAGGCGACACCGTGCAGCGCGGCCAGATCCTGCTGACCCTGTCCAGCGGCGAGCTGCGGGCGACCGAGCGCGGCGTCGCCGGCCAGGTGTACGCCCTGCTGGCCCAACGGGCCCGGCTCGTGGCCGAGCGCGACGGACTGGGCGGCATCCCGATGCCGCAGGAGTTCGCCAACCTCTCGCCCGACGACGCCGCCCTGGCGCAGGAGAGCCTGCGCATCCAGCAGCTGCAGTTCGGCGCGCGCCGCACCGGCCGTTCGACCGAAACCGGCGTGCTGAGCCAGCGGATCGCCCAGTTGAACGACCAGATCGACGGCTACCAGCGCCAGATAGAGTCCAACCTCGAACAGCAGCGGCTGATCCAGGAAGAGCTGGTCGGCATGCGCGACCTGGCGGCCAAGGGCTATGCGCCCCAGACCCGGGTGCGGGCGCTGGAGCGCACCGCCGCCCAGCTGGACGGGGAGCTCGGCTCGCTGCGCGCCCAGATCGCCCGCTCGCGCGAGGCCGTCGGCGAGACCCGCCTGCAGATGGTCGGGGTCAACACCAAGATGGGCGAGGACGTCGCCGACCAGCTGCGCCAGATCGATATCCAGCTGAACGAACTGCGCCCCCGCCTGACCGAGCTGCGGGCCCAGATCGCGCGCAGCGAGGTGCGGGCGCCCGCCACCGGGCAGGTCGTCGGCCTGACCATCTTCACCCAGGGCGGGGTCATCCAGCCGGGCCAGACGCTGATGGAGATCGTGCCGCGCGACGCCTCGCAGGTGATCGTCGCCCAGGTCCAGCCGACCGACGTCGACAACCTGCGCGTCGGGCAGGAGACCGAGGTCAAATTCACCGGCCTGCGCGAACGCAATCCGCCGCTGGTGTTCGGCCGCGTGACCCGCATCTCGGCCGACAGCTTCACCGTCGAGGAGACCGGCGCGGCCTTCTATCGCGCCGAGATCGTGGTGCCCGCCAGCGAGCTGGAGAAGCTGGGCCGCACCGCCGAGAGCCTGCGTCCCGGCGCGCCCGTCGAGGTCGTCATCCTGCTGCGCAAGCGCACGGCGCTGGCCTATATGCTGGAGCCGCTGACGAACAACCTGTGGCGCTCGGGGAGCGAGCAGTAAGGGTCGAGGGATTGGGGACCAGGGATTAGTCCCACTGTGAAGCGGATCGAGCGGAGCTCCCGGCTCGGCCAGCCTGATCCCTAGTCCCTAGTCCCTAATCCCTACCTGCCCTTCTTCTCCGCCCGGAACCGGTGCAGCAGGGGCTCGGTGTAGCCGCTGGGCTGGGACACGCCCTCGAACACCAGCGCCCGCGCGGCCCTGAAGGCGGTGCTGCCCGCCGGGTTCGACGCCATCGGCTCGTAGAGCGGGTCCGCGGCGTTCTGGGCGTCGACGCGGGCGGCCATCTTCAGCAGGGCGGCGTCGACCTGATCGGCGGTGCAGACGCCGTGCAGCAGCCAGTTGGCCATGTGCTGGGACGAGATGCGCAGGGTGGCCCGGTCCTCCATCAGGCCGACGTCGTGGATGTCGGGCACCTTCGAGCAGCCGACGCCCTGGTCGATCCAGCGGACCACATAGCCGAGCAGCCCCTGGGCGTTGTTCTCCAGCTCCTCGGTCACCTCTTCCGCCGACCAGTTGCGGCCTGACGCGAGGGGCGCGGTCAGCAGGGGTTCGAGGCCGGGGGTCGGCCTGGCGGCGATGGCCTCGCGCAGGGCGAAGACGTCGGTCTGGTGGTAGTGCAGCGCGTGCAGGGTCGCCGCCGTCGGAGACGGGACCCAAGCGGTGTTGGCGCCGGTCTTGGGATGGGCGGCCTTCTGCTCCAGCATGGCCTGCATCTGGTCGGGCGCGGCCCACATGCCCTTGCCGATCTGGGCCTTGCCGTTCAGGCCGCAGGCCAGACCGATGGCGACGTTGCGGGCCTCATAGGCGCTGATCCAGTCGGACGCCTTCATCTCGGCCTTGCGAACCACGGGGCCGCCGCGCATGGCGGTGTGGATCTCGTCGC
Organism: Brevundimonas sp.; assembly: GCF_036400995.1. Lineage (GTDB taxonomy): Bacteria > Pseudomonadota > Alphaproteobacteria > Caulobacterales > Caulobacteraceae > Brevundimonas. Next base: position 58,305 of record NZ_DASWWG010000014.1, read on the forward strand.
CGGTGCGATCGAGGAAGCCGGTGTTGATGAAGACCAGCCGGTCAGCGACCTTCTCCAGACAGGCGGCGAGGTTGGCGGACGTGCGGCGCTCCTCGTCCATCACCCCGACCTTCAGGGTGTGGCGCGGCAGGCCCAGAACGTCCTCGACCCGACCGAACAGGGCGTCGGTGAAGGCGACCTCGTCCGGCCCGTGCATCTTGGGTTTGACGATGTAGATCGAGCCTTCGCGGCTGTTGCGGAACCGGCCCAGCCCCTTGAGGTCATGGGCGCCGATGGCCGAGGTGATCAGGCCGTCCAGAACGCCCTCGAAGGCCTCCGACCCGTCGGCCAGCCGGATGGCGGGCGTCGTCATCAGGTGGCCGACGTTGCGGACGAACAGCAGGGACCGGCCCGGCAGGGTGATGGTCGAGCCGTCCGGCGCGGTCACCGCCCTGTCCGGATTGAGGGCGCGGGTCAGGGTCTGGCCGCCCTTCGGGAAGGTCTCGACCAGATCACCGGTCATCAGGCCCAGCCAGTTGCGATACGCCGCGACCTTGTCTGCGGCGTCGACGGCGGCGATGGAGTCCTCGAGGTCGACGATGGTCGACAGGGCGGCCTCCAGAACGACGTCCGAAATGCCCGAAGGGTCAGTGGCCCCGATGGGATGGGACGGATCGAAGACGACCTCGATGTGCAGGCCGTTGTGGCGGAAGACGCGGCCCTTGTCGGTCTGGCCGACGTACTGGCTCGGGTCCTTCAGGGCGACGCCGTTGGACGGGTCGCCGAGGTCGACCCAGGACCCGGCCTCCAGCGGCACGGCCTCGTCGAGGAAGGCCTTGGCGCGAGCCACGACGCGGGCGCCGCGGGCGGCGTCATAGGGACCGGGCGGCGGCAGGTCGCCCAGCGCATCGGTGCCGTAGAGCGCGTCGTACAGACTGCCCCACCGGGCGTTGGCGGCGTTCAGGACGAAGCGGGCGTTGAGCGCCGGGACGACCAGTTGCGGCCCGGCCATCGTCGCGACCTCGGCGTCCACATGGGTCGTGGCGATGGCGAAGGGGGCGGGCTCGGGGACCAGGTAGCCGATGTCGGTGAGGAAGCGGACGGTCTCCGCCGGGTCCTGCGGCCGGCCCGCGCGGGCGGCGTGCCAGTCGTCGATCCGGGACTGAAGGTCGTCGCGGACCTGGAGCAGGGCGCGGTTCTCGACGGCGGCCCAGTTCAGCAGGTCGGCGGCGCCTGTCCAGAAGCGATCCGCCTCAAGCCCGATCCCCGGAAGCACCTCTTGCTCAACGAAATCAGCCAGTTCCTGTGCGACCTGCAGGCCTGCGCGCGGCGTCATCGACATCAGCTTCTCCCGGAGCGAGACTGTAACATTCCGTGATCACGTAGGGGAAGTCGAGCGGATTTCGCAGGTGCGGGAGGAAATTCGCGACGGAAAAAACGGGGCGTGAACCGTCTGCGAGACGGTCGAAATACACCGTCTATGTCGTCTATGTCGTCTATCGGCGCAGGCAGCAGGCGGTAGGCAGTAGGCAGTAGGCAGGAGAATAGCGGGGCGATGCGTCAGGATTGGTCGCAGGCTTACCTCTCCGTTCGCCCTCAAGCGAATGGAGAGGACAGACCGGCGCTCAGCGACGGTGAGGGCGGCTCGGTGTCAGCAGGAGACGCCTCAAAAACCGGTGTTGACGGCCAACCCCTCCCCGCCTGCGCCGCCCCCTCCTGATCGGCGAAGACGCCGATCTGTCCTCCCCATCGCCTTGAAGGGGCGATGGAGAGGTGATGGAGTGAGCGTATGACCTGGCTGCGCCTCCACTGGGCCCTGGCCCTGCTGATCCTGATCGCGGCGTCCGGGCTGTTCTGGCCGATCACCGGCGGATGGCCGTCGCGGGTGGCGCTGGCTTGGGATATCGGGGTCGGGCTGTTCCTGATCGAAAGCGCGGTGAAGGTGCTGCGCACCCGATCCGCCGACGCCATTCGGACCCGCGCCTCGGCGCTGGACGAGGCCGGGCCCGCCATCCTGCCGCTGGCCCTGATCGCGGCGGTGGGCAGCGTGATCGTCGTGGTCGGCGAGGCGGCGAGCGGAGGCGGCGGACCGGCGGTGCTGGCGCTGGTGACGGTGGCCCTGTCGTGGCTGTTCGTCCACGTCATCTTCGCCTTCCACTACGCCCACGTCTTCTATTCGCCGGGACCGAACGGCGACCGGGGCGGGCTGCTGTTTCCGGGTGACGACGCCGAGCCCGACTACTGGGACTTCCTGCATTTCTCGCTGATCATCGGCGTCGCCTCGCAGACGGCGGACGTGCAGATCGCGGACCGGGGCGTGCGCCGGACCTCGACCGTGCACAGCCTGACGGCCTTCGTCTTCAACACCGTGGTGCTGGCCCTGACGGTCAATATGGCGGTGGGGTTGCTGGGCGCGAACTGAGCCTTCGCCTTGACTTGAACACCTTTGAGGGCCATTTGCCCGCTGCACCGCAGCAATTGCGGTCTCCGGCGTCTCCAGCGCGTGTGGGCCTCCCTCCCCGGAAGCCTGTCTGTAGCAGCCGCCGGGTCCTCAAAATCATTCGCTGCCCGGACACGCGGGGCGGCGCCCGATCCACCCCGACGGCCTCCGCGTAGAGGCTCTATCGGGACTGGCGGTGCGCTGTTCCTGCGCGCGTCGGGTCGAGAAGGCGAAGCCTTCTGACCGCGCGCCACGAGAGTGCTCGCCGCATGCGAAAGAAGACGCTCCGTGAGCAAGACCACCTTTGACTCCATGGGCCTGAACCCGGCCCTGCTCTCCGCCCTGAAGGCGGAAGGCTATGAGACCCCGACCCCGATCCAGCAGAAGGCCATCCCGGACGTGATGCTGGGCAAGGACCTGCTAGGCATCGCCCAGACGGGCACCGGCAAGACCGCCGCCTTCGCCCTGCCGATCCTGCACCGTCTGGCCGCCAACCGCGTCGCCCCCGTGCCGCGCACCACCCGCGCCCTGATCCTGAGCCCGACCCGCGAACTGGCCACCCAGATCGCCGAAAGCTTCAAGGCCTACGGCAAGCACCTGGGCTTCCGCGTCGCCGTGATCTTCGGCGGCGTGAAGTACGGCGGGCAGGAGCGCTCGCTGAACCAGGGCCTCGACATCCTGGTCGCCGCGCCGGGCCGTCTGCTGGACCACATCCAGCAGAAGAACCTGGACCTGTCGGCCACCGAAATCTTCGTGCTGGACGAGGCTGACCAGATGCTGGACCTCGGCTTCATCAAGCCGATCCGCCAGATCGTCAGCCGCATGCCGGCCAAGCGCCAGAACCTGTTCTTCTCGGCCACCATGCCGTCGGAGATCGGCAAGCTGGCCGGTGAACTGCTGAAGGATCCGGTCAAGGTCCAGGTGACGCCGCAGTCGACCACGGTCGAGCGCATCAACCAGTCGGTCATCCACATCGAGCAAGGCCGCAAGCGCGCCCTGCTGACCGAGATGTTCGCCGATCCGGAGTACACGCGCTGCCTGGTCTTCACCAAGACCAAGCACGGCGCCGACAAGGTCGCGGCCTATCTGGAAGCCGGCGGCGTCGAGGCCGGCGCCATCCATGGCAACAAGAGCCAGCCGCAACGTGAGCGCACCCTGGCCGCCTTCAAGGCCGGCAAGCTGCGCGTGCTGGTCGCCACCGACATCGCCGCGCGCGGCATCGACGTGGACGGCGTCTCGCACGTCGTGAACTTCGAACTGCCCTATGTGCCGGAAGCCTATGTCCACCGCATCGGCCGTACGGCCCGCGCGGGCAAGGACGGTTCGGCCGTCAGCTTCGTCGCCGGCGACGAGATGAAGCTGCTGAAGGACATCGAGAAGGTCACGCGCCAGAAGATCCCGTCGAGCGACCGTCGCAACGACAAGTCGCTGGCCCTGCTGGACCAGTCGATCATGGCCTCGGGCGTGAAGAACAAGGCCTCGATGCCGGACGACGGCCGTGGTGATCGCCAGCAGCAGCAACGCGGCCCGCGCAACCCGCGCCGCGACGGCATCAAGCTGGAAGGCGGCGGGCAACCGCACCGCGTCCGCAAGGGCCGCGCCGCCGAGGCTCGCCCGACGCCGGAACGCGCCTTCGACCCGATGGCCCGCGATCGCGGCCGTCAGACCCACAACGACCCGCGCCACACCTCGGCGCCGGCCGCCAATGAGCCGAAGCCGGTCGGTGAAATGAAGCGCCGTCCGCGTCGCCGCCGTCCGTCGAACGGCGGCAAGGGCTACGCCGCCAAGGGCTGATCCCGGCCCGGACTGACCAGTGAAGCGCCCGCCGGAGCGATCCGGCGGGCGTTTTGCATTGCGGAACCCGCGTCCGCATCAGACCTTGATGGAGCATGCCCCCGCTCAGCCTCCCCGCCCCGCTCCAGAGCCGCATCGAGGCTGCGGCGCGCGGCCTGATGTCCGCGGACGGGTTCCGGATCGACTTCGCCACCCCGCCCGGCGCGCCCGCCCTGACCGGGCCGGACTCGGTGTCCTGGCGGCTGTTCAAGAACCCGATCTCGCTGTTCATCGGCGGGGTGGCGGCGGTGCTGCTGGAGCTGGCCGAGCCGAAGGTGCGGGCGGGGGTCTGGGACCACACCAGCTTCCGCACCGACCCGGTGACGCGGCTGAGGCGGACCGGGCTGGCGGCCATGGTCACCGTCTATGCGCCGCGCGAGGTGGCCGAGGCGATGATCGAGGGGGTGAACCGTCGGCATGCGCGGGTGACCGGGACCAGCGAGCATGGCCAGTCCTACGCCGCCGACGATCCTGACCTGCTGGACTGGGTCCAGGCGACGGCCTCGTACGGCTTTATCGAGGCCTATGACCGGTATGTCGAACCGTTGGGCGAGCGGCTGAAGGATCAGGCCTTCACCGAGGCGGCCCCGGCGGCGCGGCTGTACGGCGCGCTGAACGCCCCCGGGTCGGTCGCCGAATGGGAGGCGGCGCTGGCGGCCATGGACGGACGGCTGGAGGCCTCGCCCGTCATCTTCGAGTTTCTGGAGATCATCCGCGCCGCACCCGCCCTGCCCGGCGGGGGTCGGCTGCTGCAGCCGATGCTGGTGAAGGCGGCGGTGGATTTGTTGCCCGAGGCGCTGAAGGCGCGGCTGGGGCTGGAGGCGGCCGGACTGTCCGCGCTGGAACGCGGATGGGTGCGGACGATGGCGAAGACAGCGGACCGGCTGGTGCTCGAGAGCGCCCCTCCGGCCCGCGCCTGTGTTCGCATGGGTCTTCCGGCGGACTGGCTGTACCGCCCGCCGGAAGCCTGACGACCTGACTTAGAAGGCCATCCGGGTGCCGAGCGACCAGACCAGGCCGTAGCCTTCGGTCACGCCGCGCAGGCTCGACTGAACCGCGGCCGGGGTGCCCTGGTACAGGGTGCGGTCGCTGTGGGCGTCGCCGTCCTGGAAGGCGATGTAGGTCAGGCCGAAGTCGACGGCCGCGCGCTCGGTGATCTGGGCCGACAGACCGCCCGAGAACAGCCAGCGGTCCGAGTCCGGAATACGGGCGGTGCGCTCGTCCTCACGGGTCGGGGTCGGGGTGTAGCCCACGCCGCCGCGGAAGGTCAGCTTGTCGGTGGCCGCGTAGTCGAAGCCGACCGAGCCGGTGGTGACGTCTTCATAGTCCAGACGGATGGTCTGGCCGCCGCCCGGATAGACGACGTCGATGGTGTCGAACTCCGACCAGCCGATGCGGTTGACCTGGGCGTTCAGGGTGAGGCGGTCGTTGACGGCGTAACGGGCCGAGGCGGCGATGTACGACGGGGTGCTGAAGCCCGCGACGCCGTCAGCCGCCAGGTTGCCGCCGGCGAGCGGGCCGAGCAGGCCCGAGATGGCCACGTCGCCGTCCAGCTCGTGCTCGATGGCCGACCGGTAGCTGAGGCCGAGGTCCAGCTTGCCGAAGTGGGCCTGGGCGCCGACGTTCCAGCCGTAGTCCCAGCCGTCGCCTTCCAGCGACGAGAAGCCGTCCGGCAGGGCCGGCGACAGGTTCGGCAGGGCCGAGGTCAGCTTGGCCTTCACATACTGGGCGTCGAAGCCGACGCCGAGGTCCAGCCAGTCGGTGACGCGCATGGCGCCGACCAGGCCGACGTTGGCCGAGCGCAGCTCGGACGTCAGGGCGTCGTAGCGGGCGAACGAGTCCGGCTCGTACTTGGTGGTGAAGTTGTACGGGGCCGCGATGGCCAGGCCGACGGCGAAGCGGTCGCCGATCGGGGTGGCGATGGCGAAGTTCGGCACGATGCCGCTTTCGATCGGGTTCTGGGTCGAGCTGACGCCCTGCACCGGCACGGTGACGCCGCCAGGATAGGTCAGGGTCGAACCGGCGTTGCTGACTTCCGAGTTCACGGCGACGGCGTGGGCGCCGAAGGTCAGCTCACGGCCGCTGCGGGCGATGGCGGCGGGGTTCCACCACAGCGACGCCACGCCGGTGTCGGCGGCTTCACCCGAGAAGGCGCGACCGGCGCCGCGGGCGGACTGCTCCTGCAGATAATAGGATTGGGCCGCGGCGGGGGTGGCGACGGCAAAAGCCAGCGCGGCGAGGGCCGCGCCGGTGAACAGCGACTTCGAGGAGCTCATATTTTTACTTTCCGAGGCCCGGGGAGGGGCAGCGTTTCCAAACTATGCCGGGGAGGCGGTCTGGAAATGCGCGGCAAAGCCTTTGGCTGCAACGCTTTGAAGGATTTGTCGCAGTAAAGTGATCAATGTTCACATGGTCGATGAACGACGTTTCGCTACAGTAGCTGTTTCGGACAGCAGAACGCCCGCCGGAGGGTCCGGCGGGCGTCTGGTTTTCTGACGTTTCTTCCCTGAAGGATCAGGCGGCGGCGGAAGCCGGCTGCACGCCCTCGGCCGGATCGCGCAGCACATAGCCGCGGCCCCAGACGGTTTCGATGTAGTGCTTGCCGCCCGCGGCCGTGGCCAGCTTCTTGCGCAGCTTGCAGATGAAGACGTCGATGATCTTCAGCTCGGGCTCGTCCATGCCGCCGTAGAGGTGGTTCAGGAACATTTCCTTGGTCAGGGTGGTGCCCTTGCGGAGCGAGAGCAGCTCCAGCATCTGGTATTCCTTGCCCGTCAGGTGGACGCGGTGACCGTTCACCTCGACCGTCTTGGCATCCAGGTTCACGGCGATCTCGCCGGTGTGGATGATCGCCTGGGCGTGGCCCTTCGAACGACGGACCACCGCGTGGGTGCGGGCGATCAGCTCGTCCTTGTGGAAGGGCTTGGTCATGTAGTCGTCGGCGCCGCCGCCGAACGTCTTGACCTTGGTCTCGATTTCCGAGGTGCCCGACAGGATCATCACAGGGGTGTTGACCTTGCCCACGCGCAGCTGGCGCAGGACTTCCAGGCCGTTCATGTCCGGCAGGTTGAGGTCGAGCAGAATGAGATCGTAGTCGTAGATCTTGCCGAGATCGATGCCTTCCTCGCCGAGGTCGGTCGTGTAGACGTTGAAGCCTTCCGACTTCAGCATCAGCTCGATGCTCTGCGCGGTCGCGTGATCATCTTCGATAAGCAGGACGCGCATTAGTGCCCCTCCAGGCAGAGCTTGGCCGTAGATATTACTGTCCCGTTTCCGGGTAACCTTGTTCGGACGTTAACCCCTCAAAACCTTAAGAAGGGTTAATACGATTGGTTAACGACGAATCTAGGCTGATTTGCGAATCGCCGTCGAGAGTCCGGAGTCAAGCGAGTCGAATTTTTTCGAACCGCCGTTCCCCGGCCGGTCCATACGACCAATATCGCCGCATCACAGGAATATAGTCCTACGTCAGGCCGGCACCGAGATCGGCCATGCGTTGATGATGGAGACAGGCGATGGAGGACCTTTATCGGGCGCCCGCGACCAGCGGGGACCGGCTGAGGGCGGGACTGGCGCTGCAGATGGTGGCCGCCGCCACCGGCGTGCCGGTGGAGCAGATCAACAGGGGCGTGCGGCGCGGCGGCCAGGCCTGCCGGGCGCGATGGCTGGCCATGTACCTGGCGCACGTCGCCTTCGGCTGGCCGATCGAGCGGGTGGGACACGCGTTCGGCATGAACCGCGCGACAGCGGCCCAGGCCTGCCGCTGGGCCGAGGACGGGCGGGACCGGCCCTGGCTGGATGACCTGCTGAACCGGCTGGAGCGGGCCGTGCGCGAGCTGCTGGACGCGCCGCGCTGCGAGTTGCCGATATGAGCGGCGGGCACACGCTGGAGCGGGCGCGCAGGATGCTGGCCCTGCCGGGCGCCTGGCTGGAGCCGGGAGACGGGGCCTATCTGGTGCGCACCGGGCCGGACCGGCGGGCGCGGGTCATGCTGAGGCTGGACGAGGCCGGCTTCGAAGCGCTGGTCCGCTCGCCTGGGCTCCGCCCTCGCGAGGGCGCGGGCTGGATCGCCCGGAAGCCCGCTCCGCCGGGCCCGCCGTCGCCGCCGGCCGGACGCCCGGGGATCATCGAGGGCGTGCGAGCCGTCATGGCGGCGGACGGACGGCCGGTGGATCATCCGGCCAACCTGGCCCCGTCCGCCGTCGCCTGGCTGGCGCGGCGCAAGGATGCGGACGGCCGCCCCTGGCTGACCCGCGCCGAGATCGCGGCGGCGGAACGGCTGGAACGGGATGCGCAGCTGGCGCTGGCCGGAGCCGGGGTGACCATGCGTTGGGACGCCCTGCCCCGCGCCGCGTCCGGCGGACGTCCGGGCCCGGCCGGACCGGACGACCGGGCCCTGCGCGCCTCCGCCCGGGTCGAGGCGGCGCTGGCGGCCTGCGAAGGCTCACGGGCCATCATCGCGCACGTCTGCATCCAGGCCTCCGCCCTGCAAGCGGCCGAACAGGCCCTCGGCCTGCGCCGGCGGACCGGGAAGATGTTGCTGAAGCACGGCCTGACCCGGCTGGCGCGACATTATCGCATCGGCTGACGCGCCGGATAACACCGTGACCATACGTTACAGCCTCGTAACTTTCGCGTCACGATTATCAGTCCTAGGGTGCCGCTTCGACGCGCTCCGGGAGGGGCGCGTCCGCGTTTTTGAGGCGCCGCTCCTTCCGGCGCCGGGTTCGGGGATTGGCGTTGAAGACAACAGTGGCATCCAGCCTCGCCTTGGGGCTGTTCATCAGTGCGGCGTCGGTTCCGGCCCTTCCGGCCGCGGCCCAGGACAACCTGACCGGTCGCGTCCTGACCGAAATCTGCCTGCCCTACGCCAACCGGGCGCAGAGCTTCGAAAAGGCGATCCGCGCCGCGCGCGACCTGCGCTTCCGCCGCCCGGCGGAAGACCGCAACACGCCGCTCGAGGAATACGCCTCGGAAGTCGAGCTGATCTCGCGCGACGGCGCCTGGCGCATCCGTCTGGAGGAAGGCAGCATCGAGTACGGCGACAGCGAAGCCTATGCGCTGAGCTGCTCCCTGTCGTCGAACCGGGCCAGCGCCACCGAACTGGCCAACCTGGGCCGGCGCGCCTTCCGCGATGAGCGCTACTGGGCGAACGACAACGAGAACGACCGCCAGTGGGAACGTCGCGGTCGCAATCCGGAAGAGCGACGGCTGGAAGTGCGCGTGGTCGAAAGCGAGGGCTCCCGCCCCGCCCTCGTGATCCGGGGCATCTATTTCTGAGCTGAGACCGCCGCGTCCCTGATGCGGCCGACCATGCTGTTCAGGCCGTTGGCGCGCTGACGCGTCAGGGCCGAGGGCAGGCCCAGCCGGTCCAGCGCCGCGCGGGCGTCAAAACCCAGTATCTCGTCCGGCGTGCGGTTCGAATAGAGCCGCAGCAGCAGGGCGATGTTGCCCTTGCTCAGCGCGCTGTCGCTGTCGGCCATGAAGCTGAGGCGGTCGCCCTCGTGGCGCACGGCCAGCCAGACCTGGGCCGCGCAGCCCGGGACCTTGTTCCCGTCGATCCGGTCCGCCTCGGGCAGGGGCTCCAGATCCTTGCCCAGATCGATGACGTATTCGATCCGACCCTCCCAGTCGCCGAGCAGGTCGAACTCCTCGACCAGTTCGGCAAGGACGGCGTCGATGGGGGGCGGAGTGCTCATCGGCGCCAGATAGGCCGATGCCGCGTTAACGACAACCGCCGGGACCATCCCCGGAAATCGTCCGCGAGCGGCTTCCGGCAGTCGCCTGATGGGGGTGCGGACTTTGGACGACTCAGCCGGGCGGCTAGGCTCGCCGTCCCTATTGTCGCCAATCCTCCCTTCGCCCCGCCCTTGAATCCCAGCCCCAGAGCCGAGACGACGGAAAGCACCGCCCGCCACGGGGCCGGTGATCGCGCCGCGCTGGCCGCATGGCACGCGGGCTGGGCGGTCGCCGCCGCCCTGCTGGCCTTCGGCGCGCGCTGGATCGGCGGCGTCGACGGACCGGTCTTCTACAGCGTGCTGGCGATGATCGTGCCGGGCCTGATCGGCCTGAACCTGCTCAAGAACGATTCCTTCCGCGACCGGATGATCCTGCTGGGCGTCTGGGGCATGGCGGCGGTGACGACGGCGGCGCTGTCCGGCGGCCTGACCGGCCCGCTGGCGGGCTTTGTTTTCCTGCCGCTGACGGCGGGGATCGCCCTGGGCGGTCCGCGACCGGTGCAGGCAGGCGCCCTGGGCGTCGGCCTGGCCGCGCTGGCGGGGCTGGCGACCAGCTGGATGCTGGGCGGCCCGGGGGCCCACCTGCCCGCCCTGGCCGCCCTGTCGGCGGTGCTGACCGCCGCCGCCGCCGCTCTCGCGGTCCGGCTGTCCTGGCTGCAGCGCGAGCGGCGCATGGCCTCGGCCGAGACCGAGGTGCGCCGGGTCGAGGCCCTGCTGGCGGCCCAACCCGGCCTGACCCTGATCCTCGAGCCCTCCGGCCGCGTGCTGGCGGCCTACGGTTCGCCGCCCGCCGCCCTGCCCGTCGATCCGCTGTTCGAGCAGGGACTGGTCGCCGCCATCCACGCCCCGGACCGTCCGCGCCTGCTGGCGGCGATGGACCGCGCCCTGTCCGGCTACGAGGGCGCCGCGACCCTGGCCCCGCGACTGGCGCTGGACCGCCGCGTGCAGTTGGTGCTGCGCCGCCTCGACGATCCCGCCGGACCGCGCCTGATCGCCCAGGCCTTCGACGGCACCGCCCAATACGCCCGCGAACTGGGTCTGGAGATCGCCCGCAACGAGGCCGAGGCCCGCGAGCAGGGCAAGACCCGCTTCCTGGCCAATATGAGCCATGAGCTGCGCACGCCGCTGAACGCCGTGCTGGGCTTCTCGGACATCATGCGCCAGCGCCTGTTCGGCCCGATCCCGGATCGCTACGCCGAATATGCGGAGAACATCCATCAGGCGGGCGAGCACCTGCTGGACCTGATCAACGACCTGCTGGACGTCTCAAAGATCGAGGCCGAGCGCTACGCCCTCGCGATCGAGAAGTTCGACGCCCGCGAGGTGGTGTCGGACGCGATGGCGCTGGTCCGGGTGAACGCCGACGACAAGAGCGTCAGCCTGTCCGGCGTCCTGCCCCCGGAGGCCGTCGAGGTGTCGGCTGACCGTCGCGCCCTGAAGCAGATCGCCCTGAACCTGCTGTCCAACGCGGTGAAGTTCACGCCCGACGGCGGCGCCGTCACCGTGACCGTCGAAGCGATCGGTCCGTATCTGGAAATCGTGGTGGCCGACACCGGCGTCGGCATCGCGCCGGAGGACGTCAAACGTCTGGGCCGTCCGTTCGAGCAGGCGGGCGCGCCGGAACAGCGCCGTCAGGGCACGGGTCTGGGCCTGTCGCTGGTGCGCGCCTTCGCCGAACTGCACGGCGGCCGGATGAGCATCGAGAGCACGCTGGGCGAAGGCACGGCGGTGACCGTGCGCATGCCTGTGGCGCTGGTGGCGCGGGCGCCGGCGCCGGAAGGCGGGGCCGAGATCATCCACCTGCCGGTGGCCAACGGGGGCTGAGCCCTAGACCGTCCCCATCGCGATGAAGGCGCGACCGGCGACGAAATCGCCGGCTTCAAAGGGGACCGTCGCGACGCTGCCGTCGCGGAAGTGGAACTCCAGGGCGAAGGCCTCGCGCGGATCGAGCTGCTCCAGGGCGGCGGCGGCGGAGGGGCTGAAGGTCCAGGCCTGACCGTCGCGCTTGCCGTCAGCCAGCAGGGTCGGCGCCGCGGCGCTGACGCCCGAGGCCCAGAGACTGGCGCGGGCGGAGGCGGGGATCAGGTTGTCGCCCGCCAGCCAGGGACGCGGGGCCTTGGCCGGATCGCGGAAAACGAGGCGCGCGGCCGTCGGACGCGGATTGCCGTACCAGCTGACCACGGCGGTCAGGGCTGCCTCTTCACCTTCGCCCGCATAGCCGAAGGCGACCGGCGACGACCCGACCAGCGAGGCCTGCTGCAGGCGCCAGGTCGGGCGGCTGTAGGCCGAGCGATTGGCGACCCAGTCGAAGCGATCCCCCGGGAAGGTCATCCGCGCGGTGCGGGCCCAGCCGGCGAAGGCGCCGTCCACGCGATCGCGGACCACAGCCAGATCCGGGTCGGCGCAGGAGACCGAACCGGCGCGGGCGCGGGCGCGATATGCGACCTCGGTGAGATCGGAGGCCGCGACGCCCGAACGCAGGGCCGCGCCGCGGGCCTGGGCGGTCGCGGCGGTCAGGGCCCGGCCGATCTGGGGCTGGAACAGGTCGCAACGGGCGTCGGCGGCGACCACGAAGGCGCGCTCATAATAGGTGTCCGCGGGCCCGCCCGAGGCGGCCGCGGGGGTGACCACAGCGACGGCCGCCAGCAGGGCGGCTGCGGCGCGGGTCTGGGTTCGGATGGCGTTCTGGCCTATCGTCATGCCCCGCACCCTACGCAAGGAGCGTTCAGGTCCGGTGTCCGAGCAGGGTTAGCGATTTGCTTCTATCGAGTGATGTCTGGGTGGCCGCCCTGATCCGCCGCGCCGAGATCGGCGGCGCCTTCGCCACGGTCGCGCGCAAGGGCGACGCGCGCGCGGGGACCGTCATCGTCAAGGTGTTCAACACCGTCGAGCGTCGCGCGAGACTCTATAGTGAAGCCTTCGGTCCCGACGGCGAGCGGCTGTGGATGCAGCCCGTCGAGAGCGAGTTCGAGAGCGAGCTGGATGACTATCTGCAGCGGCAGGTTCGCTACGATCCCGATCTCTGGATCGTCGAGATCGAGGACCGCGAGGGGCGGCATTTCATTACCGAGAAGGTGGCGGGGTAGCGTCGAGGGTCGAGGGTCGAGGGTCGAGGGTCGAGGGTCGAGGGGAGGATAGCGTGAGCGGGTACACCACCTTGAAAGTGTGGCATCGGGCCATGGACCTTGCGGCCGGCGTCTATGACGTCGCCCGACAGCTTCCCAAGGCCGAGCAGTTCGGCATGACCAGCCAACTACAGCGCGCTGTCGCCTCTGTGCCCGCCAATATTGCAGAGGGGTATCAGCGCGGTAGTCGCAAGGACTACGCGCGCTTCATCGCAATCGCGCGCGGATCACTGGCTGAGACCGAGACCTTTCTGTTGCTCGCCGTTCGGGTGGGCCACCTGGAACAGTCCGTAGTCACACCGAGCCTTTCACTCGCGGATGAAGTCAGCAGGATGCTGACCCAACTCAAGCGCCGCCTTGATGCTCCGCCCGCCCGTAGCTAGCCCCGCCTCGCCCTCGACCCTCGACCCTCGACCCTCGACCCAACCGACCGGTTAACGCCGCTTGCGAACGTCGCAAATCCTTAACTGCGTTCGCACACGGAACCTCAAGCCGGGGCGCCTATGGTCACCTTCAACGGGCCGCAATGAGCCTGAACTGATGGTGGGTGTTCCGGATGCTGTTTCTTCTGAACGACGTCGTGTTCGACCTGGACGAGGCCTGCCCGGTCACGGCCGGTGACGCGCGCCGTTTCGAAGCGCTGGATCTGGACTATGTGCTGGAACTGGGCTGCGAGCTGTTCGCCGAGGACCCGCTGCTGCACCACAACGACCCGCAGCGCGCGCGCCGTCTGGCCTGGCTGATCCACGACCGCTCGCCGGACGTGAACGCCGCCCTGTTCGCCGCGCCGGAAGCCGGCTGCAACCCCGATCTGGTCGAGCCGCAGTTCTGCGCCCTGCCCCAGCCGGTGATGCGCCAGCTGCAGATGCGCGCCACCCGCGGCAAGCTGGACGCCGTCGCCGCCGACAAGGCCGTCTGGATGCGTCTGGCCGCCTGATCCGGCTTGGACCGGAGCGCCTGACACGCTAGGCCTGTCCCCGGTCTCCACCGGGGGTTCAATTGACCATGCCGTTCATCGGATCGTTCGTCCGCGCCTGCGCGGTGCTGATGCTCGCCGCTCTGTTCGCCGGCTCGCTGGGCGTGTCCTCCGCCGAGGCCCGCTGGCTGAGAGCCGAGAGCGAGCGGTTCGTCGTCTACAGCGAGGGCGGCGCCGATCAACTGACCACCTTCACCCGGAAGCTCGAGACCTTCGACCGGCTGCTGCGCTGGCGCATGGGACTGAGCGAGACCGAACCCCCGCTTCGCAAGCTGACCATCTATCTGGTGGACGGCGCGGCCGGGATTAACGCGGTGGCGCCGGGCGCGGGTTCGGCGGGGGTCGGCGGCTTCTACCGCTCGGACCGCGACGACATCTTCGCCGTCGCCATACGCGGCGGCATGGGCGACGACATCCTGCTGCACGAGTACGCGCACCATTTCATGATGCAGTACTTCCCCTACGGCTACCCCGCCTGGTTCATCGAGGGTTTCGCGGAGTATTTCGCCACCGCCGAAATCCGGCCGGACAGCATCATCGTCGGCAAGTACAACCGGAACCGCGCCGAATGGCTGCGCCTGTCGCCCTGGCTGCCGACCCGGGAACTGCTGACGAAGCGCGCCTCGCAGGTCAGCCGGCGGCAGGAGACCTACTATCCGGTCGCATGGCTGTTGACCCACTGGTTCATGGGCAATGAGGAACGCCACGCCCAGCTGAACGCCTATCTGCTGGATGTCGGCGCAGGGGGGAACGGCTCGGACGCCATGACGCGGGCCACCGGCCTGTCGCACCGCCAGTTGCGCGCCGAACTGCGCCGCTACATGGGCCGCCTGCCGTATTTCGAGATCCGCAACCGCTTCCCGCAGGCCGAGGTCACGATCACCCAGATGCCCGCCTGGGCGGATGACCTGTTGCTGCTGTCCGTCCGCTTCACGCGGGAGGTAGCCGACAACCGCAAGGCCGCCGAGATCGCCGAGGCCCGCCGCGCGGCGGCCCGCTATCCGGACGAGCCGTTCGCCCGGGTGATGCTGGGCAATGCGGAACTGAAGTTCGGGGACGCCGCGGTCGGCCAGGCCATCCTGAGGGACGTCATCGCGCGCGATCCCTCCAATCTGGAGGCGCATGTCCGCCTCGCCTCCTACCTGCTGGGGCAGGCCGAGAAGGACGAAGCCGGGCGCATGGCGCTGAAGGCGCAGGCCCAGACGCTGCTGGCCCAGGCCTACCGTCTCGATGACGCGGACTACCGCATCTTCCTGTTGCTGAGCGAGGTCAGGCAAGGCGTCGCCGGCTATCCGAACGAGAACGACATCGCGACGCTGGAGCTGGCGCTGACCCTCGCGCCGCAGGTGGATGACGCCCGGCTGTGGCTGGCGGAAGCCTATCTGGCGGCGGGCCGCAACGAGGACGCGATCACGACGGCGCGCGCCCTGGCCAACGATCCCCACGGCGGAGAAGGCGCCACGCGCGCCCAGGCCGTGATCAACCGGGCCCGGGGGCTCACCGACGAGCAGGCCCGCGCCGAGGAAGCCGCCGCGGACGCGGCCGGGGCCGGAGGGGACGAGGACGGCGAGGACTGAGCGCCTCGCCGCGCAACACGATCTTCGCTTGAAACCCCGACGTCGCGCCCGCTAGGGTCGCGTCGCCATCAGGGGGGCGAAGTGCGCGTTCTGGACAGTCTCAAGGCGATTCTGGTCGCCGCTTTCACCGTGATCCTGTGCGCCGCCCCGGCCCATGCCGAATGGCGCCGGGCCGAGAGCGCAAACTTCATCATCTATTCGCAGGGCAGCGAGGCCGCGCTGCGCCGTCAGGCGCGGACGCTGGAGCTGTACGACTACATCCTGCGCGCGCGGATGGGTTTGTCGCTGGATGAACCGCCCTACCGGAAGCTGCCGATCTACATGGTCGGCGGCCGCACGGGTCTGCGCGAGATCCGGCCGAACCTGCCGTCGCGCGTGGCCGGCTTCTACAGCCCCGCGACCGAAGGCATCTTCGCCACCGCCATTCGTGACCAGGACATGGACTTCCTGCTGCACGAGTATTTCCACCACTTCAGCTTCCAGAACAGCTCGGCCGGCAACCTGCCCGGCTGGCTGGTCGAGGGACTGGCCGAGTACTTCATGACCGCCGAGGTGCGGGACAACACCATCCGGATCGGCGACTTCAACCGCAATCGCGCCGACTGGCTGATGAACGCGACCTGGATTCCGCTGGAGGAGCTTCTGTCCAAGCGGCCGGGCGATCTGACCCGCGACTCGCACGAAAACACCTACTATCCGGTCGCCTGGCTGCTGACCCACTGGTTCATGAGCGACGACGCCCGCCGGGGCCAGCTTCAGGCCTATGTCGCGGCGGTCAGCCGGGGCGCCGATCCGGTCATCGCCATCCAGGAGGCCACGGGCCTGACCCTCGCCGGCCTGCGCGGCGCGCTGCGCAACTACACCCGGGGATCGTTGCAGATCGCGATCTATGAGGTTGATCGCCCCGAGCCGGAGATCACCGTCACCACCCTGCCCCGCTCCGCCGACGACCTGTTGCTGCTCGGCCAGAGGCTGAAGGTCGGCGTGCCGGACGAGGATCGCGCCGCGACCGCCGCCCTGGTGCGCCAGAAGGCTGCCCGCCATCCCGACGATCCCTTCGCCCTGCTGCAGCTCGGGCACGCGGAACTGCATTTCGGCGATCCGGTCGAGGGCGAGGCCGTGCTGGGCCGCCTGCTGGAGCGCGAACCGGACAATGTCGAGGCCCTGCAGCTGATGGCCGCCCGGCAGATCAGCCTGTCACGGAACGAGGGCGAGGACCGGACCCGGCGTCTGGTTCAGGCCCAAGGCTATCTGCGGCGGGCCTACGCCGCCGATCCGGAGCAGTACTACACCCTGTATATGCTGGCGCAGGTCCGGGAAGGGGCCGAAGGCTACCCGACCGAGAACGACCTGCTGACCTGGCGGCTGGCGTTTGACCGCGCGCCCCAACTGCCCGGCATCCGGCTGGGCTTCGCCTCGGCCCTGATGGAGGCGGACCGGTTCGAGGATGCGATCGCCCTGCTGACGCCGCTGGCCAATGCGCCGCACGGCGGCGGCGCGGCGGACGCCGCCCAGACCCTGCTGGAGCGGGCCGAGGCCCGGCAGACGCCCTTCACCCGGGACGAGATCGACGCAGCCCAGGACGCCGCCGCGCAACCGGCCGAGCCCGAGCCCGCGGACCCGTCTGACGCGCCTCCGCCCGAGGACGACGGCGAGGCGGAGACCGGGCCTGAAGCGCCCTAGACCAGCGTATTGAAGACGATGTGGACGATGATCGCGCCGACGGTGATCACGCCGAAGCCGAGCGCCAGGCAGATGGCGGGGTGGGGACCGTCCTCGCGGGCTGCGGGGCGGTCGTCGAGCGGGTGATGCAGGGCCATGTCCGTTCCTTCGTTTCCAAAGGCGGGGCCCGATTGCGTGACCGGACCGTCTCGCCTGACTGAACAATGATCCCATTATCCCTTCGTTGCCAAGGGATATTCACTTTCGGTGACAGACCAAACCGGCGGAAAGCCCCGCGTCAGGTGACTTTCGGCGCGGTCCGGGGTAGGTCGCGCGTCCCATGTCCAAGCTCTCTCTTCCTGAAGAAGCCGGTCGTCGCCGGACCTTCGCCATCATCGCCCACCCGGACGCCGGTAAAACGACGCTGACGGAGCACATCCTGCTGTCCGGCGGCGCGATCCGCGCGGCGGGCGCGGTGCGGGCGCGCGGCGAGAACCGCCGCACCCAGTCCGACTGGATGAAGATCGAGAAGGAGCGCGGCATCTCGGTCTCGGCGTCGGTGATGACGTTCGAGCACGACGGCAAGATGTTCAACCTGCTGGACACGCCGGGCCACGAGGACTTCTCGGAAGACACCTATCGCACCCTGACCGCCGCCGACTGCGCCATCATGGTGCTGGACGCCGCCAAGGGCATCGAGCCGCAGACGCTGAAGCTGTTCGAGGTCTGCCGCCTGCGCGACATCCCGATCATCACCTTCATCAACAAGCTGGACCGCGAGGC
>NZ_DASWWG010000015.1:0-22110 GCF_036400995.1 Brevundimonas sp.
GCCAGCACCAGGAAGGCGGCGACCAGAGCCGCGGGCAGGGCCCAGGCGGCGGCGACGCGGCGCATGATCAGGAAGACCGCCAGCAGGCCCGCCGCCAGCCCCATGTCGCTCCGGAAGACCAGAAACAGCTTCAGGCAGAAGGGCAGCAGCACCCCGGCCAGCATCGCCGAGGCTATGGCGGCGGGAATGCGCTCGGCCAGCCGCCCCAGAGCCGGGACCAGGCCGGTCAGCACCATCAGCAGGCCGGCGATGACGAAGGCCCCGACGGCGGTCGACCACCCCAGCCCCAACGTCGAGGCCGCCAGCAGGGCTGCGCCCGGCGTCGACCAGGCCAGGACGACGGGCATCTTCAGCCGCCAGCTGAGCACCGCGCCCGGCAGGCCGATGCCGAGGCAGAGCGCGGTGACCATGGAGATGATCTGGGCGGGCGAGGCGCCCAGCGTCTGACCCGCCTGAACGATCAGGGTGACCGTGCCGCCGAAACCGATGACGGTGGCCACGGCGGCGGCGGAGAAGCTGGCGGGGGGCGGCAGGCGCGACGAACTCATGCGGCGAAGCTAGGCCGGGCGGCGGCGCCCGGGAAGCAAAAAGGGCCGCCGGTTTCCCGACGGCCCTTTCATATCCAGAACCCGGAGGGGATCAGCCCTCGACGTCGTCCGGCAGGCCGACGGCGTGGAAGCCAGCGTCGACGTGGACGACTTCGCCCGTGGTCGAGCGGCCCAGGTCCGAACACAGCCACAGGGCGGCGCCGGCGACGCCTTCCATCGAGGTCTCTTCCTTGATCAGCGAGAACTGGGCCGACTTGGAGTGCAGGCCGCGTCCGCCCGAGATGCCGGCCAGCGACAGGGTGCGCATCGCGCCCGCCGAGATGGCGTTGACGCGGATGTTCTTCGGACCAAGGTCGCGGGCGATGTAGCGGGTCGCGGCTTCCAGCGCGGCCTTGGCGACGCCCATGGTGTTGTAGTTCGGAATGACCCGCTCCGACCCGAGGTAGGTCAGGGTGATCAGGCTGCCGCCGTTCGGCATCAGTTTGGCGGCGCGACGCGACACGTCGACGAAGCTGAAGGCCGAGATGTTCATGGCCAGCAGGAAGCTGTCGCGGGTGGTGTTGTCGACGAACGAGCCCTTCAGCTCGTCCTTGTTGGCGAAGGCCACCGAGTGAACGACGAAGTCGATCGTGCCGAAGGTCTTCTCCAGCTCGGCGAAGGCGGCGTCCATCGAGGCGTCGTCGGTGACGTCGGCCGGGATCAGCAGCTTGGCGCCGACGCTTTCGGCCAGCGGGCGCACGCGGCGCTCAAGGCTTTCGCCCAGATAGGTGAAGGCCAGTTCGGCGCCCTGGGCGGCCAGCTGGGAGGCGATGCCCCAGGCGATGGAGCTGGAGTTCGCGACCCCCATGATGAGGCCCTTCTTGCCCTTCATGAGGTCGCCCTTGGGCATATCCCAGGTGGTTTCAGCGGCCATTGGAGTCTCTCCTCGTTATTCGGGCGGAGAGGTAGCAGGGCAGACTCCAGAGGGAAAGCTCGGGGGTTGGGTACGATCTGTTAGAACATCACCTAGGAAGCTTTCGAAACGTTCCGGCGCGTCGCACGACGCTTGGGTCGACTGGTTCCAACATCCAGTTCCACAACGTCCAAGTTCTCGCCGAGCAGGAGGGCTCGTGAGGCTTTGAAATCTGATTTTGATATAATAACGAGTCGTATCTCGCTTCCGTTATGTATTCCACTCATGATCACGACCGTATTGTCAGTATCAGAATCGACCGTAACTAAAGCGTCGCCACCTAGCGCAATGTTTTTGGCCTCTTCGAAAAACGGTGCGCTTCGAAGTTTTTCCTCGTGGGCCTTTAATCTCTGCCTACGGACTGTGGTGATGTAGTCCCAAGCGACTGCAGCTACTGTGGCATAGATTGCTGCAACTGCGACAATCAGTGTTGGGGCGATTTTAAAATCAAAAAGGCGCTCCCGGATCGAGGGCGATATTTCTATGGTTGTGTCTATTATGAGGGCAAACGCCAAGATAGTGGCCGCAATTGCGACCAGTGAGCTTATTCTTGCCGGGTAAGCCGCCTGAATGAGCTTGAACAAATGCCTATGAATTCTGCTGGAAACCGAGATGCTCACGCCGGGTCTCCTTGGGTCGTCGACATTAGCAGACGATCAACGATCAGCATTAGCGTGATGGCAAATATGAGGAACCAGAGCACGCCCGCCAAGGTGGCCTTGGCTGCCTCCTCCTTCATGATCGAGGCGCCATGCAAGCCCGCCGATACGATGGCCACGCAAGTGCAGATTCCATTGAAGGTTTTTAGCCGGAGCGTCGAACCAATCGCGACGGCATAAACTGCCGCGGTAATGGAAAGGCTTTTGAATTCTACCTGCTGGATCAACGCTAACTCCAGAAGCAACGGGAGTAGCGGGAACGCAGCAAGTGCGATGATTTCGAAAAGCTTTTTGTCCAACTTAGACCTTGGAGAAAATCAATGTCCCGTTCGTGCCACCGAACCCAAAGCTGTTCGACATTACATTAACTAGTTTTCCGTCAAAGCGCTTTCTCAGGATCGGCATGCCCTCGAACTCGGGGTCGAGGTTCTCGATGTGGGCGCTTTCGGCGGCGAAGTCGTTGTCCATCATCAGCAGGCAGTAGATGGCCTCCTGCACGCCCGCGGCGCCGAGCGAGTGGCCCGTCAGCGACTTGGTCGAGGAGATCATCGGCAGGTCGTCGCCGAAGACGTTGCGGACGGCGCCCATTTCCTTGCTGTCGCCGACCGGTGTCGAGGTGCCGTGCGGGTTCAGGTAGTCGATCTTCGGATTGCCGGCCATTTCCAGCGCGATCTTCATGCAGCGCTCGGCGCCCTCGCCCGAGGGGGCGACCATGTCGTAGCCGTCCGAGTTGGCGCCGTAGCCGGTGACCTCGGCGTAGATCTTCGCGCCGCGCGCCACGGCGCGCTCATACTCTTCCAGCACCACGATGCCCGCGCCGCCCGCGATGACGAAGCCGTCGCGGTCCTTGTCATAGGCGCGGCTGGCCTTCGACGGGGTCTCGTTGAAGTTGGAGGACATGGCGCCCATGGCGTCGAACATGTTGGACATCGACCAGTCGATGTCCTCGCAGCCGCCGGCGAAGACGACGTCCTGCTTGCCCCAGGCGATCTGTTCGGCGGCCGCGCCGATGCAGTGGGCCGAGGTCGCGCAGGCCGAGCTGATCGAATAGTTGATGCCCTTCAGCTCGAACCAGGTGGCCAGGACGGCCGACGGGCCCGAGGCCATGGCCTTCGGCACCGCGAACGGCCCGATGCGCTTGGGCGAGCCCTTTTCGATGGTGGTCTGGGCGGCCTGCAGGATGACCTGGGTCGAGGGGCCGCCTTCACCGACGATCAGGCCGATGCGCGGGTCCTTGATCTCGTCCGGGGTCAGGCCGGAGTCCTTCAGGGCCTCCTCGAAGGCGATGTGGCCCCAGGCCGTGCCGTTGGCCAGGAAGCGGGCGGCGCGACGGTCGACGTGCGGAGCCCAGTCGTCGGCGGTGTGGCCCAGGGCGGGCGGGGCCCAGACCTGCGACCGGAAGCCGTGCGCGGCGTGATCAGCGGCGTGCTGGACGCCCGACTTCGCGTCGCGCAGCGACGCGGTGACTTCCCCGGCTCCGGTGCCGATGGAGGAGACGATGCCCAGCCCGGTGACGACGACACGCCGCATGGTGGATTCCTTCCAATTATTGTCAGTCGCCGCGTTCGCCGCGGTCTGGAGAATATAGGGGGCTTAGCCGCCGACCGCTTGCTCGCCGCCGAACAGGCCGACGCGCATGTCGTTGCAGGTGTAGATCACCTCGCCGTCGGCCTCGAGCACGCCGTCGGCGATGCCCATGACCAGCTTGCGGTTGATCACCCGCTTCAGGTCGATCTTGTAGACGACCTTCTTGATGTTCGGCTGGACCTGGCCGGTGAACTTCACCTCGCCGACGCCGAGCGCGCGGCCCTTGCCCGGCCCGCCGATCCAGCCGAGGTAGAAGCCGACCAGCTGCCACATGGCGTCCAGGCCCAGGCAGCCCGGCATGACCGGATCGCCGATGAAGTGGCACTGGAAGAACCAGAGGTCCGGGTGAATATCGAGCTCGGCCTCGACGTAGCCCTTTCCGTGGGCGCCGCCGTCGGCGTTGATCTTGGTGATCCGGTCGAACATCAGCATCGGCGGGGCCGGAAGCTGGGCGTTGCCCGGCCCGAAAAGCTCGCCACGGCCGGAGGCCAGCAGGGCCTCGTAATCGAACGACGACGGATATTTCAGCTCGGACAAGGGTGTTCTCGTAGCAACGGGAGCGACGCGCCCCCGGAATGTTGCCGTCGGGTTACACGAGCGGGCCCCGGGGCTCAAACTTTTTAACGAACCGGCGAAACCCTGGCGATCCCCGTCAGCTTTCGCGACCGGTCCCCGCGGGACGGTTGGCGTTGCACAGCGCCTGTTCCTGCGCCCCGAACACCGCGCGCTGGGGCAGCCAGCCGCGCAGGCGTCCGACCCGGATTTCGCACCACTGGTCGACGCATTCGCTCAGCGAGACCAGCGAGCGGGGCGACAGCCGCGCCCGAACGGGCGAGGTGTCCGACCGGCCGGCGTGGATGCGAACCTCCTCGGGGGACAGGTTCAGAACGCTGCGGCGACTGGAGACGACGCTGCGGTGAACCCAGGCGACCGCGCCCTCCGGGTCGCAGATCTTTCGCCATTCGGCGGTCTCGGCGATCACCTGAACCGGCAGTCCGGACACCTGGTATCGCCACATAATGCGGTAATCGAGGCCGGGGCCCTGACGGGCGAAGACGCTGTCAGACTTCAGTGACAACCAGCGCGGCACGGGCTGTTTGCTGGGGGTCGGCCGTCCGTTCGGCATGGCGTTGCCGGCGCCGACCAGCACCGCGCAGCCCAGCAGGCCGGCCACGATCGCCGCCCGTTTCAGGCCGCGGGCCCCGCCAGAGACTTTGCCAGAGACTTTGCCAGACACCGGGAGGATCATTAAAGCCGGAGTGAAGAAACCGAAGGCTCCGAATGTCCGCTCCCAGGCTTAAGGTCGTATTAACCAGGCGCCTGCCTGACGCCGTGGAAACGCGGATGCGGGAGCTGTTCGACGCCGAACTGAACCTGACCGACCGGCCGATGACCCGGGCCGAGCTGGAAGCCGCCGTCCAGCGCGCCGACGTCCTGTCGCCGACCATCACCGATGTCATCGACGCCGACCTGATCGCGAAGGCCGGGCCCCAGCTGAAGATGATCGCCAATTTCGGCGCCGGCGTGGATCACATCGACATCGACGCCGCCGTGGCGCGGGGGCTGATCGTGACCAATACGCCCGGGGTCCTGACCGAGGACACCGCGGACCTGGCCATGAGCCTGATCCTGGCGGTCAGCCGCCGGATCGTTGAGGGGGCGCAGGTGATGCAGGAGGGCCGCTTCGAGGGCTGGACCCCGACCTGGATGACCGGCCGCAAGCTGTGGGGCAAGCGTCTGGGCATCGTCGGCATGGGCCGCATCGGTCAGGCCCTGGCCCGCCGGGCCAAGGCCTTCGGCATGCAGGTGCACTATCACAACCGCAAGCCGGTCTCGCCGATGATCGCCGAGGAGCTGGGGGCGACCTACTGGGATGACCTGGACCAGATGCTGGCCCGGATGGACCTGATCTCGCTGAACAGCCCGGCGACGAAGGAGACCCATCACCTGCTGTCCGCCGAACGTCTGGCGCTGATGCGGCCCGACGCGATCCTGATCAACACGGCGCGCGGCGAGCTGATCGACGAGGCGGCCCTGGCCGAGGCCGTGGCCGGGCGTCGCATCGCCGGCGTCGGTCTGGACGTCTTCGAGCACGAGCCGAAGGTGCATCCCGGCCTGCTGGGCCACCCCAATGTCGTGCTGCTGCCGCATCTCGGCTCGGCCACGATCGAGGCGCGTCAGGACATGGGCGACCGGGTGATCGCCAACATCCAGACCTTCGCCAACGGCCACCGCCCGCCCGACCGGGTCATCCCGGCCATGTTCTGATCATCCCGCTTGACGGCGCGGCCCCGCTTGGGTTGTTTGCGCACACAAGTATCGGGGGATTATCGTGAAATTCGGAATGACCAAGACGACGGCGTTCGCGCTGTCGCGGCGTGGACTGCTGGGCGGAACCGCGGCCCTGGCCGGGCTGGCGGCGATGGCGCCGACGAGCGTTCGGGCCCAGGGCGCGCCGGGCGCCTATCCCCTGAGCGAGTTCTTCAAGCCGACCAAGTCCGCGGGCGCGGGCCTGTCGCCGGACGGAAACCGCATCGCCGTGGGCGAGAATCTGGGGACCGACATCGCGCCGCGCAGCGCCGTCGACTTCATCGATGCGGCCGATCCGGAAGGGCAGCGTCGGCGCATCGATCTGGGCACGGTCTGGATCGACTCCATCCAGTGGGCCAGCAACGACCGCGTGCTGGTCAGCGTCATCATGCGGGGCGAGACCGGCCGCCGGTCGCAGGTCGGCAGCAACGTCCGGTCTGACAGCGTCGAATACTTCATGCGCCGGGTCGTCTCGATCGACGCGACGCGTGGCGATCCGGTGGTCCTGTTCGCCGACCAGCGCACCCGCATGCGCGGTTCGTTCGACATGGGCAAGATCATCGACATGTTGCCGAACGATCCGGACAACATCCTGATGGCGGCCTGGGAGAGCGACGGCGTCCTGGCGCTCCATCGGGTGAATGTGAACACCGGCGCGGCGACCCGTGTCGAACGGGGCAGCGGCGGCACCTACACCTGGCGCACGGTCAACGGCGTCCCGGTCGTTCGCCATGACGTCAACAGCCGCGGCACCATGGAAAGCATCATGGTCCGGGCGCCCGGCGAGACCGAGTGGAAGCTGGCGCGCCGCAGCCGCATCCGCGATGCGCCGGACTTCTCGTGGGTCGGCGAGTCCGGCCGCGACGGGGTGGTTCTGGTCATCGCCCGACTGGACAACGAGGATGTCCTGAGCGTCCGCGAAATGGATCTGGCGACCACCCGCCTGGGACCGCCACTGAACCCGCGCGCGGGCCGCGACGTGTACGGCGGCCTGCTGGACTCCATGGGGCACTATCTGGGGGCGGCCTATTACGGCGACCGCCTGGAGTACGAGTTCGCCGAGCCGGCGTTGGCGGCGCACCATCGCGCGCTCAACCGCTTCTTCGACAACACCTGTGACGTCCACTTCACCGACGTCGACCGCGCCCGCAACCGTTTCATCGCCTATGTGAACGGTCCGAACGAGCCGGGTTCGTGGTTCTTCTACGACAAGACCGCACGGGTGATCGTCAACATCGGCCAGGCCCGCGATCTGGATGTGACGCGTCTGGGCGTCGGCGAGGTGCTGCAGGTGCCGACCCGCGACGGCTCGACCATCGAGGCCTATCTGACGGCCCCTCCCGGCGGCGCCCCTGGCCCGCTGATCGTCCTGCCGCACGGCGGCCCCGAGGTGCGCGACACCCCGAGCTGGGACCGGCAGATGCAGGTCTTGGCCGCCCAGGGCTGGTGGGTGCTGCGTCCCAATTTTCGGGGTTCGGGCGGCTACGGCCAGGCCTTCGCCGAGCAGGGCTGGACCCGCTGGGGCACCCGCATGCAGGACGACGTCGAGGACGCCGTCGCCCATGCGATCAGCACCAAGGGGCTGGACGCCTCGAAGGTCGGCATCATGGGCACCAGCTACGGCGGCTATGCAGCCCTGATGGGCGCCCTCAAGCGGCCGGATCTCTACAAGGCGGCCATCGGCATCTGCGGCGTCTACGACCTGCCGGACATGCTGGCCTGGGAAGATCGTGAGGACGATACGCCCGGCAAGCCGATCTATGAGTTCTGGACCAAGCGCATCGGCGACCGCTCGACCGCGGGACCGGCGCTTGAGGCCGCCTCGCCGCGTCGTCGGGCCGGCGAGATCGCCTGTCCGGTCCTGCTGGTCCATGGCGTGGACGATTCCATCGTGCCGCTGATCCAGTCGCGCCGCATGCGGGACGCCTTCCGTTCGGCGGGCAAGTCCGTCGATCTGATCGAGATCGAGGACTACGGCCACGGCGACTGGCCTGACGCCAGGGAGCAGGAACTGATGACCCGCTACGTGGCCCACTTCCGGCAGGCCTTCGCGTGAGCCGGTCGGCCGGCCTCCCTCTGACCCGGCGGGGGATCATGGCGGCCGGCGCGGGGCTGGGCGCGACCGCCTTCGCGGGCGGCGCGCTGGCCCGGCAGGCGGCGAACCCGCATGCGGTCGAGGACTTCTTCGCCCGGCCGCTGGTGCGCGGCGCCGCCCTGTCGCCGTCGGGTGATCGCATCGCCATCATCCGGGACATCTGGGAGGGCGGCCAGCGTCGGGCGGTGCTGGACACCGCCGACGCCGCGGACCCCTCGAAGCCGCCCGTGCGCTCGCCCATCGGCGACGTCGACTGCGAGTCGATGGAATGGGTCAGCGACAGCCGACTTCTGGTCTGGGTGGCCCTGAAGACCCGAACCGACATCGACCGGCGGTCCGCCCGATCGCTGATCGGGACGGGGGGGGACGAAATCGTCTCGCGCCGGGTCCTGTCGATCGATCCGACGACGGGCGGGGCCGTGGTCCTGTTCAGCGGCGACAATCGCCGCATGCGGGCCGTCCGCAATCTCGGCGTGATGGTTGATCCGCTGCACGCCGACCCGGATCACGTGCTGATGGCGGCGCCCAGCAGCATCGGGGTCCTGACCCTGTTCAGGGTCAACGTCCTGACCGGCCGGGCCGAAGAGGTGGAGCAGGGCGGCAACGGCACCTTCATGTGGCAGGCCCAGGGGGGCGTGCCCGTGCTCCGCTACGACGTCAACGTGGCGGGCAACGCCTTCAGCATCCATGCCCGGGCGCCCGGCGAGACTCGCTGGACCTTCGTCCGCCGCGTGCGCCTGCATGACGCGCCGGACTTCGAGTGGGTCGCCGAGACCGGGACGCCGGGGATCGTTCTGGTCGCCGCGCGTGAGGAGGGCGAGGACGTCATCTCCATTCGCGAGATGGACCTGAAGGCCCTCACCTTCGGTCCGCCGATCGCGACGCGTGAGAAGGCGGACGTGATCGGGGGGCTGACCGACGACGTGGGCCGATACCTCGGCGCGGCCTATATCGGTGACCGGCTGGAGTACGACTTCGCCCGTCCGGAACTGGCCGCCCACCATCGGGCGATGAACCGCTTCTTCGACAACGAGTGCAACGTCGCCCTGATCGACATCGACCGCTCGCTGAACCGCTTCCTGGCCTATGTCACCGGCCCGCGCGAACCGGGAGCCTGGTATCTGTATGACCGGGGCGCGCGCAGTTTCGTCAATCTGGTGACGCGCACCTCCCTGGCGGCCGACAGGCTTGGGACGGCCGAGGTTCTGGACGTGGCCACCCGCGACGGCGCGACGATCCGCGCCTATCTGACCGCGCCCGCCGGCCGGGCGCCGGGGCCGCTGGTGGTGATGCCGCACGGCGGGCCGGAGGTGCGCGATTCCCTCGGCTGGGACCGGCAGGTGCAACTGCTGGCGGCGCAGGGCTGGTGGGTGCTGCAGCCGAACTTCCGGGGCTCGGGCGGCTATGGGCTGGCCTCGGCCGGAGAGGGCTGGGGTCGCTGGGGCGACCGGATGCAGGAAGACATCGAGGACGCCGTGGCCCAGGTCGTGCGCGACAAGGGGCTGGCCGCGGACAAGGTCGGCATCATGGGCAGCAGCTACGGCGGCTATGCGGCCCTGATGGGGGCGGTCCGCCGCCCGGATCTGTACAAGGCCGCGGTCGCGATCTGCGGCGTCTTCGACCTGCCCGAAATGCTCGCCTACGAGCTCCGGGACGACAATACGCCCGACAACGAGGTCTATCAGTTCTGGGTCAAGCGGATCGGTGATCCGCGCGCCGACCGCGCGGCGCTGGAAGCCGCCTCGCCCCGGCGTCGCGCGGCCGACATCCGCTGCCCGGTCCTGCTGGTGCACGGCGTCGACGACCCCATCGTGCCGGTCTTCCAGTCCCGCCGGATGAAGGACGCCCTGACGGCGGCGGGTCGCGTGTCCGTCGACTATGTCGAGGTCCGGAACGCCGGGCATGGGGACTGGGAGGACGAGATCGAACAGGAGCTGTTCGGAAAGTACATCGTCCTGTTCCGTCAGGCCTTCGCCTGATCCTGCGCGCAGACCGGACAGGCCGGATCGGGGGCGACGCGGACCGTCCGCGCCGTCCCCGCCAGTCCGTCGTACAGAAGCAGGCGGCCTGACAGGGGCTGGCCCGCCGCAGCGATCAGCTTGATCGCCTCCAGCGCCGCCATGGCGCCGACCACGCCGGCGAGGGCGCCGATGACGCCGACGCGGCTGCAGGTCTCGGCGTCTGGCGGGCTGTCCGGCACCATGCAGCGGTAACAGGGGCGACCTTGGAAGACGCCGACCTGCCCGCTCCACCGGCCGAGCGCGCCCGAGACCAGCGGAACACCATGCGCCACGCAGGCGGCGTTCACGCAGAAGCGGGTGGCGAAGTCATCCGTGCCGTCGATGATCACATCGCAGCCCTCGATCAGGGCGGCGGCGTTGCTCCCGGTCAGCCGCTCGGGACGGGGCTCAAGTCCGACATGCGGGTTCAGGGCGGCCAGGGTCTCGGCTCCGGCCACCACCTTGGCGCGGCCGATGTCGGCGCTGTCGAACACGATCTGTCGCTGCAGGTTGGACAGGGCGACCTGGTCGTCGTCGATCAGCCGCAGGGTCCCGACGCCCGCCGCCGCCAGGTACAGGGCCGCCGGGGCGCCGACGCCGCCCAGCCCGATCAGGCCGACCCGCGCCGCCTTCAGCCGCTGCTGGCCGGGGCCGCCGACCTCCGACAGCACCAGATGGCGCGCGTACCGCTCGATTTCGTCTTCTGAAAAGCTCACCCGCCCCAGTTAGGCTTTGCGGCGAGGAAAATCACGTCCCGAGACGTGTCAGGCGGCCAGCCGGTACTCCAGCATGGCTTCCGCCTCATTGGCGGTGATGCGCGAGATTTCGGCGACGCCCACGGCCTCCAGCAGGGCGCAGGGGTCCGGGCAGACCGTGATCGGCTCGGGCAGGGCGCGGGCGGCGATCGGGGTGTCGACCAGGATGCGCAGATTGCGGTGGCGGCGGTCGGCGAGCAGGCGGCGCATCAGCCGGTCCAGATCGTGGCGGGAGCCTTCCATGGCCTGCACGATATGGCCGCGATGGAACATGACCGCGGCCGTGATCCGGTCACGACGGTTGTTGGCTTCGGACGCGCCGAGGATGTGGGCCAGGGCGAGGGTGGACACGCCGGTCGCGCCGACAGACTCGCTGGCGTAAATCACACGATGAAGCACGATCCAACCCCACATAAGCCGCCCAAAGGGCTCAATATGCTAAGGTAGCGCTCGCAATTGGTTATAATGTGGCGCTTGCGTACCGTTGAAATCCAACAGGTTTCCGCTTGCCCCGCCGCATTTCGGTCTCCATCTGAAAGGGATGATGAACACCGCATCCTCATTCCCCGACTGGCACGGCACGACCATTCTGGCGGTGCGCAAGGACGGCCGCACGGTCATCGCCGGCGACGGCCAGGTCTCGATGGGCCCAACCATCGTCAAGGGCGCGGCCCGCAAGGTCCGGACCCTGGCGGGCGGCAAGGTGCTGGCGGGCTTCGCCGGCGCCACGGCCGACGCCTTTACCCTGATCGAGCGGCTGGAAGCCAAGCTGGAGCAGTATCCGGACCAGCTGGCCCGCGCCTGCGTCGATCTGGCCAAGGACTGGCGGACCGACCGGTATCTCCGCCGTCTGGAGGCCATGCTGCTGGTCGCGGACCGGAACTCGATCTTCACCGTCACCGGCGTCGGCGATGTGCTGGAGCCGGAGTACGGCGTGGCGGCGGTCGGCTCGGGCGGCAACTATGCGCTCGCCGCGGCCCGCGCCCTGATCGACAACACGGATCTGGATGCCGAAACGATCGCCCGTCGGTCGATGGCCCTGGCGGCCGAGATCTGCGTCTACACCAACGGCAATCTGACGGTGGAGACGCTGGAGTAGGCGCCTTTCGCTGAATTAACGGGACACGCCGCCGGTCTCGCGCTTCCCTCTCGGAGGGAGGATTTCACCATGCGCCCCTTGGCCCTTTTCGCCGTCCTTGCGGCCGCTTCGCCGGCCGTCGCCCAGAGCCCGGACGCCGCCCCGGTGGTCGCCGCCGAGCGGGCCTTCGCGGCGGATGCGCCGTCCATGGGCATCGCCGGAAGCTTCAACAAATGGGCGACGCCCGACGCCATCGTGATCGCGGGCGGGCAGGCCCAGCGGGTCGGCGTGGTCTATCCCGACGGCCCGCGACCGGCGGATGAACCCCTGCTGGAGTGGTGGCCGAATTTCGCGGGCATCGCCCGGTCCGGTGACCTCGGCTTCACCACCGGCGGCGTGGCGGTCGGCGGTCGCCGCACCGGCCACTACTTCACCATCTGGCGGCGGCAGGCCGACGGCGCATGGCGCTGGGTCTACGATGGCGGCTCCGGGGCCAGCGCGGCCGACGTGCCAGGGCCCGAGACCGAGCCGGTCATCCTGGAGCCCGGCCCCGAGCTTCTGATCGTCGTGGGCCCGGACCTGCGCACGCCGGAAGGTGAGCCCGCGCAGTGGTCCATGCGCGACGTGAAGGCGCTGGAAGCAGAGCTCGCGCGAGACGCCCTGACCGACCAGAAGGCCGCCCATCTGGCCCGGCTGGCCGACAACGGCCGCCTCTATGTCGCGCCCCTGCCCCCGGCCATCGGTCGCGACGCCTTCCCGGCGGCGCTGGACGCCTGGCCCGCGACGTTTGCGTTCGGGCCCACGGAGGGCGGCGGAGCCTCTGCCTACGGCGATCTGGTCTGGACCTATGGTCCGGCCGGCTGGCAGCGCGACGGACAGGCGCGCACCGGCCACTACGTCCGTCTGTGGCAGCGGCAGGAAGGCGGCTGGCGGATCGTGCTGGCCCAGCTGATCCCCGCGCCGATCGCCGCGCCCCCTCCCGCTGGCGGGTGAGGCGTCCTATGTCGATCGCATGACCGACCTCTCCCCCCGCGAAATCGTTTCCGAACTCGACCGCTTCATCGTGGGCCAGGACGACGCCAAGCGCGCCGTCGCCGTGGCCCTGCGCAACCGTTGGCGCCGCAAGCGCGTGCCGGACGACCTGCGCGACGAGGTGACGCCCAAGAACATTCTGATGATCGGGCCGACCGGCGTCGGGAAGACCGAGATCGCCCGGCGGCTGGCGAAGCTGGCGGGGTCGCCCTTCCTGAAGGTCGAGGCGACCAAATTCACCGAGGTCGGCTACGTCGGGCGCGACGTGGACCAGATCATGCGCGATCTGGTCGAGGCCGCGCTGGTGATGGTGCGGGACAAGCGCCGGTCGGGCGTGAAGGCCAAGGCCGAGGGCGCCGCCGAGGAGCGCATCCTGGATGCTCTCGTCGGCCCGGGCTCGCAGCCGGCGACCCGCGACAGCTTCCGCAAGAAGCTGCGCGCCGGTGAACTGGACGACAAGGAGATCGAGATCGAACTGGCGGACATCGCTTCTCCGGTTCAGGGCCTTGATCTGCCCGGCGGCGGCAATGTCGGGATGATCAATCTGTCCGAAATGCTGGGCAAGCTGGGCGGTGGCCGGACGAAGAAGGTCAAGCTGACGGTGAAGGATGCGGTCGCGCCTCTGATGACCGAGGAAAGCGACAAGCTGCTGGATCAGGAGAGCCTGACCGCCGAGGCCCTGTCGCTGGCCGAGAACGAGGGCATCGTCTTCATCGACGAGATCGACAAGGTGGCGGCCCGTTCCGAAGCGCGCGGGGCCGACGTGTCCCGCGAGGGCGTGCAGCGGGACCTGCTGCCCCTGATCGAGGGCACGACGGTCTCGACCAAGTACGGGCCGGTGAAGTCGGACCATGTGCTGTTCATCGCCTCGGGCGCCTTCCACGTCGCGAAGCCGTCGGACCTGTTGCCGGAGCTGCAGGGGCGCCTGCCGATCCGCGTCGAGCTGAAGGCCCTGACCCGCGACGACTTCAAACGCATCCTGACCGAGCCGGAGGCCAATCTGATCCGTCAGAACCAGGCCCTGCTGGCGACCGAGGCGGTGACGCTGGTCTTCACCGATGATGCGGTCGAGGCGCTGGCGGACGCGGCGGTGGCCGCCAACTCGGCGGTCGAGAACATCGGCGCCCGCCGTCTTCAGACGGTGCTCGAGCGGGTGCTGGAGGAGACCAGCTTCAAGGCCTCCGACCTGGCCGGTCAGACCGTCACCTTCGACGGCGAACAGGTCCGCGAACGCATCGGCGAGCTCGCAAGGAACGCGGATCTCAGCCGTTACATCCTCTGAGCATGCATCCGATCCGGCCCCCGGCGCGTAAACAGGCGTCGGGGCAACCGGAGGACCACGCCCATGCCATCCCGTCTGACGACCTTCGCCCTCGCCGCCTTCGCCCTGTTCCCGGCCGGCGGCGTCGCGGCCCAGACGGTGGACATGAACCGCTTCGACGGCCGGTGGTTCGAGATCGCCCGAAGCCCGAACGACGTGCAGAAGGACTGCCGTCGGGCCCAGATCGATTTCACGCCGCAGTCCCGCGCCAACCGGTATGGCGTGCTGGTCACCTGCACCCGCCGGGCTGACGGCGTGGTCGAGACCCTGCGGGCCAACGCCCGGATCACCGACCCCGGCACCAACCGGAACTTCCGCTTCTCCCTGTCAGGGCTGCTGAGTTTCGGCGGGTTGGCCGGCCAGAACTATCGGGTGCAGGCGCACGCGGATGACTACAGTTGGGCCATCCTGTCCCTGCCGAACCGGTCTGACTGGTGGATCTGGCATCGCGACCAGAGCCCGGCGGCGGGCGTCCGGGCCGATCTGGTCCGTCGCGCGGCGGCGCTCGGACTGCCGACAGGTCAGGTCGTTCAGACGGGTCAGTAGCCGCCGGTCCGGTGCTCCGCCACCTGCAGGCCGACATCGACGCCGGGCGGATGATCCGGAGCCCGGAAAACGTACAGGCTGAGCAGCAGGACCACCGCCGACAGCAGGGCATTGATCAGCCAGAGGCCGTTTTCGTTGCGATTGCGCCGCGCGCCGCGATCCTCGTCCATTCTGCCCTCCGCTTCTGCGGGGCCTTGGCCCGTTCATAAAGGTTAATAAGACGCTGTTATCTGACCGGCAATGGCCCGGCCGATATCCTGTCGGGCGAAACGGTGGATGATTTTTCGCCCGGCGCGACCTTCTCGGCCTCGATGTGCTCGCGGGCGTGACGGTCCGTGACGCCGGCCTTGATCCAGGCGGCGACGATGAGGGCGCCGGCCGCAACGGCCAGGACGATCAGAAGAAACAGCCCCCGGGGACTGTTGCGATTACGGCGAGCCGCCCGATCCTCGGACATCCCTGTGTCCCCTGTCGCAGGGCCGGGAGTATAGCACATCTTCCGGCACCGCCGTCGGGAATCGGGACTTGCGCCCGGAACGAAGCCGGAACATAGATTGGCGATGGCCGCCGCAGCCCTGCAGATTGACCTCGTTTTCAGCCGCCCGGACACCACCCTCGCGGTCACCCGCGGCGCGGCGCGGGTCATGCTGGACCTCGGCTATGCGCCCCTGCTTGAGGTCGGATTGCCGAACGGTCGGCGGGCCGACGTCATGGCGCTGGGGCCGCGCGGCGACATCACCATCGTCGAGGTGAAGTCCGGCCTCGAGGACTATCGCGTCGACCGCAAATGGCACGAGTACGGGCCGTTCTGCGACGCCTTCTACTTCGCCGTGGCTCCCGAGTTTCCCGACGGCGTCCTGCCGGATGAGCCGGGGCTGATCGTGGCCGACGGCTTCGGCGGGGCGGTGGTGCGGGCGGCGCCGTCCAGTCCGCTGGCGCCGGCGCGACGCAAGGCCCTGACCATCGCCTTCGGGCGGCTGGGGGCGATGCGGACGCTGCGCGACTAGACGACCGGCCCGCTCTCGCCGGTGCGCTCCAGGGCCGCGGTCGAGGCGGCGCAGCCCATCAGGGTCTCCTCGCCCACCTTGACCATGGCGGTCAGGGGGAAGGTCCGGTCGCTCATCCCGTCGCTGCACTCCGTCGCCGTCAGGGTGATCTCGAAGGTCGTACCCTCCGCCGAGCGGGTCTGCAGGGTCGCCACCGTGCCCTGGACGGTCAGGGCGGGCTGGGGCGCGCGCTGCTCCGGGCGGTCGACGCCGGAGTAGACCAGCTCCTCTCCGGTCAGGCGGATGCCCCAGAAGGGCTCGGTGCCGAGCAGGCTGAGCGGCTGGGTCAGGTCCACGCCGGCCAGGCTGGCGGCGGGGGCGGGCGTCTCGGCGGGCGGCGCGGGCGCGTCCTCGCCCTGCGAACAGGCGGCCAGGCCCAGAACGGATGCGGCGACGACGGCGAGGGCGGCAAGGCGCATGGGGGACTCCACCTGAGAGGCGGGCAGGAAGACCCGGCGAACCGGAAGGGTCAAGCCTACAGCCAGCCCTTCTTCTTGAACCACAGCAGCGGAAGGATGGCCGACACCACCATGGCCGCGACCGCCAGCGGATAGCCGCCCATCCAGTGCAGTTCGGGCATGTGGTCGAAATTCATGCCGTAGATCGAGGCGATCAGGGTCGGCGGCAGGAAGGCGACGGCGGCGACCGAGAAGATCTTGATGATCGACGACTGCTCGATATTGATCAGGCCCAGGGCGGCAGACAGCTGGAAATTGATCGAGGCGGCGACCGACTGGTTGTGCGCGGTCAGGCTTTCGACGTCGCGGCTCAGGGAGCGGAGGTGGGCGCGGGCCTCGCCGCTGTCGATCCGCTCGTCGATGGCGACGAAGGAGAACACCCGGGTCAGTCCGGCCAGGCTCTGCTCGATGCGGGCGTTGGCGATCTGGGCGCGGCCCAGCTTGGTGATCAGCTTCTCGAACCCGACCGTCTTGCCGCCCGAGAAGACATGGTTGGCGATGCCCTCGACCCGAACGACCGTCTTGGACAGGATGTCGGAGGCGCGGTCGACCACGACTTCCATCAGGTTCAGGAACAGGGCGGCGCTGGAACCGCACAGTCCGGGCTCACGCTCCAGCTTTTCTAGCATCAGGGCGAACGGGCGCGGCTCCGCATAGCGGATGGTCACCATGGGGCCCGAGGTCAGGACGAAGGTCACGGGCTCCACGCCCGGGATTTCCTCGTCGCCGTGGATGATGATGTCGGCGGTCAGATAGGTGGCGCCGTTCTCGCGATAGACGCGGCTGGAGGCCTCGAGCTCCTTCATCTCCTCGCGGGTGGGCACCGACAGGCCCAGCGCGGCCTCGACGGCGGCGTCCTCCTCGCGCGTGGGGTTCAGCAGGTCGATCCAAAGCACGTCCGGCCCGAGCTCGAGACGGCCGGAGTCAAGCGTCACGGCCTCGCAGGCGACGCCGGTCGAACGATAGGTGCGGATCATGCCGAGGGCCCCTTCCCCGGGGCCGGGGAGTCAGTTCTGGCCGGCGGCCGAGGGAACCGACGCCATCTGGATGCCGGCCGCCGAGGGGGCCTGCTGGTAGATGAATCCATGGGTCGGATAGACAGTCGTGCCGAGGTCATTGATCGGGTTGTACCAGACCTTCACGGCGGTCCAATCGTTGTCGTCAGAGACGTCCACGACGGTGACGTTTTCCTCGACCTTGCCGCGGCTGCCGCCCCAGTTGGCGTGGGTGATCCGGATCACGCGGGGGGTCAGCACTTCCGACACCACGGCGACGTGCCCGCGGCTCATGCGGCCGCTGGCCTCGAACGACAGGACCGAGCCGGTGCGGGGGGTCTGGCCGGTCTGGAACCGGCCCTGCGCCTGACGCCACCAGGTGGCGGCGTCGCCGAAGATCTGGATGCCCGAGAACATGCGGGCGAAGGTGACGCACTGCCAGTAAGGCTCGTCGGCTTTCGCGGCAGGGGCCATGGCGCCCAGCGCAAACATTCCGAGGGTCGTCGCAACCGCGACGGCTTTGAGCCGTTTGAACATGCTGTGGTCTTATCCCGCCGACAATGAAACAAACCGTAACGGATAGTTCCGAAGCGGTGAAGTCCCCTTTCAGGCGAGTGGACTGCGGGCTTCTGTCGCGGCTTGACCTGAGCCGTTGCGCTTGGCGAATCCGCGCAAAGCCTTGCGGGCCGGGCGTTCGACCAGGTGGTAGGTCAGCATGGCCGCGACCGGAATTGCGGCCACCACCCCCAACCACACAATGATGTGAAAGCGGTTGTCGTCGGCGCCGGTCAGGCGCGCCGCGACGTTGGTCATGACCAGCAGGACCGGGGCGCAGACCATGTAGATCGAGTACGAAATCTCGCCCAGATAGACGCCGAACGGCGAGGCGAGGACGCCCGCCTTCTCGTTGGCCAGCGAGCCCAGGGACAGGATCAGCCCGCCCGCGAACAGCACGGTGACGGGATCCCAGAGCCCCAGCGAGGCGCTGACCAGAACGCCGGCCCCGCTCAGCAGGGCGACCAGGCCGGCATGCGGGATCGGGGCCCGGCGGTAGATCAGGTACAGGGCGCAACCCAGCATGAAGCAGGGCACGATGCGCAGTGCGCCCCAGCGGAACGTGGCTTCGGTCAGCGAGAAGCCGGCCAGCGGCTGGAAGGCGGCGTAGATGGCCAGCGCGGCGACCGCGGCCAGTCCGGTCGCCAGCACGGGGCGGTCTTTCAGACGCCAGGCGACAAAGGCGTAGGCCGGGAAGCTCAGATAGGCGAACCACTCCGCCGAGATCGACCAGGACGGATGGTTGAAGGCCGACGACGGGGCCAGGCCCCAGGCGTGGGTCATCGTCAGATGCGCGGGCAGGGCGCGCCAGTCGGTCAGGCTGTCACTGACGCTCAGCCCCGCGACGGCCGCGCCGACGCCCAGCACCGCCATGCCCGCCAGCGTCACCAGATGCAGCGGATAGACCCGGGCGATCCGCGCCCACAGGAAGCCGCCGTGCGAATAGCGCTTCGTCCCCGCCGCCTCGAGATAGACGTGGCTGAGGATGAAGCCCGAAAGGACGAAGAAGACCTCGACCCCCAGATAGCCCTTGCTGACCAGCGTCGGGGTGACCCCGACGTTCAGATGCGGCCATGCGGTGTAGAGCACCACCCAGGCGGCGGCGAGGAAGCGCAGCGTCGTGAGCGCGCGGAGGTCGGGGGGCGTGGCCACGGGCGTCATGCCGGTAACCATACAACCCTGAAGTACTCAAACCGTTAAGCGGAGCATTCCGCCGGCTTGGTTTCGCCCGGACCGTACATGGCGCAGGACCGGTCGATCTCGTCCTGGATCATCTGGCAGGGGTTTTCCGGGTTGCACGGCGGGTGGCT
This sequence comes from Brevundimonas sp., assembly GCF_036400995.1. Taxonomy (GTDB): domain Bacteria; phylum Pseudomonadota; class Alphaproteobacteria; order Caulobacterales; family Caulobacteraceae; genus Brevundimonas. The sequence goes on from NZ_DASWWG010000015.1 coordinate 19,248, forward strand.
GGCCGGGCTGACACGGGTGCAGCGGCTGGCCAGTTCGATCGCGGCGTCCGAGCCCTGATCCAGCGTGCAGGAGGTCGAGGAGGCCTCGGTCGGCGCGACGGCCTCTTCCTGCGGCGGGGCGTCGGCGGGCATCACCGGCTCCTGCGCGGCTTCGGCCGCCGGCGCGGCGCCGTCGGCCTTCGCGCCCGATTCTCCGGATTGGGGGCTGCAGGCGGCGACCAGCAGGGCGGCGGCGGTCAGCAGGATCGGCAGGCGCATCGTCATCTCCCCATGACGTGGAAAAACGACGATGCCCCGTTTCGTTGAACGATGAAACCCCGCACCCCTCTACGGCGAAGCTTAGCGGCCCAGAGCCGCGCGCTGCAGGGCGAACAGTTCGCCGCAGCCGATCTCGGCCAGTTCGAACAGGCGATTGAACTCGGCGCGGGAGAAACCGCGCTTCTCGCCGGTGGCCTGGATCTCGACGATGGTCCCCGAGCCGGTCAGGACGAAATTGCTGTCGGCCTCGGCGGAGGAGTCCTCCTCGTAATCGAGGTCCAGCACCGGCTGGTTGTTGCAGACGCCGCACGAGACGGCGGCGACCTGATCGAGGATCGGGTCGGTCTTCATCACGCCCTCGGCGCGCAGGTAGTCGAAGGCCGAGGCCATGGCGACCCAGGCGCCGGTGATGGCGGCCGTGCGGGTGCCGCCGTCCGCCTGGATGACGTCGCAGTCCAGCACCACCTGACGCTCGCCCAGCGCCTTCAGGTCCACCACGGCGCGCAGGGAGCGGCCGATCAGGCGCTGGATTTCCTGCGTGCGGCCGGTCTGCTTGCCGGCGGCGGCCTCACGGCGGCCGCGGGTGTGGGTGGCGCGCGGCAGCATGCCGTATTCGGCCGTCACCCAGCCCTGACCCTTGCCGCGCATCCAGCCGGGGACGTTCTCCTCCACGGTCGCGGTGACCAGGACCCTGGTGTTGCCGAAGGTGACGAGGCAGGACCCCTCGGCGTAGCGGTTCACGCCCGTTTCCAGCGTGACCTTGCGGAGCTGTTCGGGGGTGCGGTTGGAAGGGCGGGCGGTGGTCATGATGGTGGTCCTTGGAAGCCGTCGCGGCGCCACTGGCACGGCAGCGATCCGAGCTGCCGCTCGCGGGCGATCGCGGGGACCATGGTCAGGGTGCCTCCCACCCGCGGGGTCCCCGTGAGGCCTGCCTCGCTGGCGAAGTGGAGCCGGTCGCTCACCAGGTAGCGCAGCGTGCGCGTGAGGACCCGCCCGGCGATGTCGCGAGCGGTCACCGAGACCTCGAAGTCACCGAGCACGCCGGTCGGGAGCAGATCCCCCCGGGCGAGCGGCGCATCGCACGCCGCCACGCCGGAGCCGGTGTCGAAGCAGGCGTACATCAGCGGCTGGACCGCGCCCTGGCGCAGGAGCACGTCGTCGCTCAGGCCGTTGAGGTCGACGGCGGGACTTCTGAGGTCCACCCGCAGCTCGGCAGTGGCGCTACCTGCGTTGCCGGCGGCGTCGGTGGCGGTGACGGTGACCGTCGTCGCGCCCTCGCGGCTCACCGGCACGATGCCTCCCGACGGCGGCAACGTGCCGCTGCCGGTGCTCGCCCCGCTGAGCTCGTAGGCCACCGACGCGACGCCGCCCCCGGACGGGAGGTCGTCGGTCACCGAGACCGTCACGCTCACCGGAGCGGTGTACCAGCCCGCCGCACCGTCCGGTTCGCGGTCGGGAGCGAGCAGGACCTGGGGCGGCGTGGTGTCACCGGCGCGCAGGCCGGGGTCGCCGAGACCGCCCGGAAGAGAGGCGGACGAGGACGCCGCCGGGCCGGCGAGCGAGAGGAGCTGGGCGGCCACCACGAGCGCGGCGGAGCGGAGTCGGGTCGATCTCATGCCGGGAGCGTCCCGGAGGCCGCGTCCCCGCCGTCAGGTGCTGGAGTCCTCGATGCCCCGGGCACGCTCACCCCGGCCTCGCGGGAGGTCAGCAGCACGACATCGGTCACCGGACCTGGACCGCGGCGCTGGTGGCCGTCCCGGGGCGGAAGCCGGCCGCCGTGACGGTGACCCGGACGCTGATCCGGTGTCCCCGGTCCGCGGCCGTGACGCGGTACACCGGGCGCGTCGCCTGCGCGATCCGCCTGCCGTCTCGCAGCCACTGGTACGCCGTCCGCGTCGGCTCGGGTGACCACTGGCCGGCGCTCGCGCGGACGGTCCTGCCGGGGGCCGCACGGCCGGTCACCGCGGGCTTCTTCTCCAGGTCGAAGCGCCGGTCGGACGGCTGGTCCGTCCGCAGGTCCGCCGCGGACCATGAGGGCTGCTCGGCACCCGGGATCGCGAGCGCCGGCTGCACGCCGCAGTCGAGAGGCTGCTGCTTGACCCAGATGCCGTCCGGCTCCTGCCAGGCCAGGGCGCTCGCGTCGGGGGCGACGGTCGGGACGGCGAGGCCGGTGCCGCTGAGGCCACAGGTCGGCGTCGGCGTCTCGGGCGGGGTGCCGCTGCGGACGTCGCCGTCCATCTCGTAGGTGACGACCATGTCGTCGTACACGGCGGCGAAGACTCGCCCGTCCCGCGAGAGCGCAGGGTCGGTGACCGGACCGGTGTAGTAGCCGGTGCCGTCGCCGTCGTTGAACCAGTAGGTGTTCTTGGCCCCGATGTCGAAGACCTGGATGCCGTCGGCGGCGCGACCGTTCAGCAGCAGCCGACTGCCCGAGACCCAGGTGGGGTTGTCGTACGGCGACGGCCCGTGGTCGCCCGGCGGGGTCAGGTGGTCGGCGGCGCTGATCGAGGTGAGCCACCGGGTCTTGCACGACAGCTGCGGCGGGCAGGTGTAGTGCTCGTAGGTGTAGGCGACCTTGCGGCCGTCCTGGCTGATCGCGACCCGG
>NZ_DASWWG010000016.1:0-31205 GCF_036400995.1 Brevundimonas sp.
CCCGCTGACGAAATGGTGCGCGGGGTACGCGGGCGGTCAGCCGGAGCGCTATCCGCTGAAGCTGAAGAAGGCCGAGCGACCCCGGCGGTCAGGCATCGCCTGGGTCCTGCGCGACGGACAGGGGCGGGTGGCGCTGGTGCGACGGGCGGACAAGGGGCTGCTGGGCGGCATGCTGGGCCTGCCGACCTCGGACTGGAGCGCTGCGCCGGACGCGACGCCGCCGGTGGACGCGGACTGGCGCGAGGCGGGGTTCGTGGAACACGTCTTCACCCACTTCAGCCTGACGCTGGACGTGCGCGTGGGCGAGGGCGCGGGCGACTTCGTCTGGACGCCGGTCGAGGACGCGCTGGGCGCCCTGCCGACGGTGTTCCGAAAGGCGCTGGAGCGGGGGCTGGGCTAGCGCTCACCTCTCCAGCGAAGCTGGGGAGGGGGACCATGCGAGCCGGAAGGCGAAGCATGGTGGAGGGGCGGCTCCGTCGAGCGGGATCAGAGGATCGTGGGGCGGACGCCTGCGCCGCCCCCTCCGTCACGGCGCGTATTCGCGCCGCGCCACCTCCCCACCTCTGGTGGGGAGGTGAGTTGTGATCCTTACTGCATCCCGGCGCGGATCTCCGCGCGCAGGGCGTCGATGCTGCGAAGGCCCTGGTCGGTCTTGAAGCGCCAGTAGGTCCAGCCGTTGCAGGCCGGGGCGTTCTCGAGCAGGGCGCCGAGCTTGTGGATCGAGCCGGTCAGGTCGCCGTGGACCAGAGAGCCGTCGGCGCGGACGCGTGCCTCGCGCTCGCCCTTGGGGCAGTACAGGCGGTCGCCCGGACGCAGCAGTCCGGCCTCGACCAGGGCGCCGAACGGCACCTTGGGCTCGCTGCGCTTGGAGCCCATGACGGCCAGGTCTTCCGGCGCGGCGGGGACGACGGCCTTGATGCGCTTTTCGGCGACCTTGGCGTAGGTCTCGTCACGCTCGATGCCGATGAAGTGGCGGCCCAGGCGCTTGGCGGCGGCGCCGGTGGTGCCGGTGCCGAAGAAGGGGTCGAGGATGACGTCGCCCGGACGGGTGGCCGAGAGCAGAACCCGATGCAGCAGGGCCTCGGGCTTCTGGGTCGGGTGGGCCTTCTTGCCGTCGGCGTCCTTGATCCGCTCGTCGCCGGTGCACAGCGCCAGCGTCCAGTCCGAACGCATCTGGGTGTCTTCGTTGAAGGCCTTCAGGGCGTCGTAGTTGAAGGTGTAGCGCTTCTGCTCGCGCGAGCGGGCGGCCCAGATCAGGGTCTCGTGGGCGTTGGTGAACCGGGTGCCCTTGAAGTTCGGCATCGGGTTCGATTTGCGCCAGATGATGTCGTTCAGCACCCAGAAGCCCAGGTCCTGGATCGCCGTGCCGAGGCGGAAGACGTTGTGATAGCTGCCGATCACCCAGATCGAGCCTTCCGGCTTCAGCACGCGGCGGCATTCCTTCAGCCAGGCGCGGGTGAAGGCGTCGTATTCGGCGAAGCTGTCGAACTTGTCCCAGTCGTCATCGACCGCGTCGACCTTCGAGTTGTCGGGACGCAGCAGGTCGCCGCCCAGCTGGAGGTTATAGGGCGGGTCGGCGAAGACCATGTCGACCGAGGCGTCGGGCAGGGTGCGCAGCACCTCGATGCAGTCGCCCCGATGGATGACGTCAGTCTTCAGCTCGGACATGGAAACGCGGCCCCGCACAGATGAGAGCGGGCATGGTGAATCCTTACGGTTAAGGCGGGGTAACCACGCCGCCGCGTCCGTGGATCAGTTGGCGTCCGGCCAGAGGGTCTCGTCGTATGCGAGGGCGTCTGCGAGGCTGGCGAAGCGTCGCTCGGGGCCCGGTGCGGGCCGGGCGTCGCAGGCCTGGTCCAGGGCTTTTCCGCCGCCGCTTTCCGGCTGCGGAGTCATGGCGGGCCGATCCAGGTCGCGGGCGTGGACGCGTTGCTCGCCCAGATAGGCCTCGAGACGCAGGTTCCGGACGGCGCGCGTCGCGCAATCGCCCTCGATCAATAAGGCCGCCTGGTCAAAACTCATGCGGCCGCCGCTGGGTTCGCGGCTCAGCGACCAGAGCCAGAACCGGACAGTGTCGCCAGTGCGGTTCTGGCGAACCAGATAGAACGCCCCCTCGGCGTCATGATAGACATACTCCAGCTCGGATCCGGTGCGTGGGGCCAGCGGGGTGAACTCCTGAGCGGTCGCTGGGACGGCGAAGATGAGTCCGGCAAGGCTGGGGACGAGCGCAGCGATCATTTTCATCGGTCAGTCCGCTCGAGGCGCGGGCTGGACCGGCATGTAGGGCGAGGTGATCTGGATGCCGTCGCCGCTCAGCTGATGCCCGGCCTCGAGGTCGCGGATGACCTGCAGCTCGGCGATGGCCGTGGCGTTGCCGGGATCGGAGACAAGCGACTCCTCATAGGCGACGCGCGCCTCATGCAGGCGGCCCAGCTCGATCAAGGTGTAGCCCAGCCGCCGCTGGAGCGAGCCGGGATCGGCCTCGATCTGCGGGTCGCCCGAGGTGAGGGCGGTCTTGGCCAGCAGATAGGCTTCCTCCCACTTCCGCTCGGCGTGCAGGACGACCAGCTTCTCGTTGAGCAGGAAGCGGTCCAGCGGTTGCAGGGCGAGGCCGCGGTCCAGAACCTCGTGGGCGGCGGCGAAGTCGCGGCGCTCGACCGCCGCGCTACCCAGCAGGAAGGCGATGTTCGGATAGACGTTGGGGCGCGACACGACCTTGATGTCGCCGCCGCCGCGACCGGCCTCGATGTCGCCGACGGCGCCGGCGAGGGCCATGATCTCTTCGCGGTCGTCGGCGCGGATCAGCCAGCCGCCCGGGATTTCCTCCATCGCCGGATAGCGCGCGGGGGCGCCGCGCATGGCTTCGGTCAGGGCGGGGACATGCGCCTGCAAGGCGGCGAAGCCGCCTGTGCCCGCCGCGCGCATGGCGGCGTTATAGGCCGCGTCGGCCTCGCGTTCAGCGGGAAGAGGGCCCTCCGGCTGGACGTTGATGTTGACCCGGGGCCGCGCGCCGGCCTGCGGGGCCGCCGGCTCCTGCGGCGGGCTCCAGGCCAGCGCCACGCCGGGGGCGAGGGTGAGGGCCGACAGGACAAGGCCGGCCAGCAGTCTGTTTTTGAAGGTCATCTCGCGCGCTCCCCGTTCCGCGTTACTGTCACGCGACCCGAGGCGACGGGCAATGGCCGGTTGCATCGAAAAGACGCTTCGGGGCGGGGCGCGGCGGGAACGTCACAGGCGCTCACGTTTTGTTACGCGCTCAGGGTCGCCTTCCCCGGACACAAGGGGTAAGCGGGGCGCATACACAGCGAGCGGAGCGAATCCGCCGCGCAATCACCACGGTTCAGGGGCTACTGATGACTCAGTGGGTGTACGGCTTCGGCGGCGGTTCGGCCGACGGCGACGCTTCGATGAAGAATCTTCTCGGCGGCAAGGGCGCGAACCTGGCCGAGATGTCCTCGCTGGGACTGCCGGTCCCTCCGGGCTTCACCGTCACCACGGAAGTCTGCACCTGGTACTACGCCCACGGCGAAACCTATCCGACCGATCTGGCCGATCAGGTGAAGGCCGGGCTGGCCAAGGTCGAGGGCATCGTCGGCAAGACGTTTGGTGATGCGAAGAACCCGCTGCTGGTCTCGGTCCGCTCGGGCGCCCGCGCCTCGATGCCGGGGATGATGGACACGGTCCTGAACCTGGGCCTGAACGACGAGACGGTGGAAGGTCTGGCCGAACTGAGCGGCGACCGCCGCTTCGCCTTCGACAGCTACCGCCGCTTCATCACCATGTATTCGAACGTGGTGCTGGGCCTGACCCACGACGACTTCGAGGAGGTGCTGGACGACCACAAGGATCGTCTGGGCGTCACCGTCGACACCGACCTGACCGCCAAGGACTGGGAGAAGGTGGTCGCCGACTACAAGCGGGTGGTCGAGGACCGTCTGGGCCAGCCCTTCCCGCAGGACCCGCATGACCAGCTGTGGGGCGCCGTCGGCGCCGTCTTCGCCAGCTGGATGAACGACCGGGCGAAATTCTATCGCCGCATGCACGACATCCCCGAGAGCTGGGGCACGGCCGTGAACATCCAGTCGATGGTGTTCGGCAACATGGGCGAGACCTCGGCGACGGGCGTGGCCTTCACGCGCAATCCGTCGACGGGCGAAGCCAAGCTGTACGGCGAGTTCCTGATCAACGCCCAGGGCGAGGATGTGGTCGCGGGCATCCGCACGCCGCAGTCGCTGACCAAAGCGGGCCGCGAGGAGATGGGCGAGACGGCCCTCTCGATGGAAGAGGCCATGCCGGAGGTGTTCGGCCAGTTCGTCGACGTCGTGAACCGGCTGGAGAGCCACTATCGCGACATGCAGGACATCGAGTTCACGGTCGAGCAGGGCCGGCTCTGGATGCTGCAGACCCGCAACGGCAAGCGCACCGCCAAGTCGGCGCTGAAGATCGCGGTCGAGCTGGCCGCCGAGGGGGTGATCACCGAGGACGAGGCGGTCAGCCGCGTCGAGCCCGCCGCGCTGGACCAGCTGCTGCACCCGACGCTGGACCCGAACGCCGCCCGCACCGTGGTGGCCGCGGGCCTGCCCGCCAGCCCGGGCGCCGCGACCGGCAAGATCGTCTTCGACGCCGACGAGGCCGAGCGTCTGGCCCAGCTGGGCGAAGCGGTCATCCTGGTGCGTGAGGAGACCAGCCCGGAAGACATCCACGGCATGCACGCCGCCAAGGGCATCGTCACGGCGCGCGGCGGCATGACCAGCCACGCGGCGGTGGTCGCGCGCGGCATGGGCCGTCCCTGCGTCTCGGGCGCGGGCGAGATCCACATCGACGACAAGGCCCACACCTTCACGGCCCGTGGCCGGACCTTCCGCGCCGGTGAGATCATCACCATCGACGGCGGAAAGGGCGAGGTGCTCGACGGGGCTGTCGCGATGATCGAGCCGGAGCTGACCGGCGACTTCCAGACCCTGATGGGCTGGGCCGACAAGGTGCGTCGCCTGAACGTGCGCGCCAACGCCGAGACCCCGCTGGACGCCCGCACCGCGCGCGGCTTCGGCGCCGAGGGCATCGGCCTGTGCCGGACCGAGCACATGTTCTTCGACGACACCCGGATCGCCGCGGTGCGCGAGATGATCCTGGCTGATGATGAAGCGGGTCGCCGGAAGGCTCTGGCCAGGATCGCCCCGTTCCAGAAGGCGGACTTCGTCGAGCTGTTCACCATCATGTCGGGCCTGCCGGTGACGGTGCGCCTGCTGGACCCGCCGCTGCACGAGTTCATCCCGCACACGGAAGAGGACATTGACGCCCTGGCCGCGGGCTCGGGTCTGGACGCCGCCAAGCTGAAGCGCCGGGCCAAGGAGCTGCACGAGACCAACCCGATGCTGGGCCACCGCGGCTGCCGCCTCGGCGTCGCCTATCCGGAAATCTACGAGATGCAGGTCCGCGCGGTGCTGGAAGCCGCCCTGGACGTGAAGAAGGCCTCGGGCCTGGCCCCGATCCCGGAGATCATGCATCCGCTGGTCGCCCTGGGTCTGGAGATGAAGTACCTGCGCGAGCTGACCGACCGGACGGCGAAGACCGTCTTCGAGGAGGCGGGTGACACGGTCGAGTATCTGGTCGGCACCATGATCGAACTGCCCCGCGCCGCCCTGCGCGCCGGGGACCTGGCCGAGCACGCCCAGTTCTTCAGCTTCGGCACCAATGACCTGACCCAGACCACGTTCGGCATCAGCCGCGACGACTCCGGCCGCTTCCTGCAGGCCTATATGGATAAGGGCATCTTCGAGACCGATCCCTTCGTCCGTCTGGACCAGGACGGCGTCGGCGACCTGATCCGCATCGCCAAGGAGCGGGGCGGGGCGGTGCGCGCCGACATCAAGATGGGCATCTGCGGCGAACACGGCGGCGATCCGTCGTCGATCGCCTTCTGCGAGGAGGTGGGCCTGACCTACGTCAGTTGCTCGCCCTATCGCGTGCCGATCGCCCGTCTGGCCGCGGCCCAGGCCGCCCTGCATGCGCGGGCCGGGACCGAGCGCGAAAAGGACCGGTAAGGCATGACCGGGGCATGGGGCTGGGTTCTGCGAAGCGTGCTCTTCGTGGTCGCGGTCGTCGCCCCGGCCGTCGGCTATATGGTTCGGCTCGACCAGACCGGAAACGGGAAGCTCGCTCTCGACGGCGTCGGGTGGGGCCTGACCGGCACGATTGTGGCGTTGGCCCTGTTCACGGTCAGCGTCCGGACCACGGTGCGCGGCAGGCTTGCTTGGCTGGCTACAGCGACAGTCGCCGTTCTCGCCGTTTGGGGCGCGGTCCTTGGAATAGTCGCGCTTTAGCCATTTTTAGTAAAACGGTGTCTGTGCCTGTAAGCGCACAGTCGAGATGAGGTCAACGGACGGGGCTGGAACCCGTCCGATCCCGACCCATTTTGTATCCCGCTGGATGGGGCCGGTGACCACAGAAGTCACCGCATCTAGAGGATACAGAAACTATGCGTAACGTTCTTCTCGCGACTGCCGCCATTACTCTGATTGCTGCGCCGGCCATGGCTCAGGATCCGGCTTCGCGTGTCACCGGCTCGGTCGGTTACACGCAGCTGGACACCGACGGCGGTGATCTGGGCGCCGTCACCGGCCGCGCCGGTTACGACTTCACCCGCAACTTCGGCATCGAGGGCGAGGCCTCGATCGGCGTGAGCGACGACGACATCACCGTCGCCGGCGTGCCGGGCACGGTCGAGCACAAGTATGACGTCGCCGGCTACGGCGTCGCCAAGCTGCCGATCAACGAGAATTTCGAACTGTTCGGCCGTCTCGGCTACGGCACCACCCGGCTGAAGGCTGAAGTGGCGGGCGTCTCGGATTCGGCCAGCACCGAGAGCATCAACTACGGCGTCGGCGCCAACTACTTCTTCGACGGCCAGAACGGCGTCCGCGCCGACTGGACCCGCCGCGACTTCCGCGGCGACGCCGGTGAAGCCGACACCTACGGCCTGAGCTTCGTGCGTCGCTTCTAAGCCGGGCGCCGGAAACGACGAAGGCCCGCGGCGCTGCCGCGGGCCTTTTTCGTGGGTGACGCTGAACTCAGGCGACGCCGGGCTGAAGGGCCCACCGCATCGAGCCTTCGCCGAACGGGCGGAAGAAGAGATCGCAGTAATGTTCGAAAATCTCGAGAACCCGCGAGGCCAGGTCTTGGGCGACGGTCTCGCCGCGCTGACGCTTCATGGCGGCCACGCACTGGACGACATCCTGCTGGTGAGCAGAACCGCCCATGCGCTTCAGCACGGCGGCGATATCCTCGACCAGCGGGTCGGGGCTGCGGCTCCAGGGATTGGTGTTCTGAGTCATGCGGGACGCCCCCTTGTTCTCGTACACTGGCGAACCGGTCGCAAAAACAGGCGCGGGATGCAAGCGTGACCGCGATTTCGTGATTGAGGCGAGTGTGGACCTCCTGGGGATGAACCGCGTTCCGGAAGGATGACCCGATCCATCCTCGCCCCCCTGGCCGTGTCAGCGGCCGCCGTCCTGACCCTTGCCGCCTGTGAGCGGCAGGCCGTCAACCCGCCCACCGAACCCGCCGATCCGGTGCAGACGACCGAGGTCGCTCCGCCGCCATCCGCCCCGCCGGGCGTCGGGCCGACCATGCCCGGCGCGGGCCCCGCGAGCTTCGTCGGGCGCTGGGCGGGCAACGCCGCCTGGTGCGGGAATACGACCGGGCCGGAGCGGCCGATCAACATCACGCCGCTGCGCTTCGAGGGCTATGAGAACAGCTGCGCGATCACGTCCCTGGAGCAGGTGTCGGAAGGCTATGAGCTGACCCTGGCCTGTCAGGCCGAGGGCCAGACCACGCGTGAACGCGTACGGCTGTCCGCGCAGGACGACGTCCTGCGCCTGACCTGGCTGAACCGCAACGACGCGGTGGTGCAGCTGACGCGGTGCCCGGCGGCGACGGAGCCGCAGCCGGGCGGCTGATCAGTTGAACAGGAAGTTCATCACGTCGCCGTCCTTGACGACGTAGGCCTTGCCTTCGGCGCGCAGCTTGCCGGCCTCGCGGGCGCGGGCTTCGCCCTTCAGCGCCACGAAGTCCTCGTAGGCGATGGTTTCGGCGCGGATGAAGCCCTTCTCGAAGTCGGTGTGGATCACACCGGCCGCCTGCGGGGCGGTGGCGCCGACCGGGATCGTCCAGGCGCGGGCTTCCTTCGGTCCGACGGTGAAGTAGGACTGCAGGCCCAGCAGGGCGTAGGCCTCGCGGATCAGGCGGTTCAGGCCCGGCTCGGCCAGACCCAGGGTCTCCAGGAACTCGGCCTGTTCCTCGGCGTCCAGAACCGCCAGTTCGGAATCGATCTTGGCCGAGATGACCACCGACTTGGCGTTGTCGGCGGCGGCGCGCTTGGCCACGAGATCGGACAGTTCATTGCCCTTGTCGGCCGAGCCTTCGTCGACGTTGGCGACATACAGGGCGGGCAGGGAGGTCAGAAGCTGCAGCATGTGCCACGCCTTCTGGTCTTCCTTGGAGATGTCGGCGACGCGGGCGGGCTTGCCGGCGCGCAGCTGCTCCAGCGCCAGATTGATCAGACGCAGGGTGTTCTGCATCTCCTTGTCGCCGGTCTTGGCGCGCTTCTCGACGTTGGCGTAGCGCTTCTCGAGGCTTTCGAGGTCGGCCAGCATCAGCTCGGTCTCGATGATCTCGAGGTCGCTGATCGGGTCGATGCGGTTCTCGACGTGCGTGATGTCGTCGTCGATGAAGCAGCGGGCCACGAAGGCCACGGCGTCGCAGTCGCGGATGTTGGCCAGGAACTGGTTGCCCAGACCTTCGCCCTTGGACGCGCCGCGCACCAGACCGGCGATGTCCACGAAGGTGATGCGCGACGGGATGATCTCCTTCGAGCCCGCGATCTCGGCCAGGGCGTTCAGGCGCGGCTCGGGCACGGCCACGTCGCCGGTGTTCGGCTCGATGGTGCAGAACGGATAGTTGGCCGCCTGGGCCGCCGCCGTCTTGGTCAGGGCGTTGAACAGGGTGGACTTGCCGACGTTGGGCAGGCCGACGATCGCGACTTTCAGGGCCATGGTCTTCTGGAGCTTTCGAGTGAGCGCGAGCCTTTAGCGGGTTCGCCCCGGTTTGTCAGGCTTCCGCTGCGCGAAGGGCTCAATGGCCGGTGTGCGTGCCGTACTCGTCCACCGGCGGCTGGCCGATCGTCGCCTGCACCACGACCGGGGTCGCGGTGGCGAAGTTCAGCGTCAGCGGGATGGTCTGCCCTTCCGTCAGCGGAGCGGTGACGGCCAGCAGCATGATGTGGTTGCCGCCGGGCTTGAGCTCGACGGTCTGACCGGCCGGGAGGGGCAGGCCCTCCCGCAGTTCGCGCATCATCATCATGTTGCTCTCGATCCGGCTCTCATGGATCTCGACGCGCCCCGCCACCGGGGTGGAGAGGCTGACCAGCCGGTCGGCGGCCGTGGAGGTCAGGGTCAGGTAGCAGCCGGTCGACTGGCGGCCGACAGGCGTCGGGCGGCACAGGGCGCCGGTGACGCTGACGGCGGCCTGTTCGCCCGCCGCAACAGGCTTCGGCTCGTTCGAGCAGGCCGCCAGCAGGGCGGCGACGGCGGCGAGGGGGATCAGGGTGCGGATCATGGTGTCGATGTCTTTCAGGCTGCGGCAGGTCTGGAACGGATGATCGCGCGGATCAACCTTTCGCCGAGAAGGGCGACGACCAGGCTGGCGCCGGTGAGGGGGTAGAGGACGCACAGGGGCAGGACGATGGCGAGCACCGCGACGCGGAGCTTCAGCCCGTCCGGCGCGGGCGGGGCGCCGATCAGGCCCCTGGACAGGCGGGGCGGGCGGCGCTTCCACCACATCATCAGCCCGCTGATCGCCAACAGCCAGACGCCGATGCAGCCCGCCAGCATGACCCAGCGATTGATCGACCCGAACTGCGTGCCCTGATGGGTGTAGATGCCCCATTCGATGGCCTTGGCCCCGGCGCCGAACTGGCCGTAGCCGATGTCGGCGACGACCTTTTTCTGCGCCGGGTCGATGTAGAGGGCGCGGGTGTCCTGGACCCGGGTCACCTGCGCCGTGACCGTCCAGGTCGTGGCGTCGGCCTTCGGGATGGAGACGGCGTAGGGACGGGGCAGGTGCGCGGCCTCGGCGAGGACGATGACCTCGGACAAGCCGGCGGTGGCGACGTGGTGAGCGTGGGCGGGGAGGACCATGCCATCCATGGTCCACCCGGCGCCCTGCGGGTGATCGGCGTGCTCCGCCGTCTGCCAGGCGCCGGCGACCGGGGCGGGGGGACGACCCAGGCCGCTTGTCTTGACCACATCCATTACCCTGTCGCCCCAGACCGCCGACCAGGGCATGCCGGTGACGGCGAGGAACAGGACGACGCCGCCGACATAGATCCCGGTCAGGGCGTGGAGGTCGCGCCAGAACGGACGGCGGCGCGTGTCGGTGGAGGTCAGGGCCAGGACGCCCGCCTGCCGCCTGCGCGGCCACCACAGGTACAGGCCGGTGGCGAACAGGACGATGGTCCAGCCGGCCACGATCTCGACCAGCAGGTTCATCATCGGGCCGAACAGGTCGAGCGAGTGGATCTGCTTGATGGTCTCCATCACCCCGCCGTAGCTCGTCACGCCGGTGACGTGGCCGGTGTGCGGATCGACGAAGACGGTCCGCTGCGACCCGTCCGGGCGATCCACGCGGATGCGGGCGGCCTGATCCGGTTCGGCGGGCAGGATGACGCCGGCCGCGCGGCCGTCGGCGACCTGCGCCGCCGCGGCGGCCCAGGCCTCGGGGTCGGTTTGTTGGGCGGAGACCGGGACCTCGATCATGCGCCGGTAGACGGCATGATCGATCTCGTCCCTGAACAGATAGAGGGCCCCGGTCAGGGCCAGCAGCATCAGCACCGGCATGACCAGCAGGCCCGCATAGAAATGCCAGCGCCAGACGGCGCGGTAGGCGCCGGACAGGGGCGTCGTGTTCTGTTGCTCTGCGCCCATCAGTAGCTGACCCGCACGCCGACGAAGGCCGAGCGGCCCTCGCCGGGGAAGAAGACCGCCGTCGAGGCCACGCGGGCGTCGGTGACGGCGCTGAAGTTCGAGATGTAGCGCTCGTCGAACAGGTTGCGGACGTCGGCGAACAGCGAGACGCCGTCGCGCACGGTCCAGCCCGCGTTCAGGTTGGCGATCGCGTAGGACGGCGCCTTCAGGGTGTTGGCGTAGTCGACCCAGCTGTCGGACACGGACCACTCCACCGACGGGGCGACGAACCAGCCCGCCGGATGATCGTAGCGCAGCTCGGCCCGGTACAGGTGCGGCGGCACGACCGGCAGGTCGTTGTCGCCATAGGCCAGGTCGCCGTCGAAGAAGAAGTCCGACAGGGCGTAGGTCTGGCGCAGGCGCAGGGTGGGCGCGATCCGCCAGTCCAACCCGGCCTCGATCCCCTGATGGACGGTCGGCCCGGCGTTGAAGGTGGCCGCCGGGATGCCCGGCTGGACGATGAAGTTCAGCAGTTCGTGGTCCAGCTCGGCCCGGTAGACGGTCACGTCCCAGGTCAGGGGCCCGCGCCGCCCGCGCGCGCCGGCCTCGACCGTCACCGCCTCCTGCGGGACCAGGGGCTGGAAGCCGCCGACGGTGGGCGACAGGGCCGAGAAGTTCGGCGGCTCGATCGAGCGGGTGACGTTGGCGAAGACCTGGGCGCCGTCCTCGCCCTCCCACAGCAGGCCCACACGCGGGGCGAACCAGTCGAAGCTGCGGTCGGCGGTCAGGTTGAAGCCGCCGCCGGGCGCGGCGAAGCTCTGATAGTCCCGCCCGGCCCGGCCCCAGGTCCCGCCGGCGACAACGGCCAGGCGGTCGGTCACGAACAGGCGGCCCTCGGCGAAGACATCCAGCCCGGTCGCGTTCTGGAAGCTGCGGGCGGTCAGGCTCCCGTGCGAGCCGGCCAGGTTGACCCACTGTTTCGCGTCCAGATCGCCCCGCCGGTACCACAGGCCGTAGAAGGCGTCGGCGCGCATCCCGGCGACCTGCCCGCGCCAGTCGAAGCGGCCGAAGACGCCGTAGTTGCGGCTCTGCTGGTCGATGACCTGGAAGATCGGGTGGTCGAGGTCCTTCCATGTGCCGTACAGCGCGCCCTCGAAGACGGTGCTGTCGTTGAGCCGCCAGCGGGTCTGCAGCGTGGTGCGGACCGAGGCCATGTCGCGCTGGTAGTTCAGCGCCCTGTTGCCCGCATTGGCCTGTTCCGGCGTGTTCAGCGCCTGCGACAGGGTCAGGCTGCCCGGGATCTCCTGATGGACGTAGCCGCCCGAGACCAGCAGGCGCACCCCGCGGTCCTGACCGAAGCGCTGGCCCAGGTTGATCGAGGCCAGCTGGGACTGGCCCTCGCTCTGGTCGCGCCAGCCGTCGGTGGTCAGGCCGGTGACGGCGGCGAAGACGTCACGGTCGCCGCTGACTCCCGCGAACTCCGCATGGCCGCGCACCGTGCCCCAGGAGCCGCCGTCGAGACGCAGGCTCCAGTCCTCGCCCGCCGTGCGCCCCGTGGGGGTGACCAGGTTGATCGCCCCGCCCAGCAGGGCGCCGCCGAAGCGCAGGGCGTTGCCGCCCTTGTAGACCTCGGTGTAGCGGGCGGTCAGCGGGTCGATCAGCTGGAAGTCGCCGAAGCCGTCCGCCTCGTTGAACGGCACGCCGTCCTGGGCCAGCAGGGTCCCGCGGTTGTGGCTGGAGTTGCCGATGCCCGAGCCCCGGATCGACAGGCGGATGTCGCCGCCCCACTTCCGCTGGGCGTAGACGCCGGGGGCGTCGCGCAGCACGTCGGCCAGGTTAGCCGCGTAGCGGTCGCGATAGCTTTCGGCCGAGATGACCGCCACCGCGCCGGGCGTGCGGCTCAGACGGTCGCGGGCCTCGGCGACCACGGCGGGGTCCTCCGGGTTGCGGGCGGCGGTGACGATGACGGTGTCGAGGGTGGTCGGCTCCTGATCCGCGCTCTGGGCGAAGGCGGGCGAGGCGAGGGCGGCGAGCAGCAGGGCGCAGGGCGCCGCGGTGGTCCGAAGGGACATGGGGGATCGATCCTGAATACAGAGAAGGGCCCGCGTCGCCGGACGGCGCGCGGGTTCGGGCGCGAAAGGGCGCTCCGGGTCTGCTTCAGGCGTGGGGTGGGGCGGTCGACGGCGGTCGCGGCGGCGCCCGGGCGGGCGGCGGCGGGCTGGCGATCAGGGCGGTGAAGGTCGCCGCGGGGGTGACGGTCGGCGCGGCGCAGGGCTCCGGCGCCGGCGGTGTCGGCAGGACGGCCGCGGGGGCCATGACGCAGGCGGCGCATTTCGGCGGCGGGACGCTGCGGTCCGGCCGGCCGTCGGCGTCGACCTTGATGGTCTGCTGCCCCTCGGCGGAGCACAGCACCAGGGTCCGGCCCGGCCCGGCGGCCGCCATGGCGGCGTAGGGCAGCAGGGTTCCAAGCACGATGGCGAACGTCGCGGCCATCAGGGCCAGCGCACGCCAGATCGACCAGGACTCTGTCTGCGGACGGATCACACCTGCGCTGTAGCGGTTCGGACGGGCCGGAGAAAGAGTGGCGCACGGTCACGCTTCGGGTCGACAGGTCGCGGGACGCGTGCCAGCCTCGACCTGCAACCGGGGGAGTATCCGATGTCCGTTCGCTTGAGTTTGCTGGCCGGGGCCGCGATGGCCGTTCTGGCGGGGGCGACCGCCGCCGCCGCGCAACAGGCCCAGGACGGGACCGGCGGACCGGATTCGGTGTCCCTGACCGTCTACAACCAGAACATCGCCCTGGTGGAGGACACCCGCTCGCTGGATATCCCCGCGGGCCGTTCGCGGCGCGAGTTCCCCGGCGTCTCGGCCAGCATCCGTCCCGAGACGGTCGGCCTGTCGGGGCGCGGCCTGTCGGTGGTCGAGCAGAATTTCGACTATGACCTGCTGACCCCGGATCGCCTGATGCAGGCCGCCGTGGGCGGCGAGATCGGCATCGTCCGGACCATCCCCGGCACCGGGGCCCAGCAGACCGAGCGCGCCCGCGTCCTGGCCGCCAACGAGGGGGTGGTGCTGGAGGTCGACGGCCGGATCGAGGTGCTGCGCGACGACGGCGTGCCGACCCGGGTGATCTTCGACGAGGTGCCGACCAACCTGCGGCCCCGGCCGACCCTGAGCGTGACGCTCGACGCCGAGGGCGCGGGCCGTCGTGACGTGACCCTGAACTATCTGACCACCGGCCTGGCGTGGAAGGCCGACTACGTCGCCCGCTATGACGAGACGGCGGGAACGCTGGACCTGACCGGCTGGGTGACGATCAACAACCAGTCCGGCGTGACCTTCACCAACGCCCGCACCCGGGTGGTGGCGGGGGACGTGTCGGTGCTGAATGCGCCGTACGACGCCCGTAGCGGGACCTATGCTTCTCCGTCCGCGCCGCGCGGCGCCGGAACCCAGCAGGGCGCCGCGCGCGGTCTGGCGGACGTCTACATCTATCCCCTGTCCGAGCCGGTGACGGTGGCCAACAACCAGACCAAGCAGGTCGGCCTGCTGGACGTGGCCGGCGTGCCCGCGACCAAGCGGTATGTCTTCGAGATGAACCAGTTCGAGACTGCGCGGGAGCCCTGGGGCGCCGAGGTGGCGATGACCTTCTCCAACAGCGCGGCGTCCGGCGTCGGCGCGCCGCTGCCCGCGGGGGTGATCCGGGTCTATGTCGACGACGCGGCGGGCGAGCCCCGCTTCATCGGCGAGGACCGGGTTGGTCACACTCCGGCGGGCTCGGACATCGTCATCACCACGGGCGCGGCCTTCGACGTGACCGTCCAGCCGCGCATCGTGCAGCAGGACAGCGTCCAGCGCGGGCGGGGCCGGTCGCCCCTGACCCGCTACCAGATGGAATACACCGTCCGGAACGCCCGCGCGCAGCCGGTGACGGTCGAGATTCGCCAGATCGAGCTGGGCGCCCTGACCGAGGTCTCGGAGCAGTCCATCGAGGCTGAACGCCGGGGCGACAGCCTGATCTGGCTGGTGCCCGTGCCCGCCAACGGCGAGGCCAGGTTGACCACCACCGTCCTCACCGGCGACTGAGCCTCATGCGGCGACTGCTCGCAATCGTGCTTCTAGCGGGGCTGGCTACGCCCGTCTGGGCCCAGACGGAGAGCGTCTCCGCGCGTCCGGACCGGACGACGCTGGTGATTTATCGCTTCCATCCCATCGACACCTCCCGCGCACTGGAAGACCTGCGGGAGCGCGAACAGTGGGGGGCGTCACGCGACGGGCTGGCGATGATCGTTGAGACCCGCACGGTGGAGGTGCCCGCCGGGGAAGCCGTCATCCGCTTCGAGGGCGTGGCCAACGCCATAATTCCGGAGACCGCCGCCATCGACGGCCTGCCGGGCGAGGTTCTGGAGCGGAACAGCGATTTCGAGGTGCTGGGCCCGGGTTCCCTGCTGCAGCATTCCATCGGCGAGACGGTGCGGGTGGCGCGCACCGATCCCCGCACCGGCTCCGACACAATCGTCCCGGCCATCGTGCGCTCGGGCTCCAACGGGCCGGTGCTGGAGATCGACGGGCGCCTTGAGGCCCTGTCCTGCGACGGGACCAACCAGCGGCTGATCTTCGACCGCGTGCCGGACGGGCTGGGCGATCGTCCGACCCTGTCGATCCGCACGCGCTCGCCGACGGCCGGCCGCTACACTGTCCGCCTGGCCTATCTGGCGGAGGGTCTGAACTGGTCGGCGGACTATGTCGCCCGGCTGGCGCCCGATGGGACCTCGATGGATATCGAGGGCTGGATCACCCTGATGAACTTCACCGACGGCGGCTTCACCGACGCGCCGGTGCACGTGGTGGCAGGTAATCTGGCTCGCGACTACGACACCGAGGCGATCGAGCCGGTGGTGTCCACGGTCGCGCCGCGCTGCTGGCCGATGGATACGACGACGGGAGGGACGTCGCCGCCCGTTCAGGGGACGCGGGTGTCCGTGCTGGTCGGGGGCAATTCCACGACGGTCGATTATCTGGCGACTGTTCAGGGTGAGACCGGGCTGGACGAGGTCGTCGTCACCGGCAGCCGCATCCGGGCGGTGCTGTCCGACCTGGGCGACTACAAGCTCTACACCCTGGCCGAGCCGACCGACCTGAACGCGCGGCAGGCCAAGCAACTGCGCTTCTTCGATCAGCGGGATGTGCGGTTTACCCGGACCTACCGGCTTGAGGTTTATCCCGACGACGATGAGCGCCTTGTCCCCCGCCTGCTCGTCCGGTTGCGCAACGAGGTTCGCGACGGGCTGGGCGTGCCCATGCCGGGCGGCGGCTTCAGCCTTGTCGAGACCCAGGACGGGGCGACGATCCTCACCGGTCAGGCCGACTTCATGGACCGGGGCGAGGGCGTGCCGCTGGAGTTGACCTTCGGCGAAGCCATGGACCTGTCCGCCGAGGTCGAAGTCACCGATGAGGACGACTGGAACGTCGGTGAGATCTATTTCCAGAAAGTCGCCGTCGAGGTCGTCCTGACCAATGACAAGGACTGGCCGGTCGAGATCGAGGTCGTGCCGGACTGGGCGCGGCGGCCCGGTTTCCGCGTGCTGGCGCAAAGCCGCCGCAGCACGGTCAATGACGCGGGCGACACCGTCTGGCGCGTCCGGGTTCCGGCGCATGGCTCGGAGACCCTCAGCTACACGGTCCAGGCCGAGAACTAGCCCTCGCCCCGCTGGGCCTGCTGGCGGGGGCTGAATTTCGGCGCGGGGGCCAGGCGCATGACCTCGCCTTGGTAGCGTTCGTCGTCGCCCGCCAGGGCGAAGGGCAGGGCGTCGGCGCAGGCGTCCAGCAGGGCCTGTAGCCAAGGCTGCTCGGCCTTGGCGAAGTCGCCCAGCACATGCGGCATGACCAGATGGCTTTCGCCCGGGTGGCCCACGCCCATTCGGCCGCGGCGGAAGTCCGCGCCCAGATGGCTGATCAGGCTGCGGATGCCGTTCTGGCCCGCCGCCCCGCCGCCGGTCTTCATGCGGAAGCGGCCGGGCGCCAGGTCGATCTCGTCGTGGAAGACGATCACCTCGGAGGGCTTGATCTTGTAGAAGCGCGCGGCCTCGCCGACGGCCCGGCCGCTCTCGTTCATATAGGTCTGGGGCTTCATCAGAAGCACCTTCACCGCGCCGTTGGCGGTGGGGACCTCGCCCTCGCGGATCACCGACTGGAACTTGGCCCGCTCGGGTCCGAAATTCCAGCGACGGGCGATCTCATCGGTGGCCATGAAGCCGATGTTGTGGCGGTTCTTCTCGTATTTCGGGCCCGGGTTGCCGAGGCCGGCGACGATGATCATGGCGGGGGTCCGGATAAGGAAACGGCCCCATCCGTAAACGGAAGGGGCCGCTCCAGAAACAGTCGATCGAGGGCGGTTTAGCCTTCGGTCGTTTCGCCTTCGTCCGATTGCTCGGTGGCGGGCACTTCGTCAGCGGCGGCTTCGGCGGCGGCTTCAGCGGCCACTTCAGCGTCGTGGGCTTCGTCAGCGGCGGCCGAGATGGCGGCCGACGAGGTCTTGATCGAGGCGATCACGAAGTCACGGCCGTCGATGGTCGGCTCGACGTCCGACGGGACCTTCAGGTCCGACCAGCGGATGGTGTCACCCAGCTTGTGGCCGGCCAGATCGACGATCAGGTCTTCCGGGATGTGGTTCGCCGGAACCTTGATCTCGACCGAGTGACGGACGATTTCCAGCGAGCCGCCCTGACGGAAGGCCGGGCACTTGTCTTCGTTGATGAAGTGCACCGGCACTTCGATCTTGATGGTCTGCTTCTCGTCGACGCGCATCAGGTCGAAGTGCAGCGGGCGGTCCGACACCGGGTCGAACTGCACGTCACGGGCGATGACCGGCTGGGTCTCCGAGCCGTACTTCAGGGTCACCAGGTGGCCCAGCAGCTTGCCGGTGTAGAGCGACTTGCGGAAGTCCTTCTCGTTCACCGAGATGGCGACGGGGGCCTTGTCGCCGCCATACAGGATGCCGGGCACCATGCCGGCGCGACGGGCGGCGCGGGCGCCACCGGTGCCGACGCCGTCGCGGACGTCCACGTTCAGGATGATCTCGGCCATCTGGCTCGCCTCAAATAACAACAGAAACGCCGCGCCAACCGTGGCCTGCGCGGCGGGGGTGTGAACCCTCGAAATCAGGAGCGGGGGCTATTACACGCAAGCGCCCGCCGACGCAACCGCTGTCGACTCTTTGCCGTCAGCGGCCGCTGTTCAGCGACGCCGTCGTGCTCGTCTGGGCGGCCGCGGCGGCGCTGGCCGCGACCGAGCCTTCGCCGTCGGCGACGGTCGTCGGAGCCAGTTCCGCCGGGGGCGGCGTGATGTTCTGGGCCGTGCAGGTCGACAGGTCGCGCACGATGTGGCGGCCGACGCAGAACATGTCCTCGTAGCTGGGACGCGAGGCCGCCAGGCACTGGAACAGCATCAGCTTGGACATGTTCAGGCAGAACTCGCTGTTCTGCTCGACCGTCATCGCCTCGGTGCTGGCGCGGAATTCCTCGCCGCCCGCGCCCAGAGCGGCCAGGGCGGCCAGGGCCAGCGAGCGGGTCACGGCGGGGGTGTAGGGCGGGCCCGAACGACCGGCGCTCAGGTCCAGGCCGGCGCCCGAATGGGCCGCGGCGAACAGGCGGGCCGATTCCTCGGCCGACGGCAGCATCTGGGCGGCCGACAGGGTCTTGGCCGTCTGCAGGCGGCTCTCGCGATTCGGGATGGGGGTCACGGCCCAGCGACGGCGCGGGTCGCGGCGTTCCTGGATGGTGTAGGCGTCGCCTTCGACGCCCTCGGCGATCAGGCGCATGGCGGCCACGTCGCGACCCAGGGTCTCGACGATCAGGCCCGCGGCGGCGTCGGCGCCCGGCAGGGTCGCGGCGACGGCCGGATCGGCGATGATGCGGTTGATCAGCTCCTGGCGCACCGCCGGATCGACGGCGTAGGTGCGCACGCCCTGGACGAACTCGGGCGATTGCAGCGCCAGGATCGACCCGTAGGCGATCATGCCGCGCGACAGCTGGGCGGGTTCATAGGCCGCGCCCTTGCGGATGGCGGCCTGGATGGATTCGGCGTCGGTGAAGCCGCCCGGCGGAATGGTGCCGACATCGCGCAGGAAGGCGACATAGATCGAGGCCGCCTGGGCGACGCCCTCGTTCATCGACAGGGCGGGCGGCGGCGGAGGCGGCGGGGGCGGCGCGGGCGCCGGAGCGGGTTCATCGGTGGCGCAGCTGGCCAGCACGGCGGCGACGGCGACGGCGGCGAGCGAAAGGCCGCGGCGCATTTGACCCTGGAACATTACCAAACCCCACCCCTCGACGCCCGTCAGGGCGCAACCACAGACTTCGACCTATTATCGCGGAGAAAGTGGTTCTCCGAGCGTTAATGCAAGCGTTGCCGGAAGTCCGGGATCACAAGGTGATGATTCTCCTCAGCCGGGATCGCGGTTCGGTTGGGAGTTGAGTCGCTCGGTCGGAGACACGGCCGGTCGCGGCGGAGCCGGCGTCGCGACCGGAGCCGGCGGCGTCGCCGGGGTCTGGACCGGTGCGGGCGCCGGCGCGGGAGCCGGAGTGACGGGCGCATCCAGGCTGGTCGGGGTGATCCGGGGCTCCGGCACGACCTCGACGCCGGACACCAGCACCGTCGGGGCCGGCTGGGCCGCGCCGCGGGTGCATGTGGCGATGTCGCGGACGATGTGACGGCCGACGCAGAACACGTCCTCATAGTTCGGGCGCGAGGCGGCCAGGCACTGGAACAGGTTCAGCTTGGATTCCGCCAGGCAGCCCTGGCTGACCGGGTCGTCCTGCAGGGCGCGGGTGCGGGTGCTGTCGCCGGCTTCGCCCAAGGCCGCCAGGGCGGCGATGGCCAGCGCCCGCTCGACCACGGGCGGGTAGGGGGCCGTGCGGCGGCGGTCGCCGGACAGGCCGAGGCCCGAGCCGCTGGTGGCGGCGGACATCAACCGGGCGGCGTCCTCGGCCGAGGGCAGCATGGCGCGGGTGGAGCGGGCCTTGGCGTCGGCGAGGCGCCCCTCGCGGTCGGCGACCGGCGCCACGGCCCAGGACCGACGGGCGTCCGCCTGGACGGCGTAGGCGTCGTTCTCGATCAGGCCCGCCGTCCGGTTCAGGGCGTCTATGTCGGTGCGCAGGGTGGCGATGATCAGGCCCGCCGCGGCGTCGGCGCCGGGCAGGTGCGACGCCCAGCGCGGGTCGGCGACGATGTTGGCGGCCAATTGCTCGCGCGTGGCCCGGTCGACGGCGTACTGGCGCACGCCCTGGACGAACTCGGGCGACTGCAGCGCCACGATGGAGGCGTAGGCCACAAGCCCGCGCGACAGCTGCACGGGATCGTAGGACGCGCCGCGCTGCAGGGCCGCCTGGATGGCCGCGGGATTGTCGAAACCGCCCTCGATGGCCGCCATCTCGCGGCTGAAGGCGACATAGACCGAGGCGGCCTCGACCACCTCCTGGTTCAGGCCCATGGGCGGCGGCGTGCGGGCGGCGATCTCGGCGGCGACCCGCGCGGCCTCGGCTTCAGCGGCCTTTTCGGCGGCGGACTGGGACGCGCACCCTGCAAGCAGGGCGACGACGGCGATCGCGGCCACGGCGACGCCGCGGCTCCGGTTGGCTGAACGCATCAGGACTCCTTCTCAACCCGGCGCCCCGCGCCTGAGCCTCAGCCCCTAATGAGGCCGGACGAAGGACGTTCCCCGGATCAGTCGAAGAGTTTCGAGACCGATTCCTCGTTGGCGATGCGCCGGATGGCCTCGCCGATCAGCGGCGCGACGGACACGCGGCGGATCTTCGAGCAGCCGAGAACCTCGTCCGGCTGTTCGATCGAATCGGTGATCACCAGCTCCTTCAGCGGACCGTCCTGGACGCGCTGGACGGCCGGTCCCGACAGGACGCCGTGGCTGATGTAGGCCGAAACCTCGGTGGCGCCCTTCTCGATCAGGGCCCGGGCGGCGTTCACCAGGGTGCCGCCCGAATCGACGATGTCGTCGAACAGGATGCAGCGGCGGCCTTCGACGTCGCCGATGATGTTCATGACCTCGCTCTCGCCCGCCTTGGGGCGGCGCTTGTCGACGATGGCCAGATCGGCGTCCAGGCGCTTGGCCAGCGAGCGGGCGCGGACCACGCCGCCGACGTCCGGCGACACGATCATCAGGTCGTCGCCCTTCGGATAGTGTTCCTTGATGTCCCGGGCCAGCACCGGCGTGGCCACCAGATTGTCGGTCGGGATGTCGAAGAAGCCCTGAATCTGGCCGGCGTGCAGGTCCATGGTCAGGACCCGGTCGGCGCCGGCGCGGGTGATCAGATTGGCGACCAGCTTGGCCGAGATCGGGGTCCGGCCGTCCGTCTTCCGGTCCTGCCGGGCGTAGCCGAAGTAGGGGACGACCGCCGTGATCCGCTTCGCCGAGGCGCGCACCAGCGCGTCGGTGATGATCAGCATCTCCATCAGGTTGTCGTTGGCCGGATAGGAGGTCGACTGGATCACGAAGACGTCCTCGCCGCGGACGTTCTCCTCGATCATCGCGAAGACCTCGTTGTCGGCGAAGCGCTTCACCTGGGCCTTGGTCAGGGGCATGTCGAGGTGGCCCGCGATTGCGGCCGCGAGGGTCCGGTTCGAATTGCCAGAGAGCAGCTTCATGTCCGGTCATCCTTTCGCCGTCATCGCCCGGCTGCATGCCTGCCGTGGCGCTGGCGCGCTACATATCAGGGGACGCGGAGGCCACAAGGCGCGACAGACGCTTTTTACGGCCTTCTTCACGCATTGGCGCTGCGATGTTCACTGGTATAGAGAACGCGTCTCGTTTCCGGGGGACGCCGACGGGCGACGTCCGTCGGCAGACATTCTTGAGGTCGTCCTTGTCCGCTTCGAAGTTCCGCACCGGCCTTGTTCTGGCGGCCGTCGCCATCTCGGCCCTGTCCACCTCGGCCTGTCTGAATCGCGGCGCGAACCGCCCCCGGCTGGCCTATGAGGAGCGCCCGGTCGAGGCGCTGTACAACACCGGCTACCAGCGCGTGCAGGCGCGCCGCTGGGCCGACGCGGTCGATTATTTCCAGGAAGTCGAGCGTCAGCACCCGTATTCGGAGTGGTCGCGCCGCGCGATCCTGATGCAGATTTACGCGTATTATCAGGACAACCACTATCAGGAGGCGATCGCCGCGGCGGATCGCTTCATCGCCCTGTTCCCGGGCAATCCGAGCGCGCCCTACGCCTTCTACATGAAGGCCATCTGCAACTTCGAGCAGATCACCGACGTGGGCCGTGACCAGGGTTATGCCCTGGCGGCGCTGGACGGCCTGCGCGAGGTCGCGCGCCGCTATCCGGGCACGCCCTACGCCATCGACGCCACGGTGAAGATGGACATGGTCAACGACCAGCTGGCCGGCAAGGAAATGGCCATCGGCCGCTACTACCAGCGCAACAACCAGCCGCTGGCGGCGATCAACCGCTACAAGACCGTGATCGACAATCCGGCCTACCAGCGCACCTCGCACACGCCGGAGGCCCTGTACCGTCTGGTCGAGATCAATCTGGTCCTCGGCCTGAAGGAAGAGGCCATGCGCAACGGCTCGGTGCTGGGCTTCAACTATCCGGGCAGCCCCTGGTACGCGGAGGCCTACGCCCTGCTGACCGAGGAAGGCGCGACGCCGGAAGTCGCCCCGACCGCCCAGCGTGAAAGCTGGCTGCGTCGTCTGATCCCGGGCTGACGTTTTCGATTTGTTCCGCTATTCCCGGTCTTGTCCCGGGAGGCGGTTGCTCCGCATTCTCCGGCATCGCCCGAGAAGACGATTCGCCTTGCCCCAGCTTTCTGACCGCGTTTCCGGCCTGACGTCTCCGCAAGGAGGCCCGTCGTGCTGACCGCGCTATCGATTCGCGACATCGTCCTGGTGGACGTGCTGGACCTCGAGGTCCGGGACGGCCTGACCGTGCTGACCGGCGAGACCGGGGCGGGCAAGTCGATCATCCTGGACGCGCTGGGGCTGGCGCTGGGCGCGCGCGGCGACGCCGGGCTGGTGCGGGCCGGGGCCAAACAGGCCAGCGCCACGGCCGTCTTCACCGCCCCCGACGATCAGGCCCTGATCGAGCTGATCGCCGAGAAGGGCTTCGAGGTCACGCCGGGCGAGGACCTGATCCTGCGCCGCACCGTCGCCGCCGACGGCCGCAGCCGCGCCTTCGTCAACGACCAGCCCGCCGGCGTTACCGCCCTGCGCGAGATCGGCCAGGCCCTGGTCGAGGTGCACGGCCAGCACGAGACCGTCGGCCTGCTGGACTGGAAGACCCACCGCGCCCTGCTGGACGCCTACGGCGGCCTGTCGCCCCAGCTGGAGGGCGTCGCCGCCGCCGCCGAGGCGCTGAAGACCGCAGAGCGCAAGGTGGCTGAGCTGAAGGCCGCCGCCGCGGACGCCGCCGCCCATACCGAGGAACTGACCCAGAACCTGGCCGATCTCGATGCGCTGGATCCCCGCGCCGACGAGGAGACCGAGCTGGCGGGCGAACGGGCCCTGCTGGGCGCGGCGGAAAAGGCCATGGCCGACCTGACCGACGCCCGGGCGTCGCTGGGTGGGGACAAGCTGTCGCGCAACCTGTCGGCGGCCCTGCGCGCCGTCGAGCACGCCCGCACCCGCGCGGCCCAGTCGGGCGCCGAGGGCGATCACCCGCTGCTGCTCAAGCTGACCGCCGCGGCCGAGGCCATCGACCGGACGCTGGTGGAGGCCGAGGAGGCATTGGCCTGCGTCGACGCCGCCGCCGACGCCTTCGACTTCGAACCGGGCCGTCTGGACAAGACCGAGGAGCGGCTGTTCGCCCTGCGCGCCGCCGCCCGCAAGCTGAACACCTCGGTCGAGCTGCTGCCGACCCTGCGCGAGCGATTCCGCGAGCAACTGCGCCTGATCGAGGACGGCGCCGGCGCCATCACCGCCGCCGAGCGGGAAGCCTCGGCCGCGCGTGAAGCCTATGACCTGGCCGCGACCCTGCTGACCTCGGCGCGGGAGGCGGCCGCCGAGCGGCTGACCGCGTCGGTGATGGAGGAACTCGGCCCGCTGAAGCTGGAACGCGCGCGCTTCCGCGTCGCCTTCGAGCCGGTGGCCGACGGCCGTCGCGGCCCGTCGGGCGTCGAGACCGTCCGCTTCGAGATCGCCACCAACGCCGGCACTCCGTTCGGCCCGCTGGACGCCATTGCGTCAGGCGGCGAACTGGCCCGCTTCGCCCTGGCCATGAAGGCCGCGTTGGCGGGTCGCGAGGACCAGCGCCAGCCGGTGATGATCTTCGACGAGGTGGATCAGGGCGTCGGCGGCGCCGTCGCCGAGGCCGTCGGCACCCGCCTGCAGCGCCTGTCGCAGGGCGCGCAGGTGCTGGTCGTCACCCACAGCCCGCAGGTCGCCGCCCGCGGCCACGCCCACTGGAAGGTCCGCAAGTCCGACCACGCGGGGGTCACCGCCACCACGGTGGACACGCTGGATGAAGGCCAACGGCTGGAGGAAATCGCCCGGATGCTGTCCGGCGCGACGATCACCGACGAGGCGCGGGCGGCGGCGCGGACGCTGATTGGATAGAATTTCCTTCTCCCCTTGCGGGAGAAGGTGGCCCGGAGGGCCGGATGAGGGGTGCCAGCGCGGACGAGGGTGAAATCGGTGCTCCAGCGCAAACGCGTTGGTGACGGAGCCGATACCCCTCATCCGTCTCGCTTCGCGAGCCACCTTCTCCCGCAAGGGGAGAAGGACACTCAGCTTCAGGCCCCCTGCAGCACCTTGCGCAGGGCGGTGTGGATCTCCGGGTTGGCGGCTAGCACCTGCTTGCCGTTCTTCGGATCGCCGTCGACGTCGATCGAGGTGACCAGACCGCCGGCCTCGGTGACCAGCAGGATTCCCGCCGCCACGTCCCAGGCCTGCAGGTTCCGCTCGTAGAAGGCGTCATAGCGACCGGCGGCGACCCAGGCGAAGTCCAGGGCGGCCGAGCCGAGGCGGCGGATGCCCGCGACGCGCTGGCCGACGGCGTGGATGTCCTTGATGGCCTGGGCGTGGCCCTGCTTGCCGATGAAGGGCAGGCCGGTGGCGATCAGGCTTTCCGACAGGTCCTTGCGGCCGGCGACGCGGATGCGACCGTCGTTCAGGTAGCAGCCCTTGCCCTTCTCGGCCCAGAACATCTCGTTCATGACCGGGTTGTAGGTCACGGCGGCCACGATCTCGGACGAGCCGTCCGGGGCGAAGCGCTCCAGGCCGACCGTGATCGCGAAGTGCGGCATGGCGTGGATGAAGTTGGTCGTGCCGTCGATCGGATCGACGATCCAGCGGTGCGACTTGTCGGTGCCCTCGATGAAGCCGCGTTCCTCGCCGAGGAAGCCGTAGCCCGGACGGGCCTTGGTCAGCAGCTCGAACAGGGTCTCCTCGGCCTTGATGTCGGCGGCGGTGACGAAGTCGCCCGGACCCTTGCGCGAGGTCTGGAGGTTCGCGACCTCCCCGAAATCACGCAGCATCGGGCGGGCGGTCTTGCGGACCGCGTCCATCATGACTTGCAGCAGGGCGGAGGCGAGGGCCATCGGGAATCTCCTGGTCCGCGTGTCCTGAAAAGCCGGTGGCCGGACAGGCGGAGAAGTTCAAACGCTAGCCGGCCCCGACGGAGCCGGTGAAGTGATTGGTGACTGGTGGTTGGTGATTGATGCGGCTCACACCTCACCCTCGGTGGCTACACCGGCGTTCGGGCCGGCAGCCACCAATCACCAATCACGCCGCTTAGTCCGCGCGGCGGACGTATTCGCCGGTCGCGGTGTCGACGACGATCTTCTCGCCGGCTGACATGTAGGGCGGGATCATGATGCGGACGCCGTTGTTGGCGACGGCCGGCTTGTAGGACGACGAGGCGGTCTGGCCCTTCACGGTGGGCTCGGTCTCGACGACTTCCAGCGTGACCTGGTCCGGCAGCGACAGGCCGATCGGACGGTCTTCGTGCGACTCGATGACGACCTTCATGCCTTCCTGCAGGTAGGGGATGCGTTCGTCGCCGACCCAGTCCTTCTGCAGTTCGATCTGCTCGTAGTTCTCGTCGTTCATGAAGACCAGGGTCTCGCCGCCGTCGTACAGGTACGAGTAGTCCTTCTGCTCGAGCGTCACGCGCTCGACCTTGTCTTCCGAACGGAAGCGTTCGTTCAGCTTGTTGCCGGTCTCGAGGTTCTTGGCCTCGACGTTGGCGAAGGCGCCGCCCTTGCCGGGCTTGACGTGGCTGGCCTTGGTGACGACCCACAGGCCGCCGTTGTGCTGCAGGACCATGCCGGGCTTGATGGTGTTGCCGTTGATTTTCATAGAAACCGCTGGATGTGAGGGCAGGGGGCGGCCCGGCCGCTTCACAGGCGGGCGCGCGAAATCGCGGCGAGCCGTAGAGGAACAGTGGAAAAAGGGCAATGGGGGCGCTGATCGCCGGTCTGCGGATCAGTGAACGGTCGGCCTGTCGCGAAGCCGGGCCTCGGCGCGATTGGCCAGACGCACGCCCATGCCGGTGGGCGAGGCCAGCTTGCCGGCGCCGGGGTCCAGTTTGCGCGCCTCGTGGGCGAAGGCGGCGGCCAGACCGGCCGAGGACATGGCCGCCAGGACCTGGGTCGTCAGGCGTGTCGGCCGCACGGCCAGCCAGACGGCGCTGACCGTCTGGGCGGCGAGCCAGAGGGCCATGGCGCTGCGCCGCTCGGGGCGGGCCGGGGCGTTCCACACCCGCACGGCTGACAGGGTGGTGGCCGAGAACATGGCCGGCAGGATCAGGCTGATCGGGCCGCGCGGTCGTTCGGTGATCGGGGCGTCGCCGCCCAGCGGCTGCAGCGCTCGGCGCGGCTGGGGGCGGATCAGCTTTGAAGCCGCGGTCGTGGCCGCCAGGGCGAATCCGGCGGTCAGGGCCAGGCCCAGCCCGACATGAGTCCAGCTGCGCCCCTCGGCGTTGAGAAGGCCGGAGGCCTGATCGCGGGCGGTGTCGAGGGCGTTTTCGATGGACATGGCGGCTCCTGCAAAGGGTCAGGAAATCAAGTCGCGTGCCCTCAAGGCGGTTCCGTCAGTCCGCCTCGTCGCCGCCGGGCGGCTCCAGGTCGGCAGGGTCCAGGTCGTAGTCCAGCAGGTCGCCGGGGCGGCAGCCCAGGGCGGCGCATAGCCGGGCGAGGGTGCGAAAGCGGATGCCCTTCACCTTGCCGGAGCGAAACAGGGACAACTGGGTCTCACTGAGCCCGACCTGAGCGGCCAGATCGCGGGCCTTGATGCCCCTGGCGACGATCAGGGCGTCCAGGGTCACGCGAACCGCCATCAGATCATCTCGTCCAGTTCGGCCTGAACGACCCCCGCCTGATCCACGACGCGGCCCAGCAGGAAAACGGCGCCGCCGATCATGCCCAGCGTCATGCCGGCCACGTCGAAATGCAGATAGCCGCCCTGGGTGGAGCCGATCAGGCGCAGCAGGTTGGTGACGACAAAGACGCTGATCACGCCGCCGAAGCCGAGGGCCAGGCCGACCCGACGCAGGGTCGCAGCCAGGGTCGGCTGTATCAGTCGTCCCCTGGCCAGTTGCCCCATGCCGCCGCCGATCGACCAGACGCCGAACAGGTAGCAGAGCGCCGGGGCGATCCAGATCAGCGAGGCGGCGACCGCGCGCCCGCTGACGAGAGTCGGGACGCGCGCCCACAGGACGATCGGAGCGATCAGGTTGGCCGCGACCAACAGCAGCCCCACGCTGGCCACCATGAAGACCGCCAGCCAGCGGTACTGGCCGCACAGGCGGCGAAAGCGGTCGAGGTCTCGGGTCATGGCGGGTTCCGATTCTGACGTTTCTTTAATCTTGACTTAAAGATTGCGCCTTTGCAACTTTATCTAAGAGTTTAATGGAGGCGGCGATGGCCGGAATGGTTGAGACGGAGGGGCTGTCGCGGCGCTTCGGCGCGCGAACGGCGGTGGATGCGGTGTCGATGACGGTGCCGGATCAGGCGGTCTATGGCTTCCTGGGGCGCAACGGGGCGGGCAAGACGACGACGCTGAAGATGCTGCTGGGTCTGATCCAGCCGACGGCCGGGACGGCGCGGATCGGCGGCGTCGACGTGGCGCGCGACCGCATCGGCGCGGTGCGCAAGGTCGGCGCCTTGCTGGAGGCGCATGGTTTCTACAGCAACCTGACGGGGCGCGAGAATCTGGATCTCAGCCGTCGCTTTCTGGGCCTTCCGGTCAGCGAGATCGACCGGGTGCTGGACGTGGTCGAGATGCGGGCCGACGGCGGTCGTCGGGTCGCGGGCTATTCCCTGGGGATGCGGCAGAGGCTGGGGCTGGCGCGGGCCATGCTGGGCGCGCCGCCGGTCCTGGTGCTGGACGAGCCGACCAACGGCCTGGACCCGGACGGCATCGCCGAGATGCGCCGCTTTCTGCGTGACCTGCCCGCCCGGACGGGGGCGACGGTGCTGCTCTCCAGCCACCTGCTGGGCGAGATCGAGCAGATCGCCACCCACGTGGGCGTGATCCATCAGGGGCGGTTGGTTCTGGAGGGCGAACTGACGGCGCTGAAGGCGGCCGAGGCGCCGGAAATCCATCTGCGCGTGGACGACCGCATTCGGGCGGCGGCATTGCTGGCCCGGCATGATCTGGACGTGACGGAGGTCGCCGAGGGCCTGACGGCGCGATTGCGCGCGGGCCAGGACCACGACGCCGTGACGGCGGGCCTCAACCGGGCCCTGGTCGAGCAGGGCGTCGCCGTCTTCGCCATCGGGGCCCGCGAACGCTCGCTGGAGGGCCTGTACCGCCAGGTGACGGAAACCGTTCACCCCCTGCCGGAGGCCGCGTGATGCTGTCCGTTCTGTCTGTCGAGGTTCGCAAGCTGAACCGCTCTCTGGCCCTGCTGCTGGCCGTGGCTGCGCCCAGTCTGATCGCGATCTTCGCCTTCTTCATGATGCTGCGGGCGAAGCAGCCGTCGCCCTGGGAGATGTGGATCGGGACGGGCTCGGCCATCTGGGCCTATTTCATGATGCCGATGAGCGTGACGGCCCTGACCGCCCTGGTCGCGCACATGGAGCATGGGCCGAAGTCCTGGGACCACCTGCGCGCCCTGCCGATCCCGCGCTGGAGCCTGTACGCGGCCAAGGCGGCCTGCGTGATCGGCCTGGTGGTGCTGATGAGCGCGGGCGTGCTGGCGCTGACGGCGGCCTCGGTGTCGCTGGCGGCGCTGATCAAACCCGCCGTGGCGCCGACGGGCGCCTTCGATCTGGCGGCCTATGCCAGGATGCTGGGGCTGATGGCGGTGGCGGGCACGCTGATGATCGCCATCCAGTTCTGGGTCGCCATGCGGTTCGCCAGCTTCGTGCCGGCCCTGATCGTGGGCATCGGCGGCACCTTCTTTGCGGTGGTGGCCACCTCGGCCAAGCAGGGGGTCTTCATGCCATGGCAGATGCCGGTCAACGTTCTGGCCGGCGAGGTCTGGCGGATGCAGGCGGCGCTCGGTCTGGGCGGAGGGCTGGGGGTGATCGTACTGATTCTGGCGGTGGCGCACCTGGCCCGGCGCGAGGTGCTGTAGCCAAGGAAAAGGGGCGGCCGATGGCTCGGCCGCCCCTTCCAATGTCTTGCGTTCAGCCGCGGATCAGCCGCCGGTGGCCCCGCCGTCGGTGGTGATCTCTTTCATGGCCGACTGCAGGTAGTTCTGGGCGCCCATCAGCTCGATCAGCTTGTGCTGGTTCTCGAGGAAGTCGACGTGCTCCTCGGTGTCGGCCAGGATCTTCATCAGCAGGTCGCGGCTGACGTAGTCGCGGGCTTCCTCGCACTGGGTGACTGCGTCGCGGGTCGTGGCGCGGCTGTCGATCTCGAGCTTCAGGTCGGCGCCCAGGCATTCGATCGGATCCTCGCCGACCTTGAGCTTGTGCAGGTCCTGCAGGTTGGGCAGGCCGTCCAGGAAGAGGATGCGCTTGATCAGCATGTCGGCGTGCTTCATCTCGCCGATCGATTCTTCGTAGATGACGTTGCCGAGGTGGGCCAGGCCCCAGCTCTCGAACATGCGGGCGTGCAGGAAATACTGGTTCACCGCCGTCAGTTCGTTGGTCAGAACTGCGTTGAGGGTGCGGATGATCGCCGGATCGCCCTTCATGGTCGTCGTCCTCTAATGCGGCGGCGCTGGGCGACGTCGTCATGACGTCGCGGCTCTAAGCGCCGCCCGTGAAGAGGTTTATAGCACGGCTTCAGGGGCGTGGATCATTTGCGAGTTCTTATCACTGCATTGATAATGCGAGTGAAATCGAATTTCAGATGGGCGCCCTACTCGGCCGCGAGGGCGAAGGCGGCCTGGGTGTCCTGAATCATCTGGCGCATTTCGCAGACGCACTTGGCGCACTGCGGAGCGCATTGATTGGACGCAAAAATATCCTTGGGACGGGTCGCGCCGGCCTCGATGGCCTGGGCGACGTCACGCTGGCGAAGGCCGTTACAGTTGCAGACGTACAAGGCGGAAAGCCCCGAAGCAGTTACTGAGAATGGCTCGCTATAGCATTTATTAAGGCGAGTGCAAATCGTTCGCACGGCGCCGCGACATTGACGCCCGGCGCGGGGACGGGCAGGGCGAGGACATGGCCCGTCAAACTGCGCTCCCGCCCCGTCCGCCCTGTCAGCTGTATCTGATCACGCCCCCGGCCCTCGCCGACCTGGAGGCCTTCGCCGACCTGCTCGAACAGGCCCTGTCGGCGGGCGAGGTCGCGGCCTTGCAGATCCGGCTCAAGGACGCTTCGGACGATCAGATCAAGGCCGCCGTGGCGCGGCTGGCGCCCATCGCCCAGGCGCACGGCGTGGCGGTGATCCTGAACGACCGGCCCGACCTGGCCAAGGCCACCGGTTGCGACGGGGTGCATGTGGGGCAGGACGATGCGCCGGTGGCCGAGGCGCGGCGCATCATGGGGCCGGACGCCATGATCGGCGCCACCTGCCACGACAGCCGCCACCTGGCGATGGAGGCGGCCGAGGCGGGCGCGGACTATGTGGCCTTCGGCGCCTTCTTTCCGACTGACACCAAGGAAACCACGCACCGGCCCGAACTGATCGAATTGACGATATGGCAGGAGACGATGGAGACGCCCTGCGTCGCCATCGGCGGCATCACGGTCGACAACGCGGCCCAGGTCGCCGCCGCCGGCGCCGATTTCGTCGCCGTCAGCGCGGGGGTTTGGGCTCACCCGCAAGGGCCGGCGGCGGCGGTTCGAGCGTTCAATGCGGTTCTGGCGACAGCCTTCTGACTTCAGAGGATGTT
>NZ_DASWWG010000017.1:0-70501 GCF_036400995.1 Brevundimonas sp.
GGGCCAGGCGGCGGTTGCGCGCGGCGTCCGCCACGCGCGGGCGACGGGTTCCGTCCGCCTCGGCCAGCCGGGTGCGCAGCCCCCACAGGGCGGCGGCCAGCGCGCCGTCGGCGTCGTCCGGGTGCCCGTCCAGCAGGGCCCACAGGCTGTCCAGCTCGACGATCGAGGCCTGTCGCGATTTCACGGGGATGCGGTCGGGCTCCAGCCCCGCCGCCAGTTGCTCCACCAGGCCCGCCAGTCGGCTGAACCGGTTCGCTCGCATGGACCGCATGATCAACCCCCCGTTAATCGCTTCCGTAAAATCCCCTAATCGAGACTCGTGAACAAGCGATTTCGCGTAACGGTGGAACGCGAGTCTACGGCGTGGCCATAAAACGACAGGTTGTAGAGGGCGAGCGGGACAGGCAGTCCTGCTGGAAGCCCGCGGGGTCGGGCCGCACGCCCGTGTCGATCCAGCCTTCGAGGGCCAGCAGGGCGGTCAGGTAGCCGCCGTCCTCCATCTTGCTGTGCTGGTCCTCGTCCGTCAGGGCCTGGACCAGCAGCCCCGACCGCCCCGCCGCCGCCACCGTGCGCGCATACTCGGCGTCGGCCAGATACGTCACCGTCGGATCATGCCGGGCGTGGATCGTCACCGTCGGCGCCACGATCAGGCCCGACAGGTCCGCGTCATAGGCCAGCCGCGCCACGGCCCGGGGATCGGCGGTGAACCGCTCAACGCCCGCATTCAGCGCCGCGTCGTCGCTCGACCCGCTGTAGACCGTGCGGCTGTTGTCGAAAGGATTGAGCCCGCCCAGCCGCCTCTGCACCAGATCCTGGAACAGGAAGGTCGCCCAGTTCATGTGGGCGATCAGCTCATCCTCCTCGATCCCGGTCACCGCCAGGATGTCGCGCAGGCGGCGCGTCTGGTCCGCCCGGCGCTCGCGCTGCGACAGGCCCACGCCCGTGCACTCCACGATCCGGCGGCGCAGCTCTGCCCGGGTCATCGCGGCGTTGGCGGGCAGGCCCTGCCACACCGGATAGGCCCCGTCCTGCCGCGAGGGGTGGTTGCCGCAGTAGAACTGGTAGACCGCCCTCAGGTCGGCCCGGAACTGATAGGCCCGGGTCCCGCCCATCAGCACGCCGTTGGTCAGCAGCACGCCGTCGTAGTTCGGCCGCCCCTCGATATCGAGCGCGTACAGCTCCGCCGCCTTGGCCGCGACATTGCCGCCCCACGACTGCCCGTGCAGCAGGGTCCGCTCCGGCCGGCCGAAGCGGGCCCAGAAGATCTTGCGGCTGTTGTCGGCGTCCTCGGCCGCCATGCGCACGCCGTAGCCGCCCCGGCGATAGGTCGAGCCGATCCAGGCATAGCCCTGCCGGACCATGACCGCGAACCGGTCCAGGTCCTCCAGCGAGTCCGCCGGTTCCGGGTCGCCGGTGCGCGGCCCGCCATGGGTATGCACGATCAGCCGGTGGTTCCAGGTCGTCGGCAGGGCGATCACATAGCCCGCGCCGTTGACGTCCCGCCCCGCCAGACACCGCACCTCGCGGCCCACCGACGCCGGACAGTCGACCGGGACCGGCGCCCCCGCCTCCAGCGGCGACGGGGTCTGGGCGGCCGCGACGCCGGGCGTCGCCAGCATCAGGGCTCCGAACAGGGCGGCCAGTCGCTTCATGGGCGGTCTCACGAAAGAAGTCCGGCGCGGATCGGGGGAGGAGGTCGACCCGCGCCGGTGTTCAGCTCAGTCTCAGAAGGTCTTCGAAATGTCGACGTACCAGTAGCGGCCATACGGACGCTGGACCGAGCCGAGATACCCTCCGTCCGCCAGCGACGGACCTTCGTCCGTCAGATCGCGGACCCCGACACGCAGCTCCGTGCCGGCGGCGGCGCCGAACTGTTCCTCGAACTCGTACTGGCCGTACAGGTTGAAGGTCATCTGGTCGGTGACCTTCCACGCCTGACCGGTCGAGCTCAGCAGGGACGTCTGGAACACCTCGCTGACGTACTGGGTCGAGGCGCCCACCCGCCACGGGCCGTGGCGCCAGGTGAAGCTGGCGTTGACCTTCCACTCGGGACGACCGTTCTGGGCGATCAGCTGGCTGGAGTCCGGCAGCGGGGTCAGCGGATCGATGATCCCGGCGTCGCGGGCCGCGTACAGCGAGTCCACGATGGCGCCCGGCTCACGCGAGAAGGTCAGCAGCTGCTGCGCATTGGCGCGGAAGATGAAGGTCCCCCACTCCGTGCGGCGCTTGGCCCAGGTGAAGCCGAAGTCCATGCCCTCGACCGTCTGCGGCAGCAGGTTGATGAACTGGTCGGTGATCGAGGTGGCCGTACCGACCGCCGTCAGGCCGGTGCCGTCGAACAGGTCGATGTCGTCCTGCGTCGGCGCCGAGCGCACCACGTTCGGGTTCGAGCCGCCCTGCACGCGGTTCAGGTACTCCAGCGCCAGCGCCGTCTGGGCGCCCAGCAGGCCGACGATCTCTTCCTGCTCGATCCGCCAGCGGTCGACCGTGAAGGTGAAGTCGCCCAGCACTTCCGGCAGGAAGGTCGGCTGGAAGACCAGGCCGTATGACCAGTTGGTGCTTTCTTCCGGCTTCAGGTCCGGGTTGCCCGAGATCAGCAGCGAGACGCTGGCCGTCCGGGCGCACTGGCTCATGTTGGCGATGGTGCCGTTGCGGATGTCCGCCTCGCAGCGGATGAAGTCCGGGCCGCTGGCAAGACGGGCGTACTGGGTGGCGTTGACCTGCTCCAGGTTCGGGGCGCGGAAGCCTTCCGAATAGGAGCCGCGGATGCGCAGGCCGTCCACGACGTCCCACGCCACGGCGATCTTCGGCTTCCCGACCGAACCGAAGTCCGAATAGTGCTCGAACCGGCCCGCCAGCTGCACGTCGATCGCCTGGACGAACGGGATGTTCATCTCGGGCGAGACGACCGGAATGGCGAACTCGACGAAGGCGCCGGCGACGGTGCGGTCGCCCTCGGTGTCCGGGTTCGGGCTCACCGCCGAGACGTTCGAGGCGTTGGTTTCGCCCGTCACCATGTCGACGAAGGTGAAGGTGCCGTCCAGGTTCTCGTCGCGGTCGTCCATCTGGGTTTCACGACGGAACTCGACGCCCGCCGCCACGCCCACCGGACCGCCCGGCAGTTCGAACAGGTCCGTGCGCGACATCTTGAAGTCGGCCAGCAGCAGGGTGGTGCGCGAGAAGCGGCGCATGTCGAACACGATGGCGTCGATGGCCGCCTGCGACGACGGATTGCAGTCGTTGTAGCTGGGCGTCGAGACGCAGCCGCCGTTGAACGGGTTGTAGGCGTCCGGGGTCGACAGGGCGAGTTGCTGCTGCAGCGCCGTCATGTTGATGTTGGGCGAGATGTCCTCGGCCTCGGCTTCGGAGTACAGGATCGCGCCTTCCCAGTCGAAGCCGCGCCATTCGCCGCGCAGACCGCCGAGGAAGCGCGACTGGAAGTTCTTGACCGTCACCTCCTGGTAGCCGGCGTCGGCGAAGCGGTAGTTGCCCAGACGCACGGCCAGGCCCGAGGCCGGGACGTTGGTCAGGTTCGGCAGGCGGTTCGGGTTCGGCGCGCCGTTCAGCATCGTCGGGCCAAACGGGTTCCAGTAGTTGTTGGCCGGGATCCACAGGCCGTTCAGGTTCACCACCGGCGGCTGGATGGCCCGGCTCTCGGCCGCATAGAAGCCGATCTCGCCGAAGGCGGTGATGTTGTCTGTCAGGTCATAGTGGCCGGTCAGGAACAGGTTGCCGCGCTCGACCGACGGACGCACCGTCGTGCCCTTGCGGGTGTCGAAGCGCATCTCGCGGTTCACGCCGTTATAGGCCGCCGCGCCGCTGACCAGACAGGTCGCGCCCAGATCGACGCCCACGCAGCCGAAGCTTTCCGGCTGGTAGTGGAAGGCGCCGGCGGCGGTGGTCACCACCACCCCGTTCGAGCGCGGACGCGTGGCCGTGGTGACCGGCGCGATGCTCAGCGCCGCCCAGGTGGTGTGCGACGAACGGCCGTCCGGCACGGTCGAGGTCTCATAGCCCGGGAAGCCGGCGAAGAACGGACGCATGTCGTCGCTGGACGTGAAGTCCTGCTCGTCCGCCATCAGGGCGGTGCGGTCGGCGTAGTTGGCGAACAGCGAGATGTTGCCGCGCTCGAAATTCTTGCCGGTGAACAGGTTGAGCTCGAACTCGCGCAGGCCCGTGCCCTCGGCGCCGCCGTAGCGGGTCTCGAAGGTGAAGCCCTCGAAGTCGTCCTGCAGCACGGTGTTCACGACCCCGGCCACCGCGTCGGCGCCGTAGATGGCCGCGGCCCCGTCCAGCAGCACCTCGACCCGCTCCAGCCCGGCGACCGGGATGGCGTTCGAGTTGTAGCTCAGCACCGGCACCGTGCCGGTGTCCGACGTGCCCTGGCTGGTCGGGTGCTGCACCATCCGGCGGCCGTTCACCAGCACCAGGGTGTTGCCGACGCCCAGCGAGCGCAGGTTGACCGAGTTCACGTCGCCGCGGGCCGAGTTGGAGGTCTGCGGGTTGTTGGCGCTGTCGAACAGCACGTCGCCCATCTGCGGGATCGAACGCAGCAGATCATCGCCCGACACGGCGCCGACGGCGTCGATCTGCTCCTGATCGACGACGACCACCGGCAGGGCGTTCGTCGTCGAGGCGCCGCGGATCTGCGAGCCGACGACCACGACCTCGCCCAGTTCGGACGCCTGCTCCTGCGGGGCGTCCTGGTCGGGCGCGGTCTGGACCGGCGCCTCCTGCGCGACCGCCGCGCCCGCGCTCAGCAGGGCCAGGGCCGCCGCGCCGCCCAGCAGCGCGCTTCTGTGTTTCGACTTCATTCCCGTTCCTCCCTTTTACCCCCGCCGTTTCTCAGTCGGCTGTCAGGGTTTCCTTGTCTCCCGGCCCCGCGGCCGGATCCGGCGGCGCGGCGAGCGCCTTCGGCGTTGATCCCAGGGCCGTGTGGAGCGCGTCGCGATCCAGCTCGCCCTCCCAGCGGGCGACGACCAGGGTCGCCACCGCATTGCCCACGAAGTTGGTCAGCGCCCGGCACTCGCTCATGAAGCGGTCGATGCCGAGGATCAGCGCCATGCCCGCCACCGGCACGCTCGGCACCACGGCCAGCGTCGCCGCCAGGGTGATGAAGCCGGCGCCGGTGATCCCGGCCGCGCCCTTGGAGCTCAGCATGGCGACCAGCAGCAGCAGGATCTGCTGTTGCAGGCTCAGCTCGATGTTCATCGCCTGCGCGATGAACAGGGCCGCCAGCGTCATATAGATGT
This sequence comes from Brevundimonas sp., assembly GCF_036400995.1. Lineage (GTDB taxonomy): Bacteria > Pseudomonadota > Alphaproteobacteria > Caulobacterales > Caulobacteraceae > Brevundimonas. Next base: position 5,253 of record NZ_DASWWG010000017.1, read on the forward strand.
TGGTGCCGTCCAGATTGAACGAATAGCCGGTCGGCACGACCAGACCGACCACCGACTTCGGCGCCCCGGCCTTCTCCATCTTCTGCATCAGGCTCGGCAGGGCCGCCTCGGACGACGAGGTGCCCAGCACCAGCAGCAGCTCCTCCTTCAGGTAGGAGATCAGCTTGAAGATCGAGAAGCCGTTGGCGCGGGCGACCAGGCCGAGGACGCCCAGCACGAAGACCAGCGAGGTCAGGTAGAAGGTGGCGATCAGGGCGATCAGGTTGGCGATCGACGCCAGACCATAAGCGCCGATCGTGAAGGCGAAGGCCCCGAAGGCGCCGATCGGCGCGGCCTTCATCAGGATGGCGACCAGACGGAAGATCACCTGGCTCAGCGACTCCAGCGCCCGCACCACCGGCTGGGCCGGGGCGCCGACGATGGCCAGCGACAGGCCGAACAGGATCGACACGAACAGGGTCTGCAGGATGTTGCCCTCGACGAAGGCGCTGACCAGCGTCGTCGGGATGATCCCGGTCAGGAAGCCGACGATCGTCGATTCATGGGCGGCCTGCGCATACTGCGCGACCGAGCCCGCATCGAGGGTCGCCGGATCAATGTTCAGCCCCTGCCCCGGGCGCACGATGTTGGCGATCACCAGGCCGATGATCAGGGCCAGGGTCGAGAAGACGAAGAAGTAGGCGAACGCCTTGCCGGCCACCCGGCCGACGCGTTTCAGGTCGCTCATCCCGGCGATGCCGGTCGAGATCGTCAGGAAGATCACCGGGGCGATGATCATCTTCACCAGCTTGATGAAGGCGTCGCCCAGCGGCTTCAGGTCCTTGCCGAGCTCCGGCCAGAAATGGCCGATCAGTCCGCCGGCGATGATGGCGCCGAGGACGAGCACGTACAGGCTACGGTACCAGGGCTTGCGCGCTGCGCCCGCCACCGGCGTGGATGCAATCTGGATCAAAAGACCCTCCCGAAGAGACCGCTTGCCGGTCCCGATTGGTTTCACCGTCTGACGCGGTGACGTGGGGCCATTATCAGGAGCCCCGAAGCGGCCTCGCAAGCGAAAGGCCGAAATCGTCTACCGCACTGGATTTGTTTGACTAAAAGCCACTTTCGCGGCCGCACAAGACGCCATTTGAGCGGATTTCCGCACACCTTTTCTGGACATGTGTGCGAAATCCCGCATTAGTTCCTGAATGCCTCGTTTTCTCGATTCCGCACAGGGCCAGTGGCGTGTCTTCGCCGCCTTCTGGCTGATTGTCGCGGGGATCGTCACCCTTGTCGCGGGAGAGGTCGCCCGTCGCGAGGCGCGCAACGAGGCTCTGGCCCAGTCGGCCACCGCCACCGCCCTGCACGCCGCCGTGCTGCGCAGCGAGCTGGAGCGCCACCGCTCCCTGCCTCTGGTGCTGGCGCAGGACCCGGACCTCAAGTCGCTGCTGGCCGACCCGTCCCCCGCCGCGGTCGACCGCCTGAACCGCAAGCTGGAGGGTCTGGCCCGCGACACCCGCGCGGCGGTCATCTACGTCCTGAACGCGAACGGCACGGCGGTCGTGGCCAGCAACTGGAACCAGCCGATCAGCTTCGTCGGCTCCGACTACCGCTTCCGTCCCTACTATTCCGAGACCCTGCGCGACGGTCAGGCCAGCCTGTTCGCCCTGGGCACCGTCAGCGGCCGTCCGGGCCTCTATCTGGCCCGCCGCATCGACGGCGATGACGGCCGCCCCCTCGGCATCATCGTCGCCAAGCTGGAATTCGACGCGCTGGAGACCGAGTGGCGCACGTCGGGCGAGCCGACCTATGTGACCGACACCGACGGCGTGGTGCTGATCACCACCGTCTCCGACTGGCGTTTCCACACCACCGGCGACCTGCCGCCCGAACGCCGCCACCGCCTCGAGGTCGACCAGACCGCCGGACGGGTCGACCTGTCCCCCCTGCCCTTCGAAGCCCTGCAGCCCGGGCTGGTCCGCCTGTCGCGCGGCGTGCCGTCCGACCTCTACGCCCGCACCTCGGCCCCGATCCCGGACATGGGCTGGCGGCTGCACCTGCTGTCCCCCGCCGGCGCCGGCGTGACCCGGGCCGTCGTCTCCGCGCGGGTTCTGGCCCTGCTCAGCATCGCCCTTCTGGCGGGCATCACCGGCGTCCTGCTGCGCCGCCGCCAGCGCGCCCGCGCCCGCGCCGCCGAGGACGAGGCCGCCCGCCTCGCGCTGGAGCAGCAGGTCGACGCCCGCACGGCCGAACTCCGCGCCGCCAACACCCAGCTCAGCCGCGAGATCGAGGAGCGCCTGCGTCTGGAGAAGGGCCGTCAGGACCTCCAGGACGAGCTGATCCAGGCCAACAAGCTGGCCACCCTCGGCCAGATCGCCGCGGGCGTGGCGCACGAGATCAACCAGCCGCTGGCCGCCATCCGCACCCACGCCGACACCGCCTCGGTCTATCTGGAGCGCGATGACGCCGGGGCGGTGGGGCGCTCCCTCACCCGCATCAACGAACTGACCCAGCGGGTCGGGGCGATCACCGACGAACTGCGCGCCTTTTCGCGCAAGACCCGCTCCGGCGTGGTGGCCGTCGGCGTCGACGCGGCCATCGACGGCGCCCTGCTGCTGGTCAGCGCCCGCCTGCGCGAACAGGGCGTAACGCTCAAACGCACCCGCGGGCCCGAGGGTCTCGAAGTGCTGGCCGAGCGCAACCGGCTGGAACAGGTCGTGCTGAACCTGCTCCAGAACGCCGTCGAGGCCCTCGACGGCGTCGCCGCCCCGCTCATCGAGATCGCCGTCTCGGTCCGCGGGGCCAAGGTGACGGTCAAGGTCGCCGACAACGGCCCGGGCGTCTCGGCCGAGGTCCGCGACCGCCTGTTCACCCCCTTCACCACCGACAAGCGCGACGGGCTCGGGCTCGGGCTGGTCATCAGCCGCGACATCGTCGCCGGCTTCGGCGGCGAACTGGTCCACGCCCCTTCCACGACGGGCGCCGTCTTCAGGATCGTACTGGCGAAGGCCGCATGAGTTTCCAGCCCTGTAATCGCATCGCCCTGGTCGAGGATGACGACGCCTTCCGCTCGGCCCTCGCCGAACGCCTGGCCCTCGCCGGCCTGTCGGTGTCCGAGTTTTCCTCCGGCGACACGGCCCTGAAGGCCCTGACCGATCGCTTCGACGGGGTGGTGGTCACCGACCTGCGCATGCCCGGACTGGACGGCCGTCAGCTGATCGACCGCCTCGCCGTCGTCGATCCCGACCTGCCCGTCGTCGTCATGACCGGCCACGGGGACATCGCCGAGGCCGTCGATGTGATGAAGCGCGGCGCCTATGACTTCCTGGCCAAGCCCTTCGCCCCCGAACGCCTGCTGGAGACCCTGCACCGCGCGCTGGAGAAACGGGCGCTGGTGCTCGACAACCGCCGCCTGACCGCCCTCGCGGTCGAGGACGAGTGGTCCATCCCGCTCAGCGGTGAAAGCCGCGCCGTCGCCGCCCTGCGCGCTGCCATCCAGCGCCTCGCCGACGCCGAGGTCGACGTCCTGATCGAGGGCGAGACCGGGGCCGGCAAGGAGGCCGTCGCCCGCGCCATCCACAACGCCGGACGCCGCCGGGTGAAGCCTTTCGTCGCCGTCTCCTGCGCCACCCTTCCCGAGACCGGTCCGGAGAGCCAGCTGGTCGGCCACGCCGCCGGCGCCTTCCCCGGCGCCCTGCGCCGCCGCGAGGGCCAGATCGAGCAGTCGCATCAGGGCAGCCTCTTCCTCGACGAGATCGACCTCGCCCCCCGCGCGGCCCAGCTGCTGCTGCTGCGGGTGCTGGAGGAGCGCGAGATCATGCCGCTGGGCACCGGCGAGGCCCACGCCCTCGACCTGCGCATCGTCGCCGCCACCAAGTCCGATCCTGCCGAGGCCGTCGCCCGCGGCGACCTGCGCGAGGACCTGTTCTACCGGCTGAACGTGGTGCGGGTCCGCATCCCGCCCCTGCGCGAGCGGCGCGAGGACGTGCCGGTCCTGTTCGCCCGCTTCCTCGATCGCGCCGCGCGCCGTCTGGGCCGGGACATCCCGCCCATCGACCACGCCATCCGCCGCCGCCTGCTGGAGCACGACTGGCCGGGCAATCTGCGCGAGCTGTCCAATTTCGCCAGCGAGGTCGCCGTCGGCATCGCCGCCCCCGCCGAACGGCCCGAGACCGACCGCAGCCTGTCGAAACAGGTCCAGGACTATGAGGCCGAACTGATCCGAGAGGCCCTGACGGCCCACACCGGCGACATCCGCCGCGTCACCGACAGCCTGCAGATCCCCCGCAAGACCCTCTACGACAAGATGGCCCGCCACGGCATCCAGCCGTCCGAGCACCGGCGGCGCTAAAGCGCCCCCAGCCCCACCGCGATCGCCCCCATCGGCCCGGCCTTGGAGCCCAGTCCCGGCGGCTGGATGAAGGCCTCCACGTCCGCCGCGATGGCGCCCGCCACGCCGTAGCCCGCCAGGCTCTCCACCAGCGCCTTGCGCAGGCGCTCGAACAGCCACGGCTGGCCGTCCGCCACCCCGCCGCCGATCAGGACCCGCTGCGGACAGGCCGTCAGCACCAGATTGTGCAGCATCCCGCCCAGCGCATGGACCACCATGTCCCAGGCCGGATCGTCCGGCGTCACCTCGATCCCCGGCTTGCCCGCCCGGGCCTCGACCGCCGGGCCCGACGCCAGCCCCTCGACGCAGTCGCCGTGGTAGGCGCAGACGCCCGGCCACTGATCTCCCGGCAGGCGGCCGACCTTCAGATGGCCCAGCTCCGGATGGCCCAGCCCGCGCACGGTCCGTCCGTTGACCACCACGCCGACGCCGATCCCCGTGCCCACGGTCGCATAGGCGTGGCTATCGAGCCCCCGCGCCGCGCCCCACAGGCCCTCGGCCAGCGCCGCGCCGTTCACATCGGTGTCCAGCGCCACCGGCACGCCGAAGCCGCGGTGCATCACATTCAGGTCCGCCCAGCGCCAGGCCAGCTTGGTCGTCTCGGTGACGTGGCCGTACTTCTCCGCCTTCGGGTCCAGCTCCACCGGACCGAAGCTGGCGATGCCGATGGCCGCAAACCCTGGCCCGGCGGCCCAGCGCTCCAGCACCGCCCGGATCGCGCCCAGGGTCTCGTCCGGCGTGGTCGTCGGCAGGCGCACCTCGTCGCGAATGTCGTCCGGCCCGGAGGCCAGCACGCACACGCATTTCGTGCCGCCCAGTTCGATGCCCGCGATCAGCGGAGAAGCGATTCCCGTGTTCATGGCGGCACCCTGCCGCGTCAGGCGCCGTTCCGCCATGCCTCCGACGCGCTCAGGCTTGGCGCCGCCCGATTCCGCCGTCACTGGTAGGGGATGGGGCGAGACGACGAGGTTCTGGACTGGCTGGAGGCCGAGGCCGTCCACATCATCCGTGAGACGGTCGCGGGGGTGGAGCGTCCGGTCCTGCTGTTCTCGGCGGGCAAGGATTCCGCCGTCCTTCTGCATCTGGCGCGCAAGGCCTTCGCCCCCGCGCCCCCGCCCTTCCCGCTCCTGCACGTCGACACGACCTGGAAGTTCGCCGAAATGTACGCCTTCCGCGACGCCGCGGCGGGCGACCTCGAGCTGATCGTCCACCGCAATCCGGACGCGCTCGCCGCCGGCATCAATCCCTTCGAGCACGGGGCCTCGGTCCATACCGACCTCTGGAAGACGCAGGGGCTCAGGCAGGCGCTCGACGCCGGGCGGTTCGACGCGGCCTTCGGCGGCGCCCGCCGCGACGAGGAAAAAAGCCGCGCCAAGGAGCGCATCGTCTCGGTCCGCACCGCCGCCCACGGCTGGGACCCGCGCGCCCAGCGGCCCGAGCTCTGGAGCCTGTACAATACCCGGCTGACTGACGGTCAGACCCTGCGCGTCTTCCCCCTGTCCAACTGGACCGAGCTGGACGTCTGGCGCTACGTCCGGCGCGAAGGGATCGCCGTTCCGGACCTCTATTTCGCCGCCGACCGCCCCGTCGTCGAACGGGACGGCGCCCTGATCCTGGCCGATCCGCGCCTGCCGCTGCGGCCCGGCGAAACCGTGCAGACCCGGCGCATCCGCTTCCGCACCCTCGGCTGCTGGCCCCTGACCGGCGCGGTCGAGAGCGAAGCCGCCGATCTGGACGCGGTCATCGCCGAGGTGGCCGCCGTTTCCGGCTCGGAGCGTCAGGGCCGGGTCATCGACCACGACCCCGCCGCCTCGATGGAGCGCAAGAAGCGCGAGGGGTATTTCTGATGGCCCCCGTTCGCCTGATCACCTGCGGCTCGGTCGACGACGGCAAGTCGACCCTGATCGGCCGCCTGCTGCACGACCTGGGCGCCGTGCCCGCCGACCAGCTGGCCGCCCTGGGCCCCGATCCCGACCTGTCGCTTCTGGTCGACGGCCTCGCCGCCGAGCGGGAACAGGGCATCACCATCGATGTGGCCTACCGTTATTTCGACCTCGACGGCCGCCGCTTCATCCTCGCCGACACCCCGGGGCATGAGCAGTACACCCGCAACATGGCCACCGCCGCCTCGACCGCCGACGCCGCCGTCGTGCTGGTCGATGCGCGCAAGGGCGTCCTGACCCAGACCCGCCGCCACGTCCGCATCCTGGCCCTGATGGGCGTCCGCCGCCTGCTGCTGGCGGTCAACAAGATCGACCTCGTCGCCCACGACCATGCCCTGTTCACGGAGATCGCGACCGACTTCCGCGCCTTCGCCGCCGACCTCGGCATCGGGGACGTCACGGCCGCCCCGCTCAGCGCCCTGACCGGCGCGGGCGTCACCCGGCGCGATCCGGCGCTGGACTGGCATGAGGGCCCCATCCTCACCGACTGGCTGGCGGCCACGCCGTCGCCGTCCCTCGCCGAAGGCCCCTTCCGCCTCCCCGTCCAGACCGTCATCCGCCACGGCGAGCATCGCGGCTTCGCGGGCCGCCTCGCCGCCGGATCGATCCGGCCGGGCGATCCCGTCCGCGTCCTGCCCTCGGGCGCGGAGGCCGTGATCTCAGCGGTCACCGGCGCGGGCCGCTCGGTCAGTGTGACGCTGGACCGTCCCGTCGACGTTACGCGCGGCGACTGGCTGGTGTCGCCCGACGACCCGCCCGCCGTCGCCGACCAGTTCGAGGCCCATCTGGTCTGGATGTCGGACCAGCCGCTGCTGCCCGGTCGTGTGCATGACCTGAAGATCGGGACCGCCACCGTCCCGGCCCGGGTCATGGAGATCAAGCACCGGGTCGACCCCGACAGCGGCGAAGCCCTCGCCGCCCGCACCCTCGGTCTGAACGAGATCGGACTGGTCACCCTGGCGTTGGACGCCCCGGTCCCGTTCGAGCCGTACGCCGCCAACCGCGATCTGGGCGGCTTCATCCTGATTGACCGGATGACCTCGGCCACCGCGGGCGCGGGCATGATCCGCTTCGCCCTACGCCGCGCGACCAACATCCGCCCCCAGCCCCTGTCCATCGGCCGGGATGACCGCGCCGCCCTCAAGAACCAGCGCCCGCTGGTGTTGTGGTTCACCGGCCTGTCCGGGGCGGGCAAGTCGACCATCGCCGATCTGGTCGACCAGCGCCTGTTCGAGGCCGGGCTGCACGCGACCCTGCTGGACGGCGACAACGTCCGCGGCGGGCTGAACCGCGATCTGGGCTTCACCGACGCCGACCGCGTCGAGAACATCCGCCGCGTGGCCGAGGTCGCCCGCCTGATGACCGATGCGGGCCTGATCGTCCTGACCGCCTTCATCTCCCCCTTCCGCGCCGAGCGCGACATGGCCCGCGCCCTGATGGCTCCCGACGAGTTTCTCGAGATCCACATCGACGCCCCGCTGGCCGCCGTCGAGGCGCGCGACGTGAAGGGCCTCTACGCCAAGGCCCGCGCCGGTCGGCTGGCCAACTTCACCGGCATTGACAGCCCTTACGAGCCGCCCGAGACGCCGGACCTGCGAATTGATACGACCGCCTGCTCTCCCGAACAGGCGGCCGATCTGATCATCGATCTGATCCGGGCGAGGCAGGGGCGCTGAGCCCCCGCCCCTTCCGGGCCGTCAGCCGCCCAGCAGCTGGTCGGCCAGGGTCGGCGTCACCAGCGGGCTGTGGTCGCTGTGACGGTTCCACGCCGGATCGTTCGAGACGACCATGAAGTCCCAGCCGCCCGCGTCGTCGATGCCCGGCAGGACCAGGGCCTCTCCGGCGCCCTTGGCCAGCGCCGGCGACACATCGTCGACGCCCGGCAGGACCAGCGGCTCGCCCACGTCCTTGCCGATCGGCAGGAAGTCGTCGTCGACGAGCGTCGGCAGGACCTGCGGCCCCGTCTCCTTGGCCGACAGCACAGGCATGCCGGCGGACAGGGTATGGGACTCGCCGCTGGCGAACTCGATCCGTTCGATGCCGTTCAGGATGTCGACGCCGTTGCGGCCGCCGACACTGTCCGTCACGCGGTACTGACCGCCGCCCAGATCCTCGACCAGATAGTCGGACGCCACGCCGGTGTAGAAGGCCGTGTCGCTGCCTTGGCCGCCGTTCAGGGTGTCGTTGCCCCCCGCGCCGACCAGACGGTCATTGCCCGCCCCGCCGGTGATCACATTGGCCAGCCCATTGCCCGTGCCCTGGAAGGCGCCCGCCCCGGTGAAGGTCAGGTTTTCCAGATTGGCGCCCAGGGTGAAGCCGGCGTTGGTCGTCTGGACCGTGTCGATCCCCTCGTTCAGGAACTCGGTGATCGTGTCGTTGGCGCTGACCACATAGAGGTCGTCGCCCTGCCCGCCCTGCAGGGTGTTGGCCGCGCCCGAGCCGCCGATCAGGGTGTCGTTGCCGTCCAACCCCAGCAGGGTGTCGGCGCCCAGACCGCCGTTCAGAACGTTGTCGCCCGCCGAGCCGAACAGCAGGTCGGCATGGGCCGAACCGGTGGCGTTCTCGATCGACGAATAGACGTCGCGCGCGCCGAACCCGTCGTCGAAGGCGAACTGGCCGGCCAGGCGGACGCTGACGCCCGCCGTCGAGGTCGAGTAATCGACCGTGTCGCTGCCGTTCCCGCCGACGAGGACGTCCGCTCCCGCGCCGCCGACCAGGGTGTCCGCCCCGTCCGCGCCGTTCAGGATGTCGGCGCCGACGCCGCCGCGGATCACGTTGGCCGAGGCGTTGCCGACGCCGTTGAACGCCGACGAACCGGTGTAGGTCAGGTTCTCGATATTGGCGCCCAGCGTGAAGTTGCCGACGGTGGTCTGGACGGTGTCCAGCCCCTCGCCCGCCGCCTCGAACACCGTGTCCTGGGCGGCGACGATGTACAGGTCGTCGCCCGCGCCGCCGAACAGCTCGTTCGCCGCGCCCGAGCCGCCGATCAGGGTGTCGTTGCCCGCGAGGCCCAGCAGGACGTCACGGCCGAGGCCGCCGGCCAGCACATTGTTCGCGCTCGAGCCGATCAGGGTGTCGTCGAAGTCCGAGCCCGTGACGTTCTCGATGCCCGACAGGGTGTCCGTGCCGCCCAGACCGTTGTTGCGCGTCACATTGCCGTTCAGGCGCACATCGACCCCGGTCGAGGCCAGCGCATAGGTGGCCGTGTCCACGCCCGCGCCGCCGTTCAGGGTGTTCACCCCGCCCAGACCCGCCAGCACGTCGTCGCCGTCGCCGCCGGTCAGCACATTGTTCGAGGCGTTGCCCGTGATGATGTTGTTCGAGGCGTTGCCCGTGCCGTTCGCCGCCGTCCCGGTCAGGACCAGATTCTCGACATTGTCGCTCAGGGTGTAGGAGACCGAGGCCTGGACCGTGTCGGTCCCGGCGCCGGCCGCCTCGGTGATCACGTCACCGGCGTGGTTGACGATATAGGTGTCGTTGCCGGCCAGCGCGGCCATGGCGTCGGCGCCCGCCGTGCCGGTGACGAGGTTGTTCCCCGCGCCGACCACGACCAGCTGCGCCAGCAGGGCGTCGTGGTCACTGGCCTGATCGGCCATGTACGAGTTGATGTGGACGCCGTCGAACTGCGCGCCCGTGGTCAGGGTGTCCGAGACCAGCATGTGGTCCAGGGTCTGCGAGTTGCCGCCGAAGACGTAGGAGTAGCGCTCCTCCTCGGGCACCAGGCTCCACAGGTTGTTCAGCCCGCCGTCCTCCAGCAGCGTCACCGACTGCTCGAAGTAGAAGGCGTTGAAGTCACCCGACACCACGATGTGCGCGTTCGGATCGACCAGACGCAGCTGGTCCAGATAGGCCTCGATCGCCTGCGACTGGGCCAGGCGGCCGCCCTCGCCCGCGTTCGCCGGCGGCTGGGTCGAGCCCATGTAGGGGTCGGAGCCGATGCGCGAGGTCGAGTGAATCGACAGGGCGGTGATGATCTCGCCGTTGAACTCGAACTGGGCCGACAGCGGCTTGCGGCTGCCGCTGAACGCGGGGTCCAGCAGGGCCACGGCCGAACCGTTCACGTAGTCGACGCGGTCCGGGTTGTAGAGGAAGCCGTTGCGGATGTTGCCGCCCGGCTCGCCGCCCGACGAGCCTTCGGTGGCCGGCGGGACCTCGACATAGACATAGGTCGGGCCGCCCTGGGCGACGATCTGGTTGATCAGCGCCTGCGCCGAGGCCTGCCCCGACAGGGTGCCGTCGTTGCCGTCCTGCACCTCGATCAGGCCGATGATGTCCGGCGTGCCCATGTTCGACACGATGTCGATGGCCAGTTCAGTGATCCGCGCGCCGTCGCCCGGGTCCAGGTTCTCGACGTTGTAGCTGGCGATGGTCAGGTGCTCGTTGGCGCCCGTGTCGGCCTGCACCAGACCGGTGGTCTCGGCGGTGGCGGCGACGTCCTGAACCACCGTCACCGTGTCGCGCACGATCAGCTCGTACTCGCCGCCGAAATAGCTGACCACGCCGGTCACATCGCCCAGCCGGTCGCCGACCGAATGGTTCGGGGCGTACGATCCCGAGATGGTCGAGTCGTCGTAGATGATCAGGGCTTCGGGGTTGAAGTCGCCGGCCGAGTTGGTGATCCCGCCGCGGTCGTTCATGCCCGTCGCGTCAGCGCCCGAGTTGGCCACCACATAGGTCGAGCCCGAGGCCGTGTCCGACACCGCCTGGGCGTCGCGTACGGTCACCAGCATGCCTTCCATCGACTCGTAGAAGTCGATGGCGTCGGTCTCCGGATCGAACGAGGTGAAGTTGTCGTCGTCCACCTGCGCGGTCGGGGCCAGATACTCGCCCACGCCGTTGCCGATGTAGGTGGTCTGCACCGTGCCCGTGCCGTTGGCGACATAGCTCAGGCCGTTCACGCCCGCGGCGATCTGGGTGATGCTCAGGCTGCCCGCGGCGCCGACGAACTCCTGCACCACGCCCGAAACGGTCACGGCGCTGCCGACCACGATCCCCGTCGGGGCTGTGCCGGTCGAGACGAAGATGGCGTCCGAGGTGCGGCGGTCGCCGTCGCCGTTCGGGTCCTGGATGTAGAAGCCGTTGCTGTCGATCGCGGTGACGACGCCGGTGGTGGTCACCTCCTCGCCGGCGTAGCTCGAGGTGTGGCTCGCGCCCTGGATCGTATAGATGGCCGTCAGGTCGTCGTTGGTGATCGTCCCGGTCGCCGAACCGTCGGTGACGACCGCATTGTTGGTCGCATTGGACAGGTTCAGGGTGAAGCGCTCGGTCGCTTCCGAGGCCGTGTCGCCGCTGACCGTGACCGTCACCGTCTGGGTCATCACCCCGTCCGCGAACGTCAGCGTGCCCGAGGCGGCGGTATAGTCCTGGCCCGCCGTCGCCGTGCCGTCCAGGGTCGCATAGTCGACGGTGAAGGCGCCCGTGCCGCCCGCGCGGGTCACGGTGAAGGTCATCGTCACCGTTCCGCTGTCGCCCTCGACCACGGTGACGTCATCCACCGACACCGTCGGCGGGGTCGCGTCGTCATTGGTGATCGTGCCGATGCCGACGCCGTCGCCGATCACCAGACCGCCGGTCGCGTTCGACAGATGAACCTCGAACTGCTCGGTCAGCTCCGGGGTCACGTCGCCGTTGACCACCACGGTGAAGGTCGTGGTCAGCTCGCCGTCGGCGAAGGTGGCGGTGCCGTTGGTGCGGACGTAGTCCGAGCCGGCGTTGGCGTCCGTGCCGTTCACCGGGATCGCGTCTTGGGTCGACCAGTCGACGGTCGCGGCGCCGTCCGCGGTCGTGCGCGTGAGGGTGAAGGTGATCAGGGTCGTGCCGCTGTCGCCCTCGGCCACCGAGGCGTCGCCCACCGACACCACCGGGGTGAAGGTCTGGCCGCCGTTGATGGCGCCGGGGGTGTCGTCGTTGATCACGGCCCAGGTGAAGTTGTCCTGCCCGCCCGTGCCGACACGGCCGATCGAGGTGCCGCTGGCGTCGCCCGGCTCCTCAACGCCCGCGCCCACGTCGACGCTGGTCATGCCGCTGGCCGGACCGTTGGTGGCGGTCATCGCGCCTTCGTAGCTGATGAACTCGACGACGTTGCCGTTGTTGTCGACCAGGGCGATGCCGTCCGGCGATCCGTTCTGCATGCCGACGGCCGAGAAGCTCAGCACGCCCATGCCGTTCTGCATGTCGGCGAAGGCGCCCGACAGGTTGATCGTGCCGTACGACTGGCCGTTGCCGCCGTTGTACAGCACCAGGGTCCAGCCGTTCAGGTTGGTGCCCGCGCTACCGGCGATCTCGATGAACTCCCCGGCGTCGGTGCCGGCGTTGTCATAGTGGAACTCGTTGATGAAGGGCGTCACCGCCCCGGCGGGCACGTCGTCATTGGTGATCACGCCCACGCCCGTGGCGTCCGAGATGGTGCCGGTCGAGGGGCTGGTCAGGGTGACGTTCAGGGTCTCGTCGCCCTCGACCACGGCGTCGCTGTTCACCGTGACGGTGATGGTGGTGGTGGTCTGCCCGTCGGCGAAGCTGGCCGTGCCCGATCCGGCGACATAGTCCACGCCCGCGGTGGCCGTGCCGTCCGAGGTCGCCCAGTTGACGGTGGCCGCGCCCGAGCCGTTGGTCCGGGTGACGGTGAAGGTCATCGTCACCGTGCCGGCGTCACCCTCCGTCACCACGGCATCGCCGATCGAGAAGGACATGCTGCCGCCGACGCTGAAGCTGCCCGGCGCCGTCTGGTTGGTCGTGTCGTTCAGGGTCCAGTTCGACTGGCTGCCGATCAGGGCCAGCAGTTCGGCGCGGGTCCCGGAGACGCTGCCCGAATAGGCGGCGTTGTCGATCTCGTTCAGGGCGATGGCCGTCGTGCCCTCGGTCAGGCCGGGCGGCAGGGCCGAGGTGTTGGCGTTGGTCGCCGAGGCCTGCCAGCCGGTGGCCTCATTGTTCACCGCGTACAGGAAGGTCGGCGAGGCGTCGGCGCCCTGGTAGGCCAGGATCTGGTCGCCCGAGGTCGAGAAGTTGACGTCGCCGCTGTCGCTGACCGTGCCGAAATTGACGGTCGAGACCGTCGCCGTCGTGTCGATGGTGATGACCGTGCCGCGCGAGATGCCGCCCGCGGGCGCCGTCCAGGTGATCGTGCCCTCGCCGGTGCGGAAGCTGCCGGTGCTCAGCCAGCCGTTGTCGGTGAACTTGATCACCTCGCCCGCCGGGATGTCGACAAGGCAGACAAACGAGAAGGTCTTGTTGGTGTCCGCGTTCATCGAGATGATCGCGATATCGCCGGCGGCCAGGGTCATGGGGCGTCCTCGGTCTCTGAAGAAGCCGGACGCGGTTTGACCGCCCGGCGCAAATGCTCCGGGGCCGGACCACTCTCTGTTGTGGCGACGATCCCCCTGAAACCGCAGCTAATACTGCTGACCCCTTGGATTTCAAGACTTTCTTAAGACTTAAAACTGTCGCAAATCCGCCACCTACATGAATGCGCTCGCCTGTCGCGCGAAAGGTCAGCGGCGGCGGGCGCGCGGCTTCGCCGCCGGAGGCTGTTCCGCCTCCACATCCTCGATCCGGCGCCCGGGCCGCCCCTTGATCGGCCCGGCGGGCTTGCCGCGATGCACGGCCAGCCCCCGCGCCTCGACCTCGGCCAGGATGGCCTCCAGCTCCTTGTCGGTCAGGTGTTCGATGCCGATGAAGCGGGCGTCGGCCTTTTTCACCGCATAGACCAGCTCGTCCAGCTTGGCCTGCATCGCCGCCCCGTCGCGGTTCTGGGTGTTCTGGATCAGGAACACCATCAGGAAGGTGATGATGGTCGTGCCGGTGTTGATCACCAGCTGCCAGGTCTCGCTGAAGCGGAACACCGGACCGGACAGCGCCCAGGCCAGCACGATCCCGCAGCAGGCGATAAAGGTCCACGGCTTGCCCGCGACCTTGGCCGTCAGGGTGGCGAAGCGGATGAACAGCTTTTCCATGACGGCTGAACCTCGCAGAACGGTGAAGGTTGCGTCTCCTCCCCGGTCGCGTTGCGACTGGGGAGGGGGACCGCCCGGGCATCGCCCGGGTGGTGGAGGGGGCGGCGCTGACGGGGAAGGATTGGCGCCCGGCTTTCAGCCGCCCGCGCCGCCCCCTCCGTCTCGTCGCGTATCCGCGCCGAGCCACCTTCCCATCGCGGACCGCGACGGGGAGGAGACGACTACCGCTCCTCCGGCGCCCGCCTCGCCCGCGTCAGCTGCTCGAACGCATAGCCCAGCGACAGGACCTTCGCGTCCTCCCACTTCCCGGCGATGAAGCTCATCCCCACCGGCATGCCGCGGTCAAAGCCCATCGGCACCGTCAGGTGCGGATAGCCCGCCACCGCCGCCAGCCGGCTGGCCGAGCCCTGGGCGTTGTCGTCATCCTCGCGGTCATTGGTCCAGGCGCGCGAGGTCGTCGGCGCGATCAGGGCGACGACGGCGTTGTCCGCCATCATCCGGTCGATCCCCTCCGGCCCGGCGGCGCGCAGCGAACTGGCCCGGGCGTTGATGTAGACCGGATCCTCCAGCCCCGTCGTCGCCTCGGCACGCAGGAACAGCTCCTGCCCGAACAGCACCGTCTCGCGCGGCTCGGCGTCGTTGAAGGCGATCACCTCCGCCAGCGTCCGGGTCTTCACCTGCGCCGGGTCGGTCGAGGCCAGATAGGCGTTCACATCCACCTTCAGCTCGGTCATCAGCACCTGCAGCTCCCAGGCGCCGATGTTGCGGAAGTCGGCGGGCGGCTCGGTGATGTCCACGATCACCGCTCCGGCGGCGCGCATCGCCTCCAGCGACCGCTCGAACTCGGCCCGCGTCTCCTCCGAATAGGACGGCAGCAGGAACCGCATCACCCCGATCCGGGCGCCGTTCAGCGACGTGGAGTCCAGCGCCGCGCGATAATCGACCTTGCGCGCGTCCGCCTCGGCCGTCGCCGGATCTAGCGGATCGCTGCCCGCGATGACCGACAGCACGATGGCCGCGTCCTCGACCGTGGTCGTGATCGGCCCGGCCGTGTCCTGCGAATGGCTGATCGGCACGATATAGGTCCGGCTGACCAGCCCCACGGTCGGCTTGAAGCCCACCACCCCGTTCACCGAGGCCGGGCAGGTGATCGACCCGTCCGTCTCCGTCCCGATGGCCGCCGGAGCCAGCCCTATGGCCACCGCCACGGCGCTGCCCGAAGACGACCCGCACGGTGTCCGCGCCGGATCATAGGGGTTCAGCGTCTGCCCTCCGACCGCGCTCCAGCCACTGATCGAGTTCGACGAGCGGATGTTGGCCCACTCCGACAGATTGGTCTTGCCGAGGATCACAGCCCCCGCCTCGCGCAACCGTGTCACCAGCGGCGCATCCCGCCCGGGCGCATTCTCCGCCAGCGCCAGCGAACCGGCTGTGGTCGGCATGTCGGCGGTCTCGATATTGTCTTTCAGCAGGATGGGAACGCCGCGAAGCGGTCCGGTCGGAATTCGCCCACCGGTCGGTGGAGCTGAAACCCTGAGAAGGCTGTTGAGCCGAACCGGCGGCTCATCGACATCCGCGCCCGCAGGCCAGACAACATCGGGCTGCCCCGGGAACACCCACGCATCGTCCATGACGCAGATCCGGGGATGCTCCCTACCGTCAACGAGGCCAGCCACCGTCGGGGGAGAACCCGGTCCGAAATCACAGATGCCGTCCGCCCCGACAAACACCATGTCGGTCAGGTCCGTCGGCGCCTCCTGCGCCTGCGCCGCCCCCGCCGCCAGCATCACCAGCGCGGCGGCGACTCCCGCCAAAGCCCTCCCCTCGAGGGGGAGGGTTGGGAGGGGTGGAGGCAGGCTGCGTCCGGAGGGACTGCCAAAGGCTCCGTCCAACCCAAGGCCGAGCCTCTCGCGCAATAGTCTGAACCGCACTGCCATCACCCCATCCCCCGACCCCTTCCCCCTCGAGGGGAAGGGGAGATCATCAATGCGACCGCGTCCCGATGGTCCGGTCCAGGAAGTCCAGATACGTCCGCCACTGCTGCAGCTGACGCTCATTGCCCCGCACCCCGTGACGCTGGCCCGGATACAGCATCAGCTCGAACGGCTGGCTGTTCTGCTGCAGGGCGTTGATCACCCGCGTCGAGTTTTCCAGGATCACATTGTCATCGGCCATGCCGTGCATCAGCAGCAGCCGTCCGGTCAGGTTGGGCAGGCGCGGAATGACGTCCGAGGCGGCATAGCCTTCGACGTTCGCTTCCGGCGTCGACATGTAGCGCTCGGTGTAGGCGGTATCGTACAGGCCCCACTCCGTCGGCGGCGCGCCCGCCAGCGCTCCGGCCAGGCCCATGCGCGGCTCCGTCGCCGCCATCAGGGTCATGAAGCCCCCGTAGGACCAGCCCATCATGGCGATGCGATCATCGTCCACAAAAGGCAAGGTTCTCAGATAGTCAGCGGCCAGAACCTGATCCTCGATCTCAGGTTGGCCCATGCGCAGATACAGGGCTTGCTTGAACGCCGCCGAGCGGTCGCCCTCGCCGCGATTGTCCAGGCGGAAGACGATGTATCCGGCCTCGGTCAACAGTTGATTGGTCGAGCCCTGCCAGGCGCGCTTGACCCCGCCGCCCGACGGTCCGCCGTACACCTGCATCACCACCGGATAGGTTTTGGTCGGGTCGAAACCGGGCGGCGTCGTCATCTGCCACACCAGGGTCTCGCCATGGCTCTCCAGCGTGCCGAAGGTCACATTCCCCCGCCGTCCGGCGAACGGATAGTAGGGGTGGCCGGGCTCCAGGCGGTTCTCCTCGATCCAGCGGATGCGGGTCCCGTCGGCGCGGTACAGGGCCGACTGCGACGGCGTGTCCAGATCGCTGTAGGTGCCGACGAAGGCGGTGCCCGTCCGGTTCATCGAGGCGCCCCACCAGCCGCCGGCCGGGGTGATCGCCACCGGCGTCATGGTCCGGCGCAGGGACGCGCGGAACAGCTGCTGCTCGATCGGCAGTTCCTGTCCGTCGCGCATCGAGGCGGTGAAGAAGACGTCGCCCGTGCTCGGGTTGATCCCGGCCAGACCCTTCACCGGATATTGGCCCTGGGTGATCGCCCGGATGCGGCGGCCGTCACGGTTGAACAGGTACAGGTGCTTCCAGCCGGTCTCTTCCGACGACCAGATGAAGTTGCCGTTGTCCAGCGCGCGGAAGTCGTGGCTCAGCGGCACCCAGGCGTCCGAACGCTGGGTCACGATCACCCGCGACGCGCCCGTGGCCGGATCGACGCTCAGCAGGTCCAGCGTCTTCTGGTCTCGCGACAGGCGCTGGACGTACAGGATGCTGCCGTCCGACGACCAGTTCACCCGCGCCAGATAGATGTCGGTGTTCGAACCCAGATCGACCTTCACCCGCTGGCCGGTCTCGCGGTCGTGCACATACAGCTCGACCACCGCGTTCGGACGGCCCGCGCGCGGATAGCGCTGCTCCACCGTCGTCGCCCCGGTCCCGGTGATGTCCAGACGCGGGATGATGTCGACGGTGCTCTCGTCGGTGTGCTGCAGGGCGATGTAACGCTCGGTCGGGCTCCACCAGTAGCCGGTGTCGCGGTCCAGCTCTTCCTGCGCGATGAACTCGGCCGTGGCCCAGGTCTTCAGGCCGTCGCCGTCGCTGGTGATCGCCGTCTCGGTATTGGTCGACAGGTCATAGACGACCAGGTCCTGGTCCCGGACCCACGAGACGAAATTGCCGCGCGGCGACACCTTGGCGTCGATCTCGTCGGCCTCGGTCTCGGTCAGGCGGCGCACCGAGCCGTCGGCCCGGGTCGCCAGGAAGATGTCGCCCTCCAGCGGCGCGAGGATGTAGCGGCCCTGCTCGTCCCACGAATATTCGACCACGCCGCGCGCGCTGATGCGCATCCGCTCGCGGCGGGCCTTCTCGGCCTCCGACAGCTCGCCCGCGTCCGGGACCAGCGCCCGCGCGTCGATCAGCTTGAACGGCTCGCCCTCGCCGGTCGGCGCGGCCCACAGGTCCTGCACGTCCACGTCGTCCTCGCGCGAGCGCAGGAAGGCCACCAGTTCCCCGTCCGGCGACAGGCTGACGCCCTTGGCCACCGGCCCGGCCAGCGACGGGTTCGCGAACACCCGCTCGGGCGTCAGGATCGCGCTCTCGGCGGGGGCGGCGGCGGGCGCCGGGGCGGCCTGCTGCGCCATCGCGGCGGTGAACGGCGACAGCGTCGCCACAAGCAGGGTGGAAGCCAGCAGGATATTACGCATGAACGCCCGACGATGGATTTTTGAACCGGAGCCGGACGCTAGAGACCGAACTCACTCCAGTCCAGCACCCCTCTCCCGTCGGGAGAGGGAAGTTCGTAGGCTACGTCCAAATTTGCCGCATCGGCGTGTCACACTGCCTCCCGGTCTTTCCCATCGTCCACCGCCCCCGACGCCGCCTGCGCCCGGCCATGTTCAAGTTTGGGTCTTCTCGTTTCGCTCAAAACCCGAACTCAAAAATTTTTCCGCGACACCCCATCCCTTCCCCCCCGCCCCGGCGCGCCCTAATAAGCGCGGCAATGACTGACGCCGTCGCCCCTCCCCCCGCCAAGGCCTCGCCCTTCCACGAGCTTGAGGTCCTGACCGTCCATCACTGGACCGACCAGCTGTTCAGCTTCCGCATCCGCCGCCCGGAGGATTTCCGCTTCCGATCCGGCGAGTTCGTGATGATCGGCCTGCCCGGCGAAGACGGCGGCAAGCCCGTCCTGCGCGCCTACTCCATCGCCTCCCCGCACTGGGACGAGGAGCTGGAGTTCTTCTCCATCAAGGTGCCCGACGGCCCCCTGACCTCGCGCCTGCAGAAGATCCAGCCGGGCGACACCGTCCTGATGGGCAAGAAGCCGACCGGCACACTGGTCCTCGACGCCCTGACCGGCGGCGAGCGCCTCTGGCTGATCGGCACCGGCACCGGACTGGCCCCCTGGCTCTCGGTCGCCCGCGACCCGGACACCTACAGCCGCTTCGGCCAGGTCATCGTCTGCCACACCGTCCGCAACGTGGCCGACCTGGCCTACCGCGACTTCTTCACCCACGGCATCCACGAGGACCCGCTGGTCGGCGACGAGGCGAAGGCCCAGCTGGTCTACTACCCAACCGTCACCCGCGAGAAGTTCGAGACCCCGGGTCGGATCACCGACCGCATCAAGTCCGGCGACGTCTTCGCCGACCTGCAACTGCCCATCGGCTTCTCGCCCAACACCGACCGCGTCATGCTGTGCGGCTCGATGGCCATGATCAAGGAAACCGGCGAACTGCTGGAGACCTATGGCCTCAAGGAGGGCTCGAACGCCGAGCCCGGCGACTATGTTCTGGAGCGCGCCTTTGTCGGCTGAGTCCCCCGTGATCGTCCCCATCGACGCCCGCGTCGCCCCGGAAGACTGCCTGACCATGGCCGAGGTCCGCCACGGCGTGGACGCGCTGGACCGCGCCCTCGTGACCCTGCTGGCCGAGCGTCAGCGCTACATGCACGCCGCCGCGCGCATCAAGCCCAGCCGCGACGTCGTCCATGACGACGCCCGCATCGAGGATGTGGTGACCAAGGTGCTCGCCGCCGCCGCCCCCGCGGGCCTCTCGGCCGACATCGCCGAGCCGGTCTGGCGCACCCTCATCGACCGCTGCATCGCCCACGAGTTCAGCGTCTGGGACAAGACCCGGGCCTGACGTTCCTCCCCCACCGGGGGAGCGGGACCGCGAAGCGGTGGAGGGGCGCCTGCGGAGGCTACCCCTTCAAGCTCCTCAGCATGATCTCATGCCGGTAGGCCGCCACATCGGCCAGGGCGATCTCCAGCTGATCCCTGACCCGGTCCAGCAGCGGCGGCGCCTCGCCCTTGTCCGCCTGCTCCGCCGTCTGGCAGGCCTGCGCCAGGGCATCCGCCCCGATCCCCGCCGCCGCGCCGCGGATGGTGTGCACCGCGTCGCGCCAGCCCTCTTCCCGGACATCCAGCAGCGGCGACCACATCGCCGCCTGCTGGCCGAACAGGCCCAGGACCTCGTCGGTGATCGCGTCCTCGCCGCCGGTCATCCGCTCCAGAACGGAGAAGTCGACCGCCCCCGACAGGTCCCGGCGCGCCATCAGCCCGCCTGCTCCTCGCCCTTGGCCAGCCGCGAGTTCCGCGACGACCAGAGGAGGTAGATCGCCAGACCGATAGCGTTCCAGATCAGGAACGCGACCTGCGTCGAGGTCCGCAGGCTGAAGAAGAAGATGATGCAGCCGACGATGGTGACGCCGCCCACCAGCCACCACAGGGGGGCCTTGAACACGCGGGGCCGGTTCGGGTCACGGACGCGCAGCACGATCAGGCTGACACCCACCGCAAGGAAGGCCGCCAGCGTCCCGGCATTGGCCAGCGACGCCAGTTCGCCCAGCGTCATGATCCCGCCCAGCGCCGCCACGACGATGGCGGTGAAGACGGTCACGACCACCGGAATGCCCCGGCTCGAGACCTTGGCCAGGCGGCGCGGCAGCAGGCCGTCGCGCGCCATGCCCAGGAAGATGCGGCTCTGCCCGAACAGGAAGGCCAACAGCACGGTCGGCAGGGCGATGACCGCCACCGCCGCCATCGCCTGTGCGAAGAAGGGCTGCCCCAGCTGGCGCAGGATCAGCGACAGCGGCTCGCGGCTGGTGGCGAAGGCCTCGGTCGGGCTGGCGCCCACCGCTGCGGCGGCGACCAGCAGATACAGGGCCGTGCAGACGACCATCGAACCGATGATGCCGATAGACAGGTCGCGCTTCGGATTCTTGGTCTCCTCCGCCGCCGTCGAGATGGCGTCGAAACCGTAGAAGGCGAAGAAGATGATCGCCGCGGCGGCCATGACGCCGGCCTGCACCGGCGCCTGCCCCGTCAGCTGCTCCTGGAACGGGAAGGACGGCGCTCCGAAGCCCTGGGGCATGAAGGGCGTGAAGTGATCGGGATTGAACGCCGGCAGGGCGATCGCGACGAAAACCACCAGCGCCAGAATCTTGATCACCACCAGTACGGCGTTCAGCAGCGCGCTTTCGCGGGTGCCCAGCAGAAGCAGGCCGGTCACCACCGCGATGATGAAGACGGCCGGGAGGTTGATCAGTCCCTGCTCGGGCGTCCAGCCCTGGAAGGCCGCGACGATCCCGTTCTCGAACGACAGATGGACGCCCTTGGTCAGATAGACGGGCAGGTCCAGTCCCAACCCGGCCAGGAAGGCGTCGGCATAGCCCGACCAGCCGACAGCCACCGCCGAAACGACCAGCGAGTACTCCAGGATCAGGCTCCAGCCGACCACCCAGGCGATCGCCTCGCCCAGCACGGCGTAGGAGTAGGTATAGGCGCTGCCCGCGGCGGGCATCATGGTCGACAGTTCGGCATAGGCCAGGGCCGCACAGGCGCAGACCACGCCCGCCAGAACGAAGCTGATCATGACCGCCGGCCCGGCCAGCCCCGCGCCTTCGCCGATCAGGGTCAGGATGCCGGTGCCGACAATGGCGCCGACGCCCAGCGCCATCAGGTGCGGCCAGCCCAGCGTCTTCTTCAGCGCCGGTCCGTCGTGCGGCGCCAGCATCGCGTCGATCGAGCGACGGCGGTTCCAGAAGGCCATGATCTGCGTTTCCCCTCGCCGCTTCCCGCGGCTGATTCCGCCCCGACCCTAGC
This sequence comes from Brevundimonas sp., assembly GCF_036400995.1. Taxonomy (GTDB): domain Bacteria; phylum Pseudomonadota; class Alphaproteobacteria; order Caulobacterales; family Caulobacteraceae; genus Brevundimonas. The sequence goes on from NZ_DASWWG010000017.1 coordinate 27,169, forward strand.
TCCTCCTGCGACAAACCGAAACGGACACGAAAAAGCCGCTTGCGTTCCGATCGGCGAGCCTCTATCTCCCGCCCCTCGCCGACGCCGGTCCCGACCGACCGTCAGCGTGAAGACGATGAGTCCGGGTGATTAGCTCAGTTGGTAGAGCAGCTGACTCTTAATCAGCGGGTCCACAGTTCGAACCTGTGATCACCCACCATCGTCCTTCTTTCCCTCCACCGCCAACCTGCCTAGGGTCGCCCCGCTTACTGGCGGAGGGATTCTCATATGCGGCATCTCGGAATGGCGGCGGTGTTCGCCACCCTCACCCTTTCGGGCTGCGCCACGGCGCAGGAGGCGCCCCCTGCTCCGCCTTCGCCCTATGATGCGGTCGATCCCTTCATCGGCACCTCGGGCAAGGGGCATACCTTCCCCGGCGCCGTCGCGCCCTTCGGCATGGTCCAGCTCAGCCCGGACACCGACTTCCGCCCGTTCCGCCAGTCCTATGACTGGGCGGCCGGCTATCGCTACGACGACCCGACCATCCTCGGCTTCTCCCATACCCATTTCTCGGGCACCGGCCATTCGGACCTCGGCGACGTCCTGATCACCCCGATCTCGGGCGAGGTGCGCTGGGATCCGGGCGATCCGGCCCAGCCGGGCTCGGGCTACCGCTCACGCTACAACAAGGCCTCGGAAGTCGCGGAGCCCGGCTATTACGCCGTCAGCCTGACCGACTCCGGCGTGCGCGCCGAACTGACCGCGGGCGTCCGCGTCGGCCTGCACCGGTACAGCTTCCCGCGCTCGGCCCCCGCCCGCATCCTGCTGGACTTCCGCCCGTCCATCTATGACTACCCGGGCAAGGTGCTGTGGTCGCGCATCCGGGTGCACCCCGACGGCACCGTCACCGGCTTCCGCGAGACCCGCGGCTGGGCCCCCGGCCGCCAGCTCTATTTCGCCATGCGCTTCTCCAAGCCCCTGGTCGGCTACCAGCTGCAGGACCGGGACACCGAGGCGCCGTACCGCGGCTTCCGTCAGCCGGGCCGCACCATGGACGACCGCGCCCAGGTGCAGGGCCGCCAGCTTGAGGCCGCGTTCGACTTCGGCTCCATCACCGGCCCGCTGCTGGTCCAGGTCGCCGTCTCCTCGGTCGACGAGGAGGGGGCCATCCGCAATCTGGAGTCCGAGGGCGGGACCTTCGACTTCGACGGCGTCCGGGCCCAGAGCCGCGCCGCCTGGTCCGACGCCCTCGGCGCCGTGGACATCACCGCGCCGGAAGAGATGCGGACCAGCCTGTACACCGCCCTGTACCACTCGCTGATCGCCCCGTCGGTGCACGGCGATGCGGACGGCCGCTGGCGGGGGCCGGACAACGCCGTCCACCAGTCGGACTTCACCGTCCACTCGACCTTCAGCCTGTGGGACACCTTCCGCGCCCAGCATCCGCTGCTGACGCTGGTCCAGCCGGACAGCCGCAACGCCGACATGGTCAACTCCCTGCTGGCCGCCCAGCAGGTCAGCCCCTACGGCATCCTGCCGGTCTGGTCGTTCGCGGGTCAGGAGACCTGGACGATGATCGGCTATCACGCCGTGCCGGTCATCGCCGACGCCTACCTGAAGGGCATCGACGGCATCGACGGCGAGGCCGCGCTCGAGGCCATGGTCGCCAGCGCCACCTACCGCCCCTACGGCGGTCTGGGCGACTATATGGATCTGGGCTGGGCCCCGATCGACCGCGAGCCCGAGGCCGCCTCCAAGACCGTCGAGTACGCCTATGACGACTGGACCATCGCCCGCATGGCCCAGCGTCTGGGCCGCGCCGACGTCCAGGCTCAGTTCGACCGCCGGGCAGGCAACTGGCGCAACACCTTCGATGCGGAGACCGGCTTCGTCCGCGCCCGTCTGGCCGACGGGACCTTCCGCACGCCCTTCGATCCGACCGCGATCAACTACGGCTCCGACTACACCGAGGGCAACGCCTGGCAGTATTCGTGGTTCGTGCCCCAGGACATGGCCGGCCTGATCACCGCCATGGGCGGCGACGAGGCCACCGTCGCCAAGCTCGACGCCATGTTCGACTATGACAACACCGGGCTGGACTACTCCCACGCCGAGGACATCGCCGGCCTGATCGGCCAGTACATCCACGGCAACGAGCCCAGCCACCACTCGGCCTACGCCTATGTCTTCGCCGGCGCGCCCTGGCGCACCCAGGCCCGGCTGAAGCAGATCATGGACACCCAGTACCACTCGGGTCCGGCCGGTCTGGCGGGCAATGACGACGTCGGCCAGATGTCGGCCTGGCTGATGTTCACGGCCCTGGGCTTCTACCCGGTCACCCCGGCCTCGGGTCAGTACGTCATCGGCCGCCCGTTCGTGGAGCGGGCGGTGCTGAACCTGCCCAACGGCAATCGCTTCACCATCTCCACCGAGGGGCTGGCGGACGAGAACCTCTACGTCCAGTCGGTCACCCTGAACGGCCGTCCGCTGAACCGCACCTGGATCGGCCACGACGAGATCCAGGCCGGGGGCGAGCTGCACTTCGTCATGGGCCCGCAGCCGAACCTGATCTGGGGCACGACTGCGGCCGAGCGCCCCTATGCGATGAGCGGTTACGGACGGTGATCGCCGCCGCCCGACGCGGCTAACGCCCCGTTCACTCTCCGGCCGTAAAGCGCCGGAGAGGGCCGCGCGTTACTGCGGTCCGGTGTGTGTGGAGTAATCGCGTGGCTGACCGTCGGACGTGGACGACCTTCCGGGTCGCGGTCATCCTCGTCGCCCTCGCCTGCGTCGGCATGCTGGCGGTGCTGGCCGTGGTCGGGACCTCGATCGACAACCACCAGCGCCGCAAGGAGCAGCAGCTGGTCGAGCTGCGCGTCGCCGGCGCCCTGAACGGCGTCACCACCGACCTCACCGCCGCCACCATCTGGGACGAGGCCGTCGTGCGGCTGGTCGCCCGCGACGCCGACTGGTTCGACAACCACCTCGGCGCCTTCTACGCGATCCAGAGCGGCCATTCGGCCACCGTGGCCTATGACGACCAGGGCCGTCTGATCCGCGTCAGCCTGGCGGGCAAGGCGGCCGGCGCCGATCCGGCCAACCCCTTCGCCCGCGCCGCCGCCACCCTGGTCACGGATGTCCGCAACCGGGCCGCCGTCCGGGACCGCTCGGCCGTCGACATGAAGGCCGTGCGCCTGCGCAGCGGCGTCGTCGGCGTCGGCGGCAAGACCTGGCTCGCCGCCGCCTCCACGGTCGTACGCCACACCGCCGACGGCCCGGTCCCCGCCTCCGATCCGGTCGTCGCCTCGTTCAAGCCGTTCGAGACCGTGGTCGCCCCGCTCGGGACCGAGCTCGGCCTCAAGGACGCCGCCTACCGCCCGGGCGCCGACCGCCCGGCGCTGGACAACCGACAGACCGGCATCGCCGTGCGCGACATCGAGGGCCATGTGCTGGGCTGGATCGTCTGGACGCCAGAGGCGCCCGGCGCCCGCATCCTGCGCGACGCCGCCCCCATCCTGCTGATCCTGACCCTCGCCACCCTGCTGGCCGCCAGCCTTCTGTTCCGCCGCGTGGCCGACACCGTGCGCCGCCTGACCGAGAGCGAACAGGCCCTCGCCGCCGCCCTGCACAAGGCCGAGGCGGGCAGCGCCGCCAAGTCCCGCTTCCTGTCCAACATCAGCCACGAGCTCCGCACCCCGCTGAACGGGGTGCTGGGCATCGCCCAGGTCATCGAGGACGACCTGCTGACGCCGCAACAGCGCGACCGCATGGCCCTGCTCAAGGAGGCGGGAAAGGCGCAGTTGCGGCTGATCGAGAACCTGCTGGTCGCCATGCGGCTGCAGAACGAGGCCGTGGTCCTGAACCCTCGCCCCTTCTCGCCCGACCAGCTGCTGCGCCAGATGGCGGCGGACTATCGCGGCGGCGCGACGGCGAAGGGGCTCAAGCTCAGGGTCGAGACCAGGGCCCCCACCCGCCGCCTCGGCGACGAGGGCCAGATCGCGCGGCTGGTCGAGCCGATCCTCGACAACGCCGTCCGCTTCACCCCCGAGGGCGCGGTCACCCTGCGCACGCGCGAGACCAACAACGCCCTGATCTTCGAGATCGCCGACACCGGCCCCGGCGTCCCGCCCGAGGTCGTCGCCGACCTGTTCACCGCCTTCACCCAGGCCGACGAAAGCTCCACCCGCTCCACCGACGGCGCCGGTCTGGGTCTGGCCATCAGCCACGGCCTGACCACCGTCATGGGCGGCCGCATCGAGGTGGAGAGCACCACCGGCGGCAGCCTGTTCCGGGTCACCCTGCCGCTGCCGTCGGCGGGGACAGACTAGGTCAGGTCCGGAAGGCGCAGGCCACAGGTTCGAACTGGCGAAGCACCAGAAGGCCGTCCTCTCCCCGTCCTGCGATCCAGACGCTGAACGTGTCGCACTGACCGTCTTCCCGCGCCCGCTGGTAGAGCCTCATCTCGCCACTGTCAGCGACTAGACGCCAGTTCGCCGTCAGAAGCGTCTCATAGTAGGCGCTGACCCGCGCAAGCGGTAGGTAGACACAATGGGGATATCGCGCCGGCGGGGCGTCGCAGGTCGCATCGATCGTCGCGCCCTCGAAGGTCGGCAGGTCCAGCGTCCATGGGACCTGCACTGCTTCCCGCCCCTGTTGCATCGTGAGCGCGACGGCGGCGAGCGTCGCCAGAAGCAGGCTCACTTCACAAACCCCCGCAGCACGCACGCCTCGGTGCTCAGCTGCAGCCGGTTCAGGTCGATCCGCCGCGGCTCAGCGAACATGATGAAGTAGTACTTCATCTGCTCGGACCACCAGTAGCCGGGGCAGTTGTCGCCCTGCTCCATCGGGCGGGTCGTGATGTCCTTCAGGGAGGTGTAGCCGTAGGCCGCCTTCGAGGTGGCCTTCATGTTGCGATAGTGGATCGCCGTCAGGGCGCGATAGCGGTCGTCGCGGTCGCCCAGCCACAGGTTCAGGTAGGCGTCGGCGAACTCGGGGCGCAGGCCGGTGCCCTTGCCGCGCGGGGTGCGGGTCCGCACGTCCGTCGATTCCGGGATGATGACGTACTGTTCCTGCATCTCGGTGTAGGTGGCCAGGAAGTCGTCGCCGGCGGCCTTCAGCCCCACCTGACCCAGCAGCCCGGCCAGATAGCCGCCCAGCACCGTCTGCGAGTATGCGGTCGTCTCGGCGGTCTCATAATCCACCATCGGGAACCACAGGCGGCCGTCGAAGCGCTTGCCCTGATGGGCGACCATCGCGCCCATGCACTCCTCGGCCCAGCGCTTCATGTCCGTGTCGCCGAACAGCTCCCAGCTGTCCCAGAGGTATTCGTAGAAGCTGTCCGCATAGACGTCGATCGAGGCGTTGCGGCTGGTGAACAGCCCCGTCTCGGCGTGGATGTTGGCGGCCATCAGCCCCTTCCCGGAGCGCATATCCAGCGCGTGCTTCATCGCCCGCTTGGCCGCCGCATAGTAGCGGTCGTCGCCGGTCAGCTGGCCCAGCACCCCGAACTCGGTCGCATAGGTGCCGATCTCGGCCAGATTGGTCTCCGGGTCGCGCACCGCCCCGGTCTTCAGGTTCACATAGCGGTACGGCAGGCCGTGCGGCGAGGCGTCGAAGGCCTTCATCAGCCGGTCGGCCAGATCCTTCGTCTTCTCCAGCAGCACCGGATCGCCGCACGCCAGGTAGGCCGAGATCAGACCGCCGACCAGGCGGATGTTGGTCTCGAACACCTGCGAGAAGGCGTCCACGTCGAACGACAGGCTGGACTTCACCCAGTCCACGCCCGCCTGGAACTCCTCGTCCAGCTCCATGATCCAGAGGGTGTCCAGCGCCTCGACCAGCGACAGGCCCAGGTCGTGGCCCTCGATGAAGAAGGACCGCGCCGTGCCCGAGACGGGATTGATCTCGTCCTTGCCCCAGGCCTTGGCGACATAGTGGTCCCAGGCCCATTTGAACTCGGCCTTCACATCGGCGCCCAGCGCCGCCCAATCCTCCGACTGCGCCGCCGCCCGCGCGGGCAACCCCGTCAGTCCGAGCGCGGCGAGGCCGCCTGAAAGAGCGAGGGCGTGGCGGCGAGTCAGTCGGTGCTGGGTCATTCCGCACCCTATCGCGCGACGCGCCGCCTGCAACGGTTCAACGAACCCTGCTGTCCATCGCCTCGCAGGCGGCGACGAAGGCGTCCGGCACAGGGATCGGCGCCCGGCTGCCGTCCGGATTCACGCAGACATAGGTCAGCCCGACGTCGGCCAGCAGTTCGTCCCCCCGGAACACCGCGACACGCGGCTGGAAGGAGGTGCGTCCGAACCGCTCGATCCGCGCCCCGATCCGCAGCTCATCGTCGAAATAGGCCGATGACCGAAAATCGAGTTTGGCCCCGACCGCGAACATGTCGATGCCCAGTTCGGCCAGTCCGGTCGGTCCCGGCAGGCCGACGGCGCGCATGTAGCCGGTCATCGCGACGTCGGCGTACATCAGATAGTTCGGATTGAAGACCACGCCCTGCATGTCCATCTCGGCCCAGCGCACGCGCAGGGGCTCGAAGAAGGCGAAGTCGGCGGGCGTCGAGGGGATGTCGAAGGCGGGCATGAAGCGAAGCTAGGCCGCTCGCTCCATCACCCGCAAGGCGCCGCCACGTCAGCGGCGATGAGCTCAGCCGAAAGCCGCCGCCCCCTGCCCGTTCATCCACGGCGGCTCGGGCATGGCCGCCCGCGCCTGCGCCTGCGCCCGGGTCCAGCGGTCGTGCAGGTCGGTGAAATAGGGATCGTCCGCCTCGATCCGCCGCACGTCGCCGCTGATCATGTCGCGGCGCAGGGTCAGCATGTCGAACGGCGCCCCCACCCCGACATTGCAGCGCATGGTCGTCGAGAAGGAGATCAGCCCCAGCTTCACCGCCTCGGCCAGAGGCGTGCTGCCGCGGAGCCCGCTGACCAGAATGGGCTTGCCGTACTTGGCCTCGCCGATCTGCAGGAAGGGCGTGTCCGGCCCGCACTCGATGAAATTGCCCTGGCTGTAGATCAGGAACAGCTGCATCGGCCCGCCGGCGATCTGGCCGCCCAGCAGCATCGAGGCCGAGGTGTTCAGGCTGTCCGCCTCCAGCGCCGGGGCGATCGACTGGCGCACGCTGCGCAGGGCGTGGCCCAGAAGCTGGGCGCAGCGGAACAGGCTGGTCGCCGTCTCCAGCGTCTCGGGCGGCTCGCCCACGTTCAGGTGGACGCCCTCGCGCACCATGGCCAGCGCCGTCTGGGTCACCGACAGATTGCCCGCCGTGGCGACGGCCAGCACCCGCTCGCCCGGCTGATCGACGACGTGCAGCTTGCGATAGGAGGAGATGTTGTCGACGCCCGCGTTGGTCCGGGTGTCGGCGATCATCGCCAACCCTTCATCGACCAGCAGGCCCACGCAGTAGGTCATTGGACGCGTCGTATCCCGCGAACGTCAGAATCCGGCGAACCGTAACAGATTCCCGCGACGTTCCACCCCGCGCTCACGCCTGTTGCTGGCCCTGTTGCATGTCCGCATCACGGACCACCAGCTTGACCGCCAGCGTCTCGCCGCTGCCGCCGTAGCTGGCGCCCCGCACCGGCGCCGCGCCCAGATAGTCCAGCCCGGTGGCGATCCGCACATAGCGCTCGGTCGGACAGATGCCGTTGGCGGGGTCGAAGCCGACCCATCCCAGCCCTTCGATCCAGGCCTCGGCCCAGGCGTGGGCGGCCTCCTGGTCGGCCCGGTCCCGTCGCGCCAGATGGCCCGAGACGTAACGCGCGGGCACGCCCATGTGACGGGCGCAGGCGATGAAGACGTGGGCGTGGTCCTGACAGACGCCCCGACCGAGGGCCAGAACCTCGCTGGCGCTGTGCGTCGGCGTGGTCACCCCGACCTCGAACGCCACCGACCCGTGGATCGCCGCCATCAGCCGGTGCATCCGCTCCAGCGGCGGATGGGCCGAGAATTCCGAGGCGAAGACCGAGATCAGCTTGTCCCGTTTCGTCAGTTCTGTGTCGCGCAGGAAGACCAGCGGCGACAATCGCTCCTGATCCGGCGGCACCACCCCGGCGGTGTCGCTGGTCGTGACCTCCCCGGTCACCCGGATGGTCAGGCTGCGCGTCGGCTGCTCGGTGTAGAGCGCGTGCACGATGTTGCCGAACGCGTCCTCCGATCGGCGCAGGCGGGCGTCGACGTCGGTCTCCACCTGCCAGTTGCTGACGATCTGGGCGTCGCTCGAGCGCGGCGTCAGACGCAGGGTCTGGATGATGAACCGCGCCGCCCGGTCATAGGCGTAGGTGGTCGCATGATCGATCCGGATACGCATGGATCAGCTCAGATACTGCTCGGTGACGGACTGCCCCAGCCGGATGTTCTCGGCCAGGAAGCCCTGGATGTATTCGTGCAGGCCTGCCTGGAAGATGGTCTCGATCTTCGAGGACTCCAGCGCCCGCATCCGCTCGGCCGCGATCCGCTGCGCCGGGCCGCGCCGGCCATAGTCGCTGGCCAGCTTCTCCAGATAGCGCACGATCGAGGCCTGACAGCTGGCCAGCGAGCGCGGCATCTGCCGGTTCAGCACCAGCAGGTCGGCCACCAGCCAGGGCTTCACACTGTCCCGGTAGACCCAGCGATAGGCCGTCAGGGCCGAGACCTCGCGCAGCAGGGTCGTCCACTGGAAGTAATCCAGTTGCCCGCCCACCCGTTCGCCCTCGGGCAGCAGCAGGTGGTATTTCACGTCCAGCAGGCGGGCGGTGTTGTCGGCCCGCTCGATCGCCGCGCCCAGCCGCAGGAAATAGTAGGCGTCGTTGCGCAGCATGGTCCGCGACGCCGCCCCCTCGACCGACAGGGTGACCGTCTTCACCCACTCCAGGAAGTGGCCGAAGTCGTCACGCCGGGTCGGCTGCCCCTGCTCGGCCAGCCCGTTCCAGGCGCCGTTGATCGCCTCCCACAGCTCGACCGTCAGGGCCGTCCGCACCGAGCGGGCATTGGTCCGCGCCCGGGTGATGCAGGACGCGATGGACGAGGCGTTGTCCGACGAGAAGGCCAGATACTCGCGCACCGACTTCTCGGTCGGCGCCCGGCCCAGCGCCTTGGGCGCCCCGGCCGAGGCGAGCGCGCTGGCCCAGACCGTCTCGGCGTCGCCGTCCCCGCGCGTGGGAATGGCGGCCAGCCGGATGGTGGCTTCCAGAATGCGGGCGAGGAAATCCGCCCGCTCGATATAGCGGCCCGTCCAGTACAGGCTGTCTGCGGTACGGCTCAGCATCAGACGTCCAGCACCCAGGTGTCCTTGGTTCCGCCGCCCTGGCTGGAGTTCACCACCAGAGAGCCCGGCTTCAGCGCCACCCGCGTCAGTCCGCCGGGCGCCACCTTCACCCCGTCGGGGCTGGACAGCACGAAGGGCCGCAGGTCGACGTGGCGGCCGTGCAGCTCGCCCTTGTCCAGCGTCGGCGCGGTCGACAGCTGCAGCGTCGGCTGGGCGATGAAGTCGTCGGGGTCGTTGATCAGCTTCTTGCGGAAGCTCTCGATCTCCGCCTTGGTCGAGGCCGGGCCGACCAGCATGCCGTAGCCGCCCGAGCCCCCAACCTCCTTGACCACCAGGTCCCCCAGGTTGGCCAGCACATGCTTCAGCGCGTCCGGCTCCCGACATCGCCAGGTCGGCACATTGTTCAGGATCGGCTCCTCGCCGGTGAAGAAGCGGATGATCTCCGGCATGTAGGTGTAGACCGCCTTGTCGTCGGCGACCCCGGTGCCCACGGCGTTGGCCAGCGTGACCGTCCCCGCCTCATAGGCCGCCATCAGCCCCGGCACGCCAAGCGCCGAGTCCGGGCGGAAGGTCAGGGGATCCAGGAAGGCGTCGTCGATCCGGCGGTAGATGACGTCCACCTGCTGCCGGCCCTGCGTCGTCCGCATATAGACCTTGCCGTCATCGACGAAGAGATCGCGCCCCTCGACCAGCTCCACCCCCAGCTTGTCCGCCAGGAAGCTGTGTTCGTAATAGGCCGAGTTGAACGGGCCGGGCGTCAGCACCACGATCGTCGGATCGCTCCCCGCCCCCTCCGGCGCGCTGGCCCGCAGCGAGGCCAGCAGCATGTCCGTATAGGTCTCGACCGGGCGTACCGGATAGTCGGCGAACAGGTCCGGGAAGAGCCGCATCATCATCTCGCGGTTCTCCAGCATGTAGGAGACCCCCGACGGCGTGCGGCAGTTGTCCTCCAGCACGTAGAAGCCGTCCTCGCCGGTCCGCACCAGATCGACGCCCGCGATCTGCACCCAGATGTCGCGCGGCGGGCGGCGACCCTGCATCTCGGGCGCGTACTGCGGATTGGTCAGGATCAGCTCGGCCGGGACGACGCCCGCCTTCAGGCATTCCTGCTTTCCGTAGACGTCCGACAGGAAGGCGTTGATGGCCGAGACGCGCTGGATCAGCCCCTTCTCCAGCCCCGCCCATTCGGACGCGCCGATGATCCGCGGCACCACGTCGAACGGGATCAGCCGTTCGGCCGACTCCGCATCGCCATAGACCGCGAAGGTGATGCCCATGCGGCGGAAGAACAGTTCGGCCTGCCGCGAGCGGGCCTGCAACAGCCCTTCGGGGGCCTCCGCCAGCCATCGCGCCAGACCGCGATAGCTGTCGCGGATTCCTCCGCCGTCACCGGACATCTCGTCAAAGGCCATGCCGTCCCCACCGCAAGCGTTTCGCAGCGTGACCCGACAGACGACGCTCGCGCAACAACAATGTTGCGGTGCGGCAAAGGTTCAACCGATGGCGGCGCTTATCCGCCGACGCTCCAGTTGACGCCGCCGCCCGGAACGATCTGCATCCGCCGCCGCGCGTCCCCGTAGCCGACGATCCCGGCCGACGCGTCCCAGCAGCCCGCGGAAACCGTGAAGTCGTAGCTTCCGCCCCGCGGGATCGCCATGCCCGACGGCAGGCGGTTCAGCCCGTAGGTCGAGGCGTTGCAGTCCGAGATCAGCACCACATTGATCGCGCCGGAGCTGACGTTGGTCACCCGGATGGTGCCCGTCGGCTCGCCCGGCCGGATCAGGTCGCCGCCGGTGATCAGCGAGGCGCAACCGCCCGTGGCGGTCAAGGTGGCGATCAGGGCGCCGACGGCGGCGATGCGAAGCATGGTCTTCATGATGGTCCCTCCAAGTCCCGCCACCTGAAAACCATCGTTATCCGTGCGTCGGTAGTGACAGGTCCTGACGGCCACGCCTGCGCCGTTCACTGAACAGTCGTCACTTCACCGACTCCCCAGCTTCACCGGGCGGTCGCCGCACCGTCGCCGTCGCGGCATACAGCCCCGCTAGGTCGGGCCCCTCACTCCCCGGGGGCCGTCATGATTCACCGCATTTCTCGTCCGTCCACCCTGCTCGGCGCCAGCGCCCTGGGCCTCGTCTGGGCCCTCGCCGGCGCCGCCTCGGCCCAGCAGGCCGAGCCCGCCACCCAGCTGGATGAGGTCGTCGTCACCGCCCAGCTGCGCGAACAGAGCACCGTCGAGGTGCCCTTCGCCCTGACCGCCTGGGGCGGCGAACGCCTCGAGCGTCTGGGCGTGCAGGACTTCGAGGAGCTGTCGGCCTTCACCCCCGGCTTCCTCGTCCAGAACCAGTCGCCGAACAATCCGGGCTTCGTGATGCGCGGCATCACCTCGGACTCGGGCGAGGCCACCACCGAACCGCGCGTCTCGGTCTTCCAGGACGGCGTCTCCATCTCCAAGTCGCGCGGCTCCTACGTCGAGCTGTTCGACATCGAGCGCGTCGAGGTCGCCCGCGGCCCGCAGTCGACCCTGTACGGCCGCGGCGCCCTGATCGGCGCGGTCAACGTCATCCAGAACAAGGCCGAGATCGGCGACTGGGCCTCGGAAGGCCGCTTCGCCATCGGCGACCTGAACTACCGCATGGGCGAGCTGATGGTGAACGCCCCTGTCGGCGACAGCGCCGCCATCCGTTTCGCCACCCGCCTGAAGACCCGCGACGGCTATGTCGAGAACCTGCTGGGCGGCGCCGACTACAACGGCTTCGACACCCAGGCCTTCCGCCTGTCGGGCGCCTTCCAGCCGACCGACGGCTTCCGCTTCGACCTGATCGCCAACTACCAGAGCGACAGCGCGCCGGGCACCTCGTTCAAATCGATGCTCTACGCGCCGCAGGACCCGAACACCGGCGCGGTGATCGGCGCCCGTTCGCCGTGGGAAGGCGCGGCCCTGACGCCCCACACCAACATCGACGGCGGCAAGGCGCTGGGTCTGGACCGCGAGGTCTGGGGCCTGACCGGCATCGCCCGCATCGACCTGTCGGACAGCCTGACCCTGACTTCGACCAGCGCCTACCGCACCTTCGACTCCTATGAAGCCTTCGACGCGGACGGCCTCTCCCTGCCCCTGCTCTCGGCCGTCGAGGATGCCGACGGCGAACAGTGGAGCCAGGAGTTCCGCCTGAACTGGGACAACGGCGGCGCCTTCTCGGGCTTCGTCGGCGCCGGCTACTTCAAGGAAGAGGGCTCGCAGCGCACCCCGACCGAGTTCAACGAGCGCATCGCCCTGGCCCAGCTAAGCGGCCTGCTGGACGGCGTCCCGGGCGCCCAGGGCCAGACCTTCCTGCCGCTGGCCGCCTACTCCAGCCCGACCCTGCTGGACCCGATCCTCGGCGGCCTCGGCCTGCCCGCCCCGGTCATCCCGGGCATCCGCAACAACCTCAAGGCCTCGCACATCGAGACCGCCACCAACTCCAGCGAGCTGGAGTCGATCGACCTGTTCGCCGACCTGACCTGGCGCCCGACCGACGGCCTGGAGTTCTCGGCCGGCGTGCGCTGGACGCAGGACGACAAGACCAGCGGCTTCTCCTCGGCCGTGCTGAACGGCCGCTCGATCGCCGGCAGCCTGCTGGGCCTCCAGCAGGTCCAGGCCCAGATCGCGCAACTGGTCGCCGTCGGCACGCCGGAAGCCCTGGCCCAGGCCGCCCAGCTCGGCGCCTTCGCCAACGGCCTGGTGACCCAGCTGGCCACGCCCGGCGCCGCGACCGCCCCGATCAGCGCCGCCTTCCCCGCCTTCGGCCTGACCTTCCAGCCGACCGCCAACAACGGCGACTTCATCTATCAGGACCTCGAGGACGACGGCTTCACCTGGCGCGTCACCGGCCGCTACGCGGTCGACGACGACACCAGCCTGTACGCCAACTACGCCCGCGGCCGCCGCCCGGCCGTGCTGGCCGCCGGCGCCCCGTCGTCGCCCTTCGGCGCCCCGGACTTCACCTTCGTGGATGCGGAAGAGGTCGACAGCTACGAGATCGGCGCCAAGACCACCGGCCTGCTCGACGGGACCCTGCACCTCGACGGCTCGGTCTACCTGTACGACTACTCGAACTTCCAGACGACGGTTCAGGTCGGCACCCAGTTCATCACCACCAACGCCGGCGAGGCGAAGTCCTACGGCTTCGAGGGCGCGGCCTTCTGGACCCCGAACGAATACATCGACCTGTTCGCCACCTACGCCTTCAACCACTCGCGGTTCGAGGCGGGCATCTATGACGGCAACCGGTTCCGCCTGTCGCCCGACCATCGCGCCTCGCTGGGCCTGTCGGTGAACTTCCCCATCGCGGGCGGCGAGCTGTCGGTCATGCCGACCTTCACCTGGCAGTCGAAGATGTATTTCGACGACAACAACGACCGCACCGACCTGCAGACCGGCAACTTCGTGCCCGACACCGTCGTGGACGAGTACCAGGACAGCTACGGGCTGGTGAACCTTCGCATCCGCTACACCGGGAGCCACGGCCACTGGTCGGTCGAGGCCTTCGCCGACAACCTGCTGGACGAGAAATTCATCAAGGACGCGGGCAACACCGGCGACGGCCTGGGCCTGCCGACCTTCATCGCCGGCGAGCCGCGCACCGTCGGCGTCGTCTTCGGCGTCAAGTACTGAGGTCCGCCATGTCGCTGCACCGCCGGGATCTCCTGGGTCTGATCAGCGCCGGCGCGGCGGGCGCAAGCCTGCCCGCCGCCGCCCGGACCGCACAATCGGTCGCCTTCGCGCACGGGATCGCCTCCGGCGATCCCCTCACCGACGGCGCGGTGATCTGGACCCGGGTCACCCCGTCCGATCCGTCCGCCCGGTCCGTCCGGGTGGACTGGTCGGTCTGGCGGGACGGCGACGCCTCGGCGGCCGTCGCCGGGGGGTCGATCGAGACCGGTCCCGAGCGTGACTTCACGGTGAAGATCCCGGTGACCGGCCTGCAGCCCGGCGTCGAATACCGCTACGCCTTCTCCTCGGGCGAGGTACGCTCCGATCAGGGCCGGGTCCGCACCCTGCCCGTCGGCCCCACGCCCGAGGCGGTGTTGGCCGTCGCCTCCTGCCAGCTGCACCCCGGCGGTCTGTTCAACGCCTGGGACGCGGTCTCGAAGCTGGAGCGGCTCGACGCCGTCATTCATCTGGGCGACTACATCTACGAATACGGCGCCGAGGCGGACTCCTACGGCATGGACACCGGCGCCCGGCTGAACCGCACCCCGGTTCCGGCGCACGAGATCGTCACCCTGGCCGACTATCGGCAGCGTCACGCCCAGTACAAGTCGGACCCCGACCTCCAGGCCGCCCACGCCCGCGCCGCCTTCATCTGCGTCTGGGACGATCACGAGGTCGCCAACGACACCTGGACCGGCGGGGCCGAGAACCACACGCCGGAAACCGAGGGCGATTTCCTGACCCGCAAGGCCGCGGCGCTGAAAGCCTATTTCGAGTGGATGCCGATCCGCGAACCCGAAGGCGGCCTCAGCGAGGCCGCCATCTACCGCAGCTTCGACTTCGGCGACCTCGCCAGCCTGCTGATGGTCGAGACGCGGCTGACGGCCCGCACCGAGCCCCTGACCTATGCGAAAGACATGCCGATGACCGCCGCGGGGCCCGACCTCGCGGCCTTCGAGGCGAAGCGCAATGACCCCGCCCGCGACCTGCTCGGCGACGGCCAGCGCGGCTGGATCCGGGAGACGCTCGCGGCCTCGAAGGCCGCCGGGCGTCCCTGGCAGGTGCTGGGCAATCAGGTGGTCATGGCCCGCGTGCAGGGCCCGGACATCTCGAAACTGGCCTCTCGCCTCGAGATCATGGCCCTGATGGCCCGCCTCAAGCCCGAGGTCCGGACGCAGGTCCAGCAGGCCCAGCAGCTGTTCAGCCTGGGCGTCCCCTTCAACCTCGACAGCTGGGACGGCTACCCCGCCGGCCGCGAACGCCTTTACGCCGCCTTTGCCGAGGCCGGGGTCGAGCCCATCGTTCTGGCGGGCGACAGCCACGCCTTCTGGGTCAACGACCTCAAGGACGCCTCGGGCCGCCGCGCCGCCGTCGAGTTCGGGACCAGCGCCATCTCCAGCCCCTCCCCCGGCGACCACGTCCCCGGCGTCCCGCTCGGCGCCGCCCTGAACGCGGCCAATGAGGAGGTCGTCCTCTGCGACCAGTCAGCCAAGGGCTACGTCCTGCTGACCCTGACGCCGGATCAGGCGAAGGCTGAACTCCGCGCGGTCTCCACCATCGTCGAGAAGCCCTATCGCGAGCGGGTGCTGAAGACGTTCACCGTGGCGAAGACGGCGACCGGTCTGGGGCCGCTGGTCGAGGCCTGAATCCTTCTCCCCTTGAGGGAGAAGGTGGGCGGCGGAGCCGCTCGGATGAGGGGGCTGTCGGCCCCTCAAACGGAAAGAGGGGGAGCCGTCTCCGGCATCCCCCTCATCCGGCCCTGACGGGCCACCTTCTCCCTCGAGGGGAGAAGGGACTACTCAGCCGCCCGCGGCCCCGCGTTCTTCACATAGGTGTCCAGCCAGCGGGTCATTTCCCACAGGGTGTGCCCGACCGACTCCCGCGCGCGATAGCCGTGGGCCTCCAGCGGCAGGACCACGTAGCGCACCTGCGCCCCGTTGCCCTTCAGCGCCGCATAGAAGCGCTCCGACTGCACCGGGAAGGTGCCCGAGTTGTCGTCCGCCTCGCCATGGATCAGCAGGATCGGCTCGTTGACCCGGTTGGCGTAGGCGAAGGGCGACATCTCGTTATAGGTCTCCGGCGCCTCCCAGTAGGTCCGCTGCTCGGCCTGGAAGCCGAACGGCGTCAGGGTGCGGTTGTAGGCGCCCGAACGCGCGATACCGGTGCGGAACAGGTCGGTGTGGGCCAGCAGGTTGGCGGTCATGAAGGCGCCGTAGCTGTGACCGCCGACGGCGATCCGGTCACGATCCGCCACGCCCATCTCGACCACCGCATTGACCGCCGCCTCGGCGCTGGCCGTCAGTTGTTCGATATAGGTGTCGTTCGGCTCGGCCCCGTCCTTGCCGATGATCGGCATCGACGGGTCGTCCAGCACCGCATAGCCCTGGGTCAGCAGGAACAGGTGGCTCGACCCGCCCGGGCGCACGAAGCGGTTGGCGGTGTCCACCACCTGCCCGGCCACCGACGCGTCGGTGAACTCGGCCGGATAGGCCCACATCACCAGCGGCAGCGGGCCGTCGCGATCCTTGTCGTAGCCGGCGGGCAGGTACAGCGTCCCCGACAGCTGCACCCCGTCGGCGCGGGTGTAGGTGATCAGCTGGCGCGTCACCCCGGCCAGCTGCGGCGCCGGATCGGGGAACTGGGTCAGCGGCTGGGTCGCCGTGGCGTCCAGGTTGCGCACGAACAGGTTCGGCGGATCGTTCCGCGTCTCGCGGCGCGTCACCAGACGGCGTCCGCTGTCATCCAGCAGGCCGACGATGCTCTCGTACTCGCCGTCGGCCGAGGTCCACAGCCGCTCCGACTGGCCGGTGTTCAGGTCCATGGCGGCGAGGAAGGGATACTCCCCGTTCCGCGTCGCGCCCGGCCCGGTCATCAGCAGGCGGCCGTCGGCGGCGAAGCGCGCCACCGGGAAGCCCGCCGCGTTCGTCTCGGTCAGGGGCGAGCCGGGGTTGTTGTACTGGTCCTGATAGTTCCGCTCCAGCAGCACCCGGCCGGTTCCCGGGTTCGAAGGATCGACGACGTAGCGGGTCTCGTGGCGGGTGTTGAACCAGCGGCTGTTGACCAGCGCCGTGTCCGCATCGCCCCAGGTGACCCCGCCGTAGCGTTCCTTCAGGTCGATCAGGGTCGTCGGCTGCGCGCTGAACGGCGCGGCCAGCATGAAGACGCGGTCGCGCACCTCGGCCGGGGTGCGCGGATCACCGCCGTCCTGCGCCTCGGTCCAGACGAGGGTCGCGGGCGCATCGGCGCGCCACTGGATCGAGCGCGGGCCCGGAGCCACGGCGTCGAACGGCGTCGGGACGTTGTCGCGCAGCGGCAGGTCGGCGACCTGATGCACGGTCCGGCCCTGCAGGTCGATCACCCGCGTCTCGGACGGGAACAGGCCCGCCGGCACCACATAGCTGTAGGGCCGCTTGACCGTGGTCACGAGCACGAACCGCCCGTCCGGCGAGGTGTTGGCGCCCAGATAGACCGCCGGCTCGCCCAGATCGCGCGCGCCCCGGCCGTTGATCGGCACGAAGGTCAGCTGCGAGGTGAAGTAGTGGTCGAACAGGGCCTCGTCGCCCGCGTTCGCCAGCAGGTCCTGATAGGTCCGGGCCGGGGCCACGCGGCCCATGCTCTCGGCCACGATCGGACCGGCGGGCGGACGGCTGACGTCCGGGGCCGGGCCGCGCCCTTCCGGTGTCATCCGCACCACCAGGGCGGCGCTGTCCGGGGTCCAGTCGAAGGCCCCGCCCGAGGCGGCGTTGACCCGCGCGTCGGTCAGCTTGCGCGCCCGCGCCGTGGCCACGTCCACGACCCACAGCTCCAGCCCGGTCGGGGCGTCCATCAGCAGGGCCACCGACCGGCCGTCCGGCGACCAGCTCGGCGACAGGAAGCGGGCGTTGGCGGGCAGTTGCACCGTCCGCGCCGCGCCGCCGTCCACCAGCTGGAAGCTCAGGCCGGTCAGCCAGCTGACCCGGCTGTTCGCCTGACCGTTGTTGCGCGGATTGATGCGGTAGCCGCCCAGCCGCAGCATCGGCTCGGCCAGTTCGGCGATCGGCGGCAGGTTCGAGCGATCAAACAGCGCCAGGGTCGTGTGGTCGGGGCTCAGGCTCGAGCTCGGGGTCGGCCGGGTGTCCAGGATGTCGGCGATCGGCGCCGGCGGCTGCTGGTAGGTCAGGGCCTCCTGGGCCAGCGCCGGGCCGGCCACGGCGGCCAGCAGGACAAAGGCGGGCAGAGCCCGGGCGAGCAGACGATGACGCATGGAACAGCCCCTTGAGCGCCCGCCGACTTGCGGGCGGCGCACGCTAGGGGCCGTGTCCGAGTCCGGTCAAGCTCTGAACGTTACGGTGTATCAGTCCGCGGCGGCGCGGGCGCCTGCCCGGGGAAGCGGGCGTCCTTCGCCTCGAACCAGGCCTCGCGCAGCCCCTGCCGCGGCAGGTCGGTGCCCAGCTGGGCCAGCTGGCCGACCCAGGCTTCCGACACCTTCTCCACCGTCTCCGACACCCATCCCGGCGCCTGCTGGTGCGACCAGTTCAGCGGCGAGACGGCGTTGAAGACCAGCAGGAACAGGCTGGCGAACACCAGCGTCCGGCTGGTCCAGCGCATGTCGCGCGCCGCCACCCCCTCGTCGTCCAGCGGCGGCGCGGGCGGGAAGGCGAACCGGCCCAGCGCCATCAAGGTGCTCTCCCGCACCGGCTCCGGCGCGGTCGGCAGGTCATGGGCGTCGGCCGACTGGATCCAGTCGCTCGGCGGATCGCGCGGCGGCAGGCTCTCATACAGCGGCGGGAACGGCGATTCCGGCCGGTGCACGGGGAAGGGCTCCAGCGGAACCCCGCCCTCTCCTGTCCTGTCCCTGTCGTCGGTCATGCCTGCTCCAACGGTTCAGAACTGGAAATAGATGAAGGGCGCCACGCCCTCGGGCCGCACGGCCTCGACCAGCAGGATGGCCACCCCGATCAGGACGCCCAGGGTGATCGACGGCGCCGCCTTCAGCCGCTCCGTCATCCCCTCGACCGCCCGCGGCGGCAGCCAGTGCATGGCCAACCCGCCGAGGATCAGCACCAGCAACAGCGGCGTCAGCATCGTCACCGGTCCCATCCGGCCCAGCCCCGCCAGCATGGCCATGGCCAGGTCGAAGGTCTCGGCCCGGAACAGGATCCAGCCCAGGCAGACGATGTGGAAGGTGATCAGCACCCCCAGCACCGTCGGCATCACCTTGCGGTCCCCGAACACCGAACGGCCCAGCCGCTCGATCACCTGCACGCCCCCGTGCAGCGCGCCCCAGGCCAGAAAGGTCCACGCCGCCCCATGCCACAGCCCGCCCAGCACCATGGTGATGAAGACGTTCAGGCACGACCGCAGCAGACCCTTCCGCCCGCCGCCCAGCGGCACATACAGATAGTCGCGCAGCCAGCTGGACAGGCTGATGTGCCACCGCCGCCAGAAGTCCTGCATCGACGACGCCCGGTACGGCTGGTCGAAGTTTCGCGGGAACGAATAGCCCAGCAGGGCCGCGATCCCGATCGCCATGTCCGAATAGGCCGAGAAGTCGCAGTAGATCTGCACCGCATAGCCGTAGACCGCCGCCGCGATGTCGATGGCCGAATGGGCCGACGGGTCGAAGAAGACCGGGTCGACCAGGTTCACCGACAGCTCGGACGCGATCACCGTCTTCTTGAACAGGCCCCAGCAGATCAGCAGCAGGCCGTGCGTCGCCATTTCCCGCGTCAGCCGCGGCGTCCGCTCGAACTGCGGCAGCAGGTCCGACGCCCGCACGATGGGCCCGGCCACCAGATGCGGGAAGAAGCTCATCAGCAGCATGACGTCCAGCAGGCTCTTCGCCGGCGGCGTCTTCCCGCGATGCACGTCCACGACGTAGCTGATGCCCTGGAAGGTGAAGAAGGAAATCCCCACCGGCAGGACGATCTCCAGCAGCGGCAGGTCCCGCTCCCAGCCGAACTGCGCCAGCAGGTCGCCCGCCTGTTCGACGAAGAAGCCGTAGTATTTGAAGAAGCCGAGGATCAGCAGGTTGGCCGCGACGCCCAGCCCGACCAGCCAGCCGCGCTTCGCATCTGTCCCGTCCCGCTCCATCTTGCGCGCGATCAGCGCCGCGATGCCCCAGTTCAGGACAGCCGACAGGATCAGCAGGCCGACGAACCGCCAGTCCCACTGGGCGTAGAAGAACCAGCTGGCCAGCAGCAGGAACAGCTTGCGCCGCCCGTTCTCGCGCTCCAGCGACCAGGCGGTGAAATAGACGAACAGGAAGAAGACGCCGAAGGCGAGCGTGGGGAACAGCACTAGTCCACGCTCCCCTGATCAGCCTTCCAACGGTCATAGGCGCCCGTCAGGTCGCCCGAAAGGATGCCGCCGATCCAGTCGGCCCCCGCACTCGTGAAATGGACCCGGTCGCCGCGCATCAGGGGCTCGGCCCCCAGCGCCAGACGATCCGCCGAACAGTCTCCCCCCATTCGACCGTGCCAGTCCCATAACGCGACGCCCAGATCGGCGGCGACCCGGCGTTGCACGTCCCGGACCACCGCCAGCTTCGGCGGCGGCGCGCGTAGTCCGTCGGCGCTGCAGCCCCCCGCCGCCCCGTTCCTCAGCCCGTCCGGCGCGCCCAGCAACAGCAGCGACGCCCCCGGCGCCAGCCGCCGCAGCCGCGCCACCTGCCCGCGCAGCAGGGCCTCGTAGGCGGCGGGGTCCAGCCCGTCGTCGAATCCATCATTGATTCCGAACGCCAACACGATCAGGTCCGGCCGCCACGCCATCAGCTCGGCCGCGACGGTCGCCTCGTCCCGCACCGCCAGATCGCGCAGGCTTGCCCCCACCCGTCCCAGATTGGACACGGTCACGCCCCGGGCGGCGCCGTCCAGCCGCACGGAGTCGATCACCACCCCCTCGCCCCGCGCCACCAGCCGCACCGAGCGCGCGCCGCCCGGCAGGGGCAGGTCGCGGCAGACCTCGTCACGGCCGCCGCCCAGATCCAGTTCGCGGCCGACGCCGCCCGCCTCGACGATCAGTGGCGATCCATTCGCCGCCCCGCGCCCGCAGACGCCCAGCGTCGTCGCCTCCACCCCGGGCTCCAGATCGAAGCCCATCATCGCGTCGCGCACCCCCGTCGCCCGCGTGCCCGCCAGACCCGTGCGCGGCGTCGGCGCGCCCGCCGGCGGCTGCAGCGGCGCGTTCTCCATCACCCAGCCGCGCTGGCCCACCGTCACCTGATAGGGCGCATAGCCGTCATAGGGGACGCCCGGCGGCAGCACGCCCCGCCCCGCCCGGCCGAACCGCCGTTGCAGATCGACGCGCAGCTTGCCGGTGATCCGGTCGCCCGCCGTGTGGCTGTCGCCGATCTGCAGGATGTGGACGGGCCGGTCGCGCGTCCCGGCCTCCGTCGCCGCCAGCGCGGCGAACACCCCCGCCAGCGCCTCGGGCTGGCACACGCCGCCCGGGCAGACGCCGACGCCCGGCTCGGGCGCCGATTGGGCGACATAGGGGGTCTGGGCCGCGACCGGAGCCGCGACCGACAGCAGGACCGCGATCAGCGCGCCCCGCGCGGTTCCCACGATCAGGCCGCGGGGTCCGCGGTCAGACCCGCGTCGCGCTTCAGCCGCTCGGCCACCGGCGCGCTCATCCGCAGATACCCGGCCATCGACATGTGGATGCCGTCGTTGGCCCGCATCAGGGTGCGGCGGCCCGCGTCGTTCGGCAGATAGGCCTCGTACCCGCCCTCGGCGTTCGAGGTCAGGGCCGTCGTCTCGATATAGGGCACGCCCAGCGCCCGCATCCGCTCGGACACCACGCCGTTGATCAGGGCCATCCGCCCGTCAAAGCTCTCGCGCTTCATGCGCGGCAGGCCGACCCAGTAGACGGCCACGTCGCGGCTGCGCAGCAGGGCGACCAGATCGTCCACCCGCTTCGCATAGGCGGCCTTCCAGCCGTCGGTGCCGAAGGCGTGCACCTGCCCGTCCAGTTCGATGCCCTGGGCGTCGTTGGTGCCGAACAGGATCACCGCCACGTCCACCGGCTGGGCGTCCAGCTGGCTGCGGGTCCGGGCCTGGATGTCGACGTAGTCGTAGCGGCTCAGGCCCGTGGAGACCTGCGAGAACTTGGTCACGCTGACGTTCGGCTGGCCCTGCAGGTCCCGATACAGGCCAGTGTACAGGCCGTCGGCCATCGAATCCCCAAACACCCCGATGCGCAGCTCGCCCTTGGCCAGACGGGCGTTCAGCGGGGTCACATGGGCCACGACCGGCGCGGGACCAGCGGGCGGGGCCACGGGCGGAGCCTCGGTCTCGACGGACGGCGGCGCGGAAGCGGACGCCTGCCCGCCCAGCAGCAGGGTCGGATGGCGCATCCACGCGCGACCGTCCGGCGTCAGCGCCAGACCCGCGACCACGCCGACCACGAACGTCGCCGTCAGTGTGTTGATGCCGACCTTCAACTCGCCCGCCCCCGGAAACCGATACGGACCCTTCTTAACCCATCCGTCGTCCGCCGCCACCAAACGCCCGCGTGACGGGAAGAAAAAGGTTAACCCGTGTCGCGGAAATCAGCCCCACTTCCCTTCCGCCCAGCGCGCGGCGAAGTAGCCCGCCGTCGCGCAGGTGGCGGTCAGAGCCGTGCCCCAGGCCAGGTCGATCAGCGTCAGCTTGGTGGACCAGGCGTTCAGCGTCGCCTGGTTGGTCAGGTCATAGGTCGCATAGGCGACGAACCCCAGGACCGCCCCGCTGACCGTCGCCCGCATCCAGCCGCCCGACGACAGCGCCGGCGCGACCGCCAGGAACACCGTCCCGGCGATGGAGATCAGATAGAAAGCTACCGCAGCGACCATGTTCGGCTTATCGGCCAGGATCGGCCCCAGCACCGGCTTGTACAGCCGGTCCGTCATCGTCGTCAGCCACACCGCGTCGATCGCGGCGAAGGTCACCCCGGCGCCCAGATAGGCGAACACATACTTCAGCATCGTCCCCTCCTCAGGCCGGCTTCAGGCGATAGTGGCTGACGGCCCAGGTCTTGCCGCCGTCGTTTCCGAACAGACCCGCCGTGGCCATGTAGAACCGCCGCCAGCGCCGCCGCCAAAGCTCGGCGTCCGCGCCGTAGGTCTCGCGCATCAGGGCCATCACCCGCTCGGGTTCGGCGTCCATGTTCCTCAGCCAGTCGTCGGCGGTGCGCTGGTAGTTCACGCCGTTCCAGGTCCATTCCTGCTCGACCTCGAACAGGTCGGGAAACTCCCGCATCAGTCCCCGGCTGGGCATCACCCCGCCGGTGAAGAAATGCTGCGCGATGAAGTCGCCGCTGTCGGTGTGGTCGAACCGGTAGGGCGCGTCGCGGTGGGTGAAGATGTGCACGAACATCCGCCCGTCCGCCTTCAGCCAGCCCCGCGCCCGCGTCAGCAGCGCCCGCCAGTTGGCCATGTGCTCGAACATCTCGACCGAGACGATCCGGTCGAACACCGCCTCCGTCTGGAAATCGTTCATGTCGCAGGTGACGACGGTCAGGTTCTTCAGCCCGCGCGCCCGCGCCTCGGCCTCGATATGCCCGCGCTGTCCATGGCTGTTCGACACGGCGGTGATCCGGCTGTCGGGATAGCGCTCCGCCATCCACAGGCTCAGCGAACCCCAGCCGCAGCCCAGCTCCAGCACCGACTGGCCGTTCTGCAGATCGGCGTGCAGGCAGGTCGCGGCCAGCGCCACCTCCTCCGCCTGCTCCAGCGTGGTCGTCGGGTTCGGATACAGGCAGCAGGAGTATTTCAGCCGCGGCCCCAGACAGATGCGGAAGAACTCGGGCGGCAGCTCGTAGTGCTGGTCATTGGCCGCGTCGGCGTGCTCGGCGATGGCCCGCTCGGCCATCTGGCGGGCGAAGGCGCCCTGATCATGCGGCCCTTCCCGGTCCAGACGCTTGCGCGCCTCGCTGACCAGACTGTCGATGGCGGGCCGCGTCACGAAATCCGGAAACGGCGCGTCCTGAAGATGGCGAATGGCGATGTTCACGAGGCTCATGTCCTGCATACGCCGACCGGCGGTGTTTGGATGCAGGCGCCGCCCATTCCTACCCGGCTATCGTCATCCCGACGAAAGTCGGGACCCAGCGGCGCCGCGACGGCGGCGAAACACTGAAGGTCGATACTGAAGCAGTGGCGCTCCCGACAGCTTCGCGCTCTCGCGCGCCGCTGGGTCCCGGGGTTCGCTTCGCGCCCCCGGGATGACGATAGCGACAACAGCGACACGACCAATCCTGCCGCATCGGCCTGCTAGAGTACGCCCTGCCGCTTCACCTCAACTAATAGACGATCACCCGGATAATAATCCGCCCTCTTCAAGCCCCGATTTTCCTCAAACCCCCGCCACGGCTGGATTTCCGCCCGATCTGCCCGATAGACGACCTGGAGGACATAGACGGCATAGACGGTTTATTTGCATCGTCTCCACCGTTTCATCCGCCCCGGTTTTCAGGCCGCCCTCCGCCGATCATCCGAAAGGCCGATCCGCCACACTTGCCCCGCCCGTTCCCTCGCGTTAGGGACGAGCCAAGGTCGCCGATATTCATCAGGCGATGAAAACATGAGGAAGCGATGCGGAAGATCTTTCCCGACGTGGCGTCCGCGCTGGAAGGCCTGACGTTCGACGGCATGACCGTCATGTCCGGCGGTTTCGGCCTGTGCGGCATTCCCGAGAAGCTGATCGCGGGCCTGCGCGACTCGGGCGTGAAGGGGATCACCGTCATCTCCAACAACGCCGGCGTCGACGGCTTCGGCCTGGGCCAGCTGCTCGAGACGAAACAGATCGCCAAGATGATCTCGTCCTACGTCGGCGAGAACAAGGAATTCGAGCGCCAGTACCTCGCCGGCGAGCTCCAGCTGGAGTTCAACCCGCAGGGCACCCTGGCCGAGCGCATCCGCGCGGGCGGCGCGGGCATCCCCGCCTTCTTCACCGCCACCGGCGTCGGCACCCTGGTCGCCGAGGGCAAGGAAGTGCGCAACTTCGGCGGCCGCGACTACGTCATGGAGACCGGCCTCGTCGCCGACCTGGCCATCGTCAAGGCGTGGAAGGCCGACGAGCGCGGCAACCTCGTCTTCCGCAAGACGGCCCGCAACTTCAACCCGATGATGGCCACGGCCGGCAAGGTCACCGTCGTCGAGGTCGAGGAGATCGTCCCCACCGGCTCGATCAACCCCGACCACATCCACACCCCGGGCATCTACGTCGACCGCATCGTCCAGACCGTGTCCGAGAAGCGCATCGAACAGCGGACGGTTCGACAGCGCGAGACGGCCTGATCGGGGGCGTGGGGTGTCGGGTATGGGGTGTGACAGGTGACAGCGCCGCTCAAATCCTACCGGGAACTGACCGTCTGGCGTGACGGCATCGCCTTGGTGAAGGCGTGCTACCTCGTCACCCGATCATTTCCGAAGGATGAGCCGTTCGGCCTGACCTCCCAGATCAGACGCTCCGCCGTCTCCGTTCCGGCCAATGTCGCCGAAGGATACGGACGAGGCACCCGGAAGGACTACGTCAGGCATCTTATGATCGCGCAGGGCTCACTGAAGGAACTCGAGACCCACCTGATCATCGCGGCGGAAGTCGAGCTCGTCGGCCGCGCCCAGACCGAACCGGTGCTCGACCGGTGCGATCAACTGGGCCGAGGCCTCGGAGCCCTCATCCGATCTCTTCGCGTAAAAGACGCCACAGACACCTGAACCCCGCCACCCGAACTCCACTCCCCACTTCCCGTCACACCCCACACCCCATCCCCCACACCCCGGATCCCCTATGCCCCGCACCCGCGAACAACTGGCTGAACGCGCCGCGAAAGAGCTGCAGGACGGCTTCTACGTGAACCTCGGCATCGGCATTCCGACCCTGGTCGCCAACTACATCCCCGAGGGGATGGAAGTGACGCTCCAGTCCGAGAACGGCATGCTGGGCATGGGCCCCTTCCCGTATGACGACGAGGTCGATCCCGACCTGATCAACGCGGGCAAGCAGACCATCACCGCCATCCCCGAGAGCAGCTACTTCAGCTCCTCGGACAGCTTCGCCATGATCCGTGGCGGCCACATCAACCTGTCCATCTTGGGCGCCATGGAAGTGGCCGAGAACGGCGACATCGCCAACTGGATGATCCCGGGCAAGCTGGTGAAGGGCATGGGCGGCGCCATGGATCTGGTCGCGGGCGTCAAGCGCGTGGTCGTGGTCATGGATCACGCCAACAAGCACGGCCAGTCCAAGGTCCTGAAGGCCTGCACCCTGCCCCTGACCGGCACGGGCGTGGTCAGCCGCATCATCACCGACCTGTGCGTCTTCGACGTGCAGCCGGACGGCGCCGGTCTGGAGCTGATCGAACTGGCCGACGGCGTCACCCTCGACGAGGTGGCCTCGAAGACTGAGGCGACCTACACCGTTGCCGACAGCCTGAAGTCGTAGTTAACCTTCCACCCAGCGGGCCGGGAGAGCCTGTTGGGTGGGAGTAGGCTTATGGCGGACGGAGCTTATCGCTGGCAGGGCAATGCGCCCGCGCCTGACTCTTCTCAGGTTGATGCGATCCACGATGCCTACCAGAGCGATCAGGCGCACGCCTTCGCCGAGCCCGCCCGCGCCGCCGCCGTCGAGAAGATCGAACGCGCCCTCGCCGCCGCCCGAACCGGCGACCTCACCGAGGCTCACGCCCAGTTGACCCACGCCCGCTCCGTGCTGGAGGGCCTGCGCCCCGAGGCGCTCGAGCCGCGCCGGGGCCTGGCGGGACTGTTCGACAGCCGGGGCCGCCGCCTCAAGGCCTTCCGCGCCGCCTACGCCCGCGCCGCCGCCTCAATCGATGAGGTCACCCGCGATCTGGGCGGCTGGATCGAGGGGGTCGGCCGCCGCTCGGGCGCGCTCGACGCGGTCTGGGCCGAGGCCCGCGACGCCGTCGTCGATCTGGACGCCCACCTCGCCGCCGCCGCCCGTCGCCTGACCGGCCATGAGGGCGAGGAGCCGCATCCGCTGGAGGCGCGCAAGGCCGCGCTGGACGCCTGCCGCAACGCCGCCGTCGCCGCCCTGCCCCTGATCCGCAACGCCCAGAACGCCGACGGCCGCTTCGCCGACCTGCTCAAGCCCTGCGCCGAGGGCGCCGCCGCCTGGCGCGACGACTGGAAGGACGCGCTCGGCCTGTCCGGCCGCCGCCCGAAGAAGGTGCGCCCCGATCAGGACCGGCTGCTGCGCCTGCGCGACGACCTGATGGCGCGCATCGACCGCGCGCTGAAGGGGATCGCCGCCGCCCGCGACCGCCGCGCCGATGTCGAGACCCGGCTGGCCGGGGTCCGCAACGGCCTCTAGCGCGCGCCCGACGCGGGAATGTCCCGGGCGTTCTGGTCGGTCCACGCGACGATCTGGCTGTTCAGCTCGCGCGTCGCCGCGTCGAAGGCGCTGACGATGGCCCCCACGCGGTTCTCGCCGGCGGGCTGTTCAACGGTGAACACCCGCTCCGCCATTACCGACCGCTCCTGGGCGTTCAGCAGGCGGACCCGGGCGATGATGGTCACCACCGGCGCCGCGCCCGGGGAGGCGTAGCGCGCCTCGAAGGTCCGCACATCGATGTCCAGCGCCTGGGACGCCCGCGTCAGCTCGCGCGGCCCGACCAGACGCACCCGCGTCGCCTGGGCCGCGAAGGCGCTCTCCAGCGAGTCGCTGAACAGCACGTCCGCCGAGCTGACCCAGCGCGCACCCTTGATGTAGGCCGCCTCCGTGCCGGTCACGCCGAGGATGCGGTCCTCGCGCACAGCCTGGGCGAACTCGGGCCGCCGCATGGCCACCTGCACGGTCGAGGCCGGGCTCTCCCGCTCGCTGACGCCCGACGGCAGGTTGCCGAAGCGGTACAGCTGCACCGGGTCCGGCGTCGACAGCAGGGAGCAACCGCCCAGCACGGCGACAGCGGCGACGGCGGCGACGCCCTTCAGAAGACGGATCACGGCTGAACCTCCATTTCCCGGGACTGCGGACGTGAGATGAACTCGCGCGGGCTGGCGCGGATGTCGTCGATCAGGGACTGCAGCGACCGGGTCGCCTCGTCCAGTTGCTGGATCGACTGCTGCAGTTGCGGCAGGCCGGTCGAGGCGAAGTCGCCCAGCGGCCGCTCGAGGTTGGTCGCCGACCGGTTGATCGAGGCCACGGCCTCGCGGGCCTCCTCGGCGGCGGCGTTGACGTTGGCCACCGCACGGGCGCCGTCGCCTTCCACCACCCGGCGGGTGCTGATGGCCAGCTGCTCATACTCGCCGACAGCCGCGTTGGCCCGCGTCAGGGCCTGCTCCAGCTGCTCCAGCATCCCCTTGCGGGCTTCCAGCTCGGTCGTCAGGGACTCGATGTTCTTCAGGCTGGTCGAGAAGCTGCGCACGTTGTCGTCCGACAGCACCCGGTTGATCCGGTTCAGGGCGTCCACCGTCTGGGCCAGCACCGTACCCGAGCCGCTCAGCAGTTCCGCGATCGGCGAAGGCTGGCTCTGGATCACCGGCACGACGTTGTCCGGATACTGCTCCTTCAGGATGGCGCTGTTCGGATTGCCCGCGGTGATCTGGATGTAGTTCAGCCCGGTGATGCCCTGCGGCTCCAGCTGGGCGCGGCTGGTCACGCGCACCGGCGTGGTGGCGTCCACCCGGATGCGGGCAATGACCTGGTCGCCCTTCTGCGGGTCCAGGTTCAGGTCCGTGACCTCGCCGACGCGGATGCCGTTGAAGTGCACCTCCCCGCCTTCTGACAGCCCACGCACCGGTCCGTAGAAGACGATGTCGTAGACGTCGTAGTCGTTGTTGAACTGCAGGCGGGCCAGCCAGATCGTGAACACGGCCAGCGCCGCCAGAAGGGCGACGGTGGCGATGCCGACGGCGGCGTAGTGGGCGTCTCTTTCCATTCTCCGGCTCTCCTCAAGCCGCCTTGGCGCCGGCGCGACCGCGCGGCCCGAGGAAGTATTCCCGGATCCACGGGTGATCCGAATGTTCGAGTTCACGCACGGGGGCCTTGGCCACCACATGCTTGTCGGCCAGCACCGCGACCTTGTCGGTAATGGCGTAAAGGCTGTCGAGGTCGTGGGTGATCATGAAGACCGTCAGGCCGAGGTCATCGGACAGCTGGCGGATCAGGTCGTCGAAGGCCGCCGCGCCGATGGGGTCCAGCCCCGCCGTCGGCTCATCCAGGAACAGCAGCTCCGGGTCCAGCGCCAGCGCCCGGGCCAGCCCGACCCGCTTGCGCATGCCGCCCGACAGCTCGGCGGGCTTCAGGTGGTGCGACTCCGGCTTCAGCCCGACCATGGCGATCTTCATCTCGGCCAACTCGCGGATGACCTCGCGCGACAGCTTCGTGTGCTCAACCAGCGGCGAGGCGACGTTGTCGATCACGCTCAGGGACGAGAACAGGGCCCCCTGCTGGAACAGGATGCCGGTTCGGCGCTCAACGTCGGCCTCCTGGGCCTTGGTCATTTCCGTGCGGTCGTGACCGAGGATGCGGACGCTCCCGCCTTCCGGTTCCTTCAGGCCGATGATGGTGTTCAGCAGCACCGTCTTGCCGGTGCCCGAGCCGCCGACAACGCCCAGCACCTCCCCGCGCTCGACGTCGAGGTTCAGGTCCTGGTGGATCACCCGTTCGCCAAACTGGCTCAGCAGGCCGCGCACCTCGATCAGGTTCTCGGGCGCCTTCGGGAAGGAGGGGATGTGCGGAGCCGTCACAGGTTCAGCTCCAGGAAGATCAGGGCGAAGATCGCGTCCAGGGTGATGATGGCGAAGATGGCCTGAACCACGGCCGCCGTCACCCGGCGACCCAGGCTTTCGACATCGCCCGCCACGGCCATGCCCTGCCGGCAGCCGATCGCCGCGATCACGATGGCGAATACCGGGGCCTTGATCATCCCGACCATCAGGTGGGTGCCCATCATCGGGTCCTCGCTGATCCGCTGGATGAAGAAGCTGGGCCCGTAGCTGAGCTGGCTCCACGTCACCAGCAGGCCGCCGAACAGCCCCGAGACGATGCCGATGAAGGTCAGGATCGGCATCATGGCCAGCATGGCCGCCAGCCGCGGGATCACCAGCGCCTGGAAGGGGTTCACCCCCATCACCTGCATGGCGTCGACTTCCTGGTTCATCCGCATCGAGCCGATCTCGGCGGCGAAGGACGAGGCCGAGCGGCCCGCCAGCAGGATGGCCGTGATCAGCACCGCCAGTTCGCGCAGCGTCGCCACCGCGACCAGCTGCACCGTGAACACCCCGGCTCCGAACTGGGTGAGCAGATTGGCGCCCAGGAAGGCGATCACCGCGCCGATGAAGAAGTTGGTCACCGCCACGATCGGGATCGCGTCCAGCCCGGCGCGCTCGCCCTGGCTGAACCAGGCCGGCCAGCGGATCTGCTCCCAGTGCTTGACGGTCGAACCGGTCGCCGTGACCAGCCGTCCGAGGAAGGCCATCGACAGCGTGGCCTCGGCCACGATGTCGTGCACGCCCCGCCCGACCTTGGCGAAGCCGCGCACCCAGTTGGCCGAACGCTTGGGCGGACCGGCGCTCTCGCGCTCCAGCTTCTCGACCATGGCGTAGGTGCGTCCGGCCTCCGGGCGCTGCGTCCACGCCTTGTCCGGAAGCGTGCAATGACCGGCCTGGACGATGGCGAGGGCGCCCGCGGTGTCGAACCGGCCGAGTTCCGAAAGGTCCACCGCCGCGATGTCGCGCCCGTGCAGCTGTTCATCCAGCCGCCGCGACACCCGGCCGAGCTCGGTCGCGGTCCAGTCGCCCGTCAGGCGCAGGGTCAGACCCTCGCCTCGTTCGTCGATCTGGAAGTCCGCTGCGGCCATGCCCCTACCTAAAACGCCCCGTCCCGGTTGCCTATGGCCGCTCTACGGCAAAGCTCAGGCCCATATCACAACGCAGCGGCGCCGTATTCGTTCAGCCACGGTTTCAGACGTTTACGCGTCAGAGCAGCCGTTGGACCGCTTTCAGGTCGGCGATGAAGCGCTCCCGCTCCTGCGCGGCCACCGCCTTGTCGGGAATGCGCAGCAGCCAGGCGGGGTGCACGGTGATCAGGGCGGTGGCGTCCGACAGGGGGACGACCTGCCCCCGCATCCGCGTCACCTCGGGCTTGCGGCCCAGAACGCCCTGCGCCGCCGTCCCGCCCAGCGTCAGGATCACCTTCGGCTTCACCAGCGCCCGCTCGGCGTCCAGCCACCAGCGGCAAGCGGTGATCTCGCTGGTCGTGGGGGTCTGGTGGATCCGCTTCTTGCCGCGCGGCGTGTGCTTGAAGTGGCGCACGGCATTGGTGACGAAGGCGTCGTCCCGGTCGATGCCCGCCTCGGCCAGCGCCGCGTCCAGCACCTGCCCGGCGGGGCCAACGAACGGCTTGCCCGCCAGATCCTCCTGATCGCCCGGCTGCTCGCCGACAATCATCAGCCGCGCCGCCCGCGCCCCCTGCCCGCACACGCCCTGCGTCGCGTCGCGCCACAGCGGGCAGCGGCGGCAGGCCTGAACCGCCTGCCCCAGCTCCTCGAGGCTGGACGGCACGAAGCCTTCCTCGAACGCGTGATCGCGGTTGATCCGCGACAGGGTCTTGGCCAGCCGCGGATTGGGCTCGGGCGCCGGCGCGGCCACCATGGTCTCGGTCCGGTTCGTCGCCGAGGCGATCAGCTCCGGGATCAGCGCCGCCTCGGGCAGATTGGCCCAGTACCGCTTGGGCATCTCACCCTGCATGGTTTTCGTCTTCAGGCGGGCCGGATTGAAGGTCGAGGCGTAGTAGGTCTTCCAGAAGTCCTCGATCTCGTCCTCGGCGGGCGCCATGTCGCGCGTCGCCGGGGGACCGAAGGTCAGCAGCCGGTTGTCCCAATGGGCCTGCCCATCCGGCGTGAGGATCGACCAGCGCATGGCGGCGAACCGGCGGGCGAAGAAGGGCGCCGTCCGCTCCAGCACGCGGTGCGCCGGTTCGAACCAGCTGACCCAGTGCTCCTGCCCGTCTTCCTCGGCCAGACGGAAGCGGACAAAGGCCTTCATCTTGTGGCTGGCCCGGCTGACGTTCTTCGCCCGTTCGAAGGCGTCGGCGACGTCCCGGTCGCTGACCACCTTCAGCAGGTCCGGCTCTCGCTCCAGCCGCCACAGCAGGCGATACAGGAGGTCGAACCGATCTTCGGACCGGTGCAGGATTACCGCCTGCGCCAGCTCCACGAAGGCCCTGGGCACCACAAATTCCAACTCTTTCCGGTCTTCACCGGGCCGGCCCTCTTCAGGATGTGCGGAACCAAAGAGATCAGCCTGCGCCCTTTCGCCCACCCGGAAAGCCGCCTCCCCCGGTCGCACCCCGGCCGCGCGAAAGCGCCGCGCCGCCTTCCGCCAGCCGTCGAAGTCCGTCTCGCTCGCCAGCGCCGCGACCCGCATCAGAACAGGCTCATCTGCCTCGGCGCCGGGTCGGGCGCGATCCGGGCGCGCAGGTCGACGGCGTCGGTCAGCCCGCCCGGCGTCCAGTCCAGCGTCGTGATGAAGGGCCGCACCTTGTCGATGCCCCGGCACAGGCGCGCGACGTCCTCCAGCCGCAGGGTCCGGTAGCGGCGGACCGAAATCATCCGATCCACCGACTTCACGCCCAGACCCGGCACCCGCAGCAGCATCTCGCGCGGCGCGACGTTCACATCGACCGGGAACTGCTCCCGCCGGTTCAGCGCCCAGGCCAGTTTCGGATCGATGGCCAGGTCCAGCATTCCGCCCACGGTCGCCTCGCCGATCTCGGGCGGACTGAAGCCGTAGAACCGCATCAGCCAGTCAGCCTGATACAGCCGATGCTCCCGCATCAGCGGCGGCTTCTGCAGCGGCAGGGTGGATGAGGCGTCGGGGATCGGACTGAACGCCGAATAATAGACCCGCCGCAGGCCGTAGCCGCCGTACAGCGACGCCGACCGGTCGATGATCTCGGTGTCCGGCGCCCCGTCAGCGCCCACGATCAACTGGGTCGATTGGCCCGCGGGCGCGAACTTCGGCGGCTTGAGGCGATCGCGCTTCTCCGGCTTCGCCGCCTCGACGCCCAGCCGGACCTGCCCCATGGCCTTCTTGATCACGCCCACGTCCTTCTGGGGCGCCAGCCGTTGCAGGGCCTCGTCGCGCGGCAGTTCGATATTGGCCGACAGCCGGTCGGCGTAGAGCCCGGCCTCCTCCACCAGCTTCGGGTCCGCCTCGGGGATCAGCTTCAGGTGAATGTAGCCGCGGAAGCCGTGCACCTCGCGCAGCGTCTTCGCCACCAGGACCAGTTGCTCCATCGTGTAGTCGCCGGACCGGATGATGCCGGACGACAGGAAAAGGCCCTCGATATAGTTCCGGCGATAGAAGTTCAGCGTCAGGTCCACGACCTCCTGCACGCTGAACCGCGCCCGCTCCACGTTCGAGCTCGCCCGGTTGATGCAGTAGGCGCAGTCATAGATGCAGAAATTGGTCAGCAGGATCTTGAGCAGGGACACGCACCGCCCGTCCGGCGTGTAGGCGTGGCAGATGCCCATGCCCTCGGTCGAACCGATCCCCTTGCCGTCCGAGGAGTCGCGCTTCGACGTGCCGGACGAGGCGCAACTGGCGTCGTATTTGGCGGCGTCGGCGAGGACGGACAGCTTTCGGCGGAGATCGATCTGGGCCATTTGTTCTCACTATGTTCCACAGCGAGAACGGCTGTCCAGCGGAGCCGTTTCGGAAATTTCGCCTTCAGCTCAGGAAGTTGAGAAGCGAGACCTGTCTCAGTTGGTTGATCACCTGGGCCGAGGCCTCGATCGCCACCTGCGACAGCTGCAGATCGGTGACCGCCTTGGCCATGTCGGCGTCGGTGCGCTTTGCGACCAGCTCCGACAGCGAGTCGAGCTGGGCGGTGTGCCCCTTGGCGACGCTCTCCACCTGATTGGCCAGCGAGCCGGTGGTGGCGGTCTTGTCGATCACCCCCTGCCCCGCCGTCTCCAGCAGGCTCAGCTGGGTGCCGAGCCAGGCCTTCTGCGTCTCGGTCAGCTTTCCGTTCAGCGGGCCGTTGGGGCCGGTGTGGTAGTTCTGGATGTCCCGCAGGATGGTCATGACATCCGTACCGACCTCATTGGCGAGGAAGCCGGTCTCCAGCGTCGTGCCCTCGGCGACGCGGCTGGCGGTCTTCAGGGTGTCATTGTTGAAGATCGAGGCGACGCTGGGCGCGGCGGCCAGTTCCGTCAGATTGGAGACATCGACCGGAGCCGTGTTCACCTGGGCGCCCGCGAACAGGTAGCCGCCCTGATGGCGCATGTTCAATCCGCCGCGGACGGCCTGGAACTGACCCTCAAGCTCCAGCATCAGCGACGTGGCGGAATCCGAGGCCAGGGCGTTGCCGATGCTCGCGCGCACCGCATCGACGCCGTCGCTGATCTGGGTCAGCGCCAGATCCTGGGTGGTCAGCCGGGCGGTGACCGCGTCGGAGGTGTCGAGGAAGCCCTGCAGGCGGCTCTGGGCTCCGGTCAGCGCCGTCAGGGTCTCGGACTGCCGCCCGAAGCCGGTCAGGTCGGTGGCGTTCTTCTGGGTCGAGACCCGTTCCTGCGCCTCAAGCCCCCGGCTCTGGGCCGCCATCAGCGACAGCAGGGCCGACTGGTAGTTTCCAAAGGTCGCGACGCGATTCATCAGACCATCCCCAGAAGCGTATCGTACATGTCCTTGGCCGCCTGGATCAGGCGGGCGGAGGCGTTGAAGGCCTGCTGATAGGTGGTCATCAGCACCAGCTCCTCGTCGAGATTGACCCCCTCATGGGAGGTCCGGCGTGCGCTCGCCTCCGAATAGAGGGCCTCCGAGCTGTCCTTGCGGTTCTTGGCGGCCGAGGCCTTGCCGCCGATGTCGCCCGCCAGTTCGGAGGCGTAGCGCGAGACCGAAATCTGCCCGCCGATCGAGTCGCCGGCGCCCTGGAAGTTCGCCGACCGCTCACCCGCGTCCGCCAGCAGGAGCGCGCCCCGGCCGTCGCCGGCGCTGAGCGCGGGCGTTCCGGCCGCCGCGGCCAGGTTCAGCTGGCCCAGCGCCAGCTTGGAAGGGCTCTGACGAATGTCGGTGCGCAGGCTGAACCCTTCCGCGCGCGACACCCGCACGCCCGTGCCGATGCCGAACATCTCGGTCACCGTGACCCCGGACGGCACCTGGCTGGTGTTGTCGTTCAGCACGCTCATCTTCGGCGGCGGATTGCCGAGGCCGGTGAAGGTCAGCGCGCCGTCGGCGCCCAGCGTGAACTTGCCGTAGGCCCCGACCCCGGTCGCCGGGTCGTTCAGGGCGTTGAGCAGGTCCCCGACCGTGCCGCCCGCCGGAACCGCCACCTGGATATCCCGGATCCGGGCCCCGGCCTCGTTGGCGAAGCGGAAGGTCATGGTCTCGCCGGCGGTGAAGCCGTGCGGCGACGTCAGGGTCAGCCCCGTATCGTACAGCGCCGGACGGTCCGTCGAGATCAGGTCGTTCAGGCCGAAATAGTGCGAGAAGCCGCGGCCGGCCTTGTTCGAAGGCGTCGTGGCGTCGTCGGCGATGGCGATGCCGTTGGCGGCGTTGGAGGCCACGATCGACAGCTTGCCGTCGGTGAACTGGGCGGTGGCCGCGCCGCCCAGCTGGGCGTTCAGGGTGGCCAGGAAGGTCGTCGGATCGGCGGCGACGCCGTTCACGGTCATGGTCGCGCCGCTGAAGACGATGTCGACGCGCTGCTGGATCACGCCGGCGCTGTTGGTCACCGCGATGGTGGTCTGGCCGGTGAAGCCCGCCAGTGCGCTTTCCAGCGACTGGCCGACGTTGCGGCCGTCCAGCCGGTTCGGCGGCGGCATGGCCGTGTTGGCGTTGTGGGCGCGGTTCAGCTCGTCGGCCACATGGGTGATCAGCTCAGCCAGACGGGCGGCCGCCGCGGGCGCCTCGACATCGCGCAGCTCGACCAGCCCCTTGATCTCGCCGGAGGTGACGCTGTCCATCACGGAGTGTTTGGTGCCGCCCGGCTCGGTGATCCAGACGTCGTTGAAGTTGGTCTCGCCGGTCACGGTGCCCGCGCGCGTATAGGACAGCGTCGCCGCCCCCTCGCCCGCCAGCAGGGCGCCGCTGCCGGTCCGGATCGACACGCCGCCGATGGTCCGCGCCGTGACCTTCAGGTCCATGACCTGCGCCAGCTGGTCGATCAGCGCCGCCTGCGCCGTCTCCGCGCCGGACGCGTCGGCATTGACGACCTTGGCGCGGGAAATCTCGACGTTCAGGGCCTCGATCTGCTGGATCAGGTTGTTGGCGTTCTCGACCGCGCTCTGGATACGGCCGTCCGCATCCTCGCGAACCGCCTGGATCTGCTTGGCGATCCGCGTCGCCTCGTCGAACAGGGCCTGGGTCTTGAACAGGGCGTCCTGGCGTCGGGGCGAGGACGTCGGGTCCTCGGCGCTTGAGGCGAAGGCCGAGAAGACGCTGTCGACCTGCGAGAAGAAGCCGCTGGTGCCGCCCGGATCGCCGAACAGCGACTGGATGCGGTCGTACAGCTCATAGCGCACGCCCTGCCGCGCCGCTTCCGCCCCGGCGCTCAGGCTGGCGGCCTGCAGGAAGCGGTCGGTGGCCAGACGGATGCGCGTGACCTCGACGCCGCTGCCCACGCCCTGGCTGGACAGGGAGACCTGGTCGGCGATCTTGCGGACATAGCCGGGCGTGTTGACGTTCGCGACGTTGTCCGAGACCACCCGCAGCTGGGTCTGGGAGGCGATCAGGCCCGAGTTGGCGTTGTTCAGGATGCTGGTGACCGACATCAGCGAACCTCCATCACACCGGCGCCCGGCAAGGTCTGCCAGTCGCCACGCGCTTTTTGCCCGGCAGCCCGTTCAAGGCCGCAAGCCAACTCATTGTTTTTTCGCAAGATCGCGTTTCGCGTCTGGGTCATGACCGGCAAGACGCGCAAGGGGCGGGCCAGACAGGCTCCCTGCCCCGCCGGACAACAGGCGCCGGGCAAGATTGGTCGTCACGCGGCAAGTTTCGACCGGACAGCTCGCGTCAGGCGCTGTGTCATTACCACGCAAAGGTCAATGAATTCATTGCTTTAGATGGAAGTTCACGAGTGGCCCGCGACTTGCGCCGGGCCTTCCGAATGTTCGGCGCAGCAGGCGCCCCCGTTACCCCACTCGGCGATTTCCGCCCGGACCCCATGTCGACCGCCTCAGCTCTGCTGTCCATGATCGCACCCGCCGCCCCGGCGACCCCGCAAGGGTCGACGGCGGTCGACGCGTCGGCGTTCGAGGGCCTGCTGAACGCCGTCGCCGGTCCCGTGGTCGAGGGAGAAGGCGGAACCGCAGCCGCGCCCATCGTCGATGTGAGCCTCGCGGACGACGCGGCCGGGATCGAGGTCGCGGTCTCCGTCCCGGACCTGCCCGCCGCCGTGCAGCCGCTGCTGCAGATCACCGGCGCCGCCCTGTCCACGCTCGCGAGCGAGGCGGTGCACGCCCCGATCACCGTCGCCCTGAACACCCGCCCCGTCGAAGCGGACGCTGTCGAGGCCGAAGCGACCCCCGACATGGCGCCGGAAGCCCCGGTCGTCGCGCCCGCCCCGGTCCTGACCAGCCCACCGCGCGATCTGGCCCCGGCGCCCGCCGAAGAGTCGGAGACGGTCGAAGCCGGGGCCACGCCCGTCGTGGACGTCGCGCCGCTGGTGCAGCCCGCCCTCCCGACCCCGGTCGCGGATGTCGCCGTCAAGGCGCCCGTGGCGCCCCCCGCCGACGGCAAGCGCGCCGAAGCTCCGATCGAAACCGGCCCGCAGGTTCGCCCGCAGGTGAAGGCCGAGCCCGTCGACGACGCGCAAGTCCAGCCTCTCGCACCGGTGGACACGACCGCCAAGGCCGCGCCTGCCGAGCCCCTGGTTCGTCCGGCCGAACCCGTGGCTGATGATCTGACGCGCGAACCGGCTCCGACCGACGCCGTCCGGACCTCACGCCCCACCGTCACCGACCCGCAGATCCAGCAAACCGCGCTGACGACCGGTGACGTCGTCGCGCCCGTCCAGCCCGAGCCGGTCGTCGAGCCGCTGACCCCGCCCCCGGCCCCGGACGCCACGACCAAGGCCACGACTTCGGCTCCGCTGACCCTGCCGCCGGTCACGCCTGAAGCCGCGACGAAGTCGGCGCCGGTCGCCGACAGCCGTCCGCAGACGCAGCCGCCCGTCCCGGCCGAGGTCGTCGCCGACGCCGCCGCCAAGGTGGCCGTCGCGGAGCCCCTGACCCGGCCGCAGGAGCCTGTCGCCGCTGACGCCGTCATTCCGGCGGTCACGAACACGGACGGCAAGCCGGTTGAGACGCCGCGTCCGGTCGAGACCCCGAACCTGCGCGCCCTCGCCGAGCGGGCCTCGCGCCCGGTGGACAGCAACGCCGCCGTCGACACCGCCGCCCCGGTCGCCACCGCGACAACCACGGCCTCCGCCGAGCCGGTGGCCCAGACCGCCGCCGCGCCGTCCGCTACGCCCAAGACGCCGGCCGCCGTCGAGGCCGCCGTGTCGCCCGAGGTCGCCGCCGGTGACGACGCCGCCGCCGACCTGCCGGTCGAAGCGGCTGCTCCGGAAGCCGCGCCGTCGGCCCAGGCCGCCCAGTCGGCCCGCGAAACCCTGTCCCCGACCCTGTCGCGGACCGCGATCGAGGCCACGGCCCAGATCGCCGCCCAGATCCTCAAGAAGCTCGACGGCCGCACCACCCGGTTCGAGATGTCGCTGACGCCCGACGAACTGGGTCGCGTCGACATCAAGCTGGATATCGACACCGAAGGCCGGCTGGCCGCGCGTCTGGCCTTCGACAACCCGGCCGCTGCGACCGACCTGAAGGGTCGGGTGGACGAACTGCGCCGTCAGCTGGAGCAACAGGGCTTCCAGCTGTCCGAGGACGCCTTTGAATTCACCCAGCGCGACAGCGGCTCCAGCGCCTTTGATCGCGGACAGGACACCCGTCAGGGCCAGTCCCGCGCCTTCGCCGCCGCCGCCCGCCTGAACACCGAAGCCGACGCCGTCGCCCAGCCCCCCCGCTGGCAGGCGCTGTCCCTCACGCCCACGGGCGTGGATATGAAGGTCTGATCGATGGTTGATGCCGTCACCACCTCCAACGCCTCGACCCGGATCACCTCCGGCTCGGCGAGCCTGGCCTCGAACTTCGAGACCTTCCTGACGCTGCTGACCACCCAGCTGCGCAACCAGGACCCGCTGTCGCCGCTGGATTCCAACGAGTTCACCGCCCAGCTGACCCAGATGGCCGGCGTCGAGCAGCAACTGCTGACCAACGACCTGCTGACCAGCCTGCTGGCGGCCCAGTCCGCGGGCGGTCTGGACAACGCCTCCAACTACATCGGCAAGGAAGTGACGGCCGCCTGGTCCGCCACCTCGCTGGAAGACGGCGAGGCGACCTGGACCTACGAGCTCGGCGGCACGGCCTCGGCCGTGAAGCTGCAGGTGCTGGACGGCACGGGCAAGGTTGTCTGGGAAGGCGCCGGCGAAGGCACCGGCATCGGCCTGCACGACTTCACCTGGGACGGCAAGATGACCGGCGGCGACACCGCCGAGGACGGCGGCGTCTACACGCTGAAGGTCACCGCCACCAACGCCAACGGCGGCGCCATCGACAGCCAGACGCTGATCCGTGGCCGCGTCACCGGCGTCGAGATGTACGACGGCGCGCCGTATCTGGTGATCGGCGACTCCGTCCTCCCGCTTTCGACCGTGATCTCGCTGAACGAGATCCGCGAACAGGCTGACAACGACGATGCGGAGAATCCGCCCGTCCCCGACGAGGAGGTGGCCGCATGACGCGCTCCGCCGCCTCCCCGATGACTATTTCCATTCAAGGAGCGTTCCAATGAGCCTCAACAGCGCAATGCTGGCCGGCGTCGCCGGCCTGGCCGCCAACTCCACCGCCCTGGCCGCGATTTCCCAGAACATCGCGAACGTCAACACCGTCGGCTACAAGCGGACGAACGCCGAGTTCCAGACTCTGGTCAACAGCCAGACCCGCGCCGGCGGCAGCTATTCCGCCGGTGGCGTGATGGCCAACGCCCGTTCGTTCATCAGCCAGGAAGGCCAGCTGCAGCGCACGACCGAGGCCACCGACCTGTCGATCAACGGTCAGGGCTTCTTCGTCACCACGACCCAGGCCGAGAACGTCGGCGCCACCGACACCCGCCTGTTCACCCGCGCCGGCGCCTTCCGCGTCGACAACATGGGCTATCTGAAGAACAGCGCCGGCCTGTACCTGCAGGGCTGGCCGGTGGACTCGAACGGCGAAATCGCCACCGACCCGTCGGACCTGTCGCGCCTGCGCTCGATCAACATCGGTTCGGTCGGCGGCACCGCCGAGCCGACCACCCGCGTCCAGATCAACGCCAACCTGCGCTCGACCCAGGACGTGTCGTCGGCCGCCGCCGCCAACACCTACAACAACGTGCAGGACGCGGCGGTCCCGCCGGTCGGCCACAACATGTCGGTCGCCTACAAGCGCACCGGGCCGAACACCTATGACGTCACCATCAAGACCGGGATCACCAGCATCACCGGTTCGGCGACCTACAACGCCGCGGGCGTCCTGACCGGCTTCACCCCCGCGTCCGGAACCAACGGCTCGGCCACGGCCACCGGCACCGCCATCACCATCACCCCGACCAGCGGCACCCCGCCGGTCGCCGGCACGGCCTTCGACATCAACTTCGCCGACATCGGCATGGCCAACGACGGCATCGCCCGGACCAAGTACGATCCGACCGTCAACTCGATGGCGATGTACGACGCCGACGACGACAACCCGGTCGGCGTGAAGCCCGACTTCAAGATGAACATCCCGGTCTCGGATTCGAAGGGCGGCCAGCGCAACCTGGAAATCCGCTTCCTGAAGAGCGCCGAGCCGAACCAGTGGTATGCGGAAGTCGTCTCCGTCCCGGCAGAGGACGTCGTCACCGGCGCCCCCTACACCAACGGCCAGATCAAGACCGGCCTGATCGCCTTCACCCCCTCGGGCCGCCTCGACATCGAGACCATGCAGAGCTGGCCGGCCGGCACGGGCCTGTTCGACGACCCGACCCAGGCGTCGCTGAGCTTCCTGGAATCGGACCCGAGCAACACGATCGATCCGAACGATCCGCTGGACAACGGCAAGGTCAAATGGGCCGACGGCCTGGGCATCGCCGCCCAGACGGTGACCCTGGACCTGAACACCTCGGCGGGCGGCCTCAGCCAGCTGAACACCGCCTCGGTGGTGCAGTCGACCGTCACCAACGGCACGGCCTTCGGCAACCTGAGCGAAATCACCATCGATGAAGGCGGCTTCGTCACCGCCATCTTCGACAACGGCGTCATGCGCCGGATCGCCCAGGTCGCCATCGCGACCTTCCCGAGCCCCGACAGCCTGCGGGAAGTCAGCGGCAACGCCTACTCGGTCAGCCTGGAGTCCGGCACCTTCAACCTGAAGGCCGCGGGCACGGGCGGCGCGGGCCTGCTGGCCTCGCAGCAGCTGGAATCCTCGACCGTCGACCTGTCGGCCGAGTTCACCGGCCTGATCACGACCCAGCGGGCCTACTCCGCCTCGTCGAAGATCATCACGACCGCTGATGAGATGCTCGCCGAGCTGATCAACATCAAACGCTGATACCGGGGTAACTGACGGTTAGTCTCAATGAAGACTTCGTTGAATATTGGGGGCGTGGACGGAGGGGATTTTATCCTTTCCTTCACCACGACGCTTAAACGGCCCTTAGCGGCCCAGCGCTACCTTGCACGCTCAATGGTGGTGGTGAATGAGGCATAAGCCCATGTTGCAAGAGCGACGCCTTAACAGTCGAGGCGAACAATATGTGGTCGGACCGACCGGCACGCCGCTGACGCTGCGTGACCTGCCCCCGGCCAATACGGATCGCTGGGTGATCCGTCGCAAGGCCGAGGTGGTCGCCGCTGTCCGCGGGGGTCTGATCAGCCTGGAGGACGCCCTGGCCCGTTATCGTCTGACGGCCGAGGAGTTCATCGCCTGGCAGAAGGCGATCGACAAATGGGGCATGCAGGGTCTGCGGACCACGCGTATCCAGCACTATCGCGGCTAGAAATCTCCCCGCGTAACGCCTGCAGCGGCCGCTCCGGAAACGGGGCGGCCGTTGTCGTTTCGGGGCGCCGTGTTAATCTCCCGGCATGACCATGGTCTCCGTCGAACTCGATGACCGCATGGAAGCCTTCGTGGATGAGAAGGTTCGATCCGGTGCGTTTACCGACCGGGCCGAAGTGCTGATCAAGGCCTTGGGCGACATGGAGCGTCAGGAGTCTCTGGGCCGCGCCTTCGACGAGGCCCTTCAGGAAGGTCTGGATGATGTGGCCGCCGGTCGCGTGATGGAGATCGACGACATCCCATCGTGGATCGACGGTATCGGTCGCGACTGACCCTTGGCGACGCTTCGGCTGACCGCCCGCGCCCGCCGCGACATCGACGCCATCCTGAGGCGCAGCAATACAGTCTTTGGTGAAGACGCGGCAGAACGCTACCGCACCCTGCTGATCCGGGCGCTCCAGGACGTCCGCACCGATCCCCTTTGCCCCGGCGTTCGTCTCGTCCACACGCGCAGACAGCCCGTCCTCCTCTACGCGCTGAAAAGCGTCCGCGCGCCCATCGCTCCGGTACGAGAACCCCGGCATTTCCTCGCTTTTCAGCACATGGACGGCGTGGTCACTGTGTTGCGCGTCCTGCACGAGCGTATGGATTTGCCTGCTCATCTGCGCTGACGCCTCGAAATCGCGCGCATCACCCCCTAAATGGCGCCCATGACTTTCGCCGAGGACATCTGCCCCGTTCCCGATATCGCCCCCATGGCCTCACAGCAGGACATGGACGCGGTGATCGAGAGCGCGCGCCGGGCGGTCGGCCTGCCCGTCGGCAGCCGCGTGGTCGCGGCCATGTCGGGCGGTGTGGACTCCACCGTCGTCGCCGGCCTGCTGCACAAGGCGGGCTATGACGTCGTCGGCGTGACGCTTCAGCTCTATGACCACGGCGCGGCCCTGAAGAAGAAGGGCGCCTGCTGCGCCGGT
Source organism: Brevundimonas sp. (assembly GCF_036400995.1). Lineage (GTDB taxonomy): Bacteria > Pseudomonadota > Alphaproteobacteria > Caulobacterales > Caulobacteraceae > Brevundimonas. Next base: position 70,058 of record NZ_DASWWG010000017.1, read on the forward strand.
CAGGACATCCACGACGCCCGTCTGGCCGCCGAGACCATCGGCATCCCGCACTATGTCCTGGACTACGAAAGCCGCTTCCGCGACGCGGTGATCGACCAGTTCGCCGACTCCTACCTGCGCGGCCAGACGCCGGTCCCCTGCATCCGCTGCAATCAGACGGTGAAGTTCCGCGACCTGCTGGACGTCGCCCGCGACCTGGGGGCCGAGGCCATGGCCACCGGCCACGACGTGCGTCGCGCCGCGACCGACGGGGGCGTGCAGCTGCGCAAGGCCTTCGACCCGGCCCGCGACCAGAGCTACTTCCTGTTCGCCACCACCCGCGAGCAGCTGGACTTCCTGCGCTTCCCGCTGGCCGACCTGCCCAAGCCGCAGGTGCGCGGCGTGGCCGCCGAGCTGGGCCTGAAGATCGCCTCCAAGCCGGACAGCCAGGACATCTGCTTCGTC
>NZ_DASWWG010000018.1:0-50256 GCF_036400995.1 Brevundimonas sp.
GTTCGCGTTGCGAATGGGGAGGTGTCGCGCTTCGGATACGAAGCGTGACGGAGGGGGCGGCTCAGGCTTCTGAAAGCTGGCCGCCAATCCCTTTCCATCCGCGCCGCCCCCTCCGTCTCGTCGGCTGATCGCCGCCGAGCCCCCCATCGCGGATCGCGACGGGGAGGAGAGGCGGCGCATCAGTTCCGCCTGAAGATCCGGCTGGCCGCCCAGCCGGTGAACATGGCCAGGATCACGCAGAGGACGCCGTAGGTCCACGGGCGGCGGTGGGCGAACTCGAAGATGTCGCGCTCGATGCCGACCTTCTCGACGGTCAGGGTCAGGTTGCTGACCGAGACCGGCTCGCCGTCCTGGAACAGCCAGACCTCGGCGAAATACTGGCCGGTGGGGGCGACGGCGGGCAGCTCGACCTCCGCGCGGAACAGGCCGCGGTCGACGAACTGAACCCCCTCGGGGTCGCTGTTGTACAGGGCCGCCGCCTCGCGCAGGCGGATCACCGCGCGACGGTAGTCGAGATAGTCCTCGCCGATCCGGCTGACGACCACGTCTCGGACGCCGTAGCGGGTGACGGTGCGGCTCTCCTCCGGCGCGGCGATGCGCAGGTGGTCGACGCCGACGCCCAGACGGCGGAGCTGGCCGAAGTCGGCGATGTCGCTGAGCGGCCGCGTCGAGGCCGTCATGTAGAAGCCGGGCGCGCCCTCGAACAGGACCGGGCGGCTGTTCAGCCAGACGCCCATGTTGCGGGTCTTCTTGACCAGACGGACCGGGCCGTCGGGACCGCGCACCACGACCACCACGTCGGCGGGGGTGTCGGTCGGATTGAACACCGCGCCGTACAGGACGATGGAGGCGCCGCGGAAGCTGGAGTCGACCATGACCCGGGCGTCGGTCATGGCGGCGGCGACACGGACCTGTTCGGTGGTGCCGACGGACCGTTCCGGCGCGGGCGCCTCGACGGCGGGCGGCGGCGGGGGAAGCTGCATCATTGCGCGACCCCCGGGGCAAAGCTGAACAGGTCGCTGGGCCGGACGAACAGCTCCAGCCCCATGTAGATGCCGACCAGCAGGACGATGATGGCCAGCACCGCCCGCAGCTCCTCGGCGCGGAAGCGGCCCGACAGACGGGCACCGTACTGGGCGCCGACCACGCCGCCCAGCAGCAGGATGGTCGACAGGACGATGTCCACCGTCTGGTTGCGGCCCGACTGGAGCACCGTGGTGATGGCGGTGGTGATGATGATCTGGAACAGGCTGGTGCCGACGACCACGCTGGCCTTCATCCGCAGGACGTAGAGCATGGCCGGCACCAGGATGAAGCCGCCGCCGACCCCCATGATGGCCGACAGGATACCGACGAAGGCCCCCAGGGCGAACGGCGGGATGGCGCTGATGTAGAGGCCCGAGCGTGGGAATTTCATGCGCAGGGGCAGGCCGTACAGCCACAGCGGACGGCGGCGTTCCTTGTGCGGGACGACCTCGCCGCGGACCCGGCGCAGGATCTGGCCCAGGCTCTCGTGCAGCATCAGGGCGCCGATGGAGCCGAGGAAGAGCAGGTAGGACAGGGCCACGACCAGATCCGCCTGCCCCAGCAGGCGCAGGTAGCGGAACATCTCGACGCCCGCGAAGGCGCCCAGCACCCCGCCCAGGGCCATGATCCCGCCGATCCGGTAATCGACCTGCTTCTGCGAGGTGTAGTGGATCACCCCCGAGGTCGAGGAGGCGACGACGTGGCTGGCCTGGCTGGCGACCGCCACCGAGGGCGGGATGCCGAGGAAGATCAGGATGGGGGCCATCAGGAAGCCCCCGCCGATGCCGAACAGTCCGGACACGAAGCCGACCGTCGCGCCCAGCAGAACCAGGAGCGGCCAGTTCACCGAAACCTCGGCGATCGGCAGATAGATATCCAAAGGACGCGCCTTCGGCTGGAACTGAGGTCAAACGCCCGAAAGGCGACGGTGAAACTGTCCTGAACGCCCCGGGCCGCCGGTGCAACCCGATGCGCTCAAAAGGCGGAAGATCGCGTCAGCTGATCGGTTCAACCGTGAAGCGGTCGGCGTCGGCGCGGGCCTTGCCGCGATCCGCCACCGACAGCACCGTGCGCAGCCGGTCGACGGCGTCGCGGGCGTCGGTGTCTCCGGCGCGCGAGGCGATCAGGTACCATTTGTAGGCGTCGACCGGATCGATGCGGACCCCGCCCTCGCCGGTCTCGTACAGCTGGCCGAGGTTGAACTGGCTGTCGACCACGCCGGCTTCGGCGGCCTTGGTCAGCCAGAGCATGCCCTCGTCGATGTTCTGCGATCCGCCGGTGCCCTGGAACAGGTGCATGCCGTAGGCGAACATGGCCCGGGGATTGCCGGCGTTGGCCGCCCGCTGGGTCCAGGCCCGCGCCTTGGGCAGGTCGACCGGCAGGCCCTTCTGGCCGGTCTCGTACAGGGTGGCGATATAGACCTGGGCCGGGGCGTAGCCGAGCTCGGCCGCCTCGCGCAGGCTCTCCAGACCGGCGACGTCGTCCGCGTCCAGCTTGATGATGGCCTGCTGGTACAGGTCAGCGGCGCGGGCGCGGTCGGCGGGCGAGGCCTCGACCGGGGTGGCGGCCAGGGCCGCGACCGGGGCTGCGGGCTCGGCGCCCGGCAGGCCCGGGATGTGGACGCCCGCGTCGGTCAGCTCGCTGAAGGCGACGGCGCCGGTGGCGGTCAGGACCACGGCCACCGCCGAGGCGCCCAGCGCCTTGCGAACCGTGCCGCCCTGTTTCGAGGCCTGTTTGTCCAGCCGCTCCTGCAGACGCGACTTGCCGCCCCGCTTCAGGCCGAAGCCGGTGCGGGCGGGGGCTTCCTCGCCTTCGGACATGGCGGCGCGGGCCGCGTCGATGGCCTGACGGGTCGAGTTGGCGGCGCGTCCCTGGGCCGCGGCGGCGCGCAGGGCCCGCGGATCGACGAAGTCGGTCTCGCCCGCGAAGTCGTCGGGCCCGGCGTCGAAGGCTTCGGGCGCGGTCGCCGCCAGGGCGTCCGACACGTCGGCGCCGCCGAAGCTGTGACCGAACGGAGCCGAGGCGGTCGCCGCGGGCGGGGTGGTGAAGACCGGCGTCAGCGGGGTCTCGAGCTCGTCCTCGAATGAGGCGAAGGGCTCGGTGACAGCTTCGCGGCTGCCGAACGGGGCCGACGACGGCTCCGGCGCAGTGCGCGGACCGCGCATGACGGCGTCGAACACGGCGTCGGCGGTCAGGACTTCATGGGTGTCGACGGTTTCGGCGAGCACCGGCTCCGGGGCGAACTCCGGTTCCGGCGGCGCGAGATCGGCCGACCAGGCCTGCTGCTCGGTGTAGACCGGATCGGGATCGTCGAAGGTCTGCCCCTGGAAGGGCGCGTCGGGGAAGGCCGCGTCCGGGAAGGCGGCGGCGCGCCAGTCGGGCTGGGCGTCTGGCGCCGGAGCCTCGACCGGCTCGGGCTTCGCAGCCTCGGCGCGGCGCTCGATGTTCTCACGGGCCTCGGCGATCAGGGCGGCGGTGCGCTCTTCCGACAGGCGCATGCGCTCGGCCAGCTCGCCGGAGGCGCGGTCGTAGCGCTGCTCGATGCGGGTCGAGCTGTCGGCCAGACGGCGGCCGATGTCGTCCAGCGCCTGCTGCGAGCGGCGCTCGGACTGGGCGATGCGTTCGCTGAGGCGGTCCGAGATGCGGGTGATCTCGCCGCCCAGCTTCTCGATGGCGAGGGCGTGGCGGTCGTCGGCGGCGGTGAGGCGCTGCTCCAGCCCTTGCGCCAGACGGCCCATGTCGCCCTCGACCTTGCGGGTCAGGGCCTCGCCCAGCTTCTCGAAGCGGGTGGAGGCGTCGGCCTCGATGCGGCCGACCCGGCCGTTGAGGTTCTCGGCGATGCGCAGGACCTCGCGGCCCATGGCCTCGACGGCGCCGGCGGAGCGGGTCTCGGAGGTCTTGAGCTGTTCGCCCAGCGCCTGCACGGCCCGCTCGATGCGGTCCATGCGGTTGCCGGTTTCCGCCGTGTCGAGGCGGCGCATCATCTCGGCGCGGTTGGCGTCCACCTGCCGGGCGAGGGTCTCGGCCAGCTTCTCGAAGCGGGCGGCCTCGCGGGCGCCCTCGGGCTCGACCCGGGTCTCGGCCGCGCGGAGGCGCTGGTCCAGATGGGCGAAGGAGCGTTCGAGGCCGCGCAGGGCCTCGGTCGTGCGGGCCTGCGCCTGGTCCAGACGGGCGCCGACCTGGCCCAGCAGGTCCGAGCCCGCGCCGGGACCGGCCAGCTTCTCGACCGCGTCCATGCGCTGGCGCAGTTCGTTGACCCCGCTGCGCTGACGTTCCTCGATGTCGTAGAGGCGGCCCGCCAGGGCCCCCAGTCCGGTCTCGACCTTGCCGAAGGTCTCGGTGGTCTTCGGGCCGACCTCGTTCTCGAACTTGCGCAGGCGACGATGACCCTCGCGCAACTCCTCGGCGATGTCGTCGATGCGGCGGCCGTGCTGGCGGCCGTCCTGATCCGAAGCCTCGAGGCGACGCACCAGACCGGCGACGGCCTGGTCGATGCCCTGGACGGCGACGGTCGAGCGGCGCTCGGCGGCTTCCAGACGCGCGGCGATGGCGTCGACCGAGGCGCTGAGGCGCTGGATCACGTCCTCGCCGGCGCCGTAGGCGTCATCCAGACGGCGGCTGCGGCCACGGCGTTCGAAGATGTCGGCGGCGTGCGGGCGGCGCGGCAGGGTCGTATAGCCCTCGTCCTCCTCGCCATCCTCCATGATCATCGAGTTCAGCCACTCGCCGAGCGTCATGCCGGAGCGACGCGCGAGGTCCTTGGCGATCTCGCGAGCCTTGGGGTCTATCCCCTTCACGCTCCACGGCGCGGCTGCGCTCACTGATTCGCCTCCCGACCTTTGACTCGGACGCTAGTGCGCCAGATCAAGGGTGTAAACGCACGGTTAACCCCAAGATGTAGGGCCGCCCACAGCTTCCTGTGGAAAGACCGAACACCGACCGTATGGATGGCCCGAACGTGGTTAACGCCCCGTGAAGATTAACTTCTCGGCAAGGACTCCCACCCCCTTGCAACGGCCCCGCACACGGTCCACGTGGCGCGGATGGACATGCGCCTGACCCTGATCCTGACCGCCGTCGCCCTGGCGATCACCGTCTTCGCCGGCTGGCGCGGCGCCTGTCCGTGGGACCCGAGCCAGAAGGTGCGAATGGCGCCGTGGCGCTTCATCATGGTTCTGGGCGGCGCGGCGGTGATGGTCCTGCTGATCCACGTCGGCGCCCTGCTGGGCGTGCCGCAGCGCCAGTTCTGATTTCGGAACCGCCCGGACGCCCGACGCTTCCGTGATCGACCCCGATCACAGGAGAGACGTCCATGGGTGACAAGACCCTGACCGCCGCCGAGGCCGAACAGCATTTCTGGGACAGCCTGAAGAAGTCCAATACCGGCCTGCTGGGCCTCGACCAGCCCGGCTATCACGCCCAGCCGATGACCGCCTTCCGCGAGGAGGAGACCGGGACGATCTGGTTCTTCACCCGCAACGACACCGACCTGGCCAAGGACGCCGCCCTGCCCGGCGGACAGAGCGCCATGTTCCACTACGGCTCGAAGGACCAGAACGTCTGGGCCTGCATCCACGGCGACCTGTCGGTGCACGGGCAGGACCGTCAGATCATCGACCGCTACTGGAACCCGGTGCTGGCCGCCTGGTATCCGGACGGCAAGGACGATCCGCGCCTGACCATCCTGCGCTTCGACGCCGATGATGGGCGGGTCTGGGTCAACGAGGGCGGCTTCTTCAAATTCGCCTATGAGGTGGCGAAGGCCAATATCACCAGGACCACCCCGGATGCGGGCGGCGTCGCGGACGTGAACCTGCAGTAGGATTTCGTCAGGTTCCGACGGCGGCGGTGGCGACGCGGGCGTGAGACGGTGAGGCTTCCTTCCCCGGAGGCTGTCATGAAATCGGTCCTGCTGCTCCCCGCCGTCGCCGCCGTCCTGTGCGCCGCCTCGCCGGCGTTGGCGTGCCGTATTCCGTCCGAAGCCGCGCGAACCGAGGCCGCCACGCCCAAGGTCGGCGTGATCGCCACCGTTGAGGCCCGCGCGCAGACCTCGGGGCCGGACGGCGTCGAGACCGCCTCCGTGACCCTGTCCGTGTCGCGGGTCCTGGAGGGTGAGGCGCCCGCGCGGATCAGCCTGTCCGCGCCGGTCACCGACATCGTCATCACGACCTGCGGACCGCTGCGGCTTGAGGGCCGCGACCTGCTGGCCCTGCCGGTCGGCGCGCAGGTGGTGGCCACCGGCATCCAGCCAGACAGCGCGGCGCCCGACATCCGCCAGATCGCCCTGCTGGACAGCGCCCAGGGCCGCCTGCTGCTGGAGCGTCTGGAGCGGGACAGGGTGGAGCGCTAAGGCCGTCATCGTCAGATTTGAAGGCGCGCGCGTCCTCCAATGCGCGATAGACTTCGTCCTAGCCCGGAGGTTGCAATGAAGTTTGCCTTGGCCTGCGCGACCTTCACTGCCGCTATCGTCGCTGCGTCGCCCGTCGATGCATGCCGCTTCAGCGCCCCGCCCAAGCCGCCCGCCCTGCCCCCGCACGCCGAACGCATCGTGTTCACAGCGACCCTGAACGAACGTTGGGGGATGGACACCCATCAGGCCGGAGCAGACTTGCGGGTCAGCAACCGTCTCCTTGGCGAGGCGCCAGACCATGTCGACGCCACCTGGTCCCGGCAGGAATGGACGGCTGAGCCCATTTCAACAGCGACCGACGGAGGCGACATTTCGCAGGTCATCATTCAGAGCTGCGCCGGACGCGCCTGGTACGCCGAACGCCTTCGGGATGCGCTGATGGGTTCAGAACTGGTCGTCCTCGCTCGCCGCACGCCGTCGGGCGTCGATGTGCAAGATCTGGCCCTGCTGGATAGCGAAGAAGGCCGCCGTCTCTCGGCCCTTGCGGACACCCCTTAAAGAGGATCAGCCCTGGCCCGCGAAGCACCAGGCCAGCACCGCCTTCTGGGCGTGGATGCGGTTTTCCGCCTCGTCCCAGACCAGCGACTTCGGACCGTCGATGACCGAGTCCGTCACCTCTTCCCCGCGGTGGGCGGGCAGGCAGTGCAGGAAGACCGCGTCGTCATTGGCCAGCGACATCAGGGCGTCGTCGACGCCGTAGCCGTCGAAGGCCTCCAGACGGGCTTCGTAGTCCTGATCGCCCATCGACACCCAGGTGTCGGTGACCACGACGTCGGCGCCGGCGACGGCCTCGCGCGGATCCGAGGTCAGGACGACATGGTCGCCGCCGCGGGCGAGGTCGTGCAGGTCGGGGTGATACTCCGCCGGACAGGCGACCTGCAGGCGGAAGCCGAACTTGGGCGCCGCGTGCATGAAGCTGTGGCAGACATTGTTGCCGTCGCCGACCCAGGCGATCGTCTTGCCCGCCACCGGCCCGAGATGCTCCTCGATGGTCAGCAGGTCGGCCAGGATCTGGCACGGGTGCGAGCGGTCGGTCAGGCCGTTGATGACCGGCACGGTGGCGACGCGGGCGAAGCGCTCGACATCCTCATGGTTGTTGGCGCGGATCATGACCGCATCGACCATGCGCGACAGCACCTTGGCGGTGTCCTCGACCGGCTCGCCGCGACCCAGCTGCATGTCGCCGGCGTTGGCGATGATGCCCGAGCCGCCGAGCTGGCGGATGGCGGCGTCGAAGCTGAAGCGGGTGCGGGTCGAGTTCTTCTCGAACACCATGGCCAGCACGCGATCCTTCGCCGGAGCGTCGGCGTCGGCGCGCCCTTGCGGCCAGCCCTTGCGGGCCTGCTTACGGGCGTGGGCGTCGTCAAGGATGGCGCGCAGCTCGTCCGCTTCGAGCCGGTAGATATCGAGGAAGTGACGGACCATCGGGCCCTCCAGATCTGTCAGGGCCTCAGGCCAGTTTGGTCCGCGCGAACTCGCAGGTCTTCTCGAAGCGTTCGACGGCCTCGCGGGCCTCGTCCAGCGTCAGCACCAGCGGCGGCAGGATGCGCACGCAGTTGTCGCCGCCGCCGGCGACCAGCAGCTGCTGCTCGTCGCGGGCCCAGCCCATGAATTCGCGGTTGTTGGGGACCAGCTTCACGCCGATCAGCAGGCCCTTGCCGCGCACGTCGACAATGACGTCCGGGAAGCGCTGCTGCAGGCCGTGCAGTTGCTGCTTCAGATAGCCGGCGACCTCGTTGACGTGGGCCAGGGTCTCCGGCGCCGACAGTTCCGAGAAGGCGGCCTGACCGACGGCCATGGCCAGCGGGTTGCCGCCGAAGGTCGAGCCGTGGACGCCCACGGTCATGCCCTTGGCCGCATTGGCGGTGGCCAGGCAGGCGCCGATGGGGAAGCCGCCGCCCAGGGCCTTGGCGATGGCCATGATGTCCGGGGTCATGCCGGCCCATTCGTGGGCCCACAGCTTGCCGGTCCGGCCCATGCCGCACTGGACTTCGTCGAAGATGATGAGGACGCCGGTCTCGTCGGCCAGAGCGCGCATCCAGCGCAGGTCCTCGTCCGGCGTGGCGCGGCAGCCGCCCTCGCCCTGCACCGGCTCAAGGATGATCGCCGCCGTGGTCGGGTTGCGGAAGGCGGCCTCGAGAGCCTCCTTGTCGCCCCAGATCAGCTGGTGGAAGCCTTCCATCTTCGGGCCGAAGCCTTCGGTGTAGGAGGGGTTGGCGGCGGCGTTGATCGCGCCGTAGGTCCGGCCGTGGAACGAGCCGTCGAAGCCGTAGATGTCGATCCGCTCGGGCTGGCCGTTGGCGACGTGATGCTTGCGGGCGGTCTTCAGCGCGCACTCGACGGCTTCCGTGCCCGAGTTGGTGAAGAAGACGACGTCGGCGAACGACTTCTCGCACAGAGCGTCCGCCAGGGCCTCCTGGCCCGGAATGCGGAAGATATTGGAGACGTGCCAGAGCTTCTGGGCCTGCTCGGTCACGGCGGCGACCAGCTTCGGGTGGGCGTGGCCGAGGCCGTTGGTCGAGATGCCCGCGACGCAGTCCAGATACTCCGTGCCGTCCGTCGACCACAGACGCGCGCCCAGACCACGCTCCACTTCCAGCGGCGCGCGGTTGTAGACACCCATCAGATGTTCCTGGGACACGGACTGAACCTCCAAAAAGCGGAAGGCCCCGCCGCGGGCGCGGCGGAGCCGATAAAAGTGTCCGGTCTTGTCGGCCGCGAACCGGGGTTAGTCAACACCGGCTCCCGCTACGGAGCCGGAGCGACCGGCGACCGGCTCAGCTCTTCAGGCGCCAGCCCGATTTGAACACCGCCCAGCAGGCCCAGGACATGACCAGGGTCAGCACCGCGCTCATCACGACGCCGATCCAGAGATTGCCCTCGGCGTGGCCGATGAAGCCCGAGCGGAAGCCGTCGATCAGATAGAAGACCGGGTTGAAGTGGCTGATGATGGCGAAGGGCTCGGGCAGGTTGTCGACCAGGTAGAAGGTGCCCGACAGGAAGGTCATCGGCATGATCAGGAAGTTCTGGACCGCCGCCAGCTGGTCGAATTTCTCGGCCCAGAGACCCGCGAAGACGCCGAGCATGCCCATCAGCAGCGATGCGGTCAGGGCGAACCAGACGATGGTCAGGGCATTGGTCACCCCCAGCTTCGCAAACGGCATCACGCAGATCGCGGTGACCAGGCCGACGGCGATGCCGCGGGTGGCGGCGCCCAGCGAGAAGCCGATGGTCAGCTCCAGCGGGCTGAGCGGCGGAGTCAGGAAGTCCGTCGAGGTGCCCATGATCTTGGCCTGGATCAGGCTGGACGAGGCATTGGCGAAGGCGTTGTTCAGGATGGCCATCATGATCAGGCCCGGCGCCACGAACTCGGCGAAGGGCGTGCCGTCGATGGGCTCGCGCGAGTCCTTCAGCGCGACCACGAAGACCAGCATGTAGAGCAGGGTCGTCACCACCGGCGCGGCCACGGTCTGGGCCCCGACCTTCCAGAAGCGCCGCACCTCCTTGAGATAGAGGGTCTTCACCCCCTCCCAATTGACGCCGTCATAGCGGCGCGGCTGCGGAAGCCCGGACGGGCGCGTGGAGGCGAGATCGGTCATGGGGGCGGAGATGCGGCGGGAAGCGCGCGTGCGCAAGGGGCAGGGCGGCGGGAAGGGGTGATTGGTGGTTGGTGATTGGTGTGTGGCTGGCCCCGGTGCGGCGTTTCACCAAGCCTGCGCCCTCCCGGCGGCGGCGAACCCGTCACCAACCACCAAGCACCCGCCCTCACGGTCCCAGCCGTGAGACCATTTTAACCATACCAGATATGGTTCCTGTGGACGGACCAATTCCCACATATTGCGCGTTTTAAGGGGTGGTTTACGATTAGGAGTAGGTCGGCCCCACTGGAGGGACATACCGACCCCATATGTTGAATCCCCGGAGGGCGAACATGACCGCAGGCTGGACCGAAGATCGCGTCGGCGCGCTGAAGAAGCTGTGGCTGGAAGGCCAGTCGGCGAGCCAGATCGCCAAACAGCTGGGCGGCGGCGTGACCCGCAACGCCGTGATCGGCAAGGTGCACCGTCTGGGCCTGTCGGGCCGCGCGGCCCCGTCGCAGCCGGCGCGCGCCACCTTCCGCCCGACCCGTCCGCGTCCGGCCCCGCAGCCGACCCAGGCGCCGTCGGCCCCGCGCCGCATCGAGGCCGCCCAGCCGCGCCCCGTCGCGCCGGTCGCCCCGACGCCCGCCCCGATCCCGGATCTGCCGGGCACCGCCACGGTCATGACCCTGGGCGCCCACATGTGCAAATGGCCGATCGGCGACCCGTCCTCGACCGAGTTCAGCTTCTGCGGTCGCCGCTCGTCGGAAGGCGTCTACTGCGTCGAGCACGCCCGCGTCGCCTACCAGCCGCAGGTCCGCAAGGGCGGCAAGGACGGCGCCTCCGAACTGGCCCGCAGCCTGCGTCGCTACATCTAGGTCGTCCTGACCTGCCAAGGCGGTCCCGCTCCACCCGGCGGGCCGCCTTTTCTTTATCCAGCCATACGGCTGTCACAGATGGCCCCTAGAGGGGCCGCCGTCCGCGTTGACGCCGCCCGCCGCGGCGACGACGCCGGGGGCGGGGGCTGCGGTTATCCGGGTTGACGCAGCCCCTCACCTCCTGCCGGCAGGCATTGCCGCCGGCGCGAACTCCCAACATCCGTCACGCAAGTGGTTAGTCGCCCCGGCGCCTGCCCAAGGGCCCGCCACCGCCAGAGCTAGTTCAGCACGCGTCTCTCGCCCGGGACGTCGAGGCTGAAGGCGGGGATGGCGACCTCGAACATGCGGCCCAGATCGTCGACCATGGAATAGACGCCGACCATGGAGCCGGACGGGGCGCCCAGGGGGCAGCCCGAGGCGTAGGAATAGCTGTCGCCCGGCTGGATCGTCGGCTTCTCGCCGACCACGCCGGGCCCGCGCACCTCTTCCACATGGCCACGCGCGTCGGTGATCGTCCATCGGCGGGCGACCAGCTGCACCGGCGAGGCGGACAGGTTCACGATCTCGACCTGATAGGCCCAGACCCAGCGCCCGCCCTCCGGATCCGACTGGCCCGCCAGATAGCTGGGCCGGACGCGGACCACGATTCCGTCTGTCTCGGCTTCGTAGGCGGGAGTGTCGTGCATGGGGCAATGGTCCCGGAACGCACCCCTGCGTCAAGCGAGGCCTTGCCCGCCGCCCGGAATGGAGCGAGAGAGACAGGCCGCAAATTCGTGTAAGCGATAGGCATGACCCTGAGCTATCCCCGTCCCGGCATCCTTCCGGCCCAGTCGATCGAAGCCCTGATCGCCGGTGGCGCGATCTCAACCGAAACCCCGTTCGACGCCGATCAGGTGCAGCCGGCCAGCCTGGACCTGCGCCTGTCCGCCACCGCCTGGCGCGTGCGCGCCTCCTTCCTGCCCGGCCAGCGCAAGGTCGAGGACCGCATCGCCGACGTGGCCATGCACGCCATCGACCTGTCCGCCGGCTATGTGCTGGAGAAGGGCTGCGTCTATATCGCGAAGCTGCAGGAGCGGCTGAGCCTGCCCAAGGGCCTGATCGCCCGCGCCAACCCGAAGAGCTCGACCGGCCGGGTGGATGTCTTCGTCCGCCTGCTGACGGACCGGGGCGGCAGCTTCGACGATGTGGACGAGGGCTATGAGGGCCCGCTGTATCTCGAGATCGCGCCGCAGACCTTCTCCATCCTGGTCCGCCCGGGCACCCGCCTGAACCAGCTGCGCCTGAAGGCCGGAGAGCCGCCGAAGCTGGAGACCCGCTCGGTCGGCGTCGACCTGCAGGCCGGCGAGATCGTCGGCTTCCGCGGCCGCCGCCACGCCGGGGTGGTCGATCTGGACAATATCGACGGCCACGACCCCCGCGACTTCTGGGAGCCGCTGACCCTGCGTCGCGGCGAACTGCTGCTGGATCCGGGCGAGTTCTACATTCTCGCGTCGTCGGACGACGTGGAGATCCCGGTCGACCAGGCCGCCGAAATGACCCCGATCGATCCGTCGGTGGGCGAGTTCCGGGTGCACTATGCGGGTTTCTTCGACCCGGGCTTCGGCACGGACGAGGCGCACGGCGCGGGCTCCAAGGGCGTGCTGGAGGTTCGCACCCACGACACCCCCTTCCTGCTGGAGCACGGCCAGATCGTCGCCCGGCTGGTCTATGAGCCCCTGACCGAGCGCCCCAGCCGCCTCTATGGCGAGGGCGGCAGCCATTATCAGAAGCAGGGGCTGAAGCTGAGCAAGCACTTCAGGCCGTGGGGCTGATCCTCCCCATTCGCGTCGCGAATGGGGAGGTGTCGCGCTTCGGATACGAAGCGTGACGGAGGGGGCGGCTCAGGCTTCTGAAAGCTGGCCGCCAATCCCTTTCCATCCGCGCCGCCCCCTCCGTCTCGTCCGCGATGCGGCCGAGCCACCTCCCCATCGCGAACCGCGACGGGGAGGACGGGTTCAGCTCAGCTTGTCCGCCTTCCTGAGCCCCGGGAACATCGCGGCCCACAGGCCCGTGGCCGCCAAGGCGCCCACGCCGCCGAAGCAGGCGGCGCCCACGGCTCCGAGCAGGCGGACCATCAGGCCGGAATAGGCCTCGCCGAGCTCGTTGGACGCGCCGATGAACAGCATCGACACCGAGCTGACCCGGCCGCGCATGTGATCGGGGGTGGCCAGCTGGATCAGGGTCTGGCGGATGTTGACGCTGATCATGTCCGCCGCGCCGCCGAGGAACAGGGCCAGGCCGGACAGCCAGACGCTGCGCGACAGGCCGAAGGTCAGGGTGCACAGGCCGAACACGGCCACGGCGGCGAACATCCATCGCCCCCCGTGCTGCACGATGGGGAAGCGGCTCAGATAGATGGCCACGGCCATGGCGCCGACGCCGAACGAGGCGCGCAGCAGGCCGAAGCCGAGGGCGCCGACGTGCAGAATGTCCCGGGCGAAGATCGGGGTCAGCAGGGCCACCCCGGCCAGCAGGACCACCACGAGGTCCAGCGAGATGGCGCCGAGCACGATCTTGGTCTTCCAGACGTAGGCCAGACCTTCCTTGACCGACTCCAGCGGCGACAGCTTGGTCTCGACCATCGCGGGCTTGCCGCTGGTGCGAATGAGGATGAAGGCGGCGACGGCCAGCAGGAACAGACCCAGCGAGACCGCATAGGCCAGCGGCACGTTCACCCCGACAATCACCCCGCCCAGCGCCGGGCCGGCGATCGCGCCGGTCTGGAAGGCGATGGACTGGGCCGCGATGGCGGGCGGCAGGGCCTTTCGCCCGACGACCATGGGCAGGAAGGCCTGGCTGGCGGGGGCGAGGAAGGCGCGCGCGGCGCCGAAGACGGCGGCGACGGCCAGCAGACCCCAGAGCGGCGGCGAGCCGTGCAGCGCCATCATCAGGAAGGACGCCGCGCAGGAGGCCTCGACCAGGATGGAGATCCAGACGGTCCGCTTGCGGTCGCGCCGGTCGGCCATGGCTCCGGCGGGCAGGGTGAAGGCCAGCAGCGGCAGGAATTGGCACAGGCCGACGAGGCCCAGATACAGGCTGGCCTCGGCGACCGGGTGGTCCCGACGGGCGATCTCATAGACCTGCCACAACAGGGCGGACGACTGGATCTGGATGCCCAGCACCGCGACCACGCGGCCGAACCACAGCAGGCGGAAGTCGCGGATGCCCCAGGGACTGGCGGGGCCTTCGGGCGGCGGAGGCGGGACGGGCGGCGTGGGAGAGCCGGCGTCTAGGCTTTCAACAGTCACGTGCGTCGATCGTATTTCGGGTAGGGGGAGCCGTCCCGGTGGAAGTAGCGGTCCGCGCCCTCGGGCAGGACCATGTCGATATCTGGATAGTCGCAGGCGTCGGTCGTCGGGGAGCGCGTGCCGACTTCCAGCAGAACGGCCTCGCTGTCGGACCGGTTCTCGATCCTGTGACCGTTCGGTACGCCCGCCGGGAAGCCCGCGCAATCACCGGCGCGCAGGACCGTCTCGCCGTCATCCTCGATCAGCACCACCTCGCCGGACAGGACGGTGACGAACTCGTCCTCGCTCGCGTGCCAGTGCCTATGGCTGGACCAGGCGCCCGCGGGCAGGCGCAGCAGGTTGACGCCGAACTGGGTCAGGCCCGCCGCGTCGCCCAGTCGCCAGCGGCGGCGCGGTTTGCAGGGGCCGGCGAATTCTTCCGGATAGGAGGTGCCGTGTCCGGTCGGCGCGGCGGCGATGTCGATCTTCGGCATGACCCTGACCTTCTCCCCATCGTCGGGACCACGTAAAGCAAGGAACCATGAGCCATGCATCAACTCCCGTTATCGATCCTGTCGAACTGACCCGCGACCTGATCCGGATCCCGTCTGTCACTCCGGCGGACGAAGGGGCGATGGATGTGCTGGAGCGGACGCTGACGGCGCTGGGCTTCAGCTGCCGCCGGCTGGCCTTCGGCGACCCGGACGGGGTGGGCGCCGATGCGCGGATCGAGAACCTGTACGCGCGGCGCGGGACGGCCTCGCCCAACCTCTGCTTCGCGGGACATACGGACGTGGTGCCGACCGGTTCGACCGAGGCCTGGTCCTCGGCGCCGTTCGCGGCCGAGGTGAAGGACGGGGTGCTGTACGGCCGCGGCGCCGTGGACATGAAGGGCGGGATCGCCGCCTGGGTCGCGGCGGTGTCGAAGGTGCTGGCGGAAGGCGACCTGCCCGGCTCGCTCAGCTTCCTCATCACCGGGGACGAGGAAGGCCCCGCCCTGCACGGCACCAAGAAGGTGGTCGAGGCCCTGATGGCCGAGGGCGAGGTGATCGACGCCTGCGTGGTCGGCGAGCCGTCGTCGCAGCAGCGACTGGGCGACATGATCAAGATCGGCCGTCGCGGCTCGCTGAACACATGGTTCACGGTGCACGGCAAACAGGGTCACGTGGCCTATCCGGACCGCGCGGCCAATCCGGTTCCGGTGCTGGCCAAGCTGGCGGCGACGCTGGCGGCGCACCGGCTGGACGAGGGCTATGAGGCCTTCCAGCCGTCGAACCTCGAACTGACCACGCTGGATGTCGGCAACACGGCGACCAACCTGATCCCGGCCGAGGCGCGCGGACGACTGAACATCCGCTTCAATCCCTCGCACACGGGGGAAAGCCTGATGACCTGGCTGAACGCCGAGGCGGGCAAGGCCCAGGCCGAGAGCGGGCTGCGCATCGAGGTCGAGCACATGCACTCGGGCGACGCCTTCCTGACGCAGGCGGGCGTGTTCGTGGAGGCGGTGCAGGACGCGGTGGAGGCCGAGCTGGGCGTGCGCCCGGAGGCCTCGACCACCGGCGGCACCTCGGACGCCCGCTTCATCCGGGCCATGTGCCCGGTGCTGGAGCTGGGGCTGGTCGGCCAGACCATGCACCAGATCGACGAGCGGGTGCCGACCGCCGAGCTGGAGGCCCTGGCCGGGACCTATGAGCGGGTGATCCGGACCTATTTCGCCCGGGTCTAGTGGAGCTTGCCTTCAAGCCGGGCGATGCGCCGGTCCATGTCGGCGACCACCTCTTCCAGCCGCGCCTTCTCCGAGGCCATGTCGACGGGCGTGCCGTCGTCATAGTGGATCTGCGCGCCCTTGCTGATCAGGTCGAGGCGGTAGATCGCCGTCACCCGCTGGGCCCGGAAACGTTCGAGTTCGCTCTGGTCGCTCATGTCAGCGCGCCGCCACGACGATGATCTCGACCCGGTATTCCGGGGCGGCCAGACGGGATTCCCCGGTCGCGCGGGCGGGCGGATTGTCCCGGTCCACCCAGGCGTCCCAGACGCTGTTCATGGCTTCGAAGTCGGCGATGTCGGCCAGCCAGACAGTGGCCGATAGGATCTTCGACTTGTGACTGCCCGCCTCGGCCAGAAGGCTGTCGATCTCGGTCAGGGCCGTGCGGGTCTGGGCGACCACGTCCTCGCCCGGCTCGCCCACCTGACCGGCCAGCCAGATGGTGTCGCCATGGATGACCGCCTGGCTCATGCGGTCGTCGGGGTGCAGTCGGACGATCATCGCCTCACTCGCGCTCAAGGAATCGAAGCGCGCTCAGTACATGGGTTTTGACCCCGAGCGGCAGCACCTTTTCGTTCACGTCGAAGGCCGGCGAGTGGTTGGGCGCAGCCTGCGCCGGATCGACGCCGTCCGCGGTGCCGCCCAGATGGTAGAAGACGCCCGGCACTTCCTGCGACAGATAGGAGAAGTCCTCGGCCACGGTCGTCGGCGGGGTGGCCGGATTGACGTTCCCCTCGCCCGCCGCCTCGGTCAGGACGGGCGCCAGCCAGGCGGACAGCTCCTCATTGTTGAACACCAGCGCCGCGTTCTGGCGCACCGAGAACTCGGCCGTCGCGCCGTAGTTCTCGGCGACGTTGCTGATGGCGACCTCCGCCCGGCGGACCAGATC
The DNA here is from genome assembly GCF_036400995.1 of Brevundimonas sp. Classification (GTDB taxonomy): domain Bacteria; phylum Pseudomonadota; class Alphaproteobacteria; order Caulobacterales; family Caulobacteraceae; genus Brevundimonas. The sequence continues at coordinate 16,816 of NZ_DASWWG010000018.1, forward strand.
GTCGCGCTGGGCGATGTCGAAGGTGCGCAGGGTGCCCGACAGGGTCGCCGTGTCCGGGATGATGTTATAGCGCACGCCCGCGTCGAGCGTGGCGATGGTGAAGACCGTGGGCGTCGTGGTCGGATCGACGGTGCGGGCGGTCAGGCTGTTGATCGTCTGGACCACGTCGGCCGAGGCCGCGATGACGTCGACGCCCTTCCACGGCCAGGCGCCGTGGGTCTGGCGGCCGTGCAGGACGATGTCGATCCGGTCCGAGGCGGCCATGAAGCCGCGCGGCCGGTAGAAGACGGTCCCCGCCTGCCCCGGCACCACGTGCAGGCCGAAGATGGCGTCGGGCCGGGGGTCGCGCAGCGCCCCTTCCTCGATCATCAGCGCCGCGCCGCCCTTGGGCTCGCCGGGAGGCGCGCCCTCCTCGGCCGGCTGGAAGATGAAGACGATGACGCCGGGAATGTCATCCTTCATGCCGGCCAGCACCTCGGCCGCGCCCATCAGCATGGCGACGTGGGCGTCGTGGCCGCAGGCGTGGGCCACCGGCACCTCATTGCCCATGTAGGTCCCGGTCGCGGTCGAGGCGAAGGGCAGGCCCGTGGCCTCGCGCACCGGCAGGGCGTCCATGTCGGCGCGCAGGGCGACCGTGCGGCCCTGCCGTCCGCCGCGCAGGATGCCGACGACCCCGGTGCGTCCGACGCCGGTCCGGACCTCCAGCCCCAGCGAGCGCAGATGGTCGGCCACCACCGCCGCGGTGCGGGTCTCGGCGAAGCCCAGCTCCGGATTGGCGTGCAGGTCCCGACGCCAGGCGACCACGCGCGGATTGACCTGCTCCACCGCCGCCTCGACGCGGGCGAGCGACACCTGGGCGCAGGCTTCACCGGCCGCGAGAACGAGGCCGAGCGCGAGCGAGGAGGCGGCGATCAGGCGGCGGACGGTCATGGCGGTCTCCGGTCGGTGCGGCGCCGTGGCGGCGCGAGGGGCCCTTGCAGAAGACCACCGGTCTTTCGATTTGTCAGCCATGCCCCTGAAAAGCGCGAAGACGAACTGGCGGGACGTGGTCCTGGTCTGCCGCAAATGCCAGCGGAAGCTGGACGGCGAGGGCTTCGGGCCCGACGGCGACCGTCCGCTGAAGAAGGCCCTGCGCAAGACGCTGAAGGCCGGCAAGGGCCGCAAGGCCGGAGTGGTGGTCATGGAGACCGACTGCTTCGACGTCTGCCCGAAGAACGCCGTGGTCGCGGCGCGGGCCGGACGGCCCCACGCGCCGCTTCTGGTGGTGCCGCGCGGCGCGGCGATGGACGAGGTCCGCGCCGCCCTTGATCTGGACATCGACCGCCCCGCCCCGCCGATGCGGCTTGTCGGCGGGGGGTGACCCGGCCCGGACGAAGCCCTAGGCTTGCGTCCGTGAACCTGCGCTCTCCCGCCTTCGCGATGCTGTTCGCCGTGAGCCTGATCGCGGCGGCGGGCAATATGGCCCTGCAGTCGGTGCTGCCCAACATCGGGCGGACCTTCCATCTGCGGGACAGCCTGGTCTCGGGCGCCTTCGCCATTTCGGCCCTGATGTGGACCCTGGCCTCGCCCTACTGGGCGCGGCTGTCGGACCGCATGGGCCGCAAGAAGGTGATGATGATCGGCCTGATCGGCTTCATCCTGTCGATGACCGGGTTCGGCCTGGCCACGACCTCGGGACTGGAAGGCTGGCTGGGTTTCGTCGTCGCCTTCACCCTGATGGCCACCGCGCGGACCATCTACGGCGTGTTCGGGTCGGCCGCCCCGATCGCCTCCCAAGCCTATGTCGCGGACCGGACCAGCGCCGAACAGCGGACGCAGGCCATGTCGATGCTGGCCTCCGCGCAAGGACTGGGCACGGTGGTCGGGCCGACGCTGGCCCCGCTGTTCGTCCTGCCGATCGTCGGACTGGCCGGACCGATGTACGCCTTCGCGGCCATGGGGCTGGTCGCCCTCGTCGTGGTCTGGCGCAAGCTGCCGAGCGGCGACGTGGTCCGCACCCCGTCCGCCAGCGGACGTCGCGACGATGCAGGCAAGGGCCTGTGGAAGGACCCGCGCGTCCGGGACTATCTGCTGTACGGCCTGCTGGTCACCGGGGCGCAGGCGATCAACATCTCGGTGCTTGGCTTCCACATCATCGACGAACTGGCGGCGACCGGCACCGCGCAGGAGGCCAGCCACCCGTTCATCGCCCTGGCCATGTTCGCGGGCGCGGCGGCGACCCTGCTGGCCCAGTGGGGCCTGATCCCCATGCTGAAGCTGGAGCCCCGCGATCTGATGCGGTGGGGCGCGGCCCTGGCGCTGGCGGGCAATGTGCTGAGCATCGCCTCGCCCGGCTACTACGGCGTGGTGGTCGGCTATGCGGTCGTGTCGATGGGCGTCGGCTTCGCCCGCCCCGGCTTCACCGCCGGATCGTCCCTGTCCGTCGGCCGGGCGGAACAGGGCGCCGTCGCCGGCCTGATGATGTCGCTGGCCGGCCTGAGCTTCCTCGCCCCGCCGGTGATCGGCGTGGCCCTGTACGAGCTGTCGGAGCCCGCGCCGTTCATCGCCAACGCCCTGCTTCTGGGCGCGGCCACGGCCCTGTGTTTCGTCAGCGGCGTCCTGCGCGCCGGGCCGCCCGACCTGCCGGATCGGGAGGAGACGCCCTCCCCCGAAACCCCGCCCGCCTCCCAGCCGGGACCGGAAGGCAACCGCTGAGACCACACGCGCCCTTTTCTGGCCTCGCAAGCCGTGCCAGATCAGCGGCATGGACACCGCCAAGATCGAAAAGCGCATCGGCATTCGCGCCTCCACCGACCACATCTGGGAGGTCATCTCGAACCTGTCGGGGTGGGATGACTGGAACCCGGTCGAGACCGGCGTCGCCGGAACCATCGCCTTCGGCGGCGAGATCACACTGACCGAAGCCATCGAGGGCCTGCCCGAGCGCAAGGCCGTCGGCCGCGTCGGAGAATGGCAACCCTACGCGCAACTGGTGTGGATGGAGAACCGCGGCCTGTGGTTCCGCTCGATGCGCTATTTCGAGATCGAGGAACTGGAGCCCGGCAGCTGCATCGCCGCCAACGGCATCCTGTTCAGCGGCCTGCGCGGCGAGATGTTCTTCGACAAGAACCGCAAGCACCTGCGCCACGCCGTCGACGGCGTGGCCGAAGCCTGGAAGACGGCGGCGGAAGCGCTCGGCTGACTGCGGTCAGCCGCCCTTGGCCCCCTCGCGGTTGACCGTGGTCAACCGCCCTTGGCCATCGTGTCCTGGATGCTGATGATCGCCGGCGTCAGGATGACGATGAACAGCACCGGCAGGAAGAACAGGATCATCGGCACGGTCAGCTTGGCCGGAAGGGCGGCGGCCTTCTTCTCGGCGGCCGACAGGCGCATCTCGCGGTTTTCCTTGGCCATGGTGCGCAGGGCGGCGCCCAGCGGCGTGCCGTAGGTCTCGGCCTGGGTCATGGCGGTGGCGACCGACTTCACGCCCGGGTGGTTGGTCCGCTTGGCGAGACCCTCGTAGGCCATGCGGCGGTCGGGCAGATAGCTGAGCTCGGCCGACAGCAGGGTCAACTCCTCGGCCAGATCGATCGACGAGCCGCCGATCTCCTGACTGACCTTCTGGATCGCCGATTCGATCGACATGCCCGCCTCGACGCAGATCAGCAGCAGGTCGAGGGCGTCGGGGAAGGCCTGCATGATCGAGGTCTTCCGCTTGGAGATGCGGTTCGCCAGAAAGATGTTGGGACCGTAGAAGCCGATCACCGCCGCGACCATGCACATGGTCACCCGCATCATCACCGGCAGACCGAAGTCGTTGAAGATGAACAGGTAGAAGACCGCGACCGCCAGAAAGATGAACGGCATGGAGAAGCGGAAGAAGTAGAAGGTCGTCAGCGGCTTGGGCCCGCGATAGCCGGCCTGCGCCATCTTCTCGGCGACCTTGGGATCCTCCAGCAGCTGGGTCAGGTTCAGCCGTTCAACGACACGCTTCTTGAAGCCCTCGTCGGTGTGGCGCAGCCCGTTCTGCCCGCCGCCCTGGGCGATGGCCTGACGGGAGCGGCGCTTCAGCTCCTCGCGGCGCACGGCCACGGCCTTCATGCGGCCTTCCAGTTTCACCCCGCTGCCGAAGGAGCCCATCAGGGTCACCAGGGTGGCGAACACCAGCACGCCGACGCCGAGGCTCAGCAGGTTCTGGACGTTGGTGAAGAAGGCGATGAACTGTCCCATGGCCTGCCCTCAGAACTTGAACGAGATCATCTTCTTCATGACGAAGATGCCGAAGCCCATCATGCAGACCGCGACCAGCAGCATGAACTGGCCCCGGGGGTCGGTGAAGAGTTTGGCCATGTAGGCCGGGGTCGTGATGCTGACGAGGATCATCACCGCGGGCGGCAGGGAGCCGATAATCCCCGCCGAGGCGGTGGCTTCCGACGACAGCGCCTTGATCTTCTCGCCCATCATCTTCCGCGCGCGCAGGACGGTCGTCAGGTTCGACAGGGCCTCGGCCAGGTTGCCGCCGGTCTTCTGCTGGATGGCGATGACGATGGAGAAGAATTTCAGCTCCGGCGTCGGCATCCGCTCGTACATCTTGTCCAGCGCCTGCGGCAGGGTCAGGCCCACGCCCATGCCCTCGACCAGCTTCTGGAACTCCGGCCCCAGCGGCGCAGGGCTTTCACGGGCGATGATCTTGAAGCAGTCGTGGACCGGCAGGCCCGACTTGATGCCGCGCACGATGACGTCGACGGCGTCGGCGAAGAAGCTCGAGAACTTCTTCATCCGCCGCTTCCCGAGGAAGCCAACGAACCAGCGCGGCAGGCCCAGGCCGAACACCACGGCGGCGCCGGCGCAGATGAGGATGTTCAGCCCGAACAGGAGCGGCAGCAGGAAGGCGAAGACGCCCATCACCGCGCTGATGATCCAGAAGGTCTGGACCGTGGTCGACAGACCCGCCTGCTTCAGCTTGGCGCCGAGGCTGACCCGCGCCTTGCGCTCGGCCTTCTCGACCTCCTGCAGCTGCTGCATGATCTGCTTGCGGCGGAGTTCCGGCGTGGCCGCGGCGGCCGCCTTCTTGCTGGCCGCCGAGTTCTGACGGGGACCGCCGAAGGTCTGGGCGCGCTTGATCGCGGCGTCGCTGGAGTCGCCGCCTCCGACGAAGGCCCAGCCCAGTCCCCCGATGGTGATGAAAGCCAGAACGGCGGCGAGGATCGGAAGCATCGGCGTTACTCCGCCGCGTCCAGGGCTTCGGCCAGTTCGCGTTCCAGTCCGTAGTAGCGGGCGCGGTCCCAGAAACGCGGGCGGGCGATGCCGGTCGAGCGGTGACGGCCGACGATCTTGCCGTTCTCGTCCTCGCCGGTGATCTCGTAGACGAACAGGTCCTGGGTGACGATCACGTCGCCTTCCAGACCGACCACCTCGGTAATGTGGGTGATGCGGCGCGAACCGTCGCGCAGGCGGGCCGCCTGGACGATCACGTCGACGGAGCCGACGATCATCTCGCGGATGGTCTTGGACGGCAGGCCGTAGCCGCCCATGGTGATCATCGATTCCATACGGCTGATGGCTTCACGCGGGGAGTTGGCGTGCAGGGTGCCCATCGAGCCGTCGTGGCCGGTGTTCATGGCCTGCAGCAGGTCGAAGGCCTCGGGTCCGCGGACCTCGCCGACGATGATCCGCTCGGGACGCATCCGCAGACAGTTCTTCACCAGATCGCGCATGGTGATCTGGCCCTGCCCCTCGAGGTTCGGCGGGCGGGTTTCGAGGCGGACCACGTGCGGCTGCTGCAGCTGCAGTTCGGCCGCGTCCTCGCAGGTGATGACGCGTTCGGTCGGGTCGATGAAGGCCGTCAGGGTGTTCAGCAGGGTCGTCTTGCCCGAACCCGTACCGCCCGAGATGACCAGATTGCATCGCGACGCGCCGATGACGCCGAGCACGCGCGCGCCCTCGGGACTGATGGAGGCGTACTCCACCAGGTTCTTCATCGTCAGCTTGTCTTTCTTGAATTTCCGGATCGTCAGCGTCGGGCCGTCGATGGCCAGCGGCGGGGCGATGACGTTGACGCGCGAGCCGTCCGGCAGACGGGCGTCGCAGATCGGGGAGCTTTCGTCGACGCGGCGGCCGACCTGCGACACGATCCGCTGACAGATGTTCATCAGCTGGGCGTTGTCGCGGAAGCGGACGTTGGTCAGCTGGACCTTGCCGCCGACTTCAATGAACACCCGGCCCGCGCCGTTGACCATGATGTCGGCGATGTCGTCGCGGCTGAGCAGGGGCTCCAGCGGGCCGTAGCCGAGGACGTCGTTGACGATGTCCTGGACCAGATGCTCCTGCTCGGCGACCGACATGGAGACGTTCTTGATCGCCACCAGCTCGGCGACGATGTCGCGGATTTCCTCGGCGGCGGTCTTCGGATCGAGCTGGGCCAGCTGGGCCAGGTCGATGGTGTTCATCAGCGCGTTGAAGATCGTCGTCTTCGTGGCGTGATAATAGTCCGACTGCTCGCGGACGATCTCGGCGACCTGCTGGGCCTTCTTCAGCTGTTCGAAGCCCGGCGTGGCCTTGGGGCCCGGACCGGCGGCCTTGGGCTGCGGCGCGGCGGGCCTGGGACGCGAGGCCAGGGCGTCGAGACGATCGACCCCGGCGCCCGCGGCCTGTCCCATCGGCTGGGGCGCGGCGGGGCGCGGCGCCTCCATCACATCGGCTTCAGCACCACCGAAGGCGAAAGCCTGGGTCTGGACGCCCTGCTGGGGCTGGAAGGTCGGCTCGGCGGCGACGGGCGCAGGCTGGGGCGCCGCCGGCGCCGGACGCGGCGCCGGTGCGGGACTTCCGGGCTGGGCTGTGCGCTTGCCGAACACGCCTTACGACTTCTTCCTGAACAGGCCCGAGAACATCGAGGTCTTGCCGCCGGCGGCCTTGGGGCCGGCCAGCAGGGGGATTTCCCGGCGCGAAACGATCTGGGCCAGGGTCTGGAAGGCCTCCGCGGCCTTCGACTTGCCGCCGGCGTCCAGGATCATCTGGCCATTGTTGGCCGCGGCGCCGAAGGTCTTGGCGTCGAACGGGATGATGAGGCTGGGATGGACGCCCAGGGCGTTGCCGAACTCCTTGGCCGGAATCTCCGGGCGGCCCGGGACGCCGACCTGGTTGAGCACCAGACGCGGGGGCGCATCGTTGGGACGGCCCTGCTTGATCAGGTCGATCATGTTCTTGGCGTTGCGCAGCGAGGCCAGGTCCGGCGTGGCGACCACGACCACCTCGTCGGCGCTGATCAGGGTGCGGCGCATCCACGACGACCAGACGTGCGGCAGGTCCAGCACCACGAAGGGGGCGGTGGCGCGGATCTGGGTGGTCACCTCCTCGAACGCGTCCGGGCTGATCTCCCAGTCGGTGTCGAGGGTGGCCGGGGCGGCGAACAGGCTGAGCTTGTCGGTGCAGCGGACCATCATGCGGTCCAGCAGGACCGGATCGAGACGATCCGGCTGGGACAGGGCGTCGGCGACGCCGTTCAGCGGGTCCTGGTTGAAGTCCAGACCGGCGGTGCCGAACGGCAGGTCATAATCGACGATGACCGTATTGGCGCCGATCCGCTCGGACATGGCGTAGGCGGTGTTGTGCGCAACCGAGCTGGCGCCCGAACCGCCGCGCGCGCCGACGAAGGCGATCGAGCGGCCGACGAAGGGCTGGGCCGGGTCGGCGAACAGGCCGCCGATGGCCGAGATCAGCTGCAGCGGCTGGATCGGCGCGACCAGATATTCGCTCACGCCGCGACGCATCAGCTCGCGGAACAGCAGGATGTCGTTGGTGGCGCCGATGACGACCACCTTGGTGCCGGCGTCGCAGACCTCGGCCAGCTGATCGACTTCCCACAGCAGGGTCTGCGGATCTTTCAGGCACTCGACCACGATCAGCGGCGGAGTCGGCTCGTGGTGATAGGTCTCGACGGCCGCGGGGACACCGCCGACCCGGATCTGGGTGGTGGCGCGCGACAGGCGGCGGTCCTGCCCGGCGCGCTCGGCGGCGGCGAGGGTGTCCTGCCGCTCGGCGAAGACGTGGATGGCGATGCGCGGGACCGAAACCTCGGCGGCGTGACCACCGGCGACGGGCGGCGAGAAGGCGGCCTGGGCGCCGGCGACCAGATCGCCGACGGGATTGAACTCGCCGCCTTGGGCCATCGGCTCCGGCAGGGCCGGGCGCGGGGGCTGAGCGGCCGGAACCGGCGCGGCCTGCACGGCGGGCGGGGTAAACTGCAGCGGCGGGCGGCGGGCGGCCTCGGCGTCCATCATCGGAGCTTCGCCCGGGAAGGCGGCGGGCGCCTCGACGGCCTGGGCGGCGGGAACCCCCTGGGCGACATAGCCCATGTCGAGGTCGAACTCGTCGTCCTCGAAGTCATCGAAAGCGTTGGGGGCGAAGGCGTTGCTCATCTGGACCTAGTCCACGGCCTGGGAGATGCCGCCCTGGATCAGGGTTTCCTGCGGAGCGGCGGTGGGCTGACCCTTGCGGTAGTTGTCGAAGACGACGGCGGCGCGGCCGGAGTCGGCCGGGGTCATCGCCCGGGCGCCGATGATGTCGCGCGGGTCGGCAATCTGGGCGGCGATGTTGGCGTTGATCGCGCAGCCGAGGCCCAGCGAGGATTCGTTGGAGTAGCGCGGCCCCATGTCCCGGCGCTCGGCGGCGCAGTTGGGGATCACCGCGCGGACGGTCTCGAAGCCGGCCAGCACGGGCGCCCGGGGATCGGGGGCGTCGTAGGCCGCAACCTCGATGTTCTGTCCGGGCACGCCGGCGGACTCCAGCGCCGAGCGGACCGCCCAGGTCTGACGGGCCGAGGCCGGGTCGTCTCCCGACGGCCCCTGGATCTGGATGCGGCCCGTGCCGGTTCCGGCGTAGCGGACCGCGAGGTCGCGCAGGGCGGCGATCTGGGTCGAGGACAGGCCGTCCTCGTGAACCGCCAGGGCGATGCGGTCGAGGCCGGGCTCGACCCGCAGCGCATAGCGCGAGAGCGGCGTCAGCGGCGGCGGGGCGGAAGCGCCCGACGAGGCGCAACCGGCCAGCAGGGCCGCGGCGGACAGGGTGAGGAGCAGGGAGCGCGTCACGGAAGTCCTCATTCGATCACATAGCCGACCGGACCGGTCCAGCCCGTCCCGGCGGTCGTCACCGAGCCGTCGCGGGGGCCGTAATGCTGGTCCAGCTGGCCGAACAGCAGGGTCTGGGCGTCGTTGGCGATCTGCAGGCCGTCGGCGGGGGTCTGCATCGTGCCCGCGGCGGTCGGCGAGACGATGTAGGCCTCGACGATGATGACCAGTTCGGTCTCGCCGGAGATGTAGTCGCGCGAGCGGAACAGGGCGCCGAGCACCGGCAGTTCGCCCAGCGCGGGCAGGGAGTCGATGTTCTGGCGGGTGTCCTCGCGCAGCAGGCCCGCGATCATCAGCGACCCGCCCGACGGCAGTTCGACCGTGTTCGAGGCGCGGCGGACGTTCAGGCCCGGGATGACCAGGGTGCGGTCCGCGCCGCCGCCGAGGGTGAAGGCGCCCACCTGGGTCAGTTCGGACACTTCGGTCGACAGCTGCAGCGAGATGCGGCCCGGCGAGAGCACGATGGGGCGGACGGCCAGACGCACGCCGTAGGGCTTGAACTCGACCGTCACCTTGGTCGAGCTGTCCGAGGTCTCCTGGCCGACCGGAACCGGGAATTCGCCGCCGGCGAGGAATTCGGCGGCCTCGCCGTTGGCGGTGGTGATGTTGGGCTCGGCCAGGATGCGGACCAGACCGGCGCGCTCGAAGGCGCGCAGGGCGGTGTTCAGGCTGGAGCCGTCGCCGGCGCCGTCCTGGTAGCGGATGATGCCGCCGCCCAGCTGGTTGCCGTTGACCGCGAAGGTCGCGCCCTGGCTGAACGACAGCCCGTTGCCGACGCTGGCCAGAACGGCGGTGGCGTCAAAGCCCAGTTGCTTGATCGCGGTGCGCTGGACCTCGACCACGCGGGCGCGGACCATGACCTGATCCGAGCCGGCGATGGTCATCATGTTGATGACCTTCTCGGGGCTCGCGACGAAGGCGCGGGCCACCTGGCTGGCGCGATCCGCCTCGCCGGGGCTGTAGACGGTGCCGGTCAGGATGATGCTGTCGTTGACCGCCTCGGCGTGGACGTTGGCGTTCGGCATCACCCGGTTCAGCGTGTCCTGCAGGGCCGAGACGCCGGCGTCGACGCGGACGCGGAGCGACAGGATGGTGCGGCCGGCGCTGTCCAGAACCACGGCGTCGGTTTCGCCCGGCTGCAGGCCGATGATGGTGATGCGGCGCGGCGAGTGCAGCATGGCCTCGGCCACCTGCGGATTGGGCACGATCACATCACGGGCGTCGGCGGGCAGGTCGACCGCCATGGACGAACCCCGCGGCAGGCTGATCAGCTGGGACTGGGCGCCCATGGAGACGGCGGCCCGGCTCTGGGCGGCGGCGGGAACCACCGGGTTGATCGCGACCACCGTCAGTCCGGCCAGGGCGACGGCGAGGAGACGCTTCATCGGGCGTTTCATTGGACCACCACCACTTCCGGGGCGCCGCCGCGATAGACGCGAACGGCGGACGACTGCATGCGACGGGCGGGCGCGACGGCGCCGGACGGACCGCCGGTGTCGGCGTAGGAGCGCAGGACGAGGCTGAGTTCGCCCTCGGACTTGGCGAGGGCCAGGGTCTCGGCATCACGCGGACCGACCTCGAGGGTCGCGGTCGCGCCGATCACGGCCTGTTCGTCGTCGCCGGCGCGGGTCGACTGGTCGATGGCCAGGACCTTGATGTTCTGCATCACGGTGGCCGAGGTGAATTTCGACCGCTCGCCCTCGGTGGCGCCGGCGTTCGACAGATTGGTTTCGCGGGTCAGGACCACGTCCACGCGGTCGCCCGGAAGGATGAAGCCGCCGGCGGCGGTCTCGACCGTCACGCGGATGGCCATGGCGCGCATGCCCGGCTCCAGATAGGCGGCCATGTAGCCGCTGTCGCCCGCGCGGACGATCTTGCGCATGACGATGGGCTCGCCGGCCAGAATGGGTTCGCGGACGACCGAACCGACATAGTCGGCCTTGGCCCCGCCGGTGGCGAGGTCGGTCGCGGCGCGGGTGACCGAGGCGACGGCGCCTTCGGGCCGTTCGTCAGCCGGCGCGGCTTCGGCGGGGGCGGCGGCGCCCGGCACCGGCACGGAGCCGTCGGTGATGAAGACCGGATTGACCTCGTCAACGGGCCAGTCCTTCCACTCCATGTCGGCTTCGGTCAGGCGTTGGCCAGGCTGGAGATCCTTGGCGGCCACCAGAACCTTGGCCATCGGGCGCGTCTCGGCCGGCTCCGCGGCGGCGACGGCGGCGGGCTGGCCCGAGGGCGAGCCCATCGCACGCACGACCAGCGCCAGGCCGATGGCGGCCACGGCGGCGATGCAGATCACGATGATACGGGCAGGCTTCATCGACGGTCTCCGGCGGGCGATCCCGGACACGTGAATCGGTCCTTCGGCCCCCTACCGTTAACGACCATGCCGGGTGCGGGTTAACGCGGACCTAAGTCGCCCGCGCCGCGATCAGCCAACGATGAAAAGCGCCAGCAGGGGCGAGGCCGGATAGGCCAGGAGCGCGCCGGCGGCGATGGCCACGCCGTACGGAATGTCGCCCCGCGGCTCCATCAGGTGAACCACCCAGCCCGGGCCGCCCATCAGATAGGGACGCAGCTGGGCGCGGGCCATGATCAGGAACAGGCAGAACAGGCCGCCCATCAGACCGGTGTAGACCAGGAACATGCCCGAGCCCTGCAGCCCCAGCCACAGGCAGGCCGCTGCCATCAGCTTGGCGTCCCCACCACCGATCCAGCGCAGGGCGAACATCCCCATCCCGACCAGCAGGGCGCCGAAGGCGACGGCCATGTGTACACCGATCTCGACCGGCGACAGGCCGACCGACACCGCCGCCGGGAGGAAGCCGGCGATCAGGGCCAGCGAGATCCAGTTGGGGATCCGCATGGTGGTCAGGTCATTGAGCCCGCCGACGATGACCAGCATGGGCATGATGGCGAGGAGGAGCAGGGTCAGGGTGTCCATGAAGGATCTTCTGACACAGGTGCGGTTAAGACCCCGTTGCCCCGGACAGCAAAAGGGCCGGGGCGTTTCCGCCCCGGCCCTTCGCCGGTTTCACGACCGTGGTTGGCCCCGCTTACTCGCCCGGGGTGCCGCCCATGCCGGTCACGACTTCGTTGAACTTCGCCTTGATGGTCGCGCCCAGGGCCGTGACGGCCGAGATGATCACGACGGCGATCAGGGCGGCGATCAGGCCGTACTCGATGGCGGTGGCGCCCGATTCATCGGACATGAATTTCGAAACGAACTTGGTCATCTGGTTTCCCTTCCCGGATGGGTCGACTGAGGAGACAGTCGGGGAAGCCGGTCGCCCGTCTTGCCCCCCTGAACATCACCACCGTGCCTCGTTCAGGTTAAACCCGCGCGTACGAATGTGTTTACCGCGAGGTTTACAGATCACCGAAGTAACGGCGCCGTCCCGAAACGAGATGAGGGCCGGGACGTTTCCGCCCCGGCCCTCACCGGTTTCAAGACCGTGGGTGACCCGGCTTATTCGCCCGGGGTGCCGCCCATGCCGGTCACGACTTCGTTGAACTTCGCCTTGATGGTCGAACCCAGGGCCGTGACGGCCGAGATGATCACGACGGCGATGAGGGCGGCGATCAGGCCGTACTCGATGGCGGTGGCGCCCGACTCGTCGGACATGAACTTCGAAACGAACTTGGTCATGGTCTTTGATCCTTCAGGACAAGAGGTGTTGCGAGCTAACTGACGCGGGGGGAGCCGGCAGCCCGCTTGACCCCCAAAACGCAGGATGGTTATCGCCCGGATGGGTTAAAACCCGGTCTGCGGTCTTGGTTACTGGCCGGTTTACTCTAAAAAACTGCGGTGAAGCCGGTACAGCCCCGTCACGACAGCGCTTCGAACGCCGCTGAACCGGCGATTTCAGACTTTCTTGAGGATTGCGGCGGCAGTGTCCGGACCACGCTCACGCGCGCGCCCGTTCATTGGAAGTCGTCGCCATGTCCCATCCGATCCGTCTCGCCGCCGCCCTGGCCGCCGCCGCCGTTCTGGCCGCCCCGGCGATCGTCGCGGCGCAGTCCGCCAGCCTGAATGTCGAGATCGATCAGGCCCGCCGCGTCCAGCTGCGCGGTCCGGCCGGCTCGGTCATCGTCGGCAACCCGGCCATCGCGGACGTCACCGTCGTGGACGCCAACACCCTTTACATCACCGGCAAGGGCTACGGCGTGACCGAGGTCGTGGCCGTGGACCCCGTCGGCCGCACCGTCTTCCAGAGCCAGGTCGTCGTCACCGCCGGCGACGGCGGCGGCCGTGTCCGCGTGTGGCGCGGCGCCCAGGCGACGGAGATGGCCTGCGCCAGCTCCTGCTCGCCCTCGGTCCGGAGCTCCGGCGCCGCCGAAACCAACCCGTAAGGCCCGGTGACGGCCGCCCGCCTCAGGCAGATGACCCGAACCCGGCGCGCGCGGCGTGACCGGATGCGGGCCCGCGAGGGCTCCAGCGCGGTCGAGTTCGCCATGGTCGCCCTGCCCTTCTGCCTGATGATGTTCGCCATCCTCGAGCTGGGCCTCGTCTTCGTGACCGACTCGGTTCTGGAGAACGCCACCATCGAGACGGGCCGTCTGGTCCGCACCGGTCAGGCCAGCGCCCGCGGCATGGACGCCGCCCAGTTCAAGTCCGCGGTCTGCGCCCGGATGAGCGTCTTCTCCGCCGACTGCCCGACCCGCCTGAGCATCGATGTGCGGGTGATCCCGCAGTTCAACACCACGCCGCCCGATCCGATGGCCGGCGAGACCTTCAATGACGGCGCCCTGACCTATTCGAACGGCCTGCCCGGCGATCTGGTGCTGGTACGCGCCTGGTACAAGCAACCGCTGCTGACGACCTTCATGTCGCAGGGCCTGTCCCGGCTGAAGGACGGCACCGTGCGTCTGACCGCGACCACCGCTTTCAGGAACGAGCCGGCATGATGCGTCTGTCTGTCCTGCGTCGGCTGGCGAGCGATGACCGGGGCATCTCGGCCGTCGAGTTCGCCCTGCTGGCTCCGGTGGTGATCGCCTTCTACATGGGGCTGTCCGAGTTCTGTCAGGGCTACATGGCCCAGAAGCGGATGGGTCACGTCTCGGCCATGGTCGCGGATCTGGTCGCGCAGGAGGAGGCGGTGACCCCCGACACCCTGGACGACATCTTCGACATCGGCGGCCTGATCATGAAGCCGTTCAGCACCGCGACCCTGAAGCAGCGGGTGAGCAGCGTCACCCGCACCGGCAACCAGACCAAGGTCGACTGGAGCCGGGGCGACGGCATGACCGCCCTCGGCAAGGGCGACGTCGTCACCATGCCGGCCGACCTGCTGGCCGACGGCCAGAGCGTGATCATGTCCGAGGCGACCTATGACTATGACTCGCCGGCGGACTATCTGCTGCCGCGCCTGACCCGCTTCTCGCACACCTACTATCTGCGCCCCCGGACCACCGACAAGACGACCTGCGCGACCTGCTAGGGCCCGGTCAGGGCCTCGCGGAGGGCGCGGATCTTGGCTTCGGTCTCGGCCAGTTCGGCGGCGGGGTCGCTGTCGGCGACAATGCCCGCCCCGGCCAGGGTGCGGAAGCGCCAACCCTCCCCGTCCCGATCAAAGGCGGCGGTCCGGATCAGGACCGAGGCCGTCAGCCGTCCGTCGGCGATGTGGAACAGGCTGCCGCACCAGGGGCCGCGCGAAGGCTCATGGGCGGCGATGACCTTCATGGCCTGATGCTTGGGCGCGCCGGTGATCGAGCCGGGCGGGAAGGTCGCCTCCAGCAGGTCGGCGGGACCGACGCCGGGCGCGGCGCGGGCGACGACCGTCGAGACCAGATGGTGCACGGTCGGCAGGGGCTCGACCTCGAACAGGCGCTCGACCTCCACCGAGCCGGGGACGGCGGCGCGGGCCAGGTCATTCCGCATCAGGTCGACGATCATCAGGTTCTCGGCCCGGTCCTTGGCGCTGGCCCGCAGTTCGGCGGCGAGGCCGGCGTCGCGGGCGGGGTCCGGATCGCGCGGACGGGTGCCCTTGATCGGCCGGGTCTCGATCCGGTCGCCGTCGAGGGTGAGGAAGAGCTCGGGCGAGTTGGAGACAAGGGCCCGGTCGCCGAGACGCCAGTAGGCGCCGTAGGCGGAAGAGCGTCCGGCGAGGCGAAGCAGGACGTCGAACGGATCGGCCCCCGGATGCAGCCGCCCGGTCCAGGCCCGGGCGATGTTGGCCTGGAAGAGTTCACCCGAGGCGATGCGGGCGACGACGTCGGTGACGGCGGCCTCGTAGGCGGCGGGCGGGGCCTCGGGGTCGAGGCTGTCGGCGGGCGGCGAGGGCGTGACCGGCTCGACGGCGGCGGCGAGCCAGTCTTCGGCCAGATCGGCGGCGGCGGTCGCGGCCCGCGGGTCGTCGCCACGACCGACGGCGAAGACCTGTCGGCTCTCGTGGTCGAAGGCCAGCATGGCCGGGTAGCGGGCCAGCATCAGGTCGGGCCAGACCGACGGGCGCGGACCGGTGGCGGGACGGGCGCCGGCGTCATAGGCGAGCAGGCCGACCACGCCGTCGGCGAAGTCGGGGTCGCGCAGCCGGTCCAGCCCGGCTTCCATCGGCTCGACGATCACCCGGTCCGGGTCGCCGGCGACGAAGGACCAGCGGCCCAGCGGGCCGCCGTCCGAGATCAGGGCGAGCGCCCCGTCGCGTTCGCGCAGGCCGGCGGCGGCGGCGAGAGGCTCGCGCCACGGCAGGGGGCGGCGCTCGACCGCACGGAAGGTCACGCCGACAGCCGCTCGCCGATGCGGTCGCGTAAGCGCGCGTCCACGCCCAGCGCCTGTTCGAGATAGGCGTCGATGGACCCGTAGCGGGCCTCGATTTCGGCGATGGCGGTCTCGAGATAGACCGGCTCGACCCCGAGGAAGGCGACGACGGCGTCGTGGGCGGCGGGGCGGCCGGTGACCTTTTCCAACTGGCGGGCGACCTTGGGAGCCATGCCTTCCAGGTCCACGGCCGTATTGGTCAGCAGGTAGTCGGCGATCAGGTCGTCGCGGTGCACGCCGAGCAGGTGATGGGTCAGGGCGGCCAGGGTGCCGGTGCGGTCCTTGCCCGCCGTGCAGTGGATCAGGACGGCCCCCTCCCCTTCGCCGAGGGCGCGGAAGTAGCGGGCGAACAGGTCGAGGTGGGCGGGCTCGAACGGCAGGGCGCGATAGATGCCGGTCATGAAGGTGCGCCCCGCGTCCACGGTCAGGTCAGCAGTGCGCAGGAAGCGGATGTGGGGCGCCTCACCGTCGGGGCCGAGGTCGCTGTCCAGCACCTGACCGGCCCAGCCGAGCGGGCGTTTCGACGGCTGGTCGCGACGCTCGCCGGGACGGCGGAGGTCGACGATCGTGCCGATGCCGAGCGCGCCGAGGCGTTCGAGATCGGCGTCCGACACCCGCGCCTGATGGGCCGAGCGGAACAGACGGCCCCGGGCGATCCGGCGGCCGGCGGCAGTGTCGTAGTCGCCGTAGTCCCGGAAGTTGTCGAGCGCGTCGAAGCGATGGATGCGATCCGTCATGGCATCGCTCTAGCCCGTTCAGCCCTTGCCGACGAGCCCCTGCATGGCGTCCAGATAGGCGATGAAGGCCTTACGGCCCTCGGGGGTCATCGCCGCCTCGGTCAGGGGCTTCCGCCCCTCGAACCGCTTGGTGACGGCGACGAAGCTGGCGTCCTCAAGCTTGCGCAGATGGACGGACAGATTGCCGTCGGTCGTCTGCAGCCGGGCCTTCAGGGTGTTGAAGTCGGCGGTCTCCACCCCTGACAGGACGGCCATGATGCCCAGCCGCACCCGGCCGTGGATGACGTCGTCGATGCGACTGATGTCGAACTCTTCCGCCATGGCTCAGGCCTGTTTCGCGCGGCGCATCAGCAGGAAGCCCGGCAGGGCCATCAGCAGGAAGAGGGCGGCCGCGTAGCCGAGATACTGTGCCGCGGTTCCGGCCAGGACGCCGAGGAGCGGGGCGGCGATGAAGGAGGCGACGCCGAGGATCCAGAGTCGGCCGGACTTGAGCATGGCCGCCGTCACCGACCAGCCCATGCCGTAAAAGACCAGGATGATCGACGGGATCAGCCAGAAGATCAGGCCGTTCTGGTCGGCGCCCAAGCGGATGGTCACGGCCAGCATCGAGGCGAAGAGGGTGAAGATGCCGATGCCGACCCCGGCCCAGACGGTGGCGATGGCGCGCTGGCCCGCGGTGCGCACGCCGGAAGCGCGACGCAGGCGCAGGATCAGGACGAAGTTGACGATCAGGAACAGGCCGGTGGCGATCAGCCACTCCATGCCTGCCCCGGTGAAGGGGGCCGGGATCACGCCGACCATGTGCGACCAGTGCAGCAGGCTGGTCAGGCCGTAGATGAGGCCCGCGGCCAGCAGGATGGAGGCGCCGCGCATGGGGGCGGTCCCGTTCTCCTCGGCCAGCTGGCGCAGCCAGGCGATGTCGGCCTGGCCGGTGATCGGGGCGTTGTCTGAGTCGTGGGTCATGACGGTCTCTTGTTTCAGGCCTTGCGGCCGGACGCCAGCCAGGCGCCGGGAATGAGGACGAAGGCGAACAGGGCGCAGGCGTAGACGAGGCTGCGGATCGGGCTGTCCAGGACGGTCGCCGCGAGCCCGGCGGCGCACAGGGCGCCGAGCGCCGGCCCCATCATCCAGCCGCGCCGGGCGCGAACCGCCGCGACGGTCCAGGCGACGGCGTACAGGCTGATGCCGACGGGGGTCATCCAGTACATGGTGGTGAAGTCGCCCCGGGCGAACGAGACCGCCAGAAGGGTCAGGGCCGCGCCGATGGTGGCGGCGATGCCGAGCCGCGACCAGCCGGCGGCGCGACGCCCCGCCTCCCCGCCCGAGCGGCGCAGGCGGAACAGGGTGGTGAGAAAGATCGTCACGGCGATCGGCCAGCTGAGCGACAGGACCGCCGGATGGAGCGGCAGCAGGCCGCCCTGCACCCCGTACTGGAACAGATTGGCCAGGCCGAACACAGTCCCGGCGAGAAGCAGGACGCGCCCGGCCGCGACCGCGAGGGTCGGACCGGGAGAGGCGGCTGAGACGGGCAGGACGGCGGCGGTCATGAGGTGTTCCTGAAAACGACAGGGACACAGTGCATGAAGGACTTTGTTTTGTAAAGTACGGTTCGGGACTGACCCCGACGAGGGTGGGAAGGGTGTGGGAAGAAGAGGTGTGGGGTGTGGGGGGGTGGAGCATCCGCACCCGCGTCTTGCCCCCTTCCGCGTCGCGCGCCACAACCTTCGCCATGAGCACCAGCTATAATCGCATCGCCTATGAGGCGCTGGAGGTCTGCAACGGGGTGACCCTTCAGGCGGTCGAAGACGTCTTGGCGCGGGCGGCGCCGAAGCCCGGCGGGCGGGCCGCGGATGTCGGAACCGGCAACGCGACGGTGGCGATCCGGCTGGCGATGGCGTTCGGCCTGAAGGTGACGGCGATCGAGTATGACCCGGTCATGGCCGGTCTGGCGCGCGAAAGGATCGCGGCGGCCGGGGCCGACGTCGATCTGGTCGTCGGGGCCGCGGCGGAGGCGCTGGCGGACCTGCCGGCGCTGGACCTGATCACCGCCCTGGGGACGACCAACATCAACGGCGAGGGGCGGCCGACGCCCGAAGTCGGATTCGCCTTCCTGAAGACCCGGCTGGCGCCGGGCGGCCATCTGCTCTGGGGCGATCTGGTGTGGATCGCCGAGCCCCCGCCCCCGTTGCGACAGGTCGCCGAGGCAACCAATCAGTACACGGACGATACAGGCTGGAAGGCCGCCGCCGAGGCCGCCGGGTTCGAGGTGATCTGGTCCGAGGTGTCGCCGCAGACGGTGTTCGACGCCTATGCGGCGGCCGCGGACGGCGCGGCGCGCGACTGGCTGGCGGCAAATCCCGACGCGCCGGAAGCGGCGGCGGTGCAGGCCGTGGCCGACCGGGTGAAGATGGTGCTGGAGTTCGGCCGCCCGTTCATCGGCTTCGGGCTTTATCTGCTGAAGGCCTAGGCCGTCCGTATAATCCCGTTGACCGCGGCCACCGGCCAGGGGGTCAGGCGACCGCCCGCGCACGGGCCGCCGGTGCATTCGCCGGTCAGGGGCTCGAACACCGCCCCGTGCCAGCCGCACAGGATCAGCGACCCGTCCGGCGTCAGATAGCGGTCCAGCTCGACCGCGAGCGGGAAGCCCTGATGCGGGCAGCGATCGACATAACCCGCCACCTGCCCGTCCTTGCGCACCACGAAGCCATGGAAGAAGGCCTCGCCGATCTGCAGCACGAAGGCGCGCGAGCCCGGATCGGCGATGTCGCCCTCGGCGCAGAGCGCGACGTTGGGCGGGGTCTTCCATACCCGTTTCCGCTCAGCCTGAACTTCGGACACGGTCAGTCCCGTTCGGCGCGGAGCGGACGCGACAGCAGGTTGTCGATCACCTGATCCACCGTGGTCTGGCCGCTCAGCAGATCGGCCACCGCCAGCGAGATCGGCATGTCGACGCCCATCTTCGTCGCCAGTTCGCGAACCGCGGGCGCGGACTCATAGCCCTCGGCCACCGACCGCTTTCCGGCCAGCGCCTGCTCGACGGTCTGGCCCTGTCCCAGGGCGAGGCCCAGGCTCATATTGCGCGACTGCGGGCTGGAGCAGGTGAGGACCAGATCGCCCAGACCGCAGAGACCAGCGACGGTCTCGGCCTGCCCGCCCAGCGCCACGCCGAGACGGGTCATTTCGGCGAAGCCGCGGGTGATGATGGCCGCGTGGGCGCTGCGGCCGAGCCCCTTGCCCTCGCTCATGCCGCAGGCGATGGCGAGCACATTCTTGATCGCCCCGCCGACCTCGGCGCCGATCAGGTCGGTGGCGAGATAGGGCCGGAAGGCCGGGGCCGAGAGAGCCGCCATCAGAGCCTCGCCCAGACCTTCGTCGGCGCAGGCCAGGGTGACGGCGCTGGGCAGGCCGCGGGCGACTTCGCCGGCGAAGCTGGGGCCCGACAGGACGGCGATCGGGGCCGCCGGCAGGGTTTCGGCCAGGACGTCGGTCATCAGCTTGAGCGAGCCGCGCTCGATCCCCTTGGAACAGAGCACCACCGGCACGTCCGCCCGGTGATGGGCGGCGAAGGCGGTCAGGGTGGAGCGCATATGCTGGGCCGGCGGCACGGCCAGGATGACGTCGCAGTCGGCCAGATCGGCCAGTTCGGACGTGACCGAGATGCGCTCGCTGAGGGTGACGCCGGGCAGGAAGGCCTCGTTGACCCGGCGCGCGCGGATGCTGTCGACCACATCGGCCTCGCGCGCCTGCAGCAGGACGTCCAGTCCCGCGCAGCTGGCCACCTGCGCCAGGGCCGTGCCCCATGCGCCGGCGCCGATCACCCCTGCCCGTTTGAATTCCATACCCGTCCCTTAAGCCTTCGCACCCTTGCGGCCCGGCTTGTGGGCCGGGTCGGCGAGCGCCTTCTGTTCATCCAGCGGCCAGCGTGGGCGGGCCGCCGTATCGATATCCGACACCAGACCCTTCCGCAGACGCTCGGCGCCCGCAAGAGCGATCATGGCCGCATTGTCCGTGCAATAGGCCATCGGCGGGGCGAGGAAGGCGAATCCGTTCTTCGTCGCCACCGCTTCCAACGTCGCACGGACGGTCTTGTTCGCCGCGACTCCCCCCGCCACCACGAACAGGCGGTTGGCGTTATGCTCAGCATACTCCTTCAGCGCCCGGTCCGAGCGTTCGCCGAGCTGGCGGGCGATGGCGGTCTGGACGGCGTCGGCCAGGTCGGCCTTGTCCTGTTCGGTCTCGCAGGTGGCGGCGAGGCGCGAGGCGGCGGTCTTCAGCCCCGAGAAGGAGAAGTCGCAATCCTTGCGGCCCAGCAGGGCGCGGGGCAGGTCAAAGCGGGCGCCGTCGCCGGAGGCGGCCAGTTTCTCCAGCGCCGGACCGCCGGGATAGCCGAGGCCCAGGGCCTTGGCGATCTTGTCGAAGGCCTCGCCGGCGGCGTCGTCGATGGTAGTGCCCAGCCGGGTCATGTCCCCGACCCCGCGCACCTCCAGCAGCTGGCAATGGCCGCCCGAGACCAGCAGCAGCAGGAAGGGATAGGCCACCGGCTGCCCCAGACGGGCCGAGACCGCGTGCCCCTCCAGATGGTTCACCGCCACCAGCGGCAGGTCGCGGGCCAGGGCGACCGCCTTGCCGTAGCTGAGCCCCACCATGACGCCGCCGACCAGGCCCGGCCCGGCGGTGGCGGCGACGCCGTCCAGCTGGCCGTAGTCCAGCCCGGCCTCGGCCATGGCGCGGCGGGTGACGCCGTCGATCATCTCCACATGGCTGCGGGCCGCGATCTCGGGCACCACGCCGCCGAAGGCCGCGTGATCGTCGATCTGGCTGTGCACCACGGACGACAGGACGGTCGCCGCGCCGTCCGGCGTCAGGCGCACCACCGAGGCGGCGGTCTCGTCGCAGCTGGTCTCGAGACCCAGCACGGTCAGCACCGCGTCACCCGAGGCGGTTGTCCGGCCCGGTTCGCTGCTATAGTCGGCGGCGACTTCATTCATCCGGGCCGAGGTAGCGACCCGGCCGGACCCGCGCAACGCCTCATGACCTTTCCCATCCGCATCGGCACCCGTCGTTCGAAGCTGGCCCTCACCCAGTCGGGCATGATGCAGCGGGCCATCGGCCGGGCCATGGGCGTGGCCGACGCCGATCTGGCCGAGGCCGTGCCGCTGGTCGAGATCGTCACCACCGGCGACCGGGTGCAGGATCGCCGCCTGCTGGAGATCGGGGGCAAGGCCCTGTTCACCAAGGAGATCGAGGAGGCGCTGCTGGACGGCCGCGTCGATGTGGCGGTCCACTCGATGAAGGACGTGCCCGCCGAACAGCCGCCCGGCCTGTGCATCGCCGCCGTTCCCGAGCGTGAAGACCCGCGCGACGCCTTCATCAGCACGAATTTCGCATCGTTCGACGACCTGCCCATGGGGGCCGTGCTGGGCACCGCCTCTCTGCGGCGACAGGCGCAGGCGCTGGCCCTGCGGCCCGACCTGAAGATCGAGATGCTGCGCGGCAATGTGGACACGCGGCTGAAGCGGCTGGCGGACGGGGATTTCGACGCCATCCTGCTGGCGACCTCGGGTCTGAACCGGCTGGGCTTTGACGCGGTGATCCGCGAGCGGCTGTCGCTGGACGCCTTCCTGCCGGCGCCGGGTCAGGGGGCGCTGGCGCTGCAGACCCGCGAGGGCGAGAGCGCCGCCTGGGTCGCAGCCCTGAACCATCCGCTGACCGCCCTGGCCGTGGCCGCCGAGCGCGGGGCGATGACCGCGCTAGAAGGCTCGTGCCGCACCGCCATCGGCGCCCATGCCGAAATCGGTGAAGGTCATTTGCGTTTGACCGTCGAGATGCTGGCCCCGGACGGCTCGGCCCGCTGGCGTCGCGCCGGCGAACTGGTCGATGTGACCTCGGCAGAGGCTGAGGAGGCCGCGCGGGGGCTGGGCCTGCGGTTGGGCGGCGAGGTGCACGCCGCCGCCGGCGACCAGAGGATCGACCTCTGACGGGCGTCCGCCGCATCTGGGTGACCCGGACCGAGCCGGGCGCCTCGCGCACGGCGACGCGGCTGGCGGCGCGCGGCTTCGAGCCGCTGATCGCCCCGGTGCTGGCCGTCCGACCGATCATCCAGCCCGCGCCCGATCTGGCCGGGTTCAGCGCTCTCGCCTTCACCAGCCCGAACGGGGTGGCGGTCTTCGCCGACCTGAGCGCGGACCGGTCCCTGCCCGTCTTCGCCGTGGGCGACGCCACCGCCGAGCGGGCGAAGCAGGCCGGCTTCACGACTGTCGCTTCGGCCTCCGGCGCCCTGTCGGATCTCGCCTGGCTGATCGCCGGAGAGGCCACGGGCCGGGTGCTGGTCCCCGGCGCCCGCGAACCGGCGGGCGACCTGGACGCCCTGCTGAACCGGGCGGTCGAGACCGTGATCCTGCCGGTCTATGAGGCGACGGAGACAAGGGCGAAGCCGCCGGAGTCCTTCGACGCGGTGCTGGCCCACTCGCCGCGGGCGTCGCAGGCGGTGGCGAGGGCGCTGGGACGGACCGGGGGCGCCGGACGGCTGGCGGTGGCCATTTCGGCGGCCGCGGCGGCGCCGCTGGCGGCGGCCGGATTCGCCGAAATCCGCACCGCCGGAGAACCAACCGACGCCGCCGTGCTTCTGGCGCTTGGCAATCCGGCGGCCCGCGTATAAAGAGCCCCTCTCGCGCGGTCGGCCAGCCCCTCCGCGAACCGGGCCGCTTTAGCTCAGCCGGTAGAGCACCTCATTCGTAATGAGGGGGTCGCGTGTTCGAGTCACGCAAGCGGCACCACCTTTCCCGACGTCCTAGTTGAACACCGCGTGGTACTGACGCCGCGGGCCGGGGGCGGTTTGCGTGGGGATCAGGTGGATCTGGACCGCCTCGGCGTCGGGGCCCGGGCGCATCATGTAGTGGCCCTCGACCAGCAGATCCGTCCACGGCGTGCTGAAGATCAGGACGAAGGGATCCCGCGCCCCGGGCATGCCGCCGCGCAGGTCATCGACCTGGTCCAGCTGGATGGAGATGGCCTTGGGCTGGGTGTCGACCTCCCACTGGCGACCGACGAACGGCCGGAAATGCCAGGCCTGAAGGATGACGGGTGGCGTTTCGGTCAGCATGGCGTTTCCCCCGACGCCGGTTGGTCCGGCGCACGAACCTATGGTGCATGTTCGCACGAAGTCTGCAATCTGAAGCTATGGATGGGAACGACATCGGCGACGGGATCACGCTGCGGGCGGAGCAGGCCGGGGACGCCGCCTTCGTCGACGCCCTGACGCGCGGGCAACTGGGCGAAGGGCTGGGCGGCCTGATGGACGGTCCGCTGCTGGAGATGCAGCTTCGATCCCGCGCGGCCACGCTGGCGCACCGGTTCCCCGACCTGGGGCGTGAGGTCGCCTGGATGGGCGATGCCCCCGTCGGCAGCCTGCTGACCACTCCCCTCGGCGGGACCCTGCACGTGGTCGAGATCATCATCGTCCCGGCGTGGCGGCGACAGGGTCTGGCCCGACGGATGCTGGAGGCGGTGATCCGGCGGGCGACGGCGGACGGGCGGGATGTGACGGCGATGATCTACGTCTCCAACACCGCGTCCCTGGCCCTGTTCTCGACCTGCGGCTTCAGCCTCGAACGCGCGGACGGCGAGGCCCAGACAACGGCCCGGCTAAGAACCCGTCACAACTGAAGATAGTGGATGGCGCGCCCGACAACCTGTGCCATAGGTTGCGCCCGTAGAAAGATTCGCGTTCTGCGAACTCATCACGGAGGGGAAATTCCATGGATGTCTTTACCGGGACGATTCTCGGCTTCGGCTTCAATTTCGCGCCGCGCGGTTGGGCCATGTGCTGGGGTCAGGTCATCTCGATCGCCCAGAACACCGCCCTGTTCTCGCTGCTGGGCACGACCTACGGCGGCAACGGCCAGACCACCTTCGCCCTGCCGAACCTGAGCGGACGCACGGCGATCGGCTGGGGTAACGCCGGCGGCGGCCTGTCATCCTACAACATCGGCGAGGTGGCCGGCACGGAGACGACGACCCTGCTGACCACCAACATGCCGGCGCACAGCCATGCCATCAATGTGAACACCGGGGCGGCGACCACCAATGCGCCCGGCAACACCCTGTACCTCGGCCAGTCGGACGGCTCGGACCCGGGCACCGGCAATCCGGTGACGGTCAACATCTACACCCCGACCGCGCCGAACGCGCAGCTGTCCCCGACCGCGATGAGCATCGTCGGCGGCAGTCAGCCCTTCAACAACCTGCAGCCCTATCTGGCGATCACCTACTGCATCGCGCTGCAGGGCATCTTCCCCAGCCGGAACTGATCGCCGCGCCACACGGTAACGACAGATCGACCGTCCGAACGACGGTCGGTCTGGACGGCCTGACGCGGACCCCCTAGTCAGGACCGCAGTATCGGAGCGGTCTATGTCGCCAGGGCTCAGCGCGCGTCAGGAAGAATGTCTGAGGCTTACCGCCTTCCTGACCGACAAGGAGATCGCCGCCCGGCTGGGCCTGTCGGAAGCCACCGTCAAGAAGCACGTGCATGAGGCCTGCCGCCGTCTGGGCGTTAACCGGCGCAAGGCGGCCCTGGCCCTGCTGGAACGAAAAGTACCAGAGGCTACGAAAGACCCCATTGGCGACCCGGCCGGACCGCCGTCATCTGCCCCGCAAGTCAGGGAGACAGATGATGATGGACGCGCAGAAGCGGCCCCTCCCCCAGTGGACCTGGGAGGACCTAGAAGCGGCGCTGGACGGCTTCAGCAGCCTGGGCGCCAACGATCCGGTGCGGGCGCACCTGATGCGGGGCCTGGCCGCCGACGCGGAGCGGGCGTCGCCGAGGGAACTGCTGCAGCAGGTGCTGAGCGCGGGCTGGGTGATGGCGCAGGTGGGAGCGCAGAGCCCCGTGCAGAACCACGGCTCGGATATCGCCCCCCGCCACGCAACTGGGGTGTCCGTATCCTGATCATCGTGGTGATGGTGGTTCTGGCGGCGGTTATGATGCGGGCCATCGCGGACAGCATCGTCGCCTATCAAAGCCAGGTGCGCCTGATCGACGAAAACGTCACACGAAGCCAGGCCCAGGCGTCGACCCCTTGAGGTCGGACCGGGCTCCGCCTGAAGGGAGGGGGTCATGGCGCCGTTCCAGCTTTTCTATCTGCTTCTCAGCCTGATCGTCTTCGCCGTCGCCTGGATGCGCGGCGGCCACACCGAGCGCGCGGGCGTGGCGATCTTCGTCTTCGCCTTCCTCGCCAGCTTCATGCTGCAGCCGTTGACCCTGCATCATTTCCGCCTGGGCGAGTCGCTGGTCGATCTCGCCTTCGTGGCCGCCCTTGTGTGGCTGGCGCTGCGCCGTGACCGCTGGTGGACGCTGGCGGCCGCGGCCTTCGGCGCGCTGACGATGATCGCCCATGCCCTGGTGTTCGTGACGCCGGACCTGACCCCGGCCCTGATCCGGATGGACGTGGCCTCGCGCTGGGGGATCGGGGTGCTGATGATCCTGTGCCTGGGCGGCGGCGTGGTCGAACGCTGGATGGCCGGGGAGCAGCCGGTGAGCGCCAACGCCCGCTGGCGGCGCATCGCGCCGAGGGCGACTTGAACATATAAGCATGTCTTTATATGTTTGACGGACCTTTCCCCCTGAGGAGCCCGTCTTGTCCCGCACATCCTTCCTGTTCACCTCGGAAAGCGTCTCCGAGGGCCACCCGGACAAGGTCGCCGACCGCATCTCGGACACCGTGGTGGACCTGTTCCTGTCGAAGGACCCGGAAGCGCGTGTGGCGTGCGAGACCCTGACCACGACCAACCTGGTCGTTCTGGCCGGTGAAATCCGCGGCAAGGGCATCTGGGAGAATGACGGCTGGGCCCCGGGGATCGAGGCCGAGATCGAGGCCGCCGTCCGCGCCGCCGTGCGCGACATCGGCTACGAGCAGGACCAGTTCCACTGGAACACCTTCGAGTTCATCAACCGCCTGCACGGCCAGTCGGTGGACATCGCCGTCGGCGTGGACTCGACCAGCGAGAAGGATGAGGGCGCGGGCGACCAGGGGATCATGTTCGGCTACGCCTCGAACGAGACCCCGGAGCTGATGCCGGCGACCCTGGCCTACAGCCACCGCATCCTGAAGAAGCTGGCCGAACTGCGCCACGCGGGCGGTTCGATCCTGGAGCCGGACGCCAAGTCGCAGGTCACCCTGCACTATGAGGACGGCCGGCCGGTGCGCGCCACCTCGATCGTCGTCTCGACCCAGCACGCCAAGGGCAAGACCCAAGCCGAGGTCGCCGCCGTGGTCAAGCCGGTGGTCGAAGGCGTCCTGCCGCAGGGCTTCATCACCAACGAAACCGTCTGGCACATCAATCCGACCGGCATCTTCGAGATCGGCGGACCGGACGGCGACTGCGGCCTGACCGGCCGCAAGATCATCGTCGACACCTACGGCGGCGCGGCCCCGCACGGCGGCGGCGCCTTCTCGGGCAAGGACCCTACCAAGGTGGACCGCTCGGCCGCCTACGCCTGCCGCTATCTGGCGAAGAACGTCGTGGCCGCCGGCCTGGCCGACCGCTGCACCATCCAGATCAGCTACGCCATCGGCGTGGCCAAGCCGCAGTCGATCCACGTCGACCTGCACGGCACCGGCAAGATCGCCGAGGCGGTTCTGGAAGAGAAGATCCTGGGCCTGATCGGCGGCGCCACCCCGCGCGCCATCCGCGAGCACCTGGGCCTGAACAAGCCGATCTACGCCCGCACCACGGCCTACGGCCACTTTGGCCGCGAGCCCGACGCCGACGGCGGCTTCTCGTGGGAGCGGACCGATCTGGTGGAGCAGCTGAAGGCGCTCGCCTGATGGCCTGACGAGGTTTGAGGGTCGAGGGTCGGGGGTCGAGGGATTGACGCCCGCCTTCCTCGCCCCTCGCCCCTCGCCCCTCGGCGCGCTATAGGCGCGCCCCATGTCCTCCGATAACGACACCTCCAACTCCCCGACCTGGGGTCCGCTGCGCTCGTTCGGGCGGATCAAGTCGCGCACGCTGAAGCCGCGGCAGGCCGCGCTGTTCGACACCCTCCTGCCGACCCTCGCCGTCCCGGACCCCAATGCCGGACCGATCGATCCGCAGGCCCTGATGCCCGGCGCGAAGGAAGTCTGGCTGGAGATCGGCTTCGGTGGCGGCGAGCATCTGGCGGCCCAGGCGGCGCGTCACCCGGACACCCTGATGATCGGCTGCGAACCCTTCCTGAACGGCGTCGGCTCGGCCCTGCGCCACATCGAGGACGGCGCGCTGAAGAACGTTCGCCTGCACGCCGACGACGCGCGCGACGTGATGAAGGCCCTGCCCGACGCCTCGCTGGACCGGGTGATGATCCTGTTCCCCGACCCCTGGCACAAGGCGCGCCACAACAAGCGCCGCCTGATCCAGGACGAGAGCGCCGCCGAGATCGCCCGCCTGCTGAAGCCCGGCGGCCGCCTGCGGTTCGTGACGGACTGGAAGGATTACGCCGAATGGGCGCTGGAGCGTCTGGAGCGGACGCCGGGTCTGGAATGGACGGCCGACCGCGCCGCCGACTGGAAGACCGCGCCGGAGGATCACGTCGTCACCCGCTACGAAGAGAAGAAGCTGGGCGACACGGAACCGCTGTTCCTCGAGTTCGTCCGGGTCTGACGCCGGCTATGGCCTTCCGCCGGGAAGCGGCGCAGTAAGCCGGAAAACCCAAAGGGAGGACGCCATGACCTTTTCCATCCAGGACGCCGCCTCGCCCGTCTTCGTGCGTGGGCTGAACAGCCTGTCCCACCTGCTCGACAAGGCCGCCGCGGCCGGGCTGGACGAGGCGGAGCTGATGGAGGCGCGGCTGGCGCCGGACATGCTGCCCTTCCCGGCGCAGATCCGCATGGCCGCCTTCTCGGCCCGCAGCGCCGTGGCCCGCCTGACCGGGCAGGCGTGGCCGAAGACCGATGACAAGGAAGCGACGCTGGCGGAGCTGAAGGCCACCGTGGACCTGTCGATCGCCTTTATCGAAGGGGTCGACGCCGCGGCGTTCGAGGGGGCCGAGACGCGCCGGGTCGAGCTGCGCTTCCCGGGCGTCGAGCTGGATTTCGAAGGCGCCGGCTATCTGACCAGCTTCGCCATCCCGAACTTCTATTTCCACGTCAGCATCGCCTACGCCCTGCTGCGGGCGCGCGGCGTGGTGCTGGGCAAGCGCGACTATCTGGGCAAGCTGGCGCTGCTGCCGACCGCCTAGGCGGGGGTCTTCAGCCGGGCGGCGAAGGCCTTGACGAAGGCGTATTGCTCGTCGGTCTCGGGCACCGGGCGGCCGCGCGCGCGGCCGACGCGCAGGATGGCCTCGTCGGCGTTCATCCCGCCCGCGATCAGGGCGCAGATGGCCAGAGACGGGGCGCGGCCCAGACCGGCGCGGCAGTGGATGACGATGGCCTGGCCCGACCGCAGACGACCGTCGATGGCGCGGGCGACACGGGCGTAGTGCTCGATATTGCCCGGCAGGCCGTGGTCGACGATGGGGAAGTTGTAGAAGCCGACGCCGTGGCGTTCGGCCGCCGCGCCCTCTTCGGCCAGACCGAATTCGGCGGCCTCGTCCGGCTCCAGCAGGCTGACCACATGGTCGACCATGCCGCGATGCAGGTGTTCCATCTGCCCGTCCAGGGCGTCGCCGCCGTCGGGCTTGCGCGACACCCCGAGACGCCCGGGGGTGTCGAGACCAATCCAGTAGACTTTCATCAGGGCTGTTTCTGACGCTCCGGCGCGGCAAAGGCAATCGGCGTTCGCGCGGACGGTTCGCACGGCCGCGGACCGGCGCTATAGCGTGGCCGTATGCGCTTCCTGATCGAGATCGTCAGCCTGCTGATCGCGGCCGCCATCGGGGCGGCCGTCAGCCTGGTCGTGCTGGCGGCGATCCTGCTGGGCCTGCCCGGTCCCGCCGGAGTGCTGCGCTCGATGGGCGGGACGGTGCTGTGGACGGCGTTCGTCATCGCCGGCACCGCCTTCTGGCCCTTCGTGGCGGCGGCCGGGGCGTCACGCCTGATCGCCGGGGCGCTGGATCATCCGCGCGACTGGCGACGGACCGGCCTGTACGCGGCGGGCCTGATGGGGGCGATCACCGGCTGGATGAGCGTCATCGGCGCGACGGGCGGCCTGATGTTCGCGGCGGCCGCGGTCGCCGGCGGCGGCGTGGCCGGGGCGGCGGCCACCCTGCTGGTGAACCGGGCGACGACGCGGCAGGTGAACTGACAGCCCTTCCCACGGGCCGCCGAAGGGTCTATATGCCGCCCCACATCGTTAGACCGGCGTCCGACGGCGCCGTTTGAAGCGGCGGCCCTCGGAAGGCCAGCCGCTTTTGTTTTGCCCGGGACCAGACCGCTTGAAGGCCAAGACCGCAGAAGACCGCCAGCTGCTTGAGCTGATCGAACCCATCGCCGAAAGCCTGGGTCTCGAGGTCGTGCGCGTGCGCCTGATGGGCGGGACCCAGCGCCGCCGCCTGCAGATCATGGCCGAGCGCGCCAGCGACCACGACATCTCGGTCGAGGAATGCGCCCGCCTGAGCCGCGCCGTGTCGGAGGTGTTCGACGCCGCCGACCCGATCGCCGGAGAATATCTGCTGGAGGTCTCGTCGCCGGGCATCGACCGCCCGCTGACCCGCTTCACCGACTTCGACCTGTTCGAGGGCTATGAGGCGCGTCTGGAGACCGACCGGATGGTCGAGGGCCGCAAGCGCTTCAAGGGCGTGCTGGCCGGGACCGACGAGGACAATATCGCCATCGACCTGGAGGGGGAGGAAGACACCGCCCTGATCCCGTTCGAGTGGCTGGTCGACGCCAAGCTGGTGCTGACCGACGACCTGATGAAGGCCGGCGCCGAAAAACGCGCCGCCCGCAATGACGACACCCCTTCCGAGGCTGAGGACTGAACATGGCTGTTGGCGTTTCCGCGAACCGTCTCGAACTGCTGCACATCGCTGATGCGGTCGCGCGCGAGAAGAACATCGACAAGGAGATCGTCATCGAGGCGATCGAGGAAGCGATCCAGAAGGGCGCCAAGGCCCGTTACGGCGCGCACCACGACATCCGCGCCAAGATCGATCCGAAGACCGGCGAGCTGACCCTGACCCGTCACGTCACCATCGTGGCCGACGACTGGCAGCCGGAAGACGAGCTGGAAGAGTTCAACGACAGCGCCATGGTGCGCCTGCGCGACGCCTCCAAGCGTGACCCGGAAGCCGAGGTCGGCAAGGAATACGTCGAGCACCTGCCGCCGTTCGAGTTTGGCCGCGTGCAGACCCAGATGGCCCGCCAGGTCGTGACCGGGAAGGTCCGCGAGGCCGAGCGCGCGAACCAGTACGAAGAGTTCAAGGACCGCGTCGGCGAGATCGTCAACGGCACCGTCAAGCGCGTCGAATACGGCAACACCATCGTCGATCTGGGCCGTGGCGAAGGCATCATGCGCCGCAACGACTCGATCCCGCGCGAAGCCTTCAACATCGGCGACCGCATCCGCACCTACATCTACGATGTGCGCCCGGAAGCGAAGGGCCCGCAGGTCATGCTGTCGCGCTCGCACCCGGGCTTCATGGCCAAGCTGTTCGCGCAGGAAGTGCCGGAAGTCTACGACGGCGTGATCGAGATCCGCGCCGCCGCCCGCGACGCCGGCTCGCGCGCCAAGATGGCCGTGCTGTCGAACGACTCCTCGATCGACCCGGTCGGCGCCTGCGTCGGCATGCGCGGCTCGCGCGTGCAGGCGGTCGTCGCCGAGCTGCAGGGCGAGAAGATCGACATCATCCAGTGGAACAACGACGAGCCGACCTTCATCGTGAACGCCCTGGCCCCGGCCGAGGTGTCGAAGGTTGTGCTGGACGAGGAAGCCGACCGCGTTGAAGTCGTGGTGCCGGACGAGCAGCTGTCGCTGGCCATCGGCCGCCGCGGCCAGAACGTCCGCCTGGCCTCGCAACTGACCGGCTGGCAGATCGACATCATCACCGAGTCGCAGGACTCGGAACGCCGCCAGAAGGAATTCACCGAGCGCACCGCCCTGTTCCAGGAAGCCCTGGACGTGGACGAGGTCATCGCCCAGCTGCTGGTCACCGAAGGCTTCGCCACGGTGGAAGACCTGGCCTTCGTGGAAGCCTACGAAATCTCGGAGATCGAGGGCTTCGACGAGGAGACCGCCGAGGAGCTGCAGGCCCGCGCCCGCGACTTCCTGGACCGCAAGGCCGCCGAGCTGGACGCCAAGCGCACCGAACTGGGCGTCGAGGACGGCGTGCTGGAAGTGCCGGGCGTGACCCTGGCCATGGCCGTCGCCCTGGGCGAAGGCGGGGTGAAGACCGTCGAGGACCTGGCCGACCTGGCCACCGACGAAATCCGCGGCGGCTATGAAGTCCGCAACGGCGAACGCGTGAAGGTCCCGGGCGTGCTGGAAGCCTTCAACCTGGCCCAGGAAGACGCCGAACTGCTGATCCTGCAGGCCCGCGTGGCCGCCGGCTGGATCGACGCCTCGGAACTGCCGCAGCCGGAACCCGAGCCGGAATATGAGGAAGAATACGCCGACGGCGAATACGACGCCGACGCCGTCTTCTCGACCCCCGCTTCGGCCGGAACGGCTGAAGAGGCTCCGGCGGACGACGCCGACCAGCCCGAAAACGCGTGATGGGAGCCCCCGCCGTCCATGAGCTTGCGCGACGCAACGATCGATAGGGAACGCCGGGACCTGGTGACGCACCAGGTCATGGATGAGTCTCGTCTGATCCGTTTCGTCGCCGCTCCGGACGGCGGGGTCGCCCCCGACCTCGCGCGGAAACTGCCCGGCCGCGGCC
This sequence comes from Brevundimonas sp., assembly GCF_036400995.1. Classification (GTDB taxonomy): domain Bacteria; phylum Pseudomonadota; class Alphaproteobacteria; order Caulobacterales; family Caulobacteraceae; genus Brevundimonas. The sequence goes on from NZ_DASWWG010000018.1 coordinate 49,210, forward strand.
TGTGGGTCGCCGCCGACCGCGCCTCGATCGAGGCGGCGGTGAAGAAGAACCTGTTCAGCCGCGCGGCGAAGGCCCCGCTGAAACCGGCCGCCGACCTGGCCGACCTGGTCGAATCCCTGCTGATCAGACGCTGTCTCGAGCAGCTGGGTCTTGCCCGGCGCGAAGGCGTGCTTATCTCGGGCTACGAAAAGTCGGCCGCCGCGATCCGCTCCGGAAAGGCCGCGTGGATCGTCGAGGCGGCGGACGGGTCCGCCGACGGCCGCGGCAAGCTGCTGGCCCTCGCGAAACACCAGACGCCGCCCCCCAAAGTGTGCGGGGCGTTCTGCGCTGACGATTTGAGTTTGGCCCTCGGGCTGGAAAATGCGATACACGCCGTCCTGCTAGAGGGCGGGCGGGCCGATCGCTGGACCTTCGAGGTCGAACGACTGGCGGGATTTCGACCGTTGACGCCCCCGCAGTGGGGCGACGAGGCGGCTGAGGCCCCGAATGGATTTTCAGACGGGCGGGGCTCCGCTCCCTGAGGGGGGCGGAGTTCCGCACGGCTTTTTGTGTTTGGCGAACCCAGTTTGGAATGGGCCCGGGACTGCCCCGGGTCAAAGTAAAGCGACCGGATGACTGACGAGAACGACAAGACCAACGACGGCAAGACGACCCCTTCCTCGACGGGGCCGCGCGCGCCGCTGAGCCTGAAGCCCCGGACGGCGGGATCGGTTTCGACCGGCACCGTGCGCCAGAGCTTCAGCCACGGCCGCACCAAGACCGTGGTGGTCGAAACCAAGCGTCGCGTGGGCGCCGCCCCGGGCGCGGGTCACCAGCGTCCGCAGGGCTTCGACGTCGCGCGTCCGAGCACCCCGGCCCCTGCCCCGCAGGCGCCGCGTCCGGCCGCGTCCTCCGACGGCAACCTGTCCCAGTCGGAGCAGGAAGCCCGCCGCCGCGCGATCGAACTGGCCACCGCCCAGCAGGCCGAGCGTGAACGCGCCGCCGCCGAGGAGCGCGCCCGCAAGGACGCCGCCGCTCGCGAACAGGCCGCCGCCGCCGAGCGCGCCG
>NZ_DASWWG010000019.1:0-44624 GCF_036400995.1 Brevundimonas sp.
GACCTCGGCGAAGGCCAGGTCGTCCACGGCCGCGTCGTCGGCATGGAAAAGGACATCCTGATCATCGACGTCGGTCTGAAGACCGAAGGCCGCATCCCGGCCCGCGAATTCGGCATCGGCGAAGGCGCCGTGATCCCGAAGGTCGGCGATAACGTCGAGGTCTACCTGGAGCGCGTCGAGAACGCCCTGGGCGAGGCGGTCATCAGCCGCGACAAGGCCCGCCGCGAGGAAGCCTGGACCCGTCTGGAAGTGGTCTTCGCCGACGGCCAGCCGGTCAACGGCGTCATCGTCGGCCGCGTCAAGGGCGGCTTCACCGTCGACCTGGGCGGCGCCTCGGCCTTCCTGCCGGGCTCGCAGGTCGACATCCGTCCGGTGCGCGACGTCGCCCCGCTGATGGGCAAGGAGCAGCCGTTCGCGATCCTCAAGATGGACCGTCCGCGCGGCAACATCGTCGTCTCGCGTCGCGCCATCCTGGAAGAAGCCCGCGCCGAACAGCGCACCGAGCTGGTCGGCCAGCTGCAGGAAGGTGAAGTCCGCGAAGGCGTGGTCAAGAACATCACCGACTACGGCGCGTTCGTGGACCTGGGCGGCATCGACGGCCTGCTGCACGTCACCGACATGTCGTGGAAGCGCGTCTCGCACCCGTCGCAGGTGCTGGCGGTCGGCGACACCGTCAAGGTGCAGATCGTCAAGATCAACCCGGACACCCAGCGCATCTCGCTGGGCATGAAGCAGCTGCAGGCCGACCCGTGGGACGGCGTGGAAGCCAAGTATCCGGTCGGCGCCAAGATGTCGGGCCGCATCACCAACATCACCGACTACGGCGCCTTCGTGGAGCTGGAAGCCGGCGTCGAGGGCCTGGTGCACGTCTCGGAAATGTCGTGGACCAAGAAGAACGTCCACCCCGGCAAGATCGTCTCGACCTCGCAGGAAGTCGACGTGGTCGTGCTGGATGTCGACGCTTCGAAGCGCCGCATCTCGCTGGGCCTGAAGCAAGCCCAGGACAACCCGTGGGACGCCTTCGTGGCCTCGCACCCGATCGGCTCGACCGTCGAGGGCGAAGTCAAGAACGCCACCGAGTTCGGCCTGTTCATCGGCCTGGACAACGACATCGACGGCATGGTCCACCTGTCGGACCTGGACTGGAACGTGTCGGGCGAGGAAGCCATCCAGCGTTACCGCAAGGGCGAAACCGTCAAGGCCAAGGTCCTGGACGTCGACGTCGAGAAGGAACGCGTCTCGCTGGGCATCAAGCAGCTCGGCGGCGATCCGATGGAAGGCGACACCTACAAGAAGGGTCAGCAGGTCACCGTCACCGTGACGGCGATCGAAACCGGCGGCATCGAAGTCAAGTTCGGTGAAGACGACGCTCCGGTGACCTCGTTCATCCGCAAGTCGGACCTGTCGCGTGATCGCAACGAGCAGCGCACCGAGCGCTTCTCGGTCGGCGACCGCGTCGACGCCATGGTCACCGGCGTCGACAAGGCCTCGCGCCGCGTGTCGGTGTCGATCAAGGCCCTGGAAATGAAGGACGAGGCCGAGGCCATCGAACAGTTCGGTTCGTCCGACTCGGGCGCCTCGCTGGGCGACATCCTGGGCGCCGCCCTGCGCGAAAAGGCCGGCTCGAAGGAGTAAGCCTCTTCGCCATCGGCGAAAAACGGATCAGGCGGCCGGAGAAATCCGGCCGCCTTTTTCGTGGACGCAGTCCGCTCTCATCGGCGAATTTATGTACGGTTGCCGACAGTTAACTCACAATTTGCCCCGCTGACGGGCCTTTGGCCCTTTTTCCCCCGCCGCGCGAGCGTTAGGGTGGGGTTGCATCCGGCGTTCAGATGCACCCGTATGGGCCCGGGAAGGGCTGAACAGGGCGGGGGCCTGCATGATCAAATCCGAGCTCATCGAAAAGCTCGCTGCCGAAAACACGCATCTGACCCATGCGGAGGTCGAGCGTGTGGTGAATGTCGTGCTCGGCCGGATGGTCGATGCGCTGGGCGAGGGCGGTCGCGTGGAACTTCGCGGCTTCGGAGCCTTTTCCGTCCGGGGACGTCCGGCCCGCGCCGGCCGCAACCCGCGCACGGGGGAGTCGGTCGATGTGCCGGCCAAGGCCGTGCCCTTCTTCAAGAGCGGCAAGGAGCTGCGTGAGCGGCTGAACGCCGACTGACCCACAGGAGCCCCATGGGACTGGTCACCGAGTTCAAGGAATTCATCGCCCGCGGCAACGTCATTGATCTGGCCGTCGGCGTGATCATCGGCGCGTCGTTCGGCAAGATCGTCACCAGCCTGGTCGAGCAGGTGGTCATGCCGCCGGTCGGACTGCTGCTGGGTCGGGTCGATTTCTCGAACCTGGAATGGGTTCTGACGCCCGAAAATCCCGCGACCGAAGAGGTCGAGAAGGTCGCTATCCAGTACGGCGCCTTCATCAACACCGTGATCCAGTTCCTGATCGTGGCGGTGGTGATCTTCCTGATGGTCAAGCTGGTCAACAAGCTGCGTCGCGAGCAGGCGGCCGCTCCGGAAGCGCCGGCCGCGCCGACGCCGACCGAGGCCCTGCTGGCCGAAATCCGCGACGAACTGAAGGCCCGCCCCTAGGCCTTGGAGGCGGCCCCGGACGTCCTGAGCGGCGCCCGGACACCCTGGCGCCGGACTTCCAGCGGCACGGGGCGAAGACACATCGCATAGTCGCCATCGTAGGGGGTGGGAGACCACAGCGCCGGATCAGGCGCGTCCTGCGAGAAGTGGACGTGACAGTGGCCCCAGCCGCCCTCACGGCGGGCGCTGTCGGCAAATTCGCCCAATCGCGGCAGCATTCGAGGCGACACGGTCTGCAGCCTCAGCTTGGCGGCGCCCATGGCGCGGCCCGCGTTCATCAGGGCCTGCATCAGGACGGGGACGGCGTCGGCATGCCCGTCCAGCGCTTCGAGATCGAGGATCTCGAGCACCGGGGCTTCGAGGATGTTCGACTTGGCCATCATGGCCATGGCGTAGGCCGCCACGGCGCCGTCCCTCTCGAAGGCGAGGACCAGAGGGGGCTGTGACAGATCGGGGTCCTGAAGGCGCCAACGCTGCACCTCGGGGCTTCGGTCAGCCAGCAGCCGGCCTTCGCTCGCCAAAGCCTCCCAGAAGGCGGCGTAGAGCGAACGGTCGCCGAAGTCCGTCAGGATGGTGACGCCCTCAGGCAAGGTCGGACGGGCGATCCGGCCCAGCCGGTCGTTCATCAGACGCTCACGTGGGCCGATCAGGCCGGGCGCGGCCTGATAGAGCCGGCGCCACAGGCGGCTGATGGCCAGAGGCAGGGGATCGATCACCCAGCTCAGCTTCAGGGCGTGGGTCTGTTCGGGCCAGGCCTGCATCCCGTGCCGGACATAAAGGGGCTGGGACTTCGAATTGGCGTTGAAGGTGTAGCGGGCGAAGACCCCCGGCTGGCAGGTGAAGGTCTTCAGCATGCCCCGGCTGGACCCTCGCGCGGCCGCCGAGACGATGATGTTGAAGCCGGTCGCCCCATGCAGTCGTCGCTCGCCCAGCCGGAAGCGCTGGATCAGGGTGCCGACGTGGGCGGCGGGCTCGCCGTCGGGGCCGTCGACGATCCAGCCGGCGGGTGCGCCGATGTCGAGACGGGCCGGGTTGCTGTGCAGCCATCGCCAGCCCGCAAGGGAGCGCTCGGGCCAGCCGACGCTGCGATGCAGGGCCTGAACCCCGGGGTAGTCGCCTTCGATGATCTCTCTCGGCGTCATGGCTGGGCTGTCTCGTTTCGGGAACCAGTATGGCTCTCGCCGCGAGACGTGCATGGATCGGGCCGGTTGTACATCCTTGGGTAGTCTTCGGACGGCGCGCGGAGGTAAGACGGCGATTCCGGTTTGACTCTGTTCCGGCTGGAACAAATAATGAACATTCCTCGTTCCGAGCCCGCCATGTTCGCCCCCGATCTCTCTTCTCGCGCTGTGTTTCCGGAGACGCCCGAGTCCCTGGAAGAGGTGTGCGCGTCGGCGCCGCGGGACGGGGCGGCGACCTTGCTGTTCGCCCTGTCGCGACGGTGCGGGGGCGACGATCGGCCGGTGCTCATCGCCGCGTCCCGGGCCTGGCTCGGGGAAAACGGTCGGCCTTACGGGCCCGGGCTGGCGGGCGTGGCCCTGATCCTGACGCCGGTCGCGACGGCTGCGGAGGGGTTGTGGGTGATGGAACAGGCGTTGCGGTCCGGAGCGGTGTCCTTGGCGCTGGGGGCGGTGGATGGGGCGAACCTGGCCCAGACCCGGCGGCTGGCGTTCGCGGCGAAGGAAGGCGGGGCGACCGGCTTGATGATGCCGCGGCGTCCGGACGGGCTCAGCGCGGCCCGTCGCCGATGGCAAATCACGGCGGCCCTGTCGGCCCCGGATCGGGACGATCCCCGCGCGCCCGGGCGGACGAGGCTGGTCGCTGAAATGACGCGCGGGCGCGGCGAGCGGCCCGGCGTCTGGATGATGGAGCAGGATGATGAGACGCATCGTCTCCGTCTGGCTGATCGACTGGCCGATTTCGGTCCGCCGCCGATCGCTGGAACGGGCGCGGCGGCCGGCCTCGCCGCCTGATCCCGCCCTCGACCCTCAAACCCCGTTCGCCCTGATCCTGAAGAACAGCCGGGGCGCGGCGGTGATCCACGCCCTGAACCCGGCCGCTCGCGCCGCGGGGCTGCGGCGCGGCCAGACGCAGGCGGACGCCCTGGCCATGATCCCGCATCTGCTGTGCCAGCCCGCCGACATCGCCGCCGACGATCGGGCGCTGAAGGCGCTGGCGGTGTGGGCCGAGCGGTGGTCGCCCTCGGTCAGCCTCGATCCGTCGGAGGAGGGGCTGGAGGGGCTGTTCCTCGACGTGACCGGAGCGGCCCATCTGTTCGGCGGCGAGGCAGCCCTGCTGGCGTCGATCCGGACGCGGCTGGCCGAGACGGGGACGACGGCGCGTGTGGCCATGGCCCCGACGCCGGGCGCGGCCTGGGCTTTGGCGCGCTGGGGCGAGGGACAGGACCCGATCGCCACGGACGAGACCCTGTCGGACCTGCTGGCCGATCTGCCGATCGACGCCCTGAGGCTGGACGACCGGACGATCTCGGGCGCGCGGCGGCTGGGGCTGAAGACCATCGGCAGCCTGTACGCCATGCCGCGCGCGGGGCTGGCGCGACGGTTCCGGGACGGGGACGCCATCGGGCTGGTGAAGCGGCTGGATCAGGCCCGCGGGCATGTGGCGGAAGCCCTCGTGCCGGTGCGTCCGCCCGCCCGCTATCGGGTGTGGCAGGCCTTCGCCGAGCCCTTGGGCGACATCGCCGGGGTGGAGGGGCGCCTGCCGGACATGGCGCAGGATCTGTCGCGGACGCTGGAACGGGATGGGCGGGGCGCCAAGGCCCTGACCCTGACCGGCTTCCGCACGGACGGGGAGGCGACCCGGCTGTCGGTGCGCATGGGCCTGCCGGGGCGGGACGTGACGATCTGGATGCGGTTGTTCCGCGAGGCGGGGTTCGGGCGGCTGGAGCTGGGTTTCGGGCTGGACGCCCTGATGCTGACCGCCGACGAGACCGAGGTCATGGCGGCGCGGCAGGGGGCGCTGGAGACCGAGGCCGAGGCGAAGCAGGCGGAGAGTCTGGCGGGACTGATCGACCGGCTGACGGCGCGGCTGGGCGAGGGACGGGTGCTGACCCCCGCGCCGGTGGACAGTTGGATCCCCGAACGGGCCGAGCGGCTGGTCCCGGCGCTGGGCCGGGTTCCGGCGGCGGATGCGGCGGAGGTCGGTCGTCGGCCCATCCTGCTGCTGGACCCGCCCGAGCCGCTGGAGGATCCGGTGTTCGACCTGCCGGACGGGGCGCCCGCGCGCTTCACCTGGCGGCGGGTCAGCCGTCGCATCGTCAGGGCCGAGGGGCCGGAGCGGCTGTCGCCCGAATGGTGGCGACCCCGTCCGGACGGGCGCGAGGCGCGGACCCGCGACTACTACCGCGTCGAGGACGGCGAGGGTGGGCGCTACTGGCTGTTCCGGGAGGGGCGCTACGGCTGGGATTACGCCGGGGCGGGCGATGACCGCCGCGCGCCGAGCTGGTGGATGCACGGGGTGCTGGCGTGACTAGCTGGGATGGTCAGTACGCGGAGCTTGGGGCGATCACCAACTTCAGTTTCCTGGAGGGGGCGTCGCATCCGGGCGAGGTGATGCACCAGGCGAAGGCGCTGGGGCTGGCCGCCGTGGGGGTGGCGGACCGCAACACCCTGGCCGGCATGGTGCGCGCCCTGATGGGGGCGGAGGAGATTGGCATCCCCCTGATCGTCGGCGCGCGGCTCGGCTTCACCGACGGGACGGACCTGATTGTCTTCCCCCGCGACCGGGCCGCCTACGGCCGCCTGTGTCGCCTGCTGACCCTGGGCAAGAGCGAGGCGGTGCCGCAAGCCGGTGCTCAGGCCGAGGGTGACAGAATTGAAAAAGCCGAGACGCGGCTGACCTTCGAACAGGCGGTCGGTCTGGGCGCGGGGATGATCGCCCTGGCGCCCGCGCCGGAGACGCCGGACGCGGTCTTCGAGGCGCGGCTGGAGCGATGGCGGGCGGCGTGGCCGGATGATCTGTATCTGGCGGCGCCGCCGCTGTGGCGGGGTGATGACCGCAGAAGACTGGCCCGGCTGGCGGCCATGGCCGAGCGGACCGGCGCCCCGATGATCGCCACCAATGCGGTGCTGTATCACCACCCCGACCGGCGGATGCTGCAGGACGTGCTGACCTGCATCCGGGAAGGCACGACCATCGACAAGGCCGGGCGGCGGCTGCAGGCCAACGGCGAGCGCTTCCTGAAGCCGCCGGAAGTGATGGGGCGGCTGTTTCGCGGCCATGAGGCGGCGCTGGCGCGGACGATGGACGTGGCGCGGGCCTGCACGTTTTCACTGCGGGAGCTCGAATATCAGTACCCGGACGAACCGGTGCCGGCCGGGTACTCACCGCAGGGCTGGCTGGCGCGACTGACCATGAAGGGGGCGAGGATGCGCTGGCCGCAGGGCGTGCCGCCGGACATCCGCGCGACGATCCTCAAGGAACTGCGGCTGGTTCAGGCCCTCGGCTACGCCTCCTACTTCCTGACGGTGCACGATGTGGTCGCCTGGGCCCGGTCGAGACCCGATCCAATCCTGTGTCAGGGCCGGGGCTCGGCGGCGAATTCGGTGATCTGCTTCTGCCTTGGCATCACCAACGTCGATCCGACAAAGCAGGATGTGCTGATCGAGCGCTTCATTTCGTCCGAGCGATCCGAGCCGCCGGACATCGACGTCGACTTCGAGCACGAACGGCGCGAGCAGGTGATGCAGTACGTCTATGAGCGCTACGGTCGCGACCGGGCGGCCATCGTGGCGACCATCATTCACTATCGTCCGCGGTCGGCCATTCGTGATGTGGGCAAGGCGCTGGGGCTGACCGAGGACGTGACGGCGCGCATGGCCGACACGGTCTGGGGCTCGTGGGGCGATGCGGTGAAGGACGAACACGTCGACCGCACGGGGCTGAGCCGCGACGACGCGCGAATGAAACTGGCGCTGGAGTTGACGGCCGAGATCATCAAATTCCCGCGCCACCTGAGCCAGCACGTGGGCGGCTTCGTGTTGAGCCAGACGCCGCTGATCGAGATCGTGCCGGTGGGCAATGCGGCGATGGACGACCGCACCTTCATCGAGTGGGACAAGGACGACATCGATCATCTGAAGCTGATGAAGGTCGATGTGCTGGCGCTGGGCATGCTGACGGCGATGAAGCGCGCCTTCCGCATGATCGAGGACACCTACGGGCGACCGCTGAAGGATACGGCGGCGGTGCCGTCCGAGCGCCGGGGCGTCTATCGGATGCTGTGCAAGGCCGACTCGCTGGGCGTCTTCCAGGTCGAGAGCCGGGCCCAGATGTCGATGCTGCCCCGGCTTCGACCGCGCGAGTTCTATGATCTGGTGGTGCAGGTCGCCATCGTCCGGCCCGGTCCGATCCAGGGCAAGATGGTGCATCCCTATCTGCAGCGGCGGTCGGACCGACGCGCGCATGAGCGGGTGCATGGCAGGGGCAGCTACCGCTTCTCCATGCCGGGCTCGGCGGCCAATCCGGATGAACTGGCCAATGTGCTGCGCAAGACGCTGGGCGTGCCCCTGTTTCAGGAGCAGGCGATGAAGATCGCCATGGTGGCGGCCGAGTTCACCGGCGATGAGGCCAATGGCCTGCGCCGGGCCATGGCGACGTTCCGCCACAACGGCACCATCGGCAACTATGAGGAACTGATGGTCGGGCGGATGGTCGCGCGCGGCTATGACCCCGAGTTCGCGCAGAACTGCTTCAACCAGATCAAGGGGTTCGGGGAGTACGGCTTTCCGGAGAGCCACGCGTGCTCGTTCGCCCACCTCGTCTATGTGTCGGCCTGGGTGAAGTGGCTGTACCCGGACGTGTTCGCCGCCTGCCTGCTGAACAGCCAGCCGATGGGCTTTTACGCCCCGGCGCAGATCGTCCGGGACGCGCGGGAGCATGGGGTCGATGTCCGGCACCCGGATGTGAACATGAGCGACTGGGATGCGACGCTTGAGCCGCGGCCCCGGCGGCGTCGACGGGCCCTTCGCCTCGGCCTGCGCGCCATAGACGGGTTCAAGGAGAGCTGGGCGCTGGCCATCATGGCGGCGCGGGCCGAGGGGGCGTTCGCCGATCTGGACGACCTGCGGCTGCGGGCGCGGCTGACGCCGGCGGCGATGGACCGGCTGGCGGAGGCGGACGCCTGCGGCTCGCTGAAGCTGACGCGCCGGCAGGGGATGTGGGCCGCGCGCGGGGCGCCGCCGGTGGCGAGCGCGCCCCTGTTCGAGGCCATGGGCCTGCGCGAGGCGGACGGGCGTCCGCCCGAGGCCCTGCCGGAGCTGGCGCCGTCCGAGGAGGTGGTCGGCGACTACCAGACCATCCGCCTGTCCCTGAAGGGGCACCCGGTCCGCTATCTGCGCGACCGGCTGGAGGCGGTGGGGGCGTTGACGGCGGCGGCCTATCCGGCCGTGACCAACGGGAAGCGGGTGGTGGTCGGGGGCGTGGTGCTGGTCCGCCAGCGGCCCGGTACGGCCAAGGGCGTCTGCTTCATGACCGTGGAGGACGAGACCGGCGTCGCCAATCTGGTCCTGTGGCCCGACGTGTTCGAGCGCCTGCGCCCGGTGGCCATGGGCGCGCGGATGGTGCTGGCGCGGGGCAAGGTTCAGACCGCCGAGGGGGTGACCCATCTGGTGGTCGAGGAACTGGAGGACTGGACCCCGATGCTGGGCCATCTGAGCCCGGATGCGGCGCCGGGCTCAGGCCATGCCCCGACACGCGGCCGACATCCGAGGGATGTGCGGGTGCTGCCGGGGTCGAGGGATTTTCACTAGGCGGCGCTCACCCCTTCCGGAACCAGCGCCATTTCCAGATGCGGTAGCCGATGATCGGGGCGAAGCCGCAGACGAGGGCGGCGATCAGGACGGTCCAGAAGCCGCCGCCCAGCCAGAATTCGCCCGCCAGCGCCCCGACCCCGGCCGCGACGAGCGGGCCGAGCCAGGGCAGCCAGTGCGGCGGGCGCATCTGCATTCAGGCGTCGACCTTGATGACGCCGCGACGGATCTGGTCCAGCTCGATGGAGTCGAACAGGGCCTGGAAATTGCCGTTGCCGAAGCCCTCGTTGCCCTTGCGCTGGATGATCTCGAAGAAGATCGGGCCGAAGGTGTCCTGGGTGAAGATCTGCAGCAGCAGGCCTTCCTCGTCCGAACCGTCGATCAGGATGCGGTTCTTGCGCATCCGCTCCACGTCCTCGCCGTGGTTCGGCAGGCGTTTGTCGATCAGCTCGAAATAGGTCTCGATGGTGTCCTGGAAGTCGACGCCGCGCGCCTTCATGGTCTCGACCGTCTCGTAGATGTTCGCGGTCGTCAGGGCGATGTGCTGGATGCCCTCGCCGTTGTAGCGACGCAGGAACTCCTCGATCTGCGAGTTGTCGTCCTGGCTTTCGTTCAGCGGGATGCGGATGGCGCGGTCGGGCGCGATCATGGCCTGCGAGAACAGGCCGGTCGCCTTGCCCTTGATGTCGAAATACTTCTGCTCCTCGAAGTTGAAGATCGAGTTGTAGAAGCCGGACCAGGTGCGCATCTGGCCGCGACGGACGTTGTGGGTCAGGTGGTCGAGGATTTCGAGGCCGACGGAGTTGGTCTTCTCGGCGTCCTGCCAGCCCTCGATCTCGGTCCAGCCGTCGTAGAGCGAGCCGTTCGCGCCGTACTGGTCGATCACGTACAGCAGCGAACCGCCGATGCCCTGCAGGATGTAGGGATAGTCATTGCCTAGCGCGCCGCCGGCGGCGTCCGTGGCGGCGACGGCGCCGCGGGCCAGGGCGCCTTCATAGGCTTCCTTGGCATTGGCGACGCGGAAGGCCATGCCGTTGGCCGACGGACCGTGGTCCTTGGCGAAGTCGGCGGCCTGACCGGTCGGCGAGAGGTTCACCAGCATGGTGATGTCGCCCTGCTTCAGGCGGACGGCGCCCGTGGCCGGGTTCACATGGGTGCGGGTGAAGCCCATCAGCTCGAGACGGCTGACCATGGCCTCGGGCTCGGGCCCCGTGAACTCGACGAACTCGAAGCCGTCGACGCCGAGCGGGTTTTCCTGGTCGATGGTGGCTGCGTCAGTCATGGGGCGTCTCCTGAAACTGGGGCGTCGGCCCTCGGGGGTCGATCTTGTCGAGCGGAACCTAGTGTCGCGGGACGGTGAAGCCAAGGCGTCGCGGGACACAGGTTCGGGACCGGAAAATTTTTGGCCGGAGTCCTGAAAACGAGAAGACTCGAACTTGAACATGACGGACCCCGACCGGGGAGGTCGGGGCCATCATAGGGGACCGATGCGACAAATACGGTCAGATCAGTTCGGGCGGCCGACCACGGCGTCGACGGAGTTGGTGGTCACCGGGTGATAGCCCGGGCGGGCCTGGGCGTAGACGCGGGTGGCGATGGGGCGACCCCAGTCGCCTTCGGCCCACAGGCTGGTGAACAGCGGCAGGACGAATTTGCGGCGGCCTTGGGTGGTCAGGAAATGCTCCAGCGTCGGCACGGCGGGCTGATAGCGGTGCTGCACCGCGATCTGCAGCCAGGCGTAGACGACCTCGGCATTGCCCTCGGCCTTCAGGTTCAGGGTCGATTCCAGATCGGCCAGCTGGGCCGGGGTCAGCCAGTCGGCGCCCTCGGCGCGGCCCTCGGGGCGGAAGGCCAGGAAGCGCTGGCGCTCCTGCGTCGACCAGCCCGCCCACGGAACGGCCGAGGCCGGACCGCCGGCGGCGAAGGCGCGCGCCGCCGCATCGACGGGCACGAAGGCGTTGGACACCGGCGGGACCCAGTTGGACGGCATGCCCGGCTGGTAGATCCAGGCGTCCATCATCAGTTGGGCCTCCAGCGCCTGATCACCGCGGATGAGGTGGGCGCGGATGTCCTCCAGGAACAGTTCGGTGGTCATCGGGCGGAAGGCGTTGCGGTCGAAATAGCCCTTCAGCCAGGCGTCGAAGCGCTCGCGGCCGACGATGCGTTCGATGGTGCGCAGGAAGGCGGCGCCCTTCTCGTAGGCGATGTCGGTCAGGCCCTCGTCCGGATCGCGGCCGGTCAGGTCGATCTTCAGGCGGGTGTCGGCGGGCGGCAGGTCCGCCAGCGTCGACTGCAGGTCGCCCCAGCCGAGGGACTGCAGCATCAGGGCGCGCTCCTCGCCGTAGAGGGCCTCCATGATCCGGTTCTCGAAATAGACGGTGAAGCCCTCGTTGAGCCAGAAGTCGGCCCAGGTGGCGTTGGTGACCAGGTTGCCCGACCAGCTGTGCGCCAGCTCGTGCGCGACCAGCGAGACCAGCGACTGGTCGCCGGCGATGATGGTCGGGGTGGCGAAGGTCAGGCGCGGGTTCTCCATGCCGCCGAAGGGGAACGACGGCGGCAGGACCAGCAGGTCGTAGCGGCCCCAGCGGTAGGGGCCGTAGAGCTCCTCGGCCACATCGACCATGCGGGCGGTCGGGACCAGTTCGTCATGGGCGGCGTGCAGGCGCGACGGCTCGGTCCAGACGCCGGTCCGCTCGTCGATGGCGGCGAAGTCCACGTCGCCGACGCCGACGGCGATCAGATAGGGCGGGACCGGGTTGGTCATGCGGAAGCGCCACGCCTTGCCGCCGTCGACGGTCTCGCCGTCGGTGGTCAGGGTCTCGGCGCTCATCACCACCTTCAGGTCGGCGGGGGCGACGATACGGGCGTCCCAGGTCTGGCGGATGCCGGGGCTGTCCTGGGTCGGGACCCAGGTGCGGGTGAGGATCGCCTGACCCTGGCTGAACATATAGGGCAGACGGCCGCCCGCGGTCTGGGCCGGGGTCAGCCATTGCAGGGCCGCCGCGTCGGGGCGGGTGGCGTAGGCGATGACGATCTTCTGCGTGCCCCCAGCGGCCAGGGCCGGGAAGCGGACGGTCAGCGGCTGGCCGAGGATCGGGTCCGAGGCGCCGACCGTGAACTGCAGCGGGGCGCCGGAGGCGTCGGTCACGGCGCGGATGTCGAGGTTGCGGACGTCGAGGATGACCTCGGTCGCGCCCGGGACGCCCTGGACGTCGAGGGTCGCCGTGCCCGACAGGGTCTTCGCGGTGAAGTCGGCGGTCAGGTCCAGCGAGACGTGGCGCACGTGGGCGATCTCGGGCCGCGCATAGGAGTGGATGTCGCGCGCATACTGGATCGGCGCGGTGGCCGAGGCGGGCAGCGGCGGCATGTCGGAACCGGAGGCGTTCATCATGGCGCACCCTCCCGTGGCGAGCGCAAGGGCGAGGGCGGAGACCAGACCGGCCGTGCGGATCATTGAACTACCTCTTTCAACACGTGGCGGGACAACGCCCCGCCACGGTGAAAAGATCAAGGGGCCTGCGTCTTCGGCGCCGTGTGGCGGGAGCGGAACAGCTGCCCCCGCTCGGCGATCAGGACGAAGGTCAGGGCCAGCAGGCCCATCAGGGTGAAGCCCACCAGCATCGGCGTGGCCGTGCCCGCGAACTGCTGGCCGATGGTGAAGCCGGCGATCGAGCCGAAGGTGGTCGACAGGAAGCCCTGGGCCGAGCTGGCCGTACCGGCGATGTGGCCCATCTTCTCCATGGCCATCGCGCCGAAATTGCCGGCGATGAAGCCGAAGCAGAACATGGTCAGGCCCTGCAGGACGCCGAAGACCCAGATGGTCTCGTAGCCCAGGGCGGAGACCGTGGCGTGGATGCCCGCGACGCTGATGAAGCCGATCAGGGCGGCGTGGGAGATCAGGCGGCTGCCGAAGCGTTCGACGAAGGTGGCGTTCAGCAGGCTGGCGGCGGCGATCCCCCCGGCGACGGCGGCGAAGACCAGCGGGAACAGGTCGGCGGCGTGGAAGACGTGCTCGAAGATCGACTGCGACGAGTTCAGGAAGCCGAACAGGGCGCCGGTGATGGCCGTCATGGCCAGGGTGTAGCCCAGCGACTGGCGCTCGGTCAGGGCCTCGCGGAAGGCCGCGATGATCCGGCTCGGCTGGATCGGCAGGCGATCCTCCGGATGCAGGGTTTCCGGCAGGCGGATCGCGGCCCAGGCCATGACCAGCAGGCTGGCCGCGGCCAGAACACCGAAGATCCACGGCCAGGGGGCGACGTGCAGGATGGCGGCGCCCAGGCTGGGGGCGATGATCGGCACGCCGAGGAAGACCAGGAAGCTGAGCGACATGACCCGCGCCATGGTACGGCCCTCGTAGCGGTCGCGCACGATGGAGACGGCGAGCACCCGCAGCGAGGCCGCGCCGACGCCGCAGCCGACGCGGGCGGCGATGAGCAGTTCGAACGTCGGCGCCAGCGCCGCCATCAGGGCGAAGACGGCGTACAGGCCGACCCCGATCATCAGGATGGGCTTGCGGCCGAAACGGTCAGCGAGGGGGCCGTAGATGATCTGGGCCACGCCGAAGCCCAGCAGATAGGCGGTGATGATCCACTGGCGGTCGTTCTCGCGCAGCACGCCCAGCGCGTTGCCGATGTCGGGCAGGGCCGGAAGCATGGAATCGATCGCCAGCGCGTTCAGCGCCATCAGGCAGGCGATCAGGCAGACGAATTCGGGGAAGCCCGGTCCCTTGTGGGCGGGGGCGACGTCGGGCGTGGGGGAGGTCATCCGGGCCAGATGCGGTCAAGGTGCGACAATCGCAACCGCAAGGCCGTGAAAAGATGCGTGGGACGGCTATAAACCGCCGAATGAGCATCACCATCTTCCACAATCCGAACTGCGGCACCTCGCGCAACGTCCTGCAGATGATCCGCGACGCCGGGCATGAGCCCGAGGTGGTCGAGTACCTGAAGACCGGCTGGACCGCCGAGGGGCTGACGGCCCTGCTGGCCGGGGCGGGGCTGACGCCGCGCGAAGCGATGCGGACCCGGGGCGACGTCGCCGAGGGGCTGGGCCTGCTGAACCCGGGCACGTCGGACGAGACCATCCTCGCGGCCATGCTGGAGCACCCGATCCTGGTCGAGCGGCCGTTCGTGCGCACGCCGAAGGGCGTGGTGCTGGCGCGTCCGAAGGAGAAGGTGCTCGACGTCCTGTAGGTCGCCGCCTTGACGAAGTTAGCGCTAACATCGACGGTGCGGCTGCTGTCTGGAGCCGCCCGTGACCCTTCCTCGCCGTAGTCTGTTCAAGGCCGCCGTGGCCGCCGCCGCCCTGCCGACCGGGGCGCTGGCCGCGCCGGTCGTCGCGCGTCCCGAGAGCGCCGCCGCCGGTGCGCCGCCGCCGAACGGCCCCCGCTGGGGCGTCGGCGCGGAGGGGCAGCGCAAGGCGGACCTGGGCAACGGCCTGTTCCGCAATCCCGTCGTTCCCGGGGACCATCCCGACCCCACGATCCTGAAGGACGGGGACGACTACTACATGACCTTCTCGTCCTTCCTGTCCTACCCGGGACTGGTCATCTGGCACTCGACCGATCTGGTGAACTGGGCGCCGGTCGGGCCCGCCCTGCACACCTACTTGGGGGTCATCTGGGCGGTCGATCTGGTCAAGCACGGAGACCGCTACTTCATCTACATCCCGGCCGATCCGAAGAAGGAGGGCTGGTCGATCTTCGTCATCTGGGCCGACGACATCCGCGGCCCGTGGAGCGAGCCGATCGACCTGAACATCCACGGCTGCATCGACCCGGGCCACATCGTCGGCGAGGACGGGCGGCGCTATCTGTTCACCAACGGCATCCGCAAGATCCGGCTGACGGACGATGGCCTGGCGACCGACGGGACGCTGGAGCACGCCTATGCGCCGTGGCGGTATCCGGACGACTGGGTGGTCGAGAATTTCGCGCCGGAAGGGCCCAAGCTGCTGCGCCGGAACGACTGGTTCTATCTGGTCACCGCCGTCGGCGGGACGGCGGGGCCGCCCACCGGACACATGGTCATCGCGGCCCGGTCACGGTCGATCCACGGCCCGTGGGAACACTGTCCGCACAATCCGCTGGTGCGCACGTCGGACGCCGCCGAGCCGTGGTGGTCGCGCGGCCATGCGACCTTGGTCGAGGGTCCGGCCGGCGACTGGTGGATGGTCTATCACGGCTATGAAAACGGGCTGCGGACGTTGGGCCGCCAGACCCTGCTGGAGCCGATCGAGTGGACGGACGACGGCTGGTTCCGGGCGCTGGGCGGAGACCTGTCACAGCCGCTGACGGCGCCGCGCGGCGGCCGCGCCGGCCCGTCGACGCCTGCCCTGTCGGATGACTTCAGCCGGGACCGGCTGGGGGTGCAGTGGGCCTTCCACACCGAAGACCCGGAGGCGGCGGATCGCGCCCGCTATGACGGGACCGGGCTTCTGTTGCGCGGGCAGGGGAGCTCGCCGGCGGACTCGGCGCCCCTGCTGTGCGTGGTCGGGGACCCGGCCTATGAGGCCGAGATCGTGCTGGAGCTGGAGGGCGAGGCCGAGGGCGGTCTGGTGCTGTTCTACAATCCCAGGGCCTTCGTCGGGATTGGCTTCACCCCGACGACGCTCAAGACCTTCCAGTTCTCCGAGGAGCTGAGCTGGATGCGCGGGGCGAACGACCGTCGGCGCCTGCGCCTGAAGGTCCGGAACATCGACAATGTGGTGACCTGGTTCACCTCGTCCGACGAGGGGGCGAGCTGGGTGCGGAACGAGATGCGTATGGAGGTCTCGGGCCTGCACCACAACGTCTTCGGCGGCTTCCTGGCGCTCCGGGTCGGGGTCTATGCGGCGGGCGAGGGGCGGGTCCGGCTGACGGACTTCCGCTACCGGGCGCTGACGGGCGAGGGCTGAGGCTCAGCCGTTGCGGACCAGGCGGCGCAGGTGGTCGGCGACCACCTGGACGGACTCGCCGTAGCTGACCGGCTCGACGAAGCCGCCCCGGCTGTCGAACAGATAGAGCATCGACGAGTGGTCGATGGTGTAGCCGCCGTCTTCGGTCGGGACCTTGCGATAGTAGGCGCGATAGGCGGAGGCGGTCTTCGCCACGGCCTCGGGGCTGCCGGTCAGGCCGCGGATGCGCGGGTCGAAATTCGACAGGTAGCGGGCCAGTTCCTCCGGCGTGTCGCGCTCCGGGTCGACCGAGATGAAGACGACGTTCAGCCGGTCGGCGTCCGGGCCCAGGGCGGCCAGGGCGGCGGTCAGCTCGCCCAAGGTCGTCGGGCAGACCTCGGGACAGTAGGTGAAGCCGAAGAAGACGGCGGACGGCTTGCCCAGCAGGTCGGCCTCGGTGACCGTGCGGCCACGGGTGTCGACCAGTCGGAAGGGGCCGCCGATGTCGGCCTTCGGACCGGTCACGGTCGGCGAACCGCAGGCGGTCAGGCTGAGGGCGGCCAGCAGGGCCAGGACCCCGCGCCGGACCATCAGTGGCCCGCGCCGTGGGCGGGAGCGGGGGCCCGGACGGCGGCCTGGACCGTGATCGCCGGCGCGGCCTCGAAGCTCAGCGTCAGGGGGACAGTCGCCCCCTCGGTCAACGGGGCGGCCAGGTCGATCAGCATCAGGTGCTCGGCGCCGGGACGCAGGGCGACGGCCTCGCCGGCGGGGAGGGCCAGACCCTCGGGCAGGGCGCGCATGCGCATGACGCCGCCCTCGGTCGACATGGTGTGGATCTCCGGACGACCGGCGGCCGGAGTTGAGAAGGCCGTGAAGCGGTCATCCGTCGAGGCGGTCAGGGTGACGTAGCAGGCGCCGACCCGGGCCCCGTTCGGCGACGGACGGCACCAGGCGTCCGCCGCCTGCACGACCGGGGCGACAGGCTCCGCACGACCGCAGGCCGCCAGCCCCAGCAGGGCGGCGGACACGAGGATCAGACGTGTCATGCGGCGTCGTCCGACGCGGTCGCGGCGGCGGCGCGCTTGCCTTCCGGCAGACGGCCCTGGCCGAGGGTCCGGTTCAGCCAAAGGGCGATCAGGGTGATCACCGCACCCGACAGCAGATAGGCGCCCGAGGCGATCAGGCCGCCGTGCACCGACAGCAGCAGGGCCGCGGCCGGGGCGAAGCCGGCGCCGAACAGCCAGGCCAGGTCCGAGGTCAGGGCCGAGCCGGTGTAGCGGTGGCGGGTGGCGAAGCTGTTGGCCACGGCGCCCGAGGCCTGACCGAAGGCGAGGCCCAGCAGGATGAAGCCCGAGACCATGAAGACCAGCTCGCCCATCGGACCGGCGTCCAGCAGCTGGGGCGCGAAGCCGCTGAAGGCGGCGATGGCGGCGGCGGTGGCGGCCAGGACGGCGCGGCGGCCGAAGCGGTCGGCCAGCACGCCCGAGGCCATGATGGCGAAGACCCCGGCTACGGCGCCGACCATCTCGATCATCAGGAAGCGGCTGGGCGCCTCCTCGGTGAACAGGAAGACCCACGACAGGGGGAAGACGGTGACCATGTGGAACATGGCGAAGCTGGCCAGCGGGGCGAAGGCGCCGATGACGATGCGCGGACCCTCGGCGCGGATGGCCTGGAAGACCGGGGTGGGCTGCAGGTCGCGGCTTTCGAACAGCTCCTGGAAGGTCGGGGTCACGACGATGCGCAGGCGGGCGAACAGGGCCACGACGTTGATCGCGAAGGCGCAGAAGAAGGGATAGCGCCAGCCCCAGTCGAGGAAGTCGTCGGCCGACAGGACGGTCAGCAGATAGGCGAACAGGGCCGAGGCGACCAGCAGGCCGATCGGGGCGCCCAGCTGGGGCACCATGGCGTACCAGCCCTTGCGGTTCTCGGGCGCGCTTAGCGCCAGCAGGGAGGGCAGGCCGTCCCAGGCGCCGCCCAGGGCCACGCCCTGGCCGATGCGGAACAGGCCCAGCACCACCGCGGCCCAGACGCCCAGCTGCGCATGGCCGGGCACGAAGGCGACGGCCACGGTCGAGGTGCCGAGCAGCAGCAGGGCCGTCGTCAGGCGCGTCGCGCGGCCGAAGCGGCGGTCGATGGCGATGAACAGGGCGGTGCCGATCGGGCGGGCCAGGAAGGCCAGGGCGAACAGGCCGAACGACCACAGCATGCCGCTGACCGGATCGAGATGCGGGAAGATCAGGCGCGGGAACACCACCACGGAGGCGATGGCGTAGACGAAGAAGTCGAAGAACTCGGAGGTGCGGCCGATGATCACCCCGACCGCGATCTCACCGGCGTCGACGCGCCCGTGGAGCTGCCCGGCGTCATGTTCCAGGTCTTCGGAATTGGGCAGTTCGGCCTTGGCGGACATGGACGGGACGTAATCCTGTGTTTTCAGCGCGCCCCTTTCACAGGTACAACGTTCTGAGGGGATTGGACAGATTGTCCAATGTCCAGACGCTGCGTCCCTTTCTAACGAGCCGCGGCCTTCGCTCCTCCCGAAGGCCCCTTGCGGAGAGTTCACGGTCTTGCGCCCGCTAGCGTTTATCAGTCTCTGCCTGACCGGACTCCTGCTGTCCGGATGCCAGGCTGTCGTCCTCGATCCCGCCGGCCACATTGCCGCGCAGCAGCGCGACCTGCTGGTGGTGTCGGTCATCCTGATGCTGGTGATCATCGTGCCGGTGATGGCGCTGACGATCTTCTTCGCCTGGAAGTACCGCGCCTCGAACAAGGACGCCCGGTACGAGCCGGAGTGGGACCACTCGACCCATCTGGAGCTGGTCATCTGGGCCGCGCCGCTGCTGATCATCATCTGCCTGGGCGCGATCACCTGGACGGGCACCCACCTGCTGGACCCTTACCGCTCGCTGGACCGGATCAACCACGACCGCCCCGTCACCGCCGAGGTGCGGCCGATGGAGGTGCAGGTCGTCGCGCTCGACTGGAAATGGCTGTTCATCTACCCGGAGTACGGTGTCGCCTCGGTCAATGAGCTGGCCGCGCCGGTCGACCGGCCGATCCGTTTCACCCTGACCTCGTCGTCGGTGATGAACTCCTTCTACATCCCGGCGCTGGCGGGCCAGATCTACGCCATGCCCGGCATGGAATCGAAGCTGCACGCCGTGATCAACGCCCCGGGCGAGTACCGCGGCTTCTCGGCCAACTATTCGGGCGACGGCTTCTCGGGGATGAAGTTCGACTTCCACGGCCTGGAGCCGGCGGCCTTCGACGCCTGGATCGCGCAGTCGCGCGGCTCGGGCCTGAATCTGGACCGGGGCTCCTATCTTGCGCTGGCCCGGCCCAGCGAGCACGTCGCCCCGATCCGCTACGGCCGCGTCGATCCCCTGCTGTGGGACGCCGTGGTCGGCCGCTGCGTCGAGCCGGGCAAGATGTGCATGAGCGAGATGACCGCGCTCAACCGTCAGGGCGGCGCGGGCCTGCAGAGCATCCGCAACACCCTGCCGCCGGGCGCCGACGCCTACAGCCGCGCCCGTCCGTCCGTTCTGGGCGGCGACGCCGCCGGCTACGTCATGCAGGTCTGCACCGCGGACGAGGCCCGCGACGCGGCCATGGCCCGGTCCGAACTGGCCCGTGAAAGCCTGCTGGCCCCGCCGCGCTCGCTGGAGCGCCTGCGCGGCGCCGGCCTGCCCCGTAATCCGTCTTCCGCTACCGCGACGCCGACCCCCCGCGCCGCCGCCCTGGATACCGCCTCCTGATGGCTCACCTGACTTCGTCCGACCCGTCCGCCTTCGTCGAGATTTCCCCGCTTCTGGGACGCCTGACCTGGGCCGCGCTCCCGAAGGACCCGATCGTTCTGGGCACCTTCGCCGTCGTCGTGCTCGGCGGCCTCGGCCTGTTCGCCGTGATCACCCGCTACAGGCTGTGGGGCTATCTCTGGAAGGAGTGGTTCACCACCGTCGACCACAAGAAGATCGGGATCATGTACATGATCCTGGGCACGGTCATGCTGCTGCGCGGCTTCGCCGACGCGATCATGATGCGCCTCCAGCAGGCCATCGCCTTCGGCGGGTCCGAGGGCTATCTGAACGCCCACCACTACGACCAGATCTTCACCGCCCACGGCGTGATCATGATCTTCTTCGTGGCCATGCCCTTCATCACCGGGCTGATGAACTACGTCGTGCCGCTGCAGATCGGCGCGCGCGACGTGTCCTTCCCGTTCCTGAACAATTTCAGCTTCTGGATGACCACGGCGGGCGCGGTGATCGTGATGGCCTCGCTGTTCGTCGGCGAGTTCGCGCGCACCGGCTGGCTGGCCTATCCGCCGCTGTCGGGGATCGGATACAGCCCGGGCGTCGGGGTCGACTACTACATCTGGGCCCTGCAGATCGCGGGGGTCGGGACGACCCTGTCCGGCATCAACCTGATCGCGACCATCATCAAGATGCGCGCCCCGGGAATGGGCCTGATGAAGATGCCGGTCTTCACCTGGACCAGCCTCTGCTCGAACATCCTGATCGTGGCGTCCTTCCCGGTGCTGACCGCGGTGCTGGCCCTGCTGACGGCCGACCGCTACCTGGGCACCAACTTCTTCACCACGGATCTCGGGGGCAACCCGATGATGTACGTGAACCTGATCTGGATCTGGGGTCACCCCGAGGTCTACATCCTGATCCTGCCGCTGTTCGGCGTCTTCTCGGAGGTCGCCTCGACCTTCTCGGGCAAGCGCCTGTTCGGCTACACCTCGATGGTCTACGCCACGGTGGTCATCACCATCCTGTCGTACCTGGTGTGGCTGCACCACTTCTTCACGATGGGCTCGGGCGCCTCGGTGAACTCGTTCTTCGGGATCACCACCATGATCATCTCGATCCCGACAGGGGCGAAGATCTTCAACTGGCTCTTCACCATGTACCGCGGCCGCATCCGCTTCGAGCTGCCGATGATGTGGCTGGTCGCCTTCATGCTGACCTTCGTGATCGGCGGCATGACCGGCGTCATGCTGGCGGTCCCGCCGGCCGACTTCGTCCTGCACAACAGCCTGTTCCTGGTCGCGCACTTCCACAATGTGATCATCGGCGGCGTGCTGTTCGGCCTGTTCGCGGGGATCAATTTCTGGTTCCCGAAGGCCTTCGGCTTCAAGCTGGACAAGAAGTGGGGACTGGTCAGCTTCTGGTGCTGGGTGGTCGGCTTCTGGGTCGCCTTCGCGCCGCTGTACGTGCTGGGCCTGATGGGCGTGACCCGTCGCCTGCGCACCTTCGACGATCCGTCGTACCAGATCTGGTTCGTGATCGCGGCCATCGGCGCCTGCATCATCGCCGTCGGCATCCTGGCCTTCCTGATCCAGATCGCCGTCAGCGTCCTGAACCGCGACAAGCTGCGCGACGAGACGGGCGATCCGTGGGACGGCCGGACGCTGGAGTGGGCGACCTCGTCGCCGCCGCCGGCCTATAATTTCGCCTTCACCCCGATCATCCGGGACGGCGACGCCTGGTACGACATGAAGCAGGCGAAGTACGTGCGGCCGACCAAGGGCTTCAAGGCCATCCACATGCCGCGATACACCGGCACGGGCGTCATCCTGGCGGGCCTGTCGACGGTCTGCGGCCTGGCCATGATCTGGTACATCTGGTGGCTGGCCATCGCCTCCTTCATGGCGATCGTGGGCTACGCGATCTGGCACACCTTCAACTACGACCGGGACTACTACATCCCGGCCGATGAGGTCCGCGCGGTCGAGGACGGCCGGACCGGCGCCCTCAAGGCCTTCGCGGCCAAGGCGGAGGGCTGAACATGGCGACCGCAGTGAAATCGAACGAACCCTTCGCCTTCCATCCGGAGGAAGAGCCGCATCATCCGGAGGGGCACAGCACCCTGCTGGGCTTCTGGCTCTACCTGATGAGCGACCTGCTCATCTTCGCCATCCTGTTCGCCACCTTCGGCGTGCTCGGCACCTCCTACGCGGCGGGGCCGGGTCCGAAGGATCTGTTCGACCTGGAGCTGGTCGCGGTGAACACGGCCATGCTGCTGTTCTCCTCGATCACCTACGGCTTCGCCATGCTGGCGATGTTCAAGGGCAAGAAGGCCCAGACCCTGATCTGGCTGGCGGTGACGGGCCTGTTCGGCGCGGTCTTCCTGGGCATCGAGCTGTATGAGTTCCACCACCTGATCCATCTGGGCGCGACGCCCCAGCGCAGCGCCTTCCTGTCGGCCTTCTTCACCCTGGTCGGCACCCACGGCCTGCACGTGACCTTCGGCCTGATCTGGCTGGTGACGCTGATGGTGCAGGTCAGCCTGAAGGGGCTGATCCCGGCCAACCGCCGCCGCCTGATGTGCCTGTCGCTGTTCTGGCACTTCCTCGATCTGGTCTGGATCGGGGTGTTCAGCTTTGTCTATCTGCTGGGGATGGTGCGATGAGCGCCCACGACGATCACCACCATCATCACGATGACCACCACGACGACGGCCACGATCACGGCAGCTATCGCAGCTACCTGACCGGCTTCATCATCTCGGCGGTCCTGACGATCATCCCGTTCGCCCTGGTGATGACCGGGGCCGTGTCGCCCGCCGCCACCATGGGCGTGATCGTGAGCTTCGCGATCATCCAGATCGTGGTGCAGATCATCTACTTCCTGCACCTGCATCCCAAGTCGGAAGGCGGCTGGAACCTGCTGGCCTTCCTGTTCACCCTCATCATTCTGGTGATCGTGATCTCGGGGTCGCTGTGGGTCATGCACCACCTCGACAGCAACATGATGCAGACCCACGACATGGAAGCCCTGCAACAGTGAGGTCCGGCCTTGGCCGCTAAGGGACGTTGGCTCGCGGCGCTGTGCGTGGGGCTGGCCGTTCTCTTCGGCGGCCTTGGCGTCTGGCAGGTGCAGCGGCTGCAGTGGAAGCTGGACCTGATCGCGCAGACCGATGCGCGCGCGCACGCCGCGCCGGTCACGGCCCCCGCGCCGGAGGATCGCGAGGCGGGCGCCCGCGCGTATCAGGCCGTGCGCGCCCGGGGCGTGTTCGCCCACGACCGCGAGGTCCTGGTGCAGGCGGTGACGGCGATCGGGCCGGGCTACTGGGTGGTCACCCCGTTGCGGACGGACCGGGGGTTCACCGTGCTGGTGAACCGGGGCTTCGTTCCGCAGGACGCCGCCGCGACCCGCCGCTGGTCCCGCCCCGACGGCGAGCAGGACGTTCGGGGTCTGCTGCGCCTGACCGAGCCGCGCGGCGGCTTCCTGCGCGCCAATGATCCGGCGGCGGACCGCTGGCGGTCCCGCGACGTGGCCGCCATCACGCGGGCGAAAGGGGTGGCCGGGCCCGTCGCCCCCTATTTCATCGACGCCGGGCGCGGCGCCGGCGACGACGGGCCACGCGACGGGCCACGTGACTGGCCGCGCGGCGGGCTGACGCAGATCCGCTTCTCCAACAACCATCTGGTCTATGCCCTGACCTGGTTCGGCCTCGCCGCGCTGGCGCTGTTCGGCCTGTGGCGCGTGCGCAGGGAGCGCCACGCCGCGCGGGAGGGCGGGGCATGAGCGGGACGACCATCACCGAGACGGCCAATCGCGACAACCTGCGCCTGCTGGTGATGCTGCGCTGGATCGCGGTGATCGGCCAGCTGGCGACGATCACGGCGGTGGATCGCCTGATGGGGATCGCCCTGCCGCTGGGTCCGATGCTGGCGGTGCTGGGCGTGCTGGCGCTGATCAATCTGGTGTCTTTGATCCGGTGCCAGTCCGAGCGGCCGGTGTCGGGGCTGGAGCTGTTCATCGGCCTGATGATCGATGTGCTGGCGCTCTCGCTGCAGCTCTATCTGAGCGGCGGAGCGTCCAATCCCTTCGTGTCGATCTTCCTGCTGCAGGTGATCCTGGGGGCGGTGCTGCTGGAGGTCCGGTGGGCGACCGCCCTGACCGTCGCGACGGCGGGCGCCTTCGCCGTCCTCGCCTTCGTGCACCAGCCGCTGGTCATGCCGCATCACCGCGAGGGCCAGTTCCTGAACCTGCACCTGCTGGGCATGTTCCTGTGCTTCGTGCTGACCGCCGGGCTGCTGCTGTTCTTCCTCGCCCGGATCGCCGCCAACCAGCGCGAGCGCAGCCTGAAGCTGGCGGAGCTGAAGCAGAAGGCGGCGGAGGAGGATCACGTGGTGCGCATGGGCCTGCTGGCCGCCGGCGCCGCGCATGAACTGGGCACTCCGCTGGCCACCCTGTCGGTGATCCTGAACGACTGGCGCGGGCTGGAGGTGTTCCGCAAGGACGCCGACGCCCGCGAGGAATTGCAGACGATGACGGCGCAGCTGGAGCGCTGCAAGGCGATCGTCTCGGGCATCCTGCAGTCCTCGGGCGAACTGCGCGGCGAGGGCACGGTGAAGACCACGGTGCGCGGCTTCCTTGACGAACTGGTCGGCGACTGGCGCGCGCTCAGGACGCCGGTCGATCTGGTCTATGACAACGCCTTCGAACCGGATCAGGCGATCGTCTCGGACATCGCGCTGAAACAGGTGGTCACCAACCTGCTGGACAACGCCTTCGAGGCCGCCGCCGACCGGATCACCCTGACCGCCCGACGGCGCGAGGCGCATCTTGAGATCACCGTGTCGGACAGCGGCCCGGGTTTCGAGGCTTCGGTCCTGGAACGCCTCGGCCAGCCCTACGTCAGCACCAAGGCTCGCCCGGGCGGCGGACTGGGCCTGTTCCTGGTGTCGAACGTGGTGCGCAAGCTGGGCGGCGGCATCTCGGCCGGCAACCAGGCGGGCGGCGGGGCGGTGGTGACCCTGCGCCTGCCCCTTTCGGCCCTCGGAGGCGCCTGATGAGCGAGACCCCGTCCCTGATCATCGTCGAGGATGACGCCGCCTTCGCCGAGACCCTCGCCCGGTCGTTCCGGCGGCGCGGTTATATGGTCGAGACCTGCACCGGCCTGCCGGAGCTGGAGGAGCGGCTGACGGGGTTCTCGCCGGGCTTCGCCGTGGTCGACCTGAAGGTCGTCGGCGGCTCGGGGCTGGAATGCGTGCGGCTGCTGCACGCGCATGACCCGGCGATGCGGATCGTGGTCCTGACCGGCTTCGCCAGCATCGCCACGGCCATCGAGGCGACCAAGCTGGGCGCCTGCTACTACCTGGCCAAGCCGTCCAACACCGACGACATCGAGGCCGCCTTCTCGCGCGTGGACGGGGACGTCTCGACGCCGCTGACGGTGCGCCCGACCTCGATCAAGACGCTGGAGTGGGAACGCATCCACGAGGTGCTGGCCGAGACGGACTTCAACATCTCCGAGACGGCCCGCCGTCTGGGCATGCACCGCCGCACCCTGGCCCGGAAGCTCGAGAAGCGCCGGATCACCTGAGAAGACGGCCTGACAGAAGATGGATGGTGCGGGCGGTCGGGCTCGAACCGACACTCCTTGCGGAACCGGATTTTGAGTCCGGCGCGTCTACCAGTTTCACCACGCCCGCTTGGACCCGGGCCTACAGGGGCGGCCCGGGGAATGCAACTCAGGACGGGCGGTTCAGGCGCACGGTGAAGCGCAGGATCCGGCCCCGTACATCCGTGCCGTCGGCGGGCGGCGCGATGCGGGCGGCGGCGGTGGAGGCGAGGGCGGCGGCCGCGAAGCCCTGCCCGGCGGGGGCCTCGCCCTCGGCGCGGCAGTCCGCCAGCCCCCAGTCGGGGCTGACCACGCAGGAGACCTCGACCGCACCCTCCCCGGCCGTGGCGGCGGCGGGCCAGATCGGGCGCGGCTGGATCAGCCATGTGGGCGCCGGCTCCAGCGGCACCCGGACCAGCAGGTCGCGCGGCTCGTCCAGCGGCTCGCCGCATGCGGTCAGGACGGCGTCCACGGCGGCGGCGGAGGCCGGGGCGGTCAGGCGATAGCGGCGCACGCCCTCGGTCCCGGGCTCGGGCTGGAGGCGCAGGTCCAGGTCGCCGCCGGCGCGCAGCTGGCGCGCGAGACGGGCGGGCTCGTCGGCGCCGATGACCGGCTGGCCCGGACGGGCGGCCCAGACCTGCTCCTCATTGGCGACGGCGCCGATGGTGACGCGCGCGGTGCGCAGGGCGCCGGTCGAGACCGGGACGCCGGTCAGCAGCAGGTCCAGCGTCCCGGCCTGACAGCGCAGGGCCAGGATGTTGTCGCCGAAATCGAGGGTGGCCAGCGTCAGCTGACGCTCGGCGTTGACGGTCAGGTCCCAGTCCTCGGCCGGGTCCTGCGCGAGGGTGGGGCCGGAGGCGGCGAGGAGGGCGAGGGCGGAGACGAACAGACGCATGATCAGGCCTCGACCTTGACGTGGGCGTCCGTGCCGCCATGGCGGATGTTGCGGGCGCGGATGAACATCTCGACGCGCTGGGTCACGACCATGGCGGCGGCGAACAGCATGAAGGCCTCGATGATGGCCAGCGGATTGACGTGCCAGTCGGCGGCGTGGACCTCCAGCCAGGGCTGGAGCGCGCGGCGAGCCAGCAGGACCCCGATGACGATAATCAGGCCGATGGGCGAGGCCTGGGCCTTCAGCACGCCGTCGGCCTCCTTGTGGATGGTGGTCATCCGGCCCCGCTGCCAGCCGAAGGCGGCGCCCAGGGCGATGCCGACGGCGAGGATGACGAGCGACAGGGGATCGGCGGGCAGGGCGCCCTTGCCGCTCGCGTTGATGGCGAACAGGCCGCCGCCGATGGCCAGCACCACGATCAGCGGAGAGACCCACAGGAACTCGGGCCGCAGGGTGCGCGGCCTGCGGTTGCGCAGCAGCACGAGCGGGATCACGACCGCGATCACGATCAGCGGAATAAGTTGTTCTTGAGACACCGGACTTCCCCCGTCCGCGCGCCGGAAGCGACGGCGGACGGGCGGAGATTATCCGTCCCGCGGCGCGCGTAAAGCCGGATCAGCCGCCGGTCGGGGCCACGGTCTGTTCGATGGCGCCGAAGATGGAGTGGTGCTTCTCGTCCAGCATCTCGATTCGGACGGTGTCGCCGTGCCTGAGGAAGCCGGTCTCCGGCTTGCCGCGCAGGAGGGTCTCGACGGTGCGGACCTCGGCGATGCAACTGTAGCCCAGACCGCCTTCGCTGACCGGCTTGCCCGGGCCGCCGTCGGCGTCGCGGTTCGACACCGTGCCCGAGCCGATGACCGTGCCGGCGCACAGGGCGCGGGTCTTGGCCAGGTGGGCGATCAGGGTCCCGAAGTCGAAGGTCATGTCGACCCCGGCGTCGGCCTTGCCGAAATCCTCGCCATTCAGCTGGACTGACAACTCGCCATGCAGCTTGCCGTCTTGCCAGCGGTTGCCGAGGGCGTCCGGGGTGACGAGGACCGGCGACAGGGCGCTGGCCGGCTTGGACTGGACGAAGCCGAAGCCCTTGGACAGCTCGGCCGGGATCAGGTTGCGCAGGCTGACGTCGTTGACGAGGCCGACCAGACGGATGTGGCTCAGCGCCTCCTCGCGGGTCACGCCCTGGGGCACGTCGCCGGTGACGACAACGATCTCGGCCTCGAGGTCGCAGCCCCAGCTTTCGTCGGCCAGCGGGATCGAATCACGCGGGTTCAGGAAGCCGTCCGAGCCGCCCTGGTACATGAGCGGATCGGTCCAGAAGCTTTCCGGCATCTCGGCGCCGCGCGCCTTACGGACCAGTTCGACGTGGTTCACATAGGCCGAGCCGTCGGCCCACTGATAGGCGCGGGGCAGGGGGCTGGCGGCTTCCCGTTCGTGGAAGCGGCCGCGCGGCACGCCGCCGTGCTCGAGGCTTTCGGCCAGGGCGCGCAGGTCGGGTTCGACCCGGTCCCAGTTGTCCAGCGCCGCTTGCAGCGTGGGGGCGATCAGGAAGGCGTCGGTGAACCAGGCGAGGTCGCTGGAGACGACGACGAGGCGGCCGTCACGGCCATGCTTGAGCGAGGCGAGTTTCATGCCGCAGGCCTAGCCGGTTTCCTCGCGGGGGGAAACCGGGCGCCGCGTCGGTGGCGGATCAGTCGTGGCTCAGACCGGGGCCGCCGTCGCCGCCGGACAGCTCGGCCAGCGCCGCCCGAAGCGCGCGGACGCGGTCGTCCCTGTGCCGCCAGTGCTCGTTGAAGGCGGCGACGGCGAGACGCAGGGCGTCGGTCTGTTCGCGGACCGTCATCTCCTTGCGGGGCGCGGGCTCGGGAGGGTGGTGATCGTGGCCCGGTTTTTCGGGGTGGGCCGCGGACGGGGCGACGTTGATGGTGATGTTGGCCGCCGCCGCGCCGACGCTGGAGGTCGGGCCGTGGCCGTCGTGCCCGTGGTCGTCGCCATGCTTGTCGTCATGACCCTTGCCGTGGTCGGCCTTGGGCGGATGGGCGTCGTGCTTGTCGTCCTTCGGCTTGTCCTTGAGCTTGCCGTCGACCGCGCCGCGCAGGGCGGCGACACAGGCCGACAGGCCGTCCTTGCCTCCGGCCAGCGCCAGCGTCTTGCCCAGCCGCTTGTCGACCACGGACAGCAGGTGCTCGGCCCGGCTCTTCAGCGCGCTGTCGTCGGCCTTCATGGCGTCCTTGGCCGCGCCGTCGATCGCCTTCCAGATGCTGTCCGACCCGTCGCCGCCCTTGGGCCCCGAGCGCGAGCCCAGGAACCAGCCCAGCAGGCCGGCGGCGAGCAGCAGCAGGATCAGCGCGCCCCACAGCACCGGGTCCGCGCCGAAATAGATCGGGGCGTCGAGCGGGGCGTTGGCCGGATCGGCCGTGGGGAAGTCTGCGCCGTAGGACATGAAGGCTCCCGCTGAATGACCGAACGGCATTCTGCGCGGACCGTCCCGCTTGGCAACGGGAAAAGGTTAACGGCGGTGCGGATTCAGCCGGGCGGATGGATCAGGGCCTTGGCTTCGGCGCCCTCGCGGCCGCCGATCAGGCGCACCTCGACCTCGACGCAGATGGCACCTTCGGGCTGGTGGGCCCAGAGGTAGCGGCGCTCGACCTCGACGTCGCGGCCCGAGGGGGCGACGCCCTCGAAGGTGTCGCCCCACGGGGTGACGGCCTTCATGTCCGGCCAGGGCAGGGCGCAGGCGGCGTCCAGCTCCTCGATGGCCATCTCGGACAGTTCGTCATCGCTCACAGCCATCGGCGCACCTTCGATCGATAGGCGTCCCAGGCGGCGCCGAACCGGGCGGCGAGATAGCGCTCCTCGCGCAGGACCACAAACCGGTCGATGACCACCATGCAGGGGATCAGCAGGGCCAGGGCGATCAGGCTGTCGATCCAGACGGCGATCCCCGCGTAGGCCAGGGCGAAGCCGAGGTAGATCGGATTGCGGCTGACGCGGAAGACGCCGCCGGTCTCGAGCGCGACCGGCTCCTTCCACGGCTCGGCGGGCGTGCCCTTGCGGCGGAAGCTCTCCATCGCCGCCCCGTCCAGCAGCACGCCGCCGATGATGAGGGCGAAGGCGATGTAGCGGCGCACATCCCAGCCCACGCCGACGCCCGGATCGGCGACGACGAATGTCAGGCCCCAGCCGAGCAGGAGGAAGCCGACGTAGATCAGGGGCGGCGGAAAACGGACCGGTCCGGTCATACGGTCTGTCCCGACGGCGCGGTGAACTCGGACGCCGGGGCATCGCCGGTGTTGATGACCTCGGACGGCTCGAAGATCATCACCTCGGCCTCCTCGTCGGCGGCGGTGCGATGCTCGATCCCGCGCGGGACGACGATGAACTGGCCGGGATCCAGGCTGACGATCCGGTCGCGGAACTCGACCCGGAACCGGCCCTTCCAGACCAGGAACATCTCGTCGGCGTCGGCATGGCTGTGCCAGGGGAAGACGCCCTGCACCTTCACCAGCCGCACGTCCTGCCCGTTCAGCTGGGCGGCGATGCGGGGCCGCCAGTGGTCGGAGAAGGCGGCGAACTTTTCGGTCAGGTCGACGGCGGCGGTCATTCCTCCGGCTCCTCCTGCGCGTCTTCGCTCTGCCATTCGTCGGCATAGATCGCGACCTGTGCGGACGCGGTGCTGGAGACGAAGCCACGGTACATGCCGGAGGTGTTCATGGAGAAGGCGGGCTCGCCTTCCGGGTTCATGACAATCACGCCGCCTTCGCCGCCAAGTCTCCCGACCTCGGCGATCTCGGCGTCGGCCTGATACTGGCCCAGCGCCGGGAAGACCCGCTCGTAGATCGTCACTTCGTCCATCATCCCAGGCTCGCCCGGCTGGACCTGCACCCACCCCAGACGCTCGGACTCAGCATTCCGTCGATCCGCAGCGGCCCGGCTTTCGGCGAAGCGTGCACAGATATCCCGCGCCACCGTCGCCCGGATGAAATACTCGCCCGAGCCCGTCGCCGAGACCGCGCAGCCGTCGGCGTTGGAGGCGTAGGTGCCGGCGCCGATGACCGGCACGTCGCCGACGCGGCCCCAGCGCTTGGCGGTCATGCCGCCGGTGGAGGTGCCGGCGGCCAGTCGGCCCTGCTGGTCCAGCGCCACCGCGCCGACGGTGCCGAATTTGCGCTCGTTCAGGGGCGGGGCGGGCAGGTTGGCCATGGCGCCCGGCGCGGCGCCGGCGGGGCGCGGCGGGACGGGCAGGTTCTGGCGGCGCAGCTCGCGCTCCAGCCCCTGCCAGCGGCGCTCGGTGAAGAAGAAGCTGGGGTCCACCTGCTCCAGCCCGATCGAGGCGGCAAATGAATCGGCCCCTGCGCCGATCAGCATGACGTGGGGCGACTGCTCCATCACCGCGCGGGCGGCGGCGATGGGGTGGCGGGTGGTGGTCAGGCCCGCGACCGATCCGGCGTGCAGGGTCGAGCCGTCCATGATTGCCGCGTCCAGCTCGTTGCGGCCCTCGGCGGTGAAGACGGCGCCGCGCCCGGCGTTGAACAGCGGGTCGTCCTCCATGATCTGGATCGCCGCCTGCACGGCGTCCATGGCCGAGCCGCCCTCGGCCAGGATGGCCTGACCGGCCTGCAGGGCGCGGTGCAGGGCGGCGCGGTAGGCGGCGTCCTGTTCCGGGGTCAGGCTGTCGCGCTCGATCACCCCGGCGCCGCCGTGGATGGCCAGCGACCAGCGCGGCGGATCCTCCTCCTGCGCCGCGACCGGCGTGGCGATGAGGGCGAGGACGGCGGCGGCGAGCGCGAGGGCGTGACGGTTCATGGCCGCAACCTCGACCAGCGGAGCCCCGAACTCAAGCGGTCAGATCAGCCACTTCGGCATCTGGATCTCCGCCGGAGCCATGCCGTAGAGGCGGCGGCTCAGCAGGGCCAGCCGCGCGGTGGGGCCGTCATCCGGATGCGCCAGCCAGGCGCAGCCCAGCAGGCGGTTGACCGACGGCGGCCGGTCGATCCAGCCGAAGGGCCGGTCGGGCAGCAGCAGCAATCTGCGCCGGGCGCCGTTGCGGCGTGTCCGCCAGCGGATGTCCCCGCGGACGGCGTGGGCGAAGTCCGCGTTCAGGGTGACGAGAACCTCCGGGTCCCAGTCCGCCACCTGCTCCAGCGTGGTCGGGCCGATGCCCTCGCCGCCGACGGCGACATTGGTCCAGCCCGCGCCCTCCAGCACCTCGGTGGCCAGGGCGCTGCGGAAGCCGGTCTTCAGGCCGTCGGCGCCGCGCGCGTAATAGAAGCTCGGTCCCGGCCCGGACGCCCGCCATTCCGCGAGAACACCCTCGGCGTCCTCCGCCAGCGACTCGCCGCGCGCGGCCTCGTCCAGCAGGCGGCCGGCCTGACGGAAGGCCTCGGGAATTCGGGTCAGGGCGCCGTCGATCAGGGCCCAGGGCACGCCCAGCTGGGCGCTGGCCTCGCGCCCGGTCTCGACCACGTCGGGGCGGGTGTCGCCGTAGTCGAGGATCAGCCTCGGATGCAGGGTCGACAGGGCCGCGGTGTCGGCCTTGCGGCCGGGGCCGGACAGGCGGCCCAGTTCGGGCAGGGCGGCCGCCGACGCGCTGAGCCCGGTCAGGCAGTCCGGATGGGGCTTCACCGGCCATCCCGCCAGCCGCTCCCGCGCGACGGCCCAGATCAGCACCGCCGCGGGCTGCCCCGCGGCGATGACGTCCCGCGCGTGCGAAGGCGGACGCGCGCAGCCCGAAGGGGCCAGCGCGGCGGCGCTCCCGAGAGCCAAGGTCATGCGGCGGGTCAGCATCCGGGAATCGGCTCCTGCGACGTCGCCGTCGGGTCTCACATGGGGTTACGGCTTGTAAACCCCGTCGCCCGGTGGTCCTATCGCGCCTTCGTCAGGGGAGGCGGGGCGCATGCGCGCGCCTGCATCAAACGGGCATCGCACCCCGCAAGCCAAAGGGTAAGAATGAATATCGTCATCTTGCTGGGGGTGATCATCACCCTCGCCACGGGCATTCCCGTGCTTCTTCAGATCCTCAAGGGGCACCCCCGCGGGCTGATCATCTGCTTCTTCGCCGAGATGTGGGAACGGTTCTCGTTCTACGGCATGCGCGGCCTGCTCATCTTCTATCTGACCCAGCACTTCCTGTTCCCGGACGATACGGCCTCGGGCCAGTACGGCACCTACGGCTCGCTGGTGTACCTGCTGCCGCTGATCGGCGGCATCGTCGCCGACCGTTACATCGGCACCCGCAAGGCGATCATGTTCGGCGCCATCCTGCTGGTCATGGGCCACGGCCTGATGGCCTTCGAAGGCAGCCCGGCCCGTCAGGTCGTCAATGTCGGCGGCCAGTCCTATCCGGTCCAGATCGTCGATCGCGGCGAGCAGAAGGTCGGCCAGGTCGTCGTGGACGGTCAGGGCTATGACTATGCGACCGGTGAGAACGGCAGCATCACCGTGGCCTCGGCTCCGGCCGGTTCGCCGCTGGCGACCGCCGCTCCGGGCTCGCTGAAGGTGGATGTGGTCAAGTCGACCGGCGAAAACTGGTTCTTCCTGGCCCTGTCGCTGATCATCATGGGCGTCGGCTTCCTGAAGCCGAACATCTCGACCCTGGTGGGCCAGCTGTATCCGCAAGGCGATCCGCGCCGGGATTCCGGCTTCACCCTGTACTACTACGGCATCAACCTGGGGGCCTTCTGGGCCGCCGTCCTCTGCGGTTACCTCGGCCAGAACTTCGGCTGGGGCTGGGGCTTCGGCCTCGCCGGCATCGGTATGGCCCTCGGCCTGCTGGTCTTCTGGCTCGGCAAGCCGCTGCTGCAGGGCAAGGGCGAGAGCCCCTATCCCGAGCTGATCAAGAAGCCGGTCGCCGGCTTCCTGAACCGCGAGATCATCATCTACCTGCTGGGCTTCGTCGGCGTCGGCCTGCTGTTCTTCGTGGTGCCGAACCACGCCCTCGTCGGTCAGGGCCTGCTGCTCTCGACCGTCGCGGCGCTGGCCTTCATCACCTGGTTCATCATCTTCAAGATCGGCAAGGACAAGGTCGCCCGCGAGCGGATGATGCTGGCCATGGTGCTGATCTTCGGTTCGGCGGTGTTCTTCACCCTGTTCGAACAGGCCGGTTCGTCGCTGAACCTGTTCGCTGACCGGAACGTCGACCTGTCGGTCACCGCCTCGGCCGGCACCCTGTTCGGCATCCCGTACGGCACCCCGGCGCAGATGGCCGCCGCGGGCCTGTCGACCACGGGCCTGTGGATCGACACCTCGATCACCGCCGCCCAGACCCAGTCGTTCAACGCCGGCTACATCCTGATCTTCGCCCCGGTGTTCGCGGCCCTCTGGGCCTTCCTGGGCAAGCGCAAGATGGACCCGAACCCGGTGGTCAAGTTCGGCCTCGGCATCATCCAGGTCGGCCTCGGCTTCCTGGTCGTGGTGTGGGGCGCCAACTCGGGCATGGTGGACGACGCCTTCCGCACCCCGCTGGTGCTGCTGGGCCTGCTCTACATGCTGCACACGACGGGTGAGCTGTTCCTGTCGCCGGTGGGCCTGTCCGAAATCACCAAGCTGTCGGTCCCCTCGATCGTCAGCTTCATGATGGCGGTGTGGTTCATGGCCTCGTCGATCGCCCACTTCATCGGCGGCGAGATCGCCAAGCGGGTCGGCACCGAGACCGTCGGCGGCCAGGTGACCAATCCGGAAGCCGCGCTGCAGTCGTCGCTGGACACCTTCAACCAGATCGGTCTGTGGGGCGTCGGCATCGGCGTCTTCTTCATCCTGATCAGCTTCGTCATCTCGAAGTGGTCGAACGGGGTGAACGACCCCGACGCCCACCCCGGCCCGGCCCTGTCGGACGCCGGTCGCGAGGACGGCAACGTCGCCAACCCGTCGGCCACCACCACGGGCCACTGAGCGGCGGACCATCGCTGAAACGGGAAGAGCGGAGCCGCAAGGCTCCGCTCTTTTCTTTTGGCGCTATCGCTCGGCGCGCGGCGCCTCGCTGCCTGAGCGCGGGACGGGCTCTGCCGCTCGGCGCGGGTGGCGGCGCAACAAACCTGCGCTCAAGCAATGACGCGTCGCGAACGATAGCGCCCCTCATCTGCGCTCAAGCAGCGAGCGCCCGCGGCGCGAGCGGTAGCGCCCTAGAATGTCTTCCGGAGCTGCAGGTAGAGCCAGGGGCTGGCCTCGGTCTGGCGGACCTCGCGCTGGCTGACCGGGGCGAGGTCGCGGGGGCCGCTGTGCAGCAGGCGGTCGTAGCCCTGGGTCTGGTCGGTGGCGTTGCCGAGGTCGAGCCGGACGGTCAGGTCCTCGCGCGGCTTCCACTGGCCGTAGACCAGCACGAAGGGCTCCTCGCGCAGGGCCCGGACCTCGCGCACGCGGAAGATCCGGCCCTTGTCGACGTTGCAGCCGTGCTCGAAGCCCCAGGACCAGCGGCCGCCCGCCAGATCGTGGTTGAAGTCGACCTGGCAGCCGAAGGCCTGATCGCCCTGGAAGCGGCGCGTCTCGCCGGTGACCGGGTCGGTCACCTCGGTCCAGGACCAGGTCGTGCGGGCCTGCAGGCGGGCGTTCGGAACGCCCAGCTTGTCGAAGGGCAGGGTCAGGCGCAGGCGGAAGAAGCCCGAGGTCCCGTCGCCGATGTTGCCCACGCCGTCAAAGCCGCCGGCCAGGGGAATGACGTCGACCACGTCCTCGACCTCGGCATGCTGGATCGTGGCGTCGAATACGCCGTCGTCCCAGAAGCGGCGCTCGTACAGGGCCTCGAACACCGTCTGCTGCTGGGGCTCCAGATCGGGGTTGCCCGCCTCGACCTGGCCGATGTCGATGTCGGCCGAGGCGACGAAGTCGTCGAAGTCCAGCTGGCCCACGTCGCGCTCGATGCGGAAGCGGAACTGGTGACCCGCGCGCGGCGTCCAGGTCGCCTGCACCCGGGGCTTGGGGTAGACGAAGGTCTTGCTGGCGTCGCTGTCGCCCGACTGGCTGATCTCCGAGGCCTCGACGCGCAGGCCGAACTCCAGGGTGAAGTCTGGCGAGGGCCGCCAGGTCGCCTGTCCGAAGGCCTCGCCGCGCAGCTCCTCGACCCGCACGGAGGCCGAGGGCAGGTGCACGGGCACGCCGTTCTCGGCATAGGTCGTGGCGCTGTCGAGGAAGTTCCAGGCGGCCTCGCCGCCCAACTCCAGCGCCCAACGGTCCGATGGGCGGAAGCGCAGGGCGGCGCGGGCGATGGACTCGCCGGCGGACCCGTCCGAGGTGAAGGTCTCGCTGTCGCCGCCGCTGGTCGAGACGCCGACATAGTCCTCGGTCTCGTAGCGCTGCAGGCCGGTCAGCTCCAGCGTGGTGCGGGGCCCCAGATCCCGGACCCAGTTCACGCCCAGTTCGGCCTCGAGCGACTGTTCCTCCTCGGCGTTGTCGCTACTCGCGCCCGGGCCGGAGCGGATCAGCACCGCCTGGGTGTTCTCCTCGTCGAACAGTCCCACCAGCCCGTTGATCCGCAGCCGTCCACCCGCGAGGCGGCGTTGCAGGGCGCCGGTCGCACGCACGTTGCGATACTGGTCCCAGCGGTCCAGGTCCGCGTCCTGGACAAGGGCGCCGGACGGGTCGTAGCGGCGGCGGAAGCCGGGGCCCGTGCCGTCCGTGCGGTCGCTGGCGGCGCTGATCTCGGCCTCGATCTGCTCCTCGCCCTCGCGGCGCGACCAGCCGAACAGCAGAACCGGGCCGAGGTAGCCGTCGGGATAGACGTAGGTGTTGGTCTCCAGCACCCGCTCGGTGGTCACGGTGCGCACCAGCACGACGTTGGCCACGACCGGATGGCCACGCATGTCGATGCCGGGGGCGCCGCCGCGGATCAGCTCGATCCGGGCCACCGAGGCGGCCGATATCCGGCCCAGGACGTCGCCGAGGTCGTCGGTCTTGCTCGCGGGCGGCTGGCCGTCGATCAGGACGTTGCCGCTGGCGCCCGCGAGGCCGCGGGTGTCGCTGTCGCCGGAGCTGAACGAGAAGCCGGGCAGGCGGGCGATCATGTCCCAGGCGGTGTTGGGGCGGCTGTCGGCGAAGAAGGCGGGTTCGAACACCAGAACGCCGCGCTGGGCGGCGTCGACTTCCGGGGCGTCGCTCACGGGGCCGGTCGGCCGGGGCGC
Organism: Brevundimonas sp.; assembly: GCF_036400995.1. Taxonomy (GTDB): domain Bacteria; phylum Pseudomonadota; class Alphaproteobacteria; order Caulobacterales; family Caulobacteraceae; genus Brevundimonas. The sequence continues at coordinate 36,597 of NZ_DASWWG010000019.1, forward strand.
CTGGGCGACGCCGCCGGGAGCGACCTGGGCCATGGCCGGAGCCGCCAGTACGGACGCCGCGACGCCCGCCAGCCACACAGCCCTGCGCATGAACCTCTCCCCCCGTTCCGGCCGCGACCTATGCCTGTGCTGCGAGGCGCTCGCAAGCGCCAGATGCCGGGTGGGCGGCGGAGGTTAAGGGGACCTCCGCCGCCGCTTCGGAACTCCGGCCTGATCGAGGGCGCGGGCCGGAGCCGAACTCAGAACGTCTTGCGCAGACGGATCTGGTAGAAGGTCCGCGGGTCGATTTCGCGGGTCTCGATGAAGGCGATCGGCCGCGTGAGCCGGTCGCCATAGGCGATGCGCTCCTGGTCGAAATTGTCCCAGATGTTGATCTGGGCGCGGATCGAGAGGGTCGGGGTCGGCTTGTACTCGGCCCAGAACTCGAAATAGTCGCGACCGCGCCAGCTGAAGCGTTGATCCGGGTCGAAGCTGGTCTGGCCCAGCAGCGGGATGTAGGCGCCGCCCCACTGCAGCTTCCACGAGGTGATGTCCTGGGCGATGGTGAAGGTCGCCTGCGACGCCCGCACGTTCGAGATCGCGCGCGTCTCGCCGGTGGTCGGATCGGTCACCTCGGTGTGGTTCCAGGTGTTGCGGAAGCCCAGACGGCCGCCGGTGAAGCCGGCCCAGTCCATCGGCACCAGGATGTTCACCGCCAGCTGGTCCAGCGTGCCGTCGCCGATGTTGCCGACCGCCGACAGGCCGGCGTCCAGCGGGATCACGTCGATGGCGTCGACGATCTCGTCATGGCGCAGGCCGATGCTGACGATGCCGTCGCCCATGAAGCGGCGCTCGTAGATCAGTTCGCTGATCCAGCGCTGCTCCGGCTCCAGATCGATGTTGCCGCCGAAGACGTTCTCATCCTCGAGGTCCGCCGAGGCGGCGAAGTCGCCGAAGTCCAACTGGCCGACCTCGCGCTCGAAGCGCAGGCGGAACTGATTGTTGGCCATCGGGGTCCAGGTGGCCAGCAGGCGCGGCTTGGGGAAGAAGAAGCTCTTCTCCTGATCGGCGTCACCCGATTGGGTGATGGTCGAGGCTTCCAGCCGCAGGCCGCCCTCGACCGTCAGGTCGTCGCGCAGGCGCCAGGTGCCCTTGCCGAACAGCTCGCCGCGCGTCTCCTCGACCTTCACCGAGGCCGAGGGCAGGGGGACCGGCGTGCCGCCGATGCTGAAGGCCTGTTCGGTCTCCAGCATGTTGTAGGCAACCTCGCCGCCGAACTCCCAGGTCAGCTTCGGCGACTGCTCGAAGCGGACCAGGCCGCGCAGGATGGTCTCGGAGGCGTTGCCGTCCGATTCGAAGCGCTGCTCCGGGCTGGCGACGCCCGACAGGGTGGTGCGGTTGGTCGAGACGCCGGTGAAGTCGCTGAACTCGTGGATGAAGCGGGTCTCGAGGTTGAACCGGCTGCTCAGCGGGCGAGTGTAGACCAGCCCCAGTTCGCCCGACGATCCATCCTCCTCGTACCGGCTCTCGCGGCGGGTCGTGGGCGAGGTCTGCAGGTTCAGGTTGGCGAAGTCGTTGACGCCGTAGCGGGCGGTGGCGTCGATCTTCCCGCCCAGGAAGGGGCTGGCGTAGTTGACGCGGGCCGACTGGCCGCCGCCGGTCTGGTCGTTGAAGAAGTCCTCGTCACGGATGACCGTGCCGGCGCCGTCGCGGCGGATGACCGGGCCGACGCCGTTGGCGTCGCTCATCGACAGGCCGTCGCTCAGGGTGAAGCCCCAGGTGCGGTCGCCGTCGCGGGCCGTGAACTGGATCGAACCGCCGTAGACGTCCTGACCGCCCTCGAACAGCACGGCGTTGCCGGTGACGATGGTCTGCTGGCTGGCCTGATTGCGGGTGATGACGTTCACCACCACCGAGAAGCCCTGCATGTCGATGCCCGGGGCGCCGCCGCGGATCAGCTCGATACGCTCGACGTTCGAGGCCAGGGTGCGGCCCAGAACGCTGGAGCCGGTGTCGTTCTTGGAGGCCGGACGCGAGCCGTTGACCAGGACGTTGCCGACCGAGCCTTCGAAGCCGCGGCTGCCGTCGCCGTCCGAGACGCTGAAGCCGGGCACCCGGTTGACCATGTCCAGCGCGGTGGTCGGGCGCTGGTCGGCGAAGAAGTCGGGGTTGAACACCAGCACGCCCTGCTGGCCGGCTTCGGCCTGGGCCGTGTGCTGGGCGGGCGGCGGAGGCGGGGTCTGGGCGGCGGCCGCACCGGCGCCCAGAAGGATCGCCGTCGTCGCCAGAAGAATGGTCTTGGTCATTGCAGAACTCCCCTCGTCGTGTGACGAGAGGTGTGACCGCATGATCCGCCCGTCTCCAGTTACAAGACGGACAGGTGGATTAAATCGGCGACAGCATTACAGCGCTGTCATCTTCGTGTTCTGATCTTGTCTGTTCAATACTGTCGTTCATCAAGTCTAACGGGTGGTTCTGTGAAATCCGTCGCTGTTTTCGCCTCTGTCCTGCTCAGCTTCAGCGCCGCCGCGCCGTCGGTCCTTGCGCAGTCCGCGCCCCCGGTCGCCCAGGAGGCGACGGAGCTGGATGAGGTGGTGGTGCTGGCCCGGCGCTCGGGCGCGCCGATGTGGACGGTCACACGCGGCGACTCGACCCTGATCCTCGTCGGCTCGATCCGCTCCATTCCGCGCGACGTGACCTGGCGCCCCGACGCGCTGGAGGCGGCGGCGGCGAAGGCGGACCTGATCCTGCTGCCGCAGGAGGGCCGCGCCTCATTCAGCGACCTGCTTCGCGTGATCTGGCGCGCCCGCACCATCGGGCGGATGCCGCAGGGCCAGACCACGGCCGACTATCTCAGCCCGGACTATCAGGCCCGTCTGGAGGCCCTTATGGCCGGGGAGCGCGGGCAGGGCTGGCGCACCCAGAGCCTGCTCTTCGTCGGTCTGGACCTGATGCAGGACAAGGCCGGTTTCCGCGCCGGGGGCGAGACGCAGGACGCCATCGACGTGGTCCGGCGGTCGGGGCGGCGGGCGCGCATCGATATGCGGCCCGTGGGCATCGTGCGCGGGGACGAGATGGTCGCCAGCCTGATCAACGCGCCCCAGACGGTGCACGTGCCCTGCGTCGAGCGGGCCATCGCGGCGGCGGAAGCCGGACCCGAGGCCTCGCGCGACCGGGCGCTGGACTGGCGCGCCTTCCGCGTGCCGGACGTGGTCAACTCGCCGATCGAGCAGGCGCTGAACGTGTGCTGGCCGTGGGGCGATCCGGAACTGGCCCCGCAACTGCACCAGCAATGGGCGGCGGCGGTGGAGACGGCGATGATCTCGCCGGGCGTCACCATGGGCGTCGCCCCGGTCCGCCTGCTGGCCGAGGAGGGCGGCGTCCTGGACAGCCTGAAAGCCCGCGGCTTCGAGATCGTCGGGCCGGAGTGGAGGTAGGTTCTAGGTTCGAGGTTCTAGGGGCAGGGTTGGCCCAGGGCGGCGCATGCCGCCCCCTAAAACCTATCACCTAGCCCCTAGCCCCTAGACAGCCGTTCCCCCCACCGTCAGCCCGCCGATCTTCAGCGAGGGTTGGCCGATGCCGACGGGGACGCCCTGTCCGGCCTTGCCGCAGACGCCGACGCCCGGATCGAACTCGAAGTCATCGCCGATCATCTGCACCTGCGTCAGGGCCGTGGCGCCGTCGCCGATCAGGGTGGCGCCGCGCACCGGGGCGGTGATCTTCCCGTCCTCGATCAGATAGGCCTCGGTGCACTGGAACACGAACTTGCCGTTGGTGATGTCCACCTGACCGCCGCCGAAGTTCGCCGCGTAGAGACCGCGCTTCGTATTGGCGATCATGTCGGCCTTCGAGTCCTTTCCGCCTTCCATGAAGGTGTTGGTCATGCGCGGCATCGGCATGTGGGCGAAGGACTGGCGACGGCCGTTGCCGGTGGCCTCGGCGCCCAGCTGGCGGGCCGACAGGCGGTCGTGCATCAGGCCGACCATGATGCCGTCCTCGATCAGGACCGTGCGGTTGGTCGGGGTGCCCTCATCATCGATGGTCAGGGAGCCGCGGCGACCGGCGATGGAGCCGTCGTCGACCACGGTCACGCCCGGGGCGGCGACGCGCTTGCCCATCATGCCGGTGAAGACCGACGAGCCCTTGCGGTGGAAGTCGCCCTCGAAGCCGTGGCCGATGGCCTCGTGCAGCAGGACGCCGGGCCAGCCCGCGCCGAGCACCACGTCCATCTCGCCCGCCGGGCAGTCGACGGCTTCCAGATTGACCAGCGCCTGACGCAGGGCCTCGTCGACCTGCGCCTGCCAGCGGTCCGGAGCGACCCAGGCCTCGAAGCCCGCGCGGCCGCCCGCGCCGGAGGAAGCGCTCTCGCGGCGGCCGTCTTTCTCTACGGTGACGGAGACGTTCAGCCGGACCAGCGGGCGCATGTCGCGCATCAGGCGGCCGTCGCCGCGCAGGATCTCGATCTGGCGGTGCTCGCCGATCAGCGAGGCCGAGACCTGCACGACGCGCGGATCGCGGGCGCGGGCCCAGGCGTCGATCTCGGCCAGCAGGGCGATCTTGTCGGAGAAGGCGGGGGAGGCGAGGGGATCAACCTCGTCATAGAGCTTGCGGTTGGTCGCCTGGGGCGCCTCGGCCGCGATCCCGGCGTGGCCTGACTTGGCCAGGGCGGCGCTGTCGGCGGCGCGACGCAGGGCAGGGCCGCTGATCTCGTTGGCGTGGGCGTATCCGGCGGTCTCGCCGGCGACGACGCGAAGGCCGAAGCCCTCGCTCGCGTCATAGGCCGCCGACTTCAGGCGGCCGTCGTCGAAAACGAGCGACTCCGATTCGGATCGCTCGAGGAACAGTTCGCCGTCGTCGGCTCCCGTCAGGGCGTCCTGCAGGATCGAGAGGGCTTCGTCGGCGCCGACCTCGGCGCTGTCGAGGATGGCGGGCGGGGAAACGAGGACGGTCATGGGCCTTAAGTAGGGGCTGACCGTCCCCGCGTCACGCGTCCGCTTTAGTCGAACTCGACCTCGCCCCAGCCGGTGATGGACTGGGTCACCTGGGCCGGATTCCGGGTCAGGGTCACGTCGCCCTGGCCGGAGATGTCGATCTCGGCCCGCTCGGTCGGGCCGACCCGGACGTCGCCGTCCCCGGGGACATTGACCACGGCCTCGGCCAGCAGCAGGCGGGACAGGTTTGCGCCGCCGTCGCCGTTGATCGTGACCGTCGCCTTGTCGGCGCGGCCCTCGACCTTGATCGAGCCCTCGCCCTGGGTGGTCACCGACAGGGCCGGCTGGTCGTAGCGGCGGACCCGCAGCAGACCGTTGTCGCCCATTTCGAAATTGGTCACCGACGGGGCGGTGACCGTGATCCGCAGGGCCTCGCTTTCGCTCCACACATGGATGCCCGAGCCGCTCCAGCGGATGTAGCCGCGTTCCGGACGGTCATCGCTGTCCATGGTCAGGCGGCCGTCGACGAAGCGGATGCTGTCGACGATGTCCTTCGGGCCGCTGATGCGGATGCCCGCCTCATCGCCCTGGACGTAATCGACCTCGCCGGGGACGTCGACCGACAGGCTGTCGCCGCCGCTCCAGGCGATGGTGCGCTCGATATCGGGCTGCACCGGGCCGCGTTCGAAGCGGAAGTTGGAGTCGCCGGGGCCGTCATCGGTGACCACCCAGGTCCAGTCGTGCTTGCGGACGTCGTTGCCCACCAGGGCCACGGCCCCGCCGATGCCGACCAGCGAGAGCAGGAAGCCGACGCCGGTGATGACGAGAAGATTGCGCATCATGGTTCAGGTCCTCCCTCAGGCCTGTTGGACGGGCTGGGTGTCCAGCGCCGGCTTCAGCACGCGGTAGTGCAGGCGGGCGTACCAGACGGTGGCGTCGATCAGCCACTTGGTCAGGATGGCCATCAGGCCGCCCATGAACAGGCCGAGACCCATCAGGCCGACGCCCAGCAGCACCGCGGCGATCACGCCTCCCGGGCCGTCGAAGAACGGGCCCACGACCGCGACGATGCCGCCGCTGACGAAGACCGCGATGCCCGCGACCAGGAAGGACAGCACCGTGCCCACGACCGAGAAGAACAGCGGCAGGATGATGATGATGTCGAGCGCGCCCAGGCCGATCAGGCCGAAGACGGCGCCCACGGCGGCCGACGGGTTCTGCTCCTGGGTCCAGCGGCGGGCGCCGGCCTCGGCGCGCAGTTCGCGGGCCAGACGGGCGGGGTCGCCCAGCGCGGCTGCGATGTCCTCTTCACTGCGGCCGGCGGCGGCGCCGTCGGTGAAGTGCAGTTCGTAGTCGGCGGCGATCTCGGCGGCGGTCGACATCGGAAGTCCCACCAGCCCCTGTCTCAACCGGGCCATGAAGTCGGCGCGGGTCATTGTTCAGCTCCCTCTTCGCTGAGTTCGGCGACGGCGGGCGCGGCCGCGTCGTCAAGAATGGTCTCGACCGCCAGGGCGAACGCGCGCCACTCGGCTCTCTGGGCGTCCAGCGCCCGGCGACCGGCGTCGGTCAGGCGATAATATTTGCGCGACGGGCCAGAGGGCGATTCGCGCAGATAGGTCTCGACCTGGCCGTCGGACTGCATGCGGCGCATCAGCGGATAGATGGTCCCTTCCCCCATTCCGATGGCGTCGGACAGGGTCGAGGCGATCTCGTAGGCGTAGCTTTCGCGCCGGTTCAGCAGGGCCAGAACGCACAGCGTCAGGGCCCCCTTCTTCAACTGGATTTCTATGGTTTCAGGCACATCAACCTCTCCCGTGATGTGTCCAAGGGGTATCGCAAGGTATCTTGCCACGCAAGGTAGCTGGCGAAACATGACTCCGATTTAATCCGGGGTGCGAACGAACCCGATCTGTCGGAACGCTTGGCAAGCGAGGGAGGGGACGATATGGACCGCCCAAGTATCGCCGCGGGGGCGTCAGGTTCCAACGGCTGTTTGCGATTCACTCGCAACTGATTGCGACGAAACGGTTTTATGAGGATGTCTCGCATGGGGATGGGCACGCGGGCCCGGGCGCTGATCGGTGGTGGTCTCACCGCCTTGGGCCTGGCCGTTTTCGCCGCTACGCCGGCCTTGGCTTCGGAAGGTGACCGCATGGGTCAGCCGACGCCGGGCGGTATCGCGCTGCAGCCGGCGGCTTCGCCGCTGAAGGTGGAAGCGCACTTCTTCCACGACGTCGTCCTGCTGCCGGTGATCAGCATCATCACCCTGCTGGTGCTGGGCCTGCTGATTTGGATCGTCATTCGCTATAACAAGAAGGCGAACCCGGTCCCGGCCAAGTGGAGCCACAACACCCTCGTCGAGGTGATCTGGACGGTCGCGCCGGTCCTGATCCTCGTCGCGATCTCGCTGTTCTCGTTCCGCCTGCTGTTCGCCTACAACGACATGCCGGAGCCGTACCTGACCGTTAAGGCCACGGGCAACCAGTGGAACTGGGGTTACGAATACCCGGACCAGGGCATCCCCGAGTACGTCTCGAACATGCTGTCCGAGGAAGAGATCGCCCAGCGCGGGATGGATCACGCCCTCTACCGTCTGGCCGCCGACGAACCGATCGTCGTGCCGGTCGGCAAGACCATTCGCGTCCAGGTCACCGCCGCCGACGTCATCCACGCCTTCGCCCTGCCGGCGTTCGGCCTGAAGATCGACGCCGTCCCGGGCCGCCTGAACGAAACCTGGTTCCGCGCTGACCGCGTCGGCACCTTCTACGGCCAGTGCTCGGAACTGTGCGGCGTCGACCACGCCTTCATGCCGATCGAGATCCGCGTCGTCAGCCAGGCCGACTTCGAAGCCTGGGTCGCCTCCAAGGGCGGCTCGATGACCCCGAAGGCTCCGGAAGGCGCCGCGGCTCCGGCCGCCGCCCCCGCTCTGAACTGATCCGAGGACCGATAGTCCCATGGCTCACGCCGCCGCTCATCACGACGATCACGATCACAAGCCCGGGTTCTTCACCCGGTGGCTGCTGTCGACCAACCACAAGGACATCGGCACCCTCTACATCCTGTTCGCCATCATGGCGGGCCTGATCGGGGGCGCCCTGTCCGGCCTGATCCGCTGGGA
>NZ_DASWWG010000020.1:0-4313 GCF_036400995.1 Brevundimonas sp.
GGATAGCCCCAGATACGGGCGAAGCCGCAGACGAGGCTGGTCCCGTAGAGCGCCTTGAACTCGTCCAGCTCCGAGCCGTCGACGATGCGGGCGATGACCTCGCGCACATCGTAGGGAGCCCGGACGTCCTCGGGGATGACGCCGTACAGTTGGGCCGGGTCGTAGGCGGGGGCGCGGGGCTCGCGCACATCCAGAGCGACGTCCTTGACCGTGTTCAGATTGGCGACGATGGAGCGGACGATCTGAAGCGCGTGCTCGTCGTTCTCGGCGACATGGTCGACCACGCCGGACTTGCGGCCGTGGGTCTCGGCGCCGCCCAGTTCTTCGGCGCTGATGACCTCGCCCGTTGCGGCCTTCACCAGCGGGGGACCGGCCAGGAAGATGGTGCCCTGGTTCCTGACGATCACCGTCTCGTCCGACATGGCCGGGACATAGGCGCCGCCGGCGGTGCATGAGCCCATGACGCAGGCGATCTGGGGGATCGACCTGGCCGACATGCGGGCCTGGTTGAAGAAGATGCGGCCGAAATGGTCGCGGTCCGGGAAGACCTCGGCCTGGTGGGGCAGGTTGGCCCCGCCGGAATCGACCAGATAGACGCAGGGCAGGTTGTTCTGCTCGGCGATCTCCTGGGCGCGCAGGTGCTTCTTCACCGTCATGGGGAAGTAGGCGCCGCCCTTCACGGTCGGATCGTTGGCGACGATCATCACCTCGCGGCCCGAGACCCGGCCGACGCCGCAGATCATGCCCGCGCCGGGCGCCTCATCGTTGTACATGCCACCGGCGGCCAGCTGGCCGACCTCGAGGAAGGGGGAGCCGGGGTCCAGCAGGCGCTCGACGCGGTCCCGCGGCAGCAGCTTGCCGCGCGAGACGTGGCGGTCGCGGCTGGCGTCGGAGCCGCCGCGGGCGGCCTTGGCCACCTTGGCGTAGAGCTCGTCGCGCAGGGCGCGGTTATGGGCGTCCAGCGCCTTGAAGGCGGCGGACGAGGTGTCGATGGCGGACGTCAGCTTCGGCATGGGGGGAGGTTTAGGCGTTGCATCGCGCCCTTGTCCACCGGACCGCGCGGCGCCAGATCAGGGGCAGGGCGACGGTCGTCCCGAAGGAGCCTCCCATGAGCAAAATCGCCTTCATCGTTGGCAGCCTGCGCAAGGGCTCGCTGAACCGGCTGACCGCCGAGGCGCTGATCCGTTCGGCGCCCGAGGGACTGGAGGGGGTGATCGTCGAGATCGGCGACCTGCCGCTGTACAATCCCGATCTGGAAGAAGCCCCGCCCGCCGCCTGGACCCGGTTCCGCGACGAGATGCGCGGCGTCGCCGGGGTGGTCTTCGTGACGCCGGAATACAACCGCTCGGTCCCCGGCGCGCTGAAGAACGCCATCGATGTCGGTTCGCGCCCCTATGGCCACAGCATCTGGTCGGGCAAGCCGGCGGCCGTCGTCTCGGTCTCGCCCGGCGCCATCGGCGGGTTCGGGGCCAACCATCACCTGCGCCAGTCGCTGGTCTTCCTCGACATGCCGACCCTGCAGCAACCCGAGGCCTATATCGGCAATGCGGGCGACCTGTTCGACGAGACCGGGGAGGTGAAGGTGGAGGGGACGAAGGCGTTCCTGGGCACGATCATGGCGGCGTTCGGGAAGCTGGTGGGCAATGGCTGAGCCCAGCTCACCTCCCCATCGCCCCCTTCAAGGCGATGGGGAGGACAGATCGCGCCAGCGATCAGGAGGGGGCGGCGCAGGCGGTGAGTGAGTGGTCCGCCAACACTGGCGTTCGAGGCGTCTTCTGTTCTGACGGAGCCGCCCTCACCTGATCGACGCTGACGCGCCGATCTGTCCTCTCCATTCGCTTGAAGAGGCGAATGGAGAGGTGAGTGATCAGCTCCCCTTATACTAGGTCTCCCCAAACCCGGTTGACCCGGTCGCCGCCCCGTGGCCTGTGCCGCGTCCCATGATCGCCCTGAACGACAAGACCCGCGCCACCCTGAAGGAACTGCTGAATCTCGCCTGGCCGGTGGTGCTGGCGCGGATCGGCATCATGACCATGGGGCTGACCGACGCGATCGTGGTCGGTCACTATGCGTCGCGCGAGCTGGCCTATCACTCGCTGGCCTGGGCGCCGTCGTCGGTGGTGCTGACGACCGCCGTGGGCCTGATGATGGGGGTGCAGATCGTCACCGCCCGCCTGCGCGGCGAGGGCCGTCACGGCGAGATCGGCGCGGTGCTGCGCCGGGGCATGGTCTATGCGCTGCAGATCGGGATCGCGGCCATGCTGGCCCTGTCGATCCTCGGCCCGTGGGTCATGCAGAACGTCAGCTTCGAGGAAGGCCTGGGCGCCGGAGCGTCCGGCCCGCTGGTCATCTTCGCCCTGTCGATGCCCTTCTACCTGATCTCGGTGGCCGCCCAGTTCTTCCTGGAGGGCCTGTCCAAGCCCAAGCCCGGCATGTGGGCGATGTGGGTGGCCAACGGGGTGAACATCGGGCTGAACCTGCTGCTGGTGCCGGACCTGCTGAACATCGGGGTGCACGGCGCCGCGGCCTCGGCCTGGGCGACGTTCGGCGCGCGTTTCGCGCTGGCCGCCTTCCTGATCGTCTACATCCTGCGCCTGCCCGAGGCGAAGAGCTGGAACTTGTGGAAGCGGCCCGCCCGCGATCCGGAGACCGAGCGCGAACAGATCAAGGTCGGGGTGGGCGCCGGGGCGTCCAACTTCATCGAGGTCGGCGCCTTCGCCGCCATGACGGTGATCGCCGGCCTGCTGGGCACGAACGAGACCGCCAGCTGGGCCATCGTGATCAATATGTCGGCCATCGTCTTCATGCTGCCGATGGGGCTGTCGTCGGCGACGGCGGTGCTGGTCGGCCGGGCCTATGGGGCGCAGGACCGCGAGGGCGTGCTGCGCGCGGGCTTCGCCGGGATCGGCGTGGTGACGGTGCTGGCGCTGCTGGTGGCGCTGCTGATCTGGCCGACGGCGGGGCTGCTGGTGCGGGCCTATACGACCGACCCGGCGCTGGTCGCCATCGCCGGACCGGCGCTGGTGCTGGCCACCCTGTTCTTCGTCGCCGACGGGATTCAGGTCGTCGCCGCCCAGGCCAACCGCGCGGCGGGCGACGTCTGGTGGCCGACGATCATGCATTTCGTCTCGTACGGCGCGATCATGATGCCCATCGGCTGGGTGCTGGCCCACCGCATCGGCGTTGACGGTCTGGTCTGGGCCGTGATCATCGCCAGCCTGGTGTCGGGGACCCTGCTGACCGGGCGGTTCGTGCGGGTGGCGAGGCGGCTTCCGTAGGGTCGAGGGTGGAGGGGCGAGGGGCGAGGGTGTTGCGAAATGCCTCCGCACTCGCCACTAACCGATCACTCGACCCTCCTCCCTCGACCCTCGACCCCCGGAATCCATGTCCCGCATCCTCATCACCTCGGCGCTGCCCTACATCAACGGCATCAAGCATCTGGGGAATCTGGCGGGCTCGATGCTGCCGGCGGACGTTTTCGCGCGGTTCAAGCGGGCGCAGGGGCATGAGGTGCTCTACATCTGCGCCACCGACGAGCACGGCACCCCGGCCGAACTGGCCGCCGCCGCCGCCGGGCAGGACGTGCGCACCTATTGCGACGAGCAGCACGAAATCCAGAAGCGGGCCGGCGAGGCCTTCGGCCTGAGCTACGACTGGTTCGGCCGGTCGTCGAACGAGCCCAACCGCCGCCTGACCCAGCACTTTGCGAAGGTGCTGGAGGAGAAGGGGCTGATCGAGGAGCGGGTCGACCGGATGATCTATTCCGTCGACGACGCCCGCTTCCTGCCGGATCGTTACGTCGAGGGCACCTGTCCGCACTGCGGCCATGTCGGCGCGCGGGGCGACCAGTGCGACAACTGCGGTCGCCTGCTGGATCCGACCGACCTGATCGACCCCTATTCGTCGGTGTCGGGGTCGAAGAACCTCGAGGTGCGCGACACCCGCCACCTGTACCTGCTGCAGACCAAGGTCGAGCAGCCGATCCGCGACTGGATCGGCACCCGCGCCGACTGGCAGACCCTGGCCCGCTCGATCGCCTACAAGCATCTGGACGAGGGCCTGATCGACCGGGGGATTACCCGCGACCTGAAGTGGGGCGTGCCGGTGGTCGGCCCCGACGGCGGGCCGCGGCCCGGGCTGGAGGGCAAGGTCTTCTATGTCTGGTTCGACGCCCCCATCGAATACATCGGCGCCACCGAGGAGTGGGCCGAGGCGACGGGCCGGACCTGGCGCGACTGGTGGCGCACCGACGAGGGCGCCGACGACGTCCGCTACGTCCAGTTCATGGGCAAGGACAACGTCGCCTTCCACAC
>NZ_DASWWG010000021.1:0-10614 GCF_036400995.1 Brevundimonas sp.
TGGCCATGCTCCAGGCGTACCAGAGCAGGAAGGCGGCGATGGCGAGGATGACGAACGGCATCCACTGCATCATCTCCATGCCCGGCGGCGGGGGCGGCGGCGCGTCGATGAACTTGCCGTAGATCAGGCTGACCAGAGCGCCGAGGAACGACAGGGCGAAGGCGTGCACCGCCCATTTGCGCCGGACCAGCAGCAGGATCGTGCCGATCACCGCCCCCCAGACGCCCAGCGTCCACGGCACATACATCCAGCTCGGCATGGCGTTGAAATAGTCGATCATCGGCTGGTCGAAGCCGGACTCGCGGAAATAGGCCTCGCCCCGCGTGGTGGTGCTGATGAAGTCGAAGGCGCCGAAGCCGTTCCACAGCAGCCCCAGAACACCCACCACCCACAGGTGCCAGGGCGTCTTCACGGTCATTGAATCAGTCATTTTCCCCCTCCCAAGGTGTCTGACACGGCGACGCTAGGCGCGTCGGGGCAGGACGACAATGAACGCCGTTCAGGTTGGCGACGTCGGGCGCCCGATGTCTTTCTCCCCCAAACCGACCGACGCGTGTGATCGCGCTCAAGCCCCCATCGGGAGATGGGTTAGCCCCCCGACTTCCGCGCCCGCATCTCGGCCCAGCGCTCCAGCCGTTCCTTGACCTTGGCCTCGTGCCCCTCGCCCTTGGGCTTGTAGAAGGTGCGGCGCTCCATCCCCTCGGGGAAGAAGTTGGCGCCCGAGAAGCCGTCCTCGGTGTCCGGGTCGTACTGGTAGCCCTCGCCGTAGCCGAGCTGTTTCATCAGCTTGGTCGGGGCGTTGCGGATGTGGGCCGGCGGCATCAGGGAGCCGGTCTCGGCCGCCGCGCGCTTGGCCGCCTTGTAGGCCTCGTACACCCCGACCGACTTGGGCGCGGTGGCCAGATGGACCACGGCCTGCGCCAGCGCCAGCTCGCCCTCGGGGCTGCCGAGGAAGTCGTAGGTGTCCTTGGCCGCATTGGCGACGAGGATCGAAAGCGGGTCGGCCTGGCCGATGTCCTCGACCGCCATCCGTACGATCCGGCGCGCCAGATACAGCGGGTCCTCGCCCCCGTTCAGCATCCGCGCCAGCCAGTAGAGGGCCGCGTCCGGGTCCGACCCGCGAACCGATTTATGCAGGGCGGAGATGAGGTTGTAGTGCTCTTCCCGGCTCTTGTCGTAGGCGGGCGCGCGCTTCTGCAGAATGCCCGCGAGCGCCTGCACGTCCAGCGGCTCGACGCCCTGCAGATCGAACAGGACCTCCGACATGGTCAGCAGGTAACGCCCGTCCCCGTCGGCCAGGGCCAGCAGGGCGTGTCGCGCCTCGGGCGTCAGCGGCAGAGGCTTGCCCTCCATCGCCTCGGCCCGGATCAACAGTTGACCCAACGCAGCGTCATCCAGCCGCTTCAGCACATAGACCTGAGACCGCGACAGCAGGGCCCCGTTCAGCTCGAACGACGGGTTCTCGGTCGTGGCGCCCACGAGGGTGACGATCCCCTCCTCCACGAACGGCAGGAAGCCGTCCTGCTGGGCCCGGTTGAAGCGGTGGATTTCGTCGACGAACAGCAGGGTGCTCTGCCCGGCGGCGCGGCGCATCCGCGCCTGCTCGAACGCCTTTTTCAGATCGGCGACGCCCGAGAAGACGGCGCTGATCTGCTGGTACTGATAGCCCGCCGCCTTGGCCAGCAGGCGGGCGATGGTGGTCTTGCCGGTGCCGGGCGGTCCCCACAGGATCATCGAGCCCAGACGGCCCGCCTCGATCATGCGGCGGATCGGCCCGCCCTCGCCCAGCAGATGATCCTGCCCGACGACGTCCTCGAGCGTCTGGGGCCGCAGGCGGTCGGCCAGCGGGGCGTCAGGGGGATGGATGCCGGAGGCTTCGAACAGATCGGTCATGGACGCCCAGAGATAGGCGTAACCGCCCGCTATTTCACGCGTTACTGTGTGCAGGATTCGAGGAGAACGAGATGGCCGACGACAGCAAGCCGCAGGGCCCGCATACCGGGGTCACCCCGCACCTGACCATCCCCGCGCGCGGGGGGCAGGCCGCCATCGAATTCTACCAGCGCGCCTTCGGGGCCGAGGAGCTGCGCCGGATGCCCGCCGAGGACGGCGAGCGCCTGATGCACGCCCACCTGCTGATCAACGGCGCCAGCGTGATGCTGGCCGACGAGTTTCCGGAGTTCAACGGCCAGCAGGACATCACCCCGGTCGGCGTAACCCTGCACCTTCAGGTCGACGACGCCGACGAGTGGTGGAACCGCGCCATCCTGGCCGGCGGCGTGCCCCTGTTCCCGCTGGAGGACCAGTTCTGGGGCGACCGCTACGGCCAGCTGAAGGACCCGTTCGGCCACACCTGGTCGATCGGGGCGCCGATCAGGACGTGACGCCTAGCGCATCACCCCGGTGATGGTCCGGCCGCGGCGGTTGATGGTCACCTCGGCGCCGCGCCCGACATTGGCCAGCTGGCCGACGGTGCTGATCGCACGACCGTTGACGGCGACGATCACATCCCCGCCCTGGAAGCCGACCCGGTTGGCGTAGCTGCCGCGCTGGACCCCGCCGACAATGACTCCGGTCGAGAAGGGATCGCCGCCCAGGCTGTCGGCCAGGGCCGGGTTCAGGGCCAGCACCCGCGCCCCGGCCAGGGCGCCCGACTGTACGACCGTGGCGCGGTCGGTGTCCGGATCGCCGGGCAAGGAGCTGATGCGCGCGCTGGCGGTCTGGCGGCGGCCGTCGCGCAGATAGGTGACCTCGACCGTCTCGTTCGGATCATGCAGGCCGACGCGGAAATTCAGCCCGCCCTGGTCGTTGACCTCGGCTCCGTCGATGGCGGTGATCAGGTCGCCCTCGCGCAGACCCGCGCGCTCACCCGGACCGCCGGTCCAGACCTGGGTGACGACCACGCCCTGTGGCCGGTCCAGCCCCAGGCTGCGGGCGATGTCGGCGCTGACCGTCTCGCCCTTCACGCCCAGCCAGGGCCGCACGACGGTCGTCGCGCCGCCGACGGCGTTGTCGACCACCCGCCGGACCATCGAGGCCGGGATGGCGAAGCCGACGCCGGACGAGGTGCCGGAGCGCGAGAAGATGGCCGAGTTGATGCCGATCAGGTCGCCGTCCATGTCGACCAGCGCCCCGCCCGAATTGCCCGGGTTGATCGCCGCGTCGGTCTGGATGAAGGAACCGCCGTCGGAAATATTGGTCTCGGTCCGGTTCAGGGCCGAGATGATGCCGTTGGTCACCGTCTGGCCGACGCCGAACGGATTGCCGATCGCCAGCACCAGATCGCCGACCTGCTGTTCCTCGCGGTCGTCGATGTTCAGCACGGGCAGGCGCTCGTTGACGCCCTCCAGTTGCAGCACCGCCAGGTCCGAGCGCTCGTCGCCCAGAACCACCCGCGCATCGAACTCGCGGCGGTCCGCCAGGATCACCCGGATCGAGCTCATGCCGTTGATGACGTGGTAGTTGGTCACCACCACCCCGTCGGCCCGCACGATGACGCCCGAGCCGACCGAGCCGGTCTGCTGCTGCGCCGGGGCCCCGAACATCTGCCAGAAGGGATCGGTGCGCTGCACCCCGCGGGCGGTGATGTTCACCACGGCCGGGGCGGCGGTGCGCACCACGGGGGCGAAGCTGGACTTCATCGCCAGCGCGTCGCCGGGCACGACCCGGTTGTCGGAGAACACCCCGTCCTGGGCCTTTGAGTTGTTCGGTTGGCCGCAGGCGGCGAGCGAGAGGGCGAGTGCGATCGCGAGAGAGCCGGTCTTCATCATCTTCCGTAAGGCAAAGGCTGGAGAGACGTTCCCATACGGCTCCGGCTTTCGGGCCGGATCAAGGCGACCCTGTCACGCCTCCGCGGCCTCGTCACGGCTGGCCTGCCGCGCCACGCCCCAGCCGATCAACGCCGCCGCCAGCAGCACGGCTGCGGCCAGATAGAAGGCCAGCCCCGGATCATGCAGGCCGCCGACCAGCAGGCGCGACGCCGGACCGTGCCCGGCCCAGCTCTCGACCCACAGCGCCGCGCCGTTGAAATTGCCGCCGGTCGACTGGGTGTAGATCCAGCCGAAGAACAGGGGCGACAGCACGCCGGCGATGGCGCTGACGCTGTTGTTCGCGCCCTGCAGCTGCCCTTGCTCGTCCTCGCCCACGCGGCGGGTCATCAGGGACTGGATTGTCGGCATGGCGAGGCCCCACAGGGCGTTGGGCAGCATGGCCGCCACGAAGGCCCAGCCGATCGGCGCCCAGCCCATCAGGCTGATGCCCACCGTTCCGCCGAACAGGCCGATGACCAGCGTCCGGCGCTCGCCCAGCCGCTTGGACACGGGGCCGACCAGCAGCCCCTGCACGATCATGTCCAGCACCCCGACCAGGGCCAGCAGCAGGCCGACCTGCCAGGGCCCCCAGCCGTACCGAAGCCCGGCGTACAGCACGAAGACCGCCGAAAAGACGTGGTGCGAGAAGTAGAGCAGGAAGTTCACGACCGCGAGGCCGGTCAGCTCGGCGTGCCGCTTCAGCAGCATCAGGGCGCCGACCGGATTGGCCCGCTTCCAGCTGAACGCCATCCGCTTCTCCGGCGACAGGCTCTCGGGCAGGACGAACAGGCCGTACAGGAAGGCCACGCCCGACAGGGCCGCGGCGAACCAGAAGGGCGCGCGCGGGCCCAGCTCGCCCAGGAAACCGCCCAGCACCGGCCCCAGCACAAAGCCCAGCGAGAAGGCCGCGCCGATCAGGCCGTAGGCCCGCGCCCGCTTCTCCGGCGCGGTGATGTCGGCCATGTAGGCGAAGACCGTCGTGAAGCTGGACGAGGTGATCCCGGCGATGATCCGCCCGGCCGCCAGCCACCACAGGTTCGGCGCCACGGCCATCAGCACATAGTCGATGGCCAGTCCGGCGCAGCTGATCAGGATGACCGGGCGTCGGCCGTACTTGTCCGACAGCGAGCCGATGATGGGCGAGCAGATGAACTGCATCCCCGCCCACAGGGCCACGAACACGCCGTTGATCCAGCCCGCCTGGGCGTTCGAACCGACGAACTCCTCGATCAGGTGCGGCAGCACGGGGATGATGATCCCCATGGCGATGATGTCGAGCACCGCCGTCACCAGGATGAAGGCGATGGCCGCGCGGCGGACTTTCAGGTCATTCAGGGCGTTCATGGCGGACCTTCGGAAGGACGCGCCTTCTAGCCCGCCCGCCGTCAGCGCGCCATGGCCGGCAGGGTGTCCTCGGCCCGGCCGTCGCCCGGCGTCGCCGGGATGCCCAGCAGGCGGGCCAGCAGGGGCTCGACGTCGACGCTGTCCATCTCGGGCAGGCTGACGCCCCGTCCGAAGGCCGGACCGTGAGCGACGAACAGGGCGCGCATCTCGGGCGCTTGGTTGTCGAAGCCGTGGGCCCCGCCCCTCACCCGCGCCGGATCGGTGCGGTCGCGTGTGCCGACCGTCCAGCCGGTGTCGACCAGACAGACGATGGCCGGAACGCGCGGGTTGGTCCCGTAGGCCAGACGCGCCGGGACCTCGCCCTTGCGCCAGCACTCCATGTGCGGCTTGCGCCCCAGCAGGGCGGCCTCGACCTCGGCCTCGCGGCCCGGGACCGGATCAAGGGTGACGACCGCGCCGGCGGCGGTCACGCGAATGGCGGTCGGGTCGACCAGATCATCGAGGAAGGCGACCCGTTCGCTCGACAGGGCGGCCATGCCGTGGTCGGCCACGATGACCAGATCGGCCTCCAGGTTCAGCTTCTGCAGCCCCTCGACCAGGGCGGTGATCGCCATGTCGACCTCGGCGGCGGCGGCCATGGTCTCGGGCGCGTCGGGACCGTAGGTGTGCCCCTGGGTGTCGACGATGTCGAAATACAGGGTGGCGACGGCCGGTCGCTCCTCCGGCGGCAGGCTCAGCCAGGCCAGCAGGATGTTGACCCGCGACAGCGACGGCACGCCCTTTTCATAGGGCACCCAGTAGTCCGGGCGGACGCCGCGCACCGGCGCCTCGGAGCCGGGCCAGAACATCGCCGCGGTACGCAGGCCCGAATTGTGGGCGGTCACCCAGATCGGCTCGCCCGCGTCGTACCAGACCCTGTCCATCACCTCGGCCCGGTTGCCCAGCGAGAAGCGGCGTCCCGGCAGGCCGGGGTCCTGCATGGTGTTGTAGACCAGTCCGTGGTGGTCCGGGTGCAGGCCGGTCACCAGGGTGTAGAAGTTCGGGAAAGTCACGCTGGGCCAGGACGGCCGCATGCCGCCCTCGGCGCGCACGCCCTCGGCCGCCAGCCGCGACAGGGTCGGGGTCACGCCCCGGTCCAGATAGTCCGCCCGGAAGCCGTCCACCCCGATCAGGATCACCGGCCGCCGCGCGGCGGGCTCGGCGGTCTGGGCTGCGGCCGCGACGGGCGACAGCAGGGCGAGGGCCAGGGCGGCGACGGACAGAAGCGCGGGACGGAACATGCGAAACTCCAACAGGACGCCGCATTGCCTAAGCTTAATCTGCGACAGCACGACAACGCCTTGCCTGACGTCGCGACCACGGCCAAGCTCCCTTTCCATGAACACTGATGTGCAGAACCCCGTCATCGAGGTCACCGGTCTGACCAAGACCTATGGAGCCGTCCGCGCGCTGGACGGGCTGAACCTGTCGATCCCGCGGGGCGGCGTCTACGGCGTGCTGGGCCCGAACGGAGCCGGCAAGTCGACCCTGTTCCGCATCCTGCTGGGCCTGATCCGGCCCACGGACGGGTCGGCGCGGGTCATGGGCGGGGCCGTCGGCGACGTGCACGCCATGCGCCGCATGGGCTCGATGATCGAGACGCCGCGCTTCCCGCCCTATCTGACCGCCCGGCAGGTGCTGCACTGGCTGGCTCGCGAGCACGGCCTCGGGGCCGAGGCCGAGATTCCCTACTGGCTGGAGCGCGTCGGCCTGACCCAGGCGGCGGACCGCCGGGTGCGCGGCTTCTCGGTCGGCATGATGCAACGCCTCGGCGTCGCCGCCTCGCTGATGAGCCGTCCGGACCTCGTCATCCTCGATGAGCCCACCAGCGGCATGGACCCGCCCGGCATCCAGGAGATGCGGGCCCTGATCCGCTCGCTGGCCGCCGACGACGGCGTGACCATCATCCTGGCCAGCCACCAGCTGAGCGAGGTCCAGCGCATCTGCGACCGCGTGGCCATCCTGAACAAGGGCAAGCTGGTGCTGGAGGGCGCGGTCAGCGACCTGACCGCCGCCGGCGGCGAACGCCTGCGCCTGATCGCCACTCCGTTGGAAAAGGTGCTCGGCGCCCTCAGCGTCCGCGCCACCCGCGACGGCGAGGCCGTGCTGGCCGAGATCAAGCGGCCCGAGGCCCCTGCCCTGATCCGCGCCCTGGTCGAACAGGGCGTCGACATTCACGAAGCCAAATGGGTCGGCGCCGACCTCGAGAGCATCTTCTTCACCGAAACCGGCGCCGTGCAGGAGGCCGCCGATGCTCGTTGATGCGCTGAAAGCCGAGGGCTACCGCTTCTCGCTGAACCGGGTGCTGGTCTTCCTGTCGGTCCTGCTGACGCCCCTGTTGTTCGCCGTCGGCGGCGTGCTGTTCCACTGGATCACCAAGACCAACGGCGACCGCGCGGCCCAGGCGGCCAATCTGCCCCTGAACACGCCCACGGATGCGGTGAACCTGGGCGAGGCGATCAGCTTCGCCGCCGCCAACTGCGCCAACGGCTTCGTCCTGATCTGCGTGCTGATCGCGGCCGCCACGATCTACGCCGGCGACTACCGCTGGGAGACCTGGCGTCTGATCAGCGCCCGCAACGACCGCGCCTCGCTGATCCTGGCCAAGGTCGGGGTGGTCAAGCTGATCGCCATCGTCAGCAGCCTGTTCTTCCTGATCGCCAGCTTCGTCTTCTTCCTCGCGCAGGCGGTGGTCTATCAGCGCGGGCTCAGCTTCTCGATCGCCGGCGACGACATCGGCGGCATCGCCCTGACCTGGCTGCTGTCCTATGTGCGGATCGTCCAGTTCACCCTGATCGGCCTGCTGGCGGCGGTGATGACCCGATCCCTGCTGGCCGCCCTGATCGTGCCGTGGGCGCTGGGCTTCATCCAGAGCCTGCTGGGCCAGATCGGCCCGGTGCTGTTCGGCATGGACCCCGGCGGCTGGCCCCTGCAACTCCTGCTGCCCGGCCTCGCCTACGACACGCTGAAGGCCGCCGTGCAGGGCGCGCTGGAGGCCCCGCTGACCGGCGCGGTCGTCTGGAAGTCCCTGATCGGCCTGGGCCTGTGGATCCTCGTCCCGCTCGGCGCCGCGCTGGCGTGGTTCAGGAAGCAGGACCTGTCGAAGGAGTAGGGCCTGTCAGGCGAACGCCTCCCTGAGGTGCTCTAGGTACAGGTCCTCATTGCGGCAGTTCATCCAGACGCCTCCGAGCATCAGGGTCATCTCCAGCTTCACGTCGCTGTCCGGTGCGTCGGAAGGACCGTTGTAGGTGATCGTGATGTCGCCGTGCTCGTCAACGACCCGCTCGCGGCGCGCCCAGTTGCCCAAGACCTGAATGCGAGCGTCGATTGCCTCGAACAGGATGCGCCCCGCCTCCCGGTCCGACTGGGTGGAGCCGGGGGCATCCTGAAACATCCCCATCGTATCGATCCTGAACGTCCGCTTTGAGGTGTAGGTGAGCACCTGAGTCACGTTCCTGAACGGATGGCGCGTTTCTCCCAGCTGAACGTTGGGACGGCCCGAGGGGCGCTCGCCGAAACGGAAGCCGAAGGGGCTCAGCGCGTTACAGCCCCGCGCGGCCCAGTCGATGGTCTCCGCGCTGGCGGTCTTCGGGATAGCGGCGCCGTCCCGGGCGTGGGCGCCGGGAACAGCCGACAGGCCCAGCAGGAGGCCGAGCGAAATCACGGAACGGGGTGTCATCCCCCGACTGTAGCGTGGCCGCCGGAACCGTCTACGGCGACAGGGCTCAGAACCGCTTCTCCATCCACACGTCGGCCCGGGCGTACGGGCTGGGCCGCGGCGGCAGGTCGGTGAAGCCGAACCGGCGGTACAGGGCGATGGCATGGGTCTGGGCCTTGTTGGTCTCCAGATAGAGGCGCGGGGCCCCGGCGGACCGCGCCGCCGCCTCGCACGCCTCCAGCAGCCGCAGGCCCAGATTGAGCCCGCGCGCGCCTTCCAGCACCGCCATCTTGCCGACCTCATAGCCGCCGTCGTCCATCGCCATCAGCGAGCAGCAGCCGGCCGGGGCCCCGTCGCGCTCGGCGATGAAGATGTGGCCGCCCTTCGACAGGATCGCGCCGTCCGGATCGCCCAGCACCAGCTCGTCCTTGGCCTCCAGCACATAACCGCCCGCGACCAGCCAGTCCTCGTTCAGCGACCGCCAGGCGGCGGCGTGGTCGGGCCGGTACGGCGCGATGGTGATGACGAGTTCAGGTGTCGGCATGGGGCCCTCCGGAGCCTCCATCTGGGGAGGCGGGCCCGGCGGCGGAAGACCACGAACGAGAAAGGGGCGGCAGGCTTTCGCCCGCCGCCCCTTTTTGCCCCAACGAGCGAAGCCTATCAGGCTTCGTCGTCGCCCTCGATCTCATAGACCGGACCCGAGTCCTGGCCCTTGGCGTCGACGTCGCGATCGACGAACTCGATCACGGCCATCGCGGCGTTGTCGCCGTGGCGGAAGCCGGCCTTCATGATGCGGATGTAGCCGCCGTTACGTTCGGCGTAGCGCGGGCCGATCGTTTCGAACAGCTTGCCGACTTGCGGCACGTCACGGACCTGGCTGATGGCCTGACGACGAGCGTGCAGGTCGCCCTTCTTGGCGAGGGTGACCAGCTTCTCGACGAAGGGACGCAGTTCCTTCGCCTTCGGCAGGGTGGTCGTGATCTGCTCGTGCTTGATCAGCGAGGCAGCCATGTTGGCGAACATGGCCTGGCGGTGGCTGACCGTACGGCCGAGCTTGCGATAGGCGGCGCCGTGGCGCATCGGGGTCTCTCCTACTCAACCCTGGTTTCCACGATACGGTGTGGACCTGGGGCTCTCTCATTCTAACCGCTCCGCGATCCCGAAAGGGTCATGGGCGGAGGGTTGAAACTAGATCTGGTCGTCGAACTTCTTGGCCAGGTCTTCGATGTTTTCGGGCGGCCAGTTCGGCACGTCCATGCCGAGGCTGAGGCCCATCGTCGCGAGAACTTCCTTGATCTCGTTCAGCGACTTGCGGCCGAAGTTCGGGGTGCGAAGCATTTCGCCCTCGGTCTTCTGGATCAGGTCGCCGATGTAGACGATGTTGTCGTTCTTCAGGCAGTTGGCCGAACGGACCGACAGCTCCAGTTCGTCGACCTTCTTGAGCAGAGCCGGGTTGAACGGCAGGTCGGGCTTGCCGTCCGCCTGTTCGACCGCCTTCTTGGGCTCGTCGAAGGTGATGAAGATCTGCAGCTGGTCCTGGAGGATGCGCGAGGCATAGGCCACCGCGTCCACCGGGCTCACGGCGCCGTTGGTTTCGACTTCCATGATCAGCTTGTCGTAGTCCAGCGACTGGCCTTGGCGGGTCGGCTCGACGCGATAGGCGACGCGCTTGACCGGTGAATACAGGGCGTCGACGGCGATCAGGCCGATCGGGGCGTCTTCCGGACGGTTCAACTCGGCGGCGACATAGCCCTTGCCGTTCTG